>JAHDSQ010000027.1 GCA_018432615.1 Clostridia bacterium
AATTTAATGTTTAAGATTTCCTGGTGATTATAGCGAAGGGGCCACACCCGTTCCCATCCCGAACACGGCAGTTAAGTCCTTCAGCGCAGATGGTACTTGGTCTTTTGGCCTGGGAGAGTATGCCGTCGCCAGGAATTTAATTTTTCTTTAAAAATAAAAAAGGGAAAAATAAGAGCTTGTTGAATATAATATCTTACCTCTAATTTTTCATAACGAGGAGTGACAAAATGAAGAAATTAACACCATTGTTAGTTCTTCTGATGATTGCCCTGTTTTTAAGCGGTTGTACAGGCAAGGCAATTGAGAATGTCAAGTATAGTCCGGAGCTTATTCAGGATGTTATCGAGTTGACCGATAAGGCTATTGAGAAAAATGACGTGGAATTGGCACGAAAGATTTGGAGTAGTATTTCCGAAGCAGGTGTTAAAGCAAAAGAAATAGGGGAGGAAGAATTGGCAGAATCACTGGCTAAGGCTGCTTCATCCTATGTCCACCTTATTGAATATTTACAAAAGGGTGATGAAAAGGACCTGGCAAAATACCGGGACTGTTTTGAACAAGCATTAGAAAAGATAGAAGTAATAGAATCAAGATAATGCCTATAAACGGCATTTTTCTTTTGCCCTTTTATAGATTGGTGGTTTATAATAGTATACGTTGATAAAGGGGGTACTTGTTATGTCCGGACATTCAAAATGGGCTAATATCAAGCACAGAAAAGGAAGGCAGGACGCCATCAAAGGGAAGGTATTTACCAAGCTGGGTAAAGAGTTAATTGTTGCGGCAAAAATGGGCGGGGCAAATCCTGAGGCCAATTTCCGCTTGAAAATTGCCATTCAAAAAGCCAAAGCCGCCAATATGCCCAACGATAATATCGAGAGAGCAATTCAAAAAGGCGCCGGAGGCCAGGATGATAAAAATTACGAAGAACTGGTCTATGAGGGATATGGGCCGGCGGGTGTTGCGGTGATGGTAAATATTTTAACCGATAACCGTAACAGAACAGCCGGGGAAATACGCCATATTTTCACGAAAAACGGGGGAAGTCTCGGCGAGACTGGTTGTGTCGGCTGGATGTTTAAGAAAAAAGGAATAATCGTTATTCGTAAAGAGGACTTGGAGATGGACGAGGACGATTTGATGCTGTTGGCGCTGGAGGAAGGGGCCGAAGATATTGAAACGTCTGATGAAGAGGAATTAAGGGTCGTTACTGCGCCGGAGGACTTTCAGAAGGTTAAGGAAGGCCTGGAGGGAAAAGGTGTGGTACTTTCGAGTGCTGATGTGACAATGGTTCCGGATACCACAGTGGAGGTTACGGATCAAGAACAGGCGAAAAAGATCTTGAATCTGATGGATATCCTGGAGGATCACGAAGATGTGCAGGACAGCTATACGAATTTTGATATTCCGGACGAGGTTATGGAGCAGCTGTAAACAGGATAGATGTTTAAGTTAGCGGGACTTGGGCAATAATCACGGTAAAAAGGCTAAGGGGATTATTGCCATGTTTTTAAAACAATACAAACATCTTTACATCTGGTTTGTGATGGTTGCCTTTCTTAGTTTTTTCACAGTTTACGTTTATATGTCTGTCACAGCGGGAGATAAAGAACAAGAAACCGAACAAACTGTTGTACCGGCGATAAAAAAAAGCATCTTGCCTGAGATGAAGGTCTTTTTACGGGAACAATATGAGATTTGCAAGGAACACGGATTGTCATGTTGGGAGGATACCGTGCTTCAAGGTGCTGCCAGGAGGGAACTGGACAACCTTTCTGAAAGTGAGGTGCTGGCTCGATATCCGGAAGCTGCGGGCTGGAAGGTTTTATGGCAAAAGGACAGCTTGGTTTTGGTGAGGACAAAAACAGGACTTTGTCCGTTGCATCAAAAAATGTGGCACTTGGAAGTAGATGAGGATGGGCGGTATATTGAGATCTATTCAGGACCGTCGGCTGTGGGCAAAGACGGAGGATTGTACAGGAAAACGGGAATAGAGATAACGAAGCTTCCTGCCGAAATCCAAAACAAGATACGAGAAGGTTTGTTTGAATTCATCAGTTGGGACGAGCTTGTGGCAATTTTAGACAGTTTTTCGGAATAGTCCTTCCTTCGGCTTGACGGAAAAGTTAAGAGGAGGATTATTCGTTTGTTGTGGAGAATACAATCCTGGGGGATAAATGGGGTGAAAACATGATTATCTTAGGTATTGACCCCGGGATAGCTATTACGGGATACGGTGTTTTAGAGCAAAATGGAAACAGGTTTAAACCGATTGAATACGGTGTGATTCGCAGCGGGAAAGAAATGGATACTCCGGAAAGGCTGCGTCTTATTCACACAGGTTTAACCGAGATTATCGAAAAATTTCAGCCTGAGCACATGGCGATTGAACAGCTGTTTTTTAATAAAAACGTCAAAACAGCTCTGACCGTTGGGCATGCACGAGGTGTGGTGATGTTAACGGCTTGCTTGAGGGGAATGATAGTTTCCGAATATACTCCTCTGCAGGTAAAACAAGCTGTGGTTGGCTACGGTCGGGCAGATAAGAAACAGGTGCAGTATATGGTCAAGTCGATTTTGAATCTTGACAAAATACCTAAACCGGACGATGCTGCCGATGCCTTGGCAATTGCCATTTGTCACGGCAATTCGTTTAATTCTCTTTTGCGCGCATATTAATGTCACGCAAATTAATACTGTGTTTGACTTTAGGAGGGGAAGTTGTTGCTGGATTTTATTCAGGGGGAGTTAGTACACAAGGGTGCTAACTATGTTGTCGTAAAGACAGGGGGTATCGGGTTCCGTATCTTTGTGCCGGGTTCGACCCTCGAGGTATTACGAGCTGGTGAAAAAGAGATAACCCTCTTTACTTATTTACATGTTCGTGAAGATGAATTAAGCTTATTTGGGTTTGCAACCACTGAGGAGAAGGAGATATTTACCGTTTTGTTATCCGTATCCGGCATAGGTCCCAAGTTAGCCCTGACGATTCTTTCCGGTCTGAAATCACAGGATTTGAAAAGGGCGATAGTTTTGGGAGATGCTGCCATACTAACGAATATATCGGGCGTCGGTAAGAAGACGGCTCAGCGTATTATCTTGGAATTGAAGGATAAATTGAGTAAAGATACGCAGGTTATTTCAGCGGGTGACATTTCCTCTTCCGGTTTGGCGAAAGATGCCAGGGGTGAGGCAATATCAGCCATGGTAGCCCTGGGGTATACTCCTTTGGAGGCGCAAAAGGCTGTTCCCCTACCCGGGCCTGAGGATGAGAATGTCACGAGTGAAGATTTGATTCGTGCTGCTTTGAAAAATTTGGCTTGAGGATAGATAATGGAGGAGAATAAATGCCGGAAGAGAGAGTTGTTTCGCCCAATCTGACAGAAGAAGAAATGGAAGAGCAAAAGCTTAGGCCCAGCCGACTGTGTAACTATATCGGACAGGAAAAGGTCAAAGCCAATCTGGAGGTATTTATCAAGGCAGCCAGGCAGAGGCAAGAAGCCTTGGACCATGTTTTGCTTTACGGACCGCCCGGGCTTGGGAAGACTACCCTTGCCAATATCATAGCCATGGAAATGAAAGCACAGATTAAGACCACCTCGGGACCGGCTATTGAAAGGCCCGGAGACCTTGCGGCAATACTGACGAACCTGCAGCCGGGGGATATCTTGTTTGTCGACGAGATTCATCGTTTAAACCGCTCTGTAGAGGAAGTTCTTTATCCGGCCATGGAAGATTATTGCCTGGATATTATGATCGGGAAAGGGCCAAGTGCACGCTCCATACGTTTGGATTTGCCCCGCTTTACACTGGTTGGCGCAACAACCAGAGCCGGTAACTTGACGGCACCGTTAAGGGATAGGTTTGGCGTAATCAGTCGACTGGATTTCTACAAAGAAGAAGAGCTTGTAACAATCGTCAAAAGGGCAGCTAGGATTCTGGACATCGGGATTGATGAGACAGGTGCTTCTGAGATCGGCAAAAGGGCCAGGGGGACTCCGCGTATCGCCAACCGTTTATTGAAAAGGGTACGTGATTTTGCCCAGGTAAAAGGCGAGAAACTGATAACCCGTGAACTGGCTAATTACGCCCTTAACATTATGGAAGTAGACAATCTGGGTCTGGATGCTATTGACCGGCAAATGCTTTTAACTATTATCGAAAAATTCAAGGGTGGACCGGTAGGTCTTGACACGCTGGCGGCCTCAATCAGCGAGGAGACATCGACGATTGAGGATGTTTATGAACCGTTTTTGCTGCAACTGGGTTTTATCCAGCGTACCCCACGGGGCAGAGTAGCAACATCCTTAGCTTATCACCATTTAAATATTGAAGATGAGCGGGATGAGAAAACGGAATCGACGTTGTGGTGAGAACACTGCCGATATGGGGAGGTCATGATAAAAGATGAAGATCCTTTTGCATTCCTGTTGTGGACCCTGTGCCATCTCGCCGCTTTCTGAACTGCAAAAAGCGGGACATGAGGTATATGCCTACTTTTACAATCCAAATATTCATCCCTATACCGAGTTTATTAAGAGGTTGGACACCTTTACGCAATACGTTGAAAATAAAGGAGTTCCTTCTATTATAAATGATGAGTATGAGCTAGAAGAATTCCTGCGTCGGGTATCCTTCAGAGAAGGAAACCGTTGCAGTGTTTGTTATGACATGCGGTTGCGCAAGGCCGCCCAGGTGGCTCGTAAAGGACGTTTTGATGCTTTCACCACCACGCTGTTGGTCAGCCCTATGCAAAAGCATGACCTGATCAGGGAAATAGGGACGGCGATCGGCAATGAGCAGGGGATAGCCTTTTATTATCAGGATTTTCGACCGGGCTACCGGGATAGCGTTATCATTTCCAAGGAGGAAGAGATGTACCGACAGCAATACTGTGGGTGTATTTACAGTGAAAAAGAGCGGTACGCAAAAGCAGGAAAGAAATCCAAGGGGGATAAAAGATGAGAAACGATGGCAATGTGAAAAGGGGCGAGGCATATGTTGCCTGATTTCACTTCGTTCGGCAAGGTCATCGCAGGGATAGGCGCATTATTGGTTCTGGTCGGACTGGTCATTATGTTGTTAGGTAAAATCAGCGGATTAGGTCATTTGCCGGGGGATATTTTCTATAGCAAGGGAAACTTTTCTTTTTATTTCCCTCTTGCAACTTGCCTCATCGTCAGTGTGGTCTTGACCATAATTCTGAATCTCATTTTGCGCCGGTGATTTGCTTTGGGAGGTAGACAATGAAAATATATCACAATAGTATGAAGGTATGTATTGTTCTTGTCTTGGCCGTAATTGTCATGGCAATTACCCCGCAAATGGCTGCAGGAGTGTGTTTCGACTGTCCTCAGGACTCCTTGCGGGTGGCGTTGGGTGTTAAACTTTCCTCAGCCGAGTTTGCTGCCTGTCAGGGAAGCTATGAACTTGTTGATTATGTGACCCAACGTGTCATTACGCCAAATACGGGAACCGGGACTTGGGTTGTCGCGCCTAAGGGTGCGGCAAATATCCAATTATCATATAACGGGGCGCTGGTAGAGGGATCGGTTGGTTCACTGCTTGTTTTGCGCCAAAAAGACGCTGCTCAGTTGAATCTTTTTTCTTTTAAAGGTAAAAGGTATAGGGGAGATTTGTTGGTTCAAAACTTAAACGGGACTATACATATCATTGGTGTTATCAATATCGAGCAGTATCTCTACGGAGTTGTGGGCGCGGAAATGGGGACGAGAGGATTGCTTGAGGCATATAAGGCTCAAGCGGTAGTTTCCCGGACCTATGCTTATTATTATAAGAAAAATCCTCAGCTTAATTATGACTTGGGGATTTCTACACAGTGGCAGTTTTACGGGGGGTATGATGCCGAAGAAACAGCAAATCCCCTTGTGAAGCAGGCGGTCAATGAGACAAAGGGTTTAGTAATATATTATGACAACAGCGTTATACAAGCCTTTTTTCACGCCAATTCCGGCGGCTATACGGAAAGTCCCGAAAATGTTTGGGATGCAAGTATTCCTTACCTGAACCCTGTTCCTGTACCTCAGGATGCTTATGTTCTGGCAATAGCCAAGGATGGGGGATGGCCGGCGGATACCTATCAATGGGAAAAGACGTTTACAACTTCTGAATTGGGCAATATAACAAATGTGGGAGCAGTAACCGATATCACGGTCGGTTGCTGGGCTGTTGACCCTGCAAGAGGGGGTTACAAAAACATCCGGACTCAGTCGGGAAGGGTAACAAAATTGGATGTTGTTGGGACAAGTGGAGTCAAGAGTTTATTTAAGGATGGTATCCGATCTGTTCTCGGTTTAAAGAGTACCTTGTTTGAGATAGTAATGGACTCCACTGTGGGGATTTGGGATGCCCTTGGTTTAGTAGAGGTTCACAATAATACGCAGAATATGAAGGCCGTCAATGCGGAAGGTCAGATCTGCGCTTTGAACGGCAGCAATGCGAGCTATTATGTTCTATCGGCAGAGGGAACGAAAGCAGTACCGAAAAGCTTTACCAAGGTGACAATCAAGGGGAAGGGTTACGGTCACGGTCTTGGCATGAGCCAATGGGGCGCTATCGGGATGGCTGCCGAAGGCATGAATTATCAAAGAATAATCGAACACTTCTACAATCAAAATAGAAATGACGGGCGTCTAAGGATTGCTCCGGCTTTATAGTGCGATTGGATATATTGAAGATAATAAAGGATGGAGAATAATGCGTTTAGCGGATTTCGATTACAATTTGCCACCGGAGCTTATTGCTCAAGAGCCGGCGGTCAGCCGTGACGGCTCACGCCTGATGGTTGTTAATAAAGCATTGTTTATCGAGCATCGGCGGTTTCCGGAAATACTTAATTACCTGAAAAAGGGAGATGTGTTGGTTTCCAACAATACTAAGGTTATACCTGCCCGGTTGTTTGGCCGGAAGAATAAAGAGGGAGCCTTGATCGAAGTGGTGCTTTTGCGCAGGCTCGATCTGAGATGTTGGGAGGCCTTGGTGCGTCCGGGAAAGAGGGTAAAGCAGGATACCGTACTATATTTCGGGAAGGGTGAATTAACAGCTAGACCCCTTGAAACGACCCCCGCTGGAGGTCGCATCTTGGAGTTTAGATACGAAGGTGTTTTTGAGGAGTTGCTTGACAGGTTGGGACAGGTGCCACTACCGCCTTATATTCATAATAAGGAGGTTGACCCGCGGCGTTATCAAACCGTGTATGCCCAGCACCCCGGTTCGGCAGCAGCGCCGACGGCAGGGTTGCATTTTACGCCGCAGTTATTGGAAAAGGTGAAGGAACATGGTGTGGAATGGGTTGAGGTTTTGCTCCATGTGGGTCTAGGCACCTTTCGACCGGTGAAGACAGAGGATATAACACAGCATAGGATGCATGAGGAGTATTATGAAATAAGTGATGAGGCCGCCGACCGGATCAACTTGGCCCTGCAGGAAGGAAGAAGGGTCATTGCCGTTGGTACTACAGCCACTAGGACACTGGAGAGTTCTTCTGTAAAGGGCAGAGTTCTGTCAGGGAAAGGGAGTACGGACATTTTTATTTATCCCGGCTACGAGTTCAAGGTGATTTCAGGTATGTTGACTAATTTTCATTTGCCTAAGTCCACGCTGCTCATGCTTGTCAGTGCTTTTGCTACAAGAGAGGGGATATTAAAGGCTTATGAGGAAGCGGTACGTGAGAAATACCGTTTCTTTAGTTTTGGGGATGCCATGCTGTTGATATAGGAGGAAAACAAATTTGTCTAAGTTCAGCTATGAGGTTATAAAAACAGAGGTCAATACAGGAGCGCGGTTAGGAAAGCTGCACACACCCCATGGGACAATCGACACGCCGGTGTTTATGCCCGTAGGAACCAGGGCAACGGTCAAGGCCATGACTCCCAGGGAATTAGAGGAGGTAGGGGCCAGGATAATACTGGGTAATACTTATCACCTTTATTTGCGTCCGGGCCATGAACTGATTAAAGAAGCCGGAGGCCTGCATTCCTTTATGGCTTGGCCGGGAGCGATCCTGACGGATAGCGGGGGTTTTCAGGTTTTCAGTTTAGGTGACTTGCGAAAAATAACGGAGGAAGGGGTGGAATTCCGCTCCCATATAGACGGCTCAAAACATTTTTTCACGCCGGAGAAGGTGATGGAGATTGAAATGGCACTGGGGGCCGATATTGCGATGGCTTTTGATGAGTGCCCGCCTCATACGGTATCTTATGATTATGCTAAAGAAGCCATGGAGAGGACGACGCGTTGGGCCCAACGCTGCCTGTTGGCACATGATAAAGAGGAGCAAGCGCTTTTTGGAATCGTCCAGGGTGGTATGTATAAGGATTTAAGGGAGATAAGCGCAAAAGACCTGGTATCTTTGGATTTTCCGGGGTATGCCATAGGAGGGCTTAGTGTGGGAGAACCAAAACCTCTGATGTACGATATGTTGGAGGCAACTGTTCCGTTTTTGCCCTTTCATAAACCTCGTTACTTGATGGGTGTCGGTTCGCCGGATTGTCTGCTGGAAGGGGTATTGCGGGGGATAGATATGTTTGATTGCGTTTTGCCTACCAGAATAGCGCGAAACGGCACGGTCTTTACCGGCCAAGGGAAAATTGTCATAAGAAACGCCTTGTATAAGAATGATCATTCGCCCTTGGATGCGGAGTGTGGTTGCTATGCCTGTCGGAACTTTACCAAGGCTTATATCCGGCATTTATTCAATGTCGATGAGATTCTGGGTTTGCGGTTGACAACGATCCACAACCTTCACTTTCTTTTGGAACTGATGCAAAAAATAAGGGAAGCGATATCAAATGATGACCTTTTAAGCTTTAGAGAGGAATTTTATAGCAAATACAATGGTAATTGCTATAAAAATGAGGTATAATAAAATTTGTTATTTTGTAACGATAAGGAGGGATAGATATGGAAGGCATGACTTCCTTTATGCCATTAGTTCTGATTTTTGCCCTGATGTATTTTCTGTTGGTCAGGCCACAGCAGAAGCAGAAGAAAAAGCGTGAAGAACTCCTGAACAGTTTAGAAAAGGGAGACAAGGTCGTAACCATTGGTGGTATTTACGGAACTATAGCTAAGTTAGGAGAAAAGGATATTGTGTTAGAAATTGCTCCTAATGTACGCGTATCAATGCAGCGTGGAGCTGTGGGTACCGTTATCGTTGAAGACCTTGAAGAGGAAGAAAGCGAAGACGAGGAAACCGTTGAAGAATAAGCGGAAAAGTCGCGAAGAAGGAAATTGACGGGATGAGGAAAGCGCAGCTGTGCTGCGCCTTTCTGTTCACCCGGCAAAAGAGATATGGATAAAAAACAGGTGAAGATGTAAATATATTGTTGTGGAGCAAACGCCGACTGAAGCAAGTATTTGCCAACGGTCAGTATTTTTGCGTTCCGGAAAAGATGTTGTGACTGGAGGTTTTTGATGGTTACCCTGCAAGAAATCAAGGATGATCCTGAAGTACTTTGTTATATTGAAATGGCTAATGTGCACCTGGCGGAGATGGGGTATACAGAGCATGGTTTGCGACATATCGGAATTGTGTCGGGGAAAGCAAGGGAGATATTACTTCAGTTCGCGTATCCGGAAAGACTAGCGGAATTGGCGGCAATTGCCGGGTTTCTCCATGATATCGGTAATGTGGTAAGCCGCTATAATCATAGTCAGTCAGGAGCCGCAATTGCCTACAATATCCTTACCAGAATGGATATGCCTTATAAAGAGGTAGCTCTTGTGATCGGTGCGGTCGGAAATCATGACGAAGGAGAAGGGGAGATCGTAAACACTATCACGGCTGCTGTGGTGTTGGCTGACAAATCAGATGTTCACCGTTCGCGGGTCAGGAATAGGGATTATGCAAAGTTTGATATTCATGACCGGGTCAATTATGCGGTAGTTAATTCCCAACTGCTTGTTGATGGCAGTGAACGGATGGTAACGTTGGATTTGACAATAGATACTAAAATAGTACCTGTTATTGAATACTTTGAGATATTCATGCAGAGGATGATGATGTGTCGCAGAGCTGCAGCATATTTAGAAAGCAGGTTTTCCATCATGGTAAATAATGCAAGAATGTTATAGGCGGTTTACCAGAAAATGTTTGGTAAATGCAGTGAGCTTGTATTTGACATGGATTTGACGGAAGAATATAATGATTCAGTGTGAATGATTTATTGTTTTGATAAAATATCGCTGTTAAGGAGGAGAAGCCCGTTATGAAGTGGGGGAAGGTTGTAATGCTTTTGGGTATCTTTGCCCTTATAATTACAGCTGCGTTTTTGGCAGTTAATCCTCTCAAGGATAGCATCCAACTTGGTCTTGATTTAAAGGGAGGAGTCCAGGTCAGGCTTGAGGCCCAGGGCTCGGTTACGGAAAGGGACATGGATCAGATCATAGCTATTATGAGGAACAGGGTGGATAGTTTAGGTGTTACGGAGCCAATTATTCAAAAGGAAAGTGATAACCGTGTCTTGATTGAACTTCCTGGGGTGGAAGACCCTGAGGAGGCAATTTCCATCATTGGTAAGACGGCTCAGCTTGAGTTTAGAAAGTATGACGGAGAGGTTATACTGACGGGGAAACAATTAAAAGAAGCTGAGGAAGCAAAGGACCCTAATACGGGCGAAGCTATTGTGCTTCTTGAATTTGATGAGGAAGGTACTGAGATATTTGCAGACGTAACAGGGGAGTTAGTAAGTCAGTATCCGGATAGCAGGGATCAGCACAGGATTATTGCCATCTTTCTCGATGAGGAAGTAATCCAAGCTCCCTATGTCAATGAAAAGATACCGGGTGGCGAGGCCAGGATTACCGGTTATGAAGATCTGGCGGATGCCAGGAATATTGCCTTGCTTCTGCGTTCCGGTGCACTGCCGGCACCTGTGGAGGTAATAGAAAAACGTACCGTCGGTGCAACATTGGGTTCAGATTCGATTGTAAAGAGTAAGGATGCGGCGATTTGGGGAATTTTAGCGATTATGATCTTCATGCCAATATTCTATCGTGTGCCTGGTCTTATTGCCGATATTTCCTTGATTCTCTATTCTCTGATTGTCTTGGGGGTTTTGACCGCCTTAAACGCAACGCTGACCTTGCCCGGTATTGCCGGATTATTACTGTCGGTGGGTATGTGTGTTGACGCTAACATTATTATCTATGAACGCTTGAAGGATGAACTGAGAAACGGCAAGACATTGCGAGCGGCAATTGATGCAGGTTTTTCCAGGGCTTTTAAGACAATACTCGATTCCAACGTTACCACCTTGATTGCGGCGGCGGTTCTCTTCTATTTGGGAACCGGGACAATCAGAGGATTTGCCGTTACTCTGAGTATTGGTATCATTTGCAGCATGTTCACGGCCATAACTTTTACCAGGTTCATGCTGAAAACGGTTGTGGAAGCAAAAATCTTTAAAAATATTAAAATGTTTGGGGCATAGGGGGGATAAGGATGAAGATCGATATTATCGGGAAAAGAAAGTACTGGTATATTCTATCCGCAGCCCTTATTATTATCGGGATTGCTTCCCTCTTTGCACAAGGGTTGAACTTTGGCATAGACTTTTCGGGCGGTTCATTGCTCCATGTTGACTTTCAGGATAGTAATGTGGAAGTAGAACAGGTACGCGAAGTCTTGGGAAGCTACGAACTCGGAGGCAGCAGTATTCAAAAAGCCGGGGACGGCAGTATAATAATCAGGATGCCGGAGGTTGAACAGGACAAGCTGGAAGAGGTATACCAAGGTTTTACGGATGAAATAGGAGAATTTGATTTGCTGCGCAGCGAAAAGGTGGGGCCTGTTATGGGCAGTGAGTTGAGAAGAGCCGCCTTGCTGGCTTTGGCCATTGCTGCTGTGCTGCAGATATTATACATCACGATCCGTTTTGAATTTAAATTTGGGATTGCAGCTATCCTGGCTTTGTTGCACGATGTGTTTATAACGGTCATGGTCTTTTCAATCATGCAATATGAGGTTACAAGTACTTTTGTGGCGGCTGTATTGACGATTATTGGATACTCGATAAACGACACGATAGTTATTTTTGACAGGATAAGGGAGAATCTCAAAAACAGGAGAAAGGAAACCTTATCTGAGATTATCAATAATAGTGTTAATCAGACATTAGTGCGGTCTATCAATACCACCTTGGCGGTTGTCTTTATTCTGGTAGCGTTAATCTTTTTAGGCGGAGAAACCATCAAGGATTTTGCGGTAGCAATGCTGATTGGTGTTATCAGCGGTGCGTATTCCTCCATATTTATAGCGAGTGCACTGTGGTACGAGTTTAAGCCGGAAGAGCACAAGGAGCCGAAAAGGGCTTAAGTTAACTACAAGCGGCAGGAAAATTGCGATTTGAGGAGAATATGTCTAGGTAATTAATGATGTGAGGTGAGAGTTGTGCAAATTTATTTGATAACTGCACTGTTGTTCTCCTTGTTGGTAGCGGTCTTTGCCGTGCAGAACACGGAAATTGTAACCATACGGTTTATCGCCTGGCAATTTTCAGTTTCACTGGTTCTTGTGATACTGGGTTCCGCGATTGTCGGTGCGCTGGCTCTCTACTTTTTAGGTCTGTTTAAACAGGTGGGGGCCTGGTTTAAGATTCGTCAACTCGACGGGAAGAAAAAGGACTTGGAAAAGCAACTGGAAAAACTAGAGACAATGATTAAAGGCGCCGAGGAAACCAGCGATGCTAAGGTGTTAGCCGACGCAGGTGAGAAGATGCCGGTAGAAACGCGAGTTGATGAAGCAGAGGAATCCGCTGAGGAAAAAAGTACAGACGAATAATTATAAATGGCCTGAGCTGAAGAAATATATCAAAAAAAGAGACTGGTGTCTCTTTTTTGGTCTATACAGGAAGGGAAAAGGGAATGCAGAAGAAAAGAATCTGGCAACTAAAAAAAACAGATACTCGTTTGGCAGCCTCCTTTGCGGAGGAATTGGGGATAGCTCATCCAGTTGCGCATATTCTGGTAAGCAGGGGGATAACGACTGTTGATGAGGCTCATGTCTTTCTGCATGCGTCTTTGGAAGATTTACAAAAACCCCAAGAAATATCGGGGATCGAGGCCGGAACTCGCAGGATTATTGACGCCGTGACCGAGAAGGAAAAGATTTTGGTGTACGGCGATTATGACGTTGACGGGATCACCTCAACGTCGCTACTGGTCGGGGTCTTGTGTGAGTTAGGCGGAAACGTTACATATTACATACCGGACAGGGTAAATGAAGGATACGGATTAAATATGGCTGCGGTCGAGAGTCTGGTAAAGGAAGGCGTATCCCTGCTTGTAACAGTTGATTGCGGGATATCCTCAAGGGAAGAGGTTCGTTATGCCCAGGAAAATGGCATGGATGTCATTATTACCGACCACCATCAGGCTCCGGAATTGCTACCGGAAGCTGTGACGGTAATTGATCCAAGTATGGTAGCCGAGCAAAGTCCGTGGAAAGACTTGGCTGGGGTAGGGGTAGCCTACAAGCTTGCAGAGTCTGTTGCAGCAAGCTTTGGCCGGGAGGACCTCTGCGGTAAAAACCTTGATTTGGTGGCATTAGGTACGGTGGCAGATGTTGTTCCCCTGACAGGTGAAAACAGGATTTTGGTCAAGGAAGGGCTAAAAGTGCTGGCCAGGGCTGAAAGGCCGGGGGTAGAAGCCCTGTTGAAGGTCAGCGGGATGGCAGGAAAAGAAATAACCGCCGGAAGGATAGGATATGTTTTAGCTCCGAGAATCAACGCCTGCGGGCGTTTAAGCAAGGCTGAGCTCGGGGTAGAGCTGCTTTTGACCGAAAATCATGAGCGGGCTCTTGAACTGGCAGGTATCATGGAGGAAGAGAACCGTAACCGGCAAGGGCTGGAAATCGAAATATTTGAGGAAGCCGTTGCTATAATTGAGGATAATGTTAATTTGCCAGAAGCTAAAGTGCTTGTTGTAGCTAAGGAAGGCTGGCATCCGGGCGTCATCGGAATAGTGGCTTCGCGCCTGGTGGATAAATATTACCGACCGGTAGTAATGATTGCCTTGGAAGAAGAAATCGGCCGGGGTTCGGCCCGAAGCATCCCGGGTTTTCATTTATATGAAGCCTTGGAATCGGCCGATGAGCATTTGCTGAATT
Source organism: Clostridia bacterium (assembly GCA_018432615.1). GTDB lineage: Bacteria > Bacillota > Peptococcia > DRI-13 > SM3-B62 > SM3-B62. The sequence continues at coordinate 14,129 of JAHDSQ010000027.1, forward strand.
ACGGTGGACACGAAATGGCTGCCGGTTTGTCGATCGCAAGGGAGAAGGTACCTTCCTTATTAACGGCCTTAAACGACAGGGCAACGAAGGTGTTACAGCCTCGCGATTTTGTGCCTCTTTTACGTGCAGATGTGGAAATTTCCGCAGGGGAGATAACTTCCGGTCTCGTTGAAGAGATAGAGGCCTTAGCACCCTTCGGACAAGGTAATCCGGGTCCCCTTTTGATTTTGAGAAGATGTAAGCTTACTGAATGCAGGGGAGTCGGCAACGACGGCAAGCATCTCAAAATGCGCTTCTTGCATGGTGATACCCCTCTGGATGGTATTATGTTCCAGGCAGCGGAAAAGAAGGAAGCAATTGTTTCATGGGAGTACTGTGATGTGGCGTTTGTCCCGGAAATAAACAGTTGGCAGGGCAGGGTGCAGGTGCAGTTGAACGTTAAAGATATCAAACAGTCCGGGGAGCCTGATGATCCCTTCTTACCCCTTTCTTTTTTGGAAAAGCTATATCTGGAAGGCGGAATATGGTTAGAGGACGACTGTTTAAAGGATGTTGTCGATCGGGAGGAATTCTTTACAAAGGTCGTAGGGGTAACTTTTGCCAAAAGGCAGGAGGTAATCAGGGGAATCGAGGACGGAGAAAGTGTCAGAATTGAGCGGGAGCCCGAAAACCCTAATGATCCAAAGGCCTTAGCTGTTTACTATGGGGATCATCATATCGGATACCTGAATGCGGAATTGGCAAAAATACTGGCCCCTGAATTAGAGGAAGGAAAAGAATATGAGGCTTACGTTACCCGTGTCATAGGACGCGAGAAGGATAAGTTAGGTGTCAGGCTTTGTGTCAGAAAAGCTAAAAAAACAGAAACTGATGAAAGCTTTGAGAGAGTAAAGGAAGAGTTAGCCGCACTTTCAGCCCGGGAGGTGGAAGAGGCTGTCAAGAAGGCCATCCTCGGTGAATATGAGTACCATGAGAAGCAGCGGGAAGCGATTGAAGGCTTAAAGAACGGGGACAATTCCTTAGTAATCTTTGCCACGGGACGAGGGAAATCAGCTGTGTTTCAAACCATGGCCGCTTTGCAGGCCTTGCTGAAAGGTAAAATGACAATAGTGGTGTACCCATTGCGTTCCCTGGTTAATGATCAACTGGGACATTTTTGCAATAAAGTGGCAGGTCTCGGGGTCAGCGTGGCAGCAGTGAACGGCTCCATGTCCGCAGAGGATAAGGAAAAGTTTTTTCTTAAAATGCTGCAGGGCAAAGTCGATGTTGTTTTGACCACAACAGAGTTTTTGGACTGTCACTTTGATAAATTCAGTGCGGTGGCAGAAAGAATAGGATTATTTGTGGTTGATGAAGCACATCATTTGGGAAAAGCTAAACGCAAGGGTTACCGACTATTGGCTGGAAACTGGAGGAAATTGGGCAAACCCCTTGCGCTGGCTGTGACTGCCACGGCTGATGAGCTTGTTGCTAAAAGGATCAAAGAAGATCTGGAGTGTACTAAGGTTATAATTGAGGATTATAAGCGGAACAATCTGGCGCTTATTGATCGGCGTGAGGAAAAAGATAAGCTGGCCTATCTTTTAAAGCTGGTATCCGCAGGAGAACGGACGGTTGTTTATGTCAACAGCAGAAGGCAGGCCTTTAGCTTGGCCAGTGAATTAAGGCTCTACTATCCTTTGGCCCGGGAAGAAATTGGTTTTTACCATGGTGGGCTAAGCAGCGAGCACCGTCGGGAAATGGAAAAGCTTTTTCGCCAGGGCGTGTTAAAGGTGCTGGTTACAACCAGTGCCTTCGGCGAAGGGATCGACATACCCGATATCAAACATGTAGCACTTTATCATTTGTGCTTTTCCCGGACGGAGTTCAATCAGTTGGCGGGAAGGGCCGGCCGTAACGGGCAAAAGGCCTGTGTGCATGTTTTGTTTGGGGAAAAGGACAGAAAACTGAATGAGTTTATTTTGTCCGGCACCGTGCCATCCAGAGATGTATTAGGCAAGGTTTATCTCTTACTGCGAGACAAGGCCCGCAAAGAGAACCCCTTTGAATTGACAAACTATCAGATTGCCGAAGAACTGCAAAAGGCGGGTGCTAATTCTTTCCGCGAACAGACGGCTTCATCCTGTCTGGCGATATTTGAAGAGCTGGGTCTAATCCTGCGTGAAGTTGAGGGAGGCAGGAGACACCTTCATTTTGCACCCCCGCCGCCGGGTAAGCTTGAACTTGAAGAATCGGTACGTTATGCTGAGGGCTTGCAGGAATGGGAAGAATTTCGTGAATTCGCCGAATGTGTTTTAAATGAAGAAAGCAATATTATTATGGAGTGTTTTAATAACCCTATTTATCCTTTGGATATGGTAGAATAAGTGTTGTATTCGAGAAACTGGTGGTGTAGCGGTTGTCCTATCTAAAGCTTATGGAGAAGCTAAAAAAATATCAGCCGGAGGACAAGCTGGAAATTGTCGATAAGGCTTATCATTATGCACTAAAAGCCCATCAAGGGCAGCAGCGGAATTCGGGGGAGCCATATATAACGCACCCGCTGGCCGTTGCTGTTATTCTGTCCGGTCTGGAGTTGGACACACCTTCGATTGTGGCTGCGCTTCTTCATGATGTCGTGGAGGATACAAAGGTCACTCTTGAAGACGTTGAAAAAAACTTTGGGGCGGAAATAGCTCAGATGGTCGATGGAGTAACTAAGCTCAGCAGGATAGAGTTTCACTCCAAAGAAGAACACCAGCTGGAAAACTTGCGGAAAATGTTTGTTGCTATGGCCAAGGATATCAGAGTAATTCTGATTAAACTGGCCGATCGTTTGCACAACATGCGAACTTTAAAGTTCCATCCGGAAGGGAAACAAAAGGAAATAGCCAAGGAAACAATGGAAATTTTCGCACCACTGGCCCATCGTTTGGGGATTTTTACGATGAAGTGGGAGCTCGAGGATCTTGCTTTTCGCCATCTTGAGGCGGAAAAGTATTATGATTTGGTAGAAAAAATCTCCATGAAAAGGCAAGAAAGGGAAGTATATATTGAAAAGGTAATTGATTTGCTGCGCGAACGCCTGCAAGAAATCGGGATTACAGCGGATATTACCGGACGTCCGAAGCATCTTTACAGCATTTACAAAAAGATGGAGGATAAGGGTAAGAATCTGAACGAGATTTACGATCTTATAGCCGTAAGGGTTATCGTAGACAGTGTTAAGGACTGTTATGGCACTCTGGGTATCATTCATACTGTGTGGAAACCGATTCCCGGAAGGTTTAAAGACTATATCGCTATGCCTAAGCCCAATATGTACCAGTCGCTCCATACGACGGTGATGGGCTTTGAGGGTGAGCCCTTTGAGATACAAATACGTACCGTTAGTATGCATAGGACGGCTGAATACGGCATTGCGGCTCATTGGAAGTACAAAGAAGGCGGAAAAAAAGAGGGTAAGGACATCGAGAAACGGTTGACCTGGCTTAGACAGATATTGGAGCTGCAGACGGATGTTCATGATACCAAAGAGTTTATGGAGTCCTTGAAAATAGATGTATTTTCAGATGTAGTTTTTGTTTTTACACCCAAAGGAGATGTTCTTGAATTACCGGCAGGTTCAACGCCCATTGATTTTGCTTACAGGATCCATTCCGATATCGGGCACCGTTGCATCGGGGCTAAAATCAATGGGAGGATTGTGACCCTTGATTATGTCCTGAAAAACGGTAACATTGTAGAGATTCTTACCTCAAAGCAAGCTAACGGTCCCAGCAGGGATTGGCTGAAAATCGTTAAAACGTCACAGGCTAAAAACAGGATCAGACAGTGGTACAAAAAGGAAAAGAAGGATGAAAACATTGCTCGGGGACGGGACCTTATTGAAAAAGAGTTCAGAAAGCAAGGTCTGGATGCTGCGGCACTTTTTAAAACGGATCGGCTGATGGAGATTGGCAGACGATTGGGATACAATAGCCCGGAAGAACTCTTGCAGGCTGTAGGTGAGGGGGCGGTAAGCCCAATCCAGATCATAACCAGGCTTAAAGATGACCTGCAGAAGCTGAAAAAACTGCCGGAGGACAGTCTTTTCCCGGATAGCATCGTGGAAACGAAAAAGGTCCGTGATAATAAGAAGACGCAGTACGGCATTAAGGTGCGGGGAGTGGAAGATGTAATGATTAGGCTTTCTCATTGCTGCAATCCCCTGCCGGGTGATTTGATAATAGGATACATTACCAGGGGACGCGGTGTGTCGGTTCATCGCATCGACTGCCCGAATGCTTTGTATCATATGCAGGAGGAACAAGGCCGTATTGTTGATGTTTCTTGGGATAAAGATCCCGACACTACCTATCAGGTTGAGATCGAGGTCTTTGCGGTGGACAGGGCGCGTCTGGCAATGGACGTGATGACTACTGTAGCTGATATGAAAATCACCATTAATTCCGTACGTGCCCGCGCCATTAGAAATAACAATGCTTTAGTTAATCTCAAAATTGAAATCAAAAGTCTCGAACAGTTGAAATCTGTGATAGAAAAGGTTAAGAGGGTCAAAGAAGTACTAGATGTATATAGGGTAACTCCTAATAAATGATATAAAGAGCAAGAAGAGAACAAGGAGGTTTTTTAATGATGAATATTGTTACTTTGGTTTTGGGTCCGCTGCAAGTGAATTGTTATCTGTTTTATGATGAAACAACGAAGGAATGTATGGTCATTGATCCGGGAGCAGAAGGACCAAAAATAATCGATGAAATCGAAAAAAGGGACTTAAGGGTCAAGTACATTCTTAACACACACGGACATGTTGACCATATTTCCGCTAATGCATACGTGAAGGAAAGACTGGAAGCCCCGCTCTTGATTCATGAGGAAGATGCTGCCATGCTAGGGGACGGCGCCATAAATATGTCCTCATACTTAGGTGAAGAAATTAATAAGCCACTTGCCGATAGGCTCTTAAAGGATGGAGATGTTTTAGAGCTTGGTGAAAACAAAATCCGGGTTTTGCACACCCCGGGTCATACGAGGGGCGGAATTTCGCTGATTTGCGGTAATATCTGTTTTAGCGGTGATACCCTCTTTTTAATGTCGGTAGGCCGGACGGATCTACCGGGAGGATCTTTTAAGCAGCTGATTGATTCGATCAAAAATAAGCTATTTACCCTGGATGATGAGGTGGTTGTTTATCCGGGACACGGTCCGGAGACAACCATCGGACAGGAAAAAGCGGGAAATCCTTTTGTCACATGTTAGATATGAACGAAGCGCTCGTTTTTTCCGAAGCGGCTGAAGATGCGCAGGTCTTGTTTGATTTACTGAGGGCGCATTTTCCCGGCATCAAGGTCAAGCATTGCGGCAAGCGGTATGAAGATACTAGCGGTGAGGGACTTGTGGTACTGCATATTAAAAGAATGCTCACAGGACTGGGCTTTGAAGTACGCATCTACTGTGAGGGTAGTGAATATACTCATCTGGAGAAATCAAGGGATGAGGTGTTCAGTGAACCGGAAATCAACCGGGAACGTCGTATGCTGCGTCTTGCTGTCTTTAGAGCACTTGCCGGGGTATTTGAGGGCAAAGAGCAATTTGCCGGATTAAGCCCTTGGGGTGTCCTTACCGGGGTCAGACCGACAAAAATCGCCCGGCGGCTTTTCGAGGAAGGATTTGCAACTGAGCGAGTTCTTCGTCATTTGGTTTTGGACTATGCCATCAGTCCTGAGAAGGCCGAGCTTGTTACCACGGTCGTTCAGGGTCAGACTGCCTTTATTCCTGACAAAAAAGAGGCAAAAAAGGCTATTGGCATCTATCTTGGTATACCTTTTTGCCCTTCACGCTGTCATTATTGTTCTTTTCCCGCTGTTTCCATTAAAAAGATGGGGCATTTACTTGCTGATTATCTAGAGGGCCTGAAAAAGGAGATCAGCGTAGTTGCCGCAGCCGTCAGTGAGCGGAACCTCTTAGTCCAAACCGTATATATCGGCGGCGGTACTCCCACCGTCCTCTCGGCTCAGGAGTTGAGGGAACTGTTGCTGCTGGTAAAACAAAGCTTTTCTTTGAGGGCGGGGGCAGAAATAACAGTGGAAGCCGGTCGGCCGGATACACTAAATGAGGATAAGCTGCGGGTCATGAAAGAATTGGGAGTGGGACGCGTCAGTGTGAATCCGCAAACCATGCAGGGCGATACATTAAAGAGAATAGGCAGGGGGCATACTGTTGAGGATATCTTCAATGCCTATGAGCTGGTCAGGAAAGCGGGAATTTCCGTCATAAATATGGATCTGATCGTGGGGTTGCCCGGCGAAACCGTGCGGGACGTAGAGGAAACGGTACGGTCCGTTGTTAATCTGGGACCTGAAAATATAACCTTGCATGCCCTAGCCATTAAAAGGGCCGCCCTTTATCGCCAGAGCAGCATTAAGCTACCGGGACTGAGGGAAGGAAGTACTATGATGGCGATAACTCAAGGAACCTTGCAGGAGGCGGGATACAAGCCCTATTACTTATACAGACAAAAGGAGAGTATAGCCCAGGGTGAAAATGTCGGCTATGCCTTGCCAGACACGGAATGCTTATATAACATAGAAATGATTGAGGAAAGAAGGTTCATCATAGGTTTTGGTGTGGGAGCCGGAAGTAAATTTATAAATGTGCGGGATTGGAGTTTGCACAACCAATATAATCCTAAGGATATCGGAGTGTATCTTGCGCGTTTGGATGATATTGCGGCTATGAAAGTTGACAAGGTAAAGGCCTTTGTATACAATAATTTTTGATTTATTGTGATGGGTAGGGGGTTGAATAATAAGATGCTGACAACAAGACCCAGAGGGACTAATGATATTTTACCCGGTGAAATTTCAAGGTGGCATCATTTGGAGGAAGTGCTGCGTCAGGTGGCGGGGCTTTATGGTTTTCAAGAGATCAGAACCCCCATTTTTGAGCACACCGAGCTTTTTCAACGTGGTGTTGGGGAGACAACAGATATTGTTGAGAAAGAGATGTACACTTTTTTTGACCGGGGCAAACGTTCTCTGACCTTGCGTCCCGAAGCTACGGCTTCTGCGGTGCGGGCTTTTGTGGAACATAAGATGTATGCGGAAGCACAGCCGGTAAAACTATATTATCTGGGTCCGATGTTTCGTTACGATCGCCCCCAGGCAGGACGTTACAGACAGTTCCACCAGTTTGGGGTCGAAGTATTTGGGACCCGGGAGCCCGGTGTAGATGCGGAAGTAATCGCCATGTCTATGGATATTTATCAAAGATTGGGGTTAAAGAACCTGACGGTTGAGCTGAACAGCGTCGGATGTCCCGCCTGTCGACGGTCTTATCGTACAATGCTGCAAGAGTTTTTGGAAGAGAGCAAAGAAAAGCTTTGTGGTATATGTCAAGATAGGTTTGACAAGAATCCGATGAGGATTTTAGACTGCAAAAATGAGAAATGCCAAGAACTGACGAAAAATGCCCCAACCATTAATGATGCCCTTTGCGATGATTGCAGGGAACACTTTGCGGGTGTGCAGGAGTACTTAAACAAAATGGGCGTTGAGTATCGTTTAAATCCCAGGTTAGTCAGAGGCTTGGATTATTATACCCTCACGGCTTTTGAGATAATGGCGGAAGGAATCGGAGCGCAAGCCTCCATCGGAGGCGGCGGCAGGTATGACGGTCTCATTGAACAGTGCGGTGGGCCGCCGGTTCCCGGTATCGGTTATGCCATGGGCCTGGAAAGAATTCTTCTGACAATGGAGCAGCAGGGTATCGATAACACGTCAACCAAATCTGTTCAGGTATATATTGCGTCTTTGGGCGAAAAAGCACGGCTGTTAGGGGCGTCTTTGACCCAGGAACTGCGTGGCAAGGGAATAAGGGTGGAAAGGGACTATCAGGACAAGAGTTTGAAGGCGCAAATGAAGGCAGCCAATCGCTATAATGCGAGTTATACTTTAATTATCGGTGAAGAAGAACTTAAAAATAAAGAGCTTGTTCTGCGCAGGATGCAGGATGGCAGTCAAGAGGTTATTCCCCTTGATGGTATTATTGAGTATTTGGCAGGGGAGATTAAGGAAGGGGACGACAAAAGATGAATGAAACAATGGAAGGATTAAAACGCAGTGTGTACTGTGGCCTGCTGACCGAGGAATATGAAGGACGCCAAGTTACTCTTACCGGATGGGTAAACCGCAGGCGAGATCACGGCGGGGTTATTTTTGTTGATTTAAGGGACAGAGAAGGTTTAGTTCAGGTGGTGTTTGCTCCGGAAATGGGCGAGGAACTCTTCGCAAAAGCTGAATCCGTAAGAAACGAGTACGTTCTGGCTGTTTGCGGCAAGGTGAGAAGGAGGCCTGAAGGTACGGTCAATCCTAATATGGCAACAGGAGATTTTGAAGTTATGGTCGAGGATTTCCGCATTCTAAGTGCGGCGAAAACACCTCCGTTTTACATAGAAGACGAAATAGACGTCGATGAAATGGTCAGACTAAAATACCGTTATTTAGATCTGCGCAGGCCCCAAATGCAGAAATCGTTATTCCTAAGACATAGGGTCGTTAAATGTATGCGTGACTTTTTGGCCGAGCAAGGTTTTATTGATATTGAAACACCGGTGTTGATTAATAGTACCCCGGAAGGCGCCCGTGATTACCTGGTGCCGAGTCGTTTGCACGAAGGTAAATTTTATGCCCTGCCCCAGTCGCCGCAAATATTTAAACAACTCCTGATGGTAGCCGGCATGGACAGGTATTATCAAATTGCCCGCTGTTTTAGGGATGAGGATTTGCGGGCCGACAGGCAGCCTGAATTCACTCAGTTGGATGTGGAAATGTCTTTTGTCTCCCGTGATGACGTCTTGACGACGACAGAAGAGATGATAGCCCGTCTTTATTCGCAGGAATTTGGGCATGAGATCAAGACACCTCTACCCCGGTTGAGCTATCAAGAGGCCATGGACAGATTTGGTTCAGATAAGCCTGACCTGCGTTTCGGCATGGAGTTGATCGATATTGCCGAGGAAGTAAAAGACAGTAATTTCAAGGTGTTTGTCCAGGTGATCGAGCGGGGTGGCAAGGTAAAAGGGATTAATGCCAAAGGATGTGCCGGGTATTCCCGCAAAGAGATAGACGACTTGACAAAGTTTGCCGGCATCTATGGGGCTAAAGGCTTGGCCTATTTTGTGATTACTGACGAAGGAGTAAAGGCACCGATAACGAAGTTCTTTACTCCGGAACAAGTCGAGGGTATAGTGGAGAAAATGCAGGGTGAACCGGGGGATTTGTTATTGTTTGTGGCCGATGAGCCCTCTGTTGTAGCAGCTTCTCTGGGGCATTTGCGGTTGGAACTAGCCAAACAGTTGAATCTGATCGATAAGAATGAAATCAACCTTTTATGGATTGTGGATTTCCCGCTTTTGGAGTATGACGCCGAGGAAAAACGCTGGTCTGCCATGCACCATCCGTTTACATCGCCGGTGGAAGAAGATCTAGCCTTAATGGAAAGCGATCCGGGTCGGGTCAGGGCATGTGCATATGACCTTGTTCTCAACGGGGTAGAAATCGGCGGAGGCAGCATCCGTATCCACCGTCGGGAGGTCCAAGAGAAAATGTTTAACAATTTAGGACTATCCCGGGAAGAAGCTCAGGAGAAATTCGGTTATTTACTGGATGCCTTTCAATACGGTGTACCGCCCCACGGCGGCATTGCTCTCGGAATAGATCGTTTGATCATGTTAATGGCCAAAAGGGAGACAATCCGTGATGTCATAGCCTTCCCGAAGACACAAAGCGCTATGGATTTGATGTGTCAAGCTCCGTCAAAGGTAGAGGCAAAACAATTGCGAGAATTACACATAAAAACGACATCTTCTTTAAAAAATAAAAGCGAGTAAAATGCTGGGAATAGCGGGACCCTGCTTGAAATGCGCGGATTGATATGATAATATTGTCTTGAGAAGAAATTGCAGTAGTCGCCCTACGGTGCTCGTGAGAATGAGTCGTAAGTTTTGAGCCAACACCATTACATTGGGAACCCGGACTCTGGTTGTGGCATACAAGCCTGCTTAATAGCGGGACTTATAAAGCAAGCAGGAGGGTACCCACCTGCTTAGAGCAGGTTCAAAACAACGGCCCCCACGGCATAGTGGGGTTTGTTTTTTGTTTGTATATAAATAAAGTGTAGAAAAAATTAGAACCATGGTATATAATAAATCATAAATACTGAAATTATAGTTTATACTAAAAATTAATCAATATTCTTCTTTCAACTAACTTCTTTTACTGTAGCGAGATGTTTGGGAAGTCAGGAAAAAAGAAGAAGTGTCGAAAGCTGTCACTTGAGGTCGGCTTTTGCGGAATAAAGCGGCTTGAGGTTCGGTATCAAAAGAAATACCGGGCACACCGTGACATGCTACGCCGAAGATGGTGCGATGCAGGTTAGGTGTGTTTTTTGTTTATTGGGAATTAATTTATTAAGCGACCGGAGGGTTCGAGTTGGGTATCTTATCTTTAAGTGAGGCATGGAGGAGCATGCCGGGAAGGAAGTCGTTTCTGCAACATTTAAATAGGGCTATAAGTGGCAGTCGCGAGAATAAGAGAAGGTTTGCAGTGATGGTGGTTGATTTAGACGGATTTAACGAAATTAATTATGCAAAGGGTTGTGATTATGGGGATAAGCTGCTGCTGGAGATTGGGAAAAGATTAAAGCTGATTATCGGAGAGAAAGGCTATGTTGCCCGTTCCTGGGGTGATGAGTTTTTAATTGCCTGTCATCTAAAGAAAGAAAAAGAAGCGTTAAACAAAGCCGAAGAACTTATCAAGGGATTCGACGAGGGTTTCAAAATAGGTGGGGAAAGGATTTATGTCACCGCCAGCGTCGGTATTGCTCTTTTTCCAAACCATGGTGAAAACTCGGAAAATCTTATCAGCACTGCAAGCATGGCTATGAAAAGGGCCAAAGAGAACGGGAGAAAAAGGTATGTGTTCGATGATATCAAGACAAGAAATGATACGTGTCGCGTCATAGAAATAACTAATTGTTTAAAGGAAATGACTGAAGAAGATAAATACGAAGAGTTGGAGCTTTTGTATCAACCGCAGTTTCATTTGGCGACGGGTAAGAGCGTCGGAGCCGAGGCGTTGTTGAGATGGAACTCTCCCAAATTTGGCCTATTGATGCCCAATCTATTTATTTCTATTGCCGAAGAAAGAGGTTTGATCGTCAAATTAGGGGAATGGATTCTTATGAAAGCTTGTAAACAGGCAAAATACTGGATTGACAGTGGGGCATCATTTCAGAAAATGGCGGTTAATATTTCTAAGCAACAGCTGAGTACCAGCTTCAGCGGTCTGGTAAGGGATACCCTCAAAAGAACAGGTTTAGAACCTCATTATTTAGAGTTGGAGATTACAGAGACCCTGGCTATGACGGATTCAGAGAGGACGAAACTGGTTTTAAACGAGCTCCGCGGATTAGGGGTAAGAATAGCCTTGGATGACTTTGGCTCCGGATATTCTTCCCTGAGCTATTTAAGCAGTATACCAATCGACTGTATCAAAATAGATGCTGCCTTGATAAAAGATCTTCCCGGTAATCAGAAAAACTCTATTATCACAGAGTCGATAATAGAGTTGGCCCACAGCCTAGATTATGGAGTTATTGCGGAAGGTGTGGAAACAAGAGAGCAGTTATCTTTTTTAAAGGAAAAAAAATGTGACTATTTTCAAGGTTTTTTGTTCAGCAAGCCGTTGCCTAAGAAGGATTATGAACGAAAATTCTTGTGAAATATATAATAATTATCTTAAGTGAAATCTATAGGGCATTATGTATAAGGGGGATGTGCGGGTGTGAATAGTGTTGTATCTTGTGAAAAGGAAATAAAAAAGGCTATGATAAAAATTCATCAGGAAACACTTGGCAAGGGACCGGAAGAGGCTTGGATGAAAATTAATCGGAATATTGGAACGTTTTACTATTCCGGGACCTTGACGCGGCTTGAAGAAAATCTCCTTCTGGTGCCCGATGGGGAGGAAGATGTGCTGAGGTTGCGGGAAATCATTATCCGGCAGCAAAACTCATTTTTACGCGAAGAGATAAAAAAAATCGCCGGGGTAGAGGTAAAAGAGATTACCGGTAAGATGAGTGTACATAACGATATATACTTCGGGGCAGTGCTTTTCGATAAGAGTTTTGAATGAGAGGACTCAGCTTGGCGCAAGTCGTCATAAATGTTGTATAATGGCTTTATATAGCAAAACTGTTGGAGGGATATGACTTGCACCGCTTTACGCGCTTGGAACAATTGCTTGGAAGTGAAGGATTGCAGAAGTTACAGGGTGCTAAGGTCGTAGTATTCGGGTTAGGAGGTGTCGGCTCCTATGCTGCCGAAGCCTTGGCCAGAGCCGGTATAGGTAGGCTGGAATTGGTAGATGCCGATACGGTGTGTGTGTCGAATATCAACCGGCAGCTTATTGCCCTTCATTCTACAGTCGGTCAGGCAAAAACAGAAGTAATGAAGGAGCGGATAAAGGATATCAATCCTGATTGTGAGGTCGTAACTCATCAGGTTTATGTTTCCGAGGAAAATGCGGAAAAATACATTGATGATAAATTTTCTTATGCCGTTGATGCCATAGATACAATCAGCAGTAAGTTAGCTCTCAGCAAGCTGGCGGTAAAAAAAGGGATACCGATTATTTCTGCTATGGGAACGGGAAATTTGCTTGATGCGACCAAGTTCAGAATCGCCGATATTAGCGAGACGTCCTATTGCCCCTTGGCTAGGGTGATGCGGAGGGAATTAAGAAAACACGGTATCGAGAAGGGCATTAAGGTTGTATATTCTACTGCCGATCGGATTAAAATACAAGGTAATGAGGGTATTTCTTCAGATACTTCATATAACTCCGGATTATCCGCGCTGGGCAGTATCTCTTTTGTACCCCCTGTAGCCGGTTTGTTGCTGGCTTCTGCGGTAGTTAACGATATTTTGGATAATTCTATTGACTAATCCTTGGAAGACAGATATAATTTAACTAACGATACCCATAGGGGGTATATTCAATGTCTGAGGATAAGAGCAAAATTGAAAGAGAGTTAGCGACGGAGAGCATCAAAAACAGGCTGTTGCGGGTTGAAGGCCAGATCAGGGGTATCCGGCGGATGCTGGATGAAGACAGTTGCTGTAAGGATGTTTTGGTGCAAATATCAGCCGTACGCGCCGCCGTATCGAAAGTGGGCGTCTTAATTCTGGAAAATCATATGAAAGAGTGTTTGAGTTGTAAAGATAACGGACGTAAGGAGTATGACGAAGTTGCGGTGGAAGAACTATTGAGTGTCTTGAAAAGCTTTATCCGTTAGACGAAAAAGGAGGTAATTTATTAATGGCAGAATCAAACGTTGTTCAACTGAATGATGGCAACTTTGCAGCAGAGGTATTACAGGCGGAAGGACCGGTGCTTGTTGACTTTTTTGCCGTATGGTGTGGCCCTTGTAAGATGCTGGGGCCCGTTATTGAAGAATTGGCAAACGATTATCAAGGGAAAGCAAAGATATGTAAAATTAATGTGGATGAAAGTGGCGGTACTGCTTCCGAATACGGAGTTATGAGTATTCCTACCATGGTTCTCTTTGTTGGCGGGAAAGAGGTCAACAGGATGGTAGGGTTCTCTTCTAAAGAGGATATCGCCAAAGCGATAGATGCGGTAGCTAAGTAACAGGGTATTATGCTTAAAAAAGCGGTCGGCGGTGTAAATATACTGCACTGACCGCTTTTTTTGTGTATAATTCGTTTATGAGGTATTGTGGATATAAGGGTGAGGTAGATGGATTTATTTTCGAAAATACAGGAGGAGGTTGTGCAGGGCAAGGCTCCCCTTGCAGCCCGTATGCGACCGCGAACGCTTGATGAGGTTGTCGGGCAAGATGAGATTATCGGCAAGGGACGGTTGCTGAGAAGAGCTATTGAAGCCGACCGGCTCGGTTCCTTGATTTTTTACGGACCGCCGGGTACGGGAAAGACAAGTTTAGCCTTTGTTGTTGCCAAGACGACCAAAGCCCATTTTGAAAGAATGAATGCCGTGACCTCCGGGGTGGCCGAACTGCGCAAAGTGGTGAGGGAAGCCGAGGAGAGATTAAACTACCATCAGAAGGGGACTATCCTCTTTATTGATGAGATACATCGTTTTAACAAGGCTCAGCAGGATGCTCTTTTACCGGCGGTGGAAGACGGCAAGGTCGTGTTGATAGGTGCAACTACGGAAAACCCCTATTTTACGGTCAATTCTGCGCTTTTATCGCGTTCCCGGCTATTTTCTCTTAAACAGCTTACGGTAGATGATATCGTCGCGCTGCTGCACAGGGCTTTGAATGATCAAGAAAGAGGACTGGGCAGCTATAAGGTTGAGATAGTAGCGGAAGCCCTTACACATTTAGCCCAAGCGGCCAGGGGAGATGCGCGCTTGGCCTTAAATGGCTTAGAATTAGCAGTGTTATCTACCCTGCCTGACGAGAAGGGTATTAGGAGCATCGATTTAAAGGTAGCAGAGGAGTCTATCCAGGAAAGAGCAGTGATTTATGATAGGGACGGCGATCAGCATTATGACGTGGTTTCGGCCTTTATCAAGAGTATGCGTGGCTCGGACCCGGATGCTGTTTTGCACTATCTGGCCAGGATGCTGTACGCCGGGGAAGACCCCCGCGTTATTGCCAGGAGGATTGTGATTCATGCTGCCGAAGATGTGGGGTTAGCGGATCCGATGGCCTTAGTAATGGCCCAAAACGCCGCGGCTGCTTTTGAACGGGTAGGTATGCCGGAGGGCAGGCTTATTCTGGCTGAGGCCGCGCTGTATATAGCCTGTGCACCGAAAAGCAATTCTGTTTTAGGAATCGACCAGGCCTTGGCTGACGTAAAGGACGGAAAATATGGTTCTGTGCCCTTGCACTTAAGAGACAGTCATTATGCGGGAGCTAAAGAAATGGCCCACGGGGAAGGGTATTTATACCCCCATGATTATCCCGGGCATTGGGTCAAACAGAGCTATTTGCCTCAGGAATTGCATGGCGAAAGGTATTATTTCCCAGGTAATACCGGTGACGATAAGGGTGTAAAAGCCGGTAGGAATAAGAAGGATAATGACGAGGACGAATAGGACAAAAAAGGGTGGTAAAGTTGACGGTAGTTGCTGTTGCCATGAGTGGCGGAGTGGATAGTTCGGTTGCGGCCGCTTTGCTTTTGGAAAAGGGTTATGAGGTAATAGGTATAACAATGCTTTTGAGTGAAGTCGGTTCTTCAAAGGCCGCTGCAGAAGTGGCGGAAAAATTGGAGATCCCGTTTCATGTTATTGATATGCGCGATTGCTTTGAAAAACGAGTGGTTAATTATTTCTTAGAAGAATATGTACGGGGAAGGACGCCGAATCCGTGTATTGCCTGTAACCGCTACCTTAAATTCGGGACGTTTATCGAGAAGGCGGTAGAGTACGGCGCTGATTATGTGGCTACAGGACATTACGCGAACGTACAGTATGATGAGGAAAGAAAAAGGTACTTGCTTTTGCGAGGTAAAGATGAGCATAAGGATCAGAGTTATGTGCTGTATAATCTGACGCAAGACCAACTAGCCAAGGTGATTTTTCCCTTGGGTTGTTATGATAAGACCTGGATAAAGAAAAAAGCGCAGGAGCTCGGTCTAACCATGGCCCAAGGAAAAGAAAGCCAGGAGATCTGCTTTATACCGGATAATGATTACAAGGGGTTTATCGCGGGACACGTAGCTTCGCAGGAAATGAAGCCGGGGGTTTTTTTGAATATAAAGGGCGAAGTAGTCGGTAAGCACCGAGGAGTGCCATGTTATACCGTCGGACAGAGAAAAGGGCTGGGCTTGGCTTTGGGATATCCGGCCTATGTGGTGGATATTGATGTGCAAAACAACACCGTAACGATAGGAGAGGAAAGAGACATCTATCGCAAAGGGTTGTTGGCCGGGGAGAATAATTTCATCGCCTTTGATGAGCTTCAAAGGTCCAGAAAGGTTCAGGCTAAGGTTCGTTATGGGGCTATTGCGGCTGCAGCTGAAATCTATCCTCAGGAGGACGGCATGGTTAAGGTGCTTTTTGACAATCCTCAGCGAGCCATTACACCGGGACAGGCCGTGGTATATTATGACGGCGAAATGGTACTGGGCGGCGGGATTATTGAACGCTCGTTGCGGTTTTAAAACCTTGTGACAGTTAAGATTAATGATAGTGCTTGATACCGGTGCATGGACGGCGCGTTAAAAGGCTGTTCATGCATTTTTTATGGAAATGCGGCAATAATAAAGGTATGAAGCGAAGCCGTGAGTTAAAGAATAAGCAGGTATTTGGGATTCGAAACGGTGAGTTGATAGGGCTTGTCAGAGCAATAATAAAGACCGAGGAAAGAAAAATAGGGGGATTATTAATTGCTTCCCTTGGGGGAGAACTTTGCCGCATAGACACGGATGGTATTATCAGGATGGGAAGAGATTCTGTTCTGGTAGATGAGGGGAAAGTCGAGCAGGTTGGAGAGCTTGCAGGGGTCGAGGTTACGCCTCCGTTAGGAAAAGATAACAATGAAACGCTGGTCATGACTACCGCCGGAGAAAGCTTAGGGGTTATAGAGGATGTTGTGATCGAAGAAAAAGACGGCAGCGTTTTGGGTTACGAGATTTCTGACGGTTATATTATGGATATGTTGAGGGGAAGAAAGGTTGTGCCGGTTTCAGAAGTTCTGAAATACGGAAAAGACGCGGTCATTGTGTCGGATGAATACGAGGGGGATTTACCATGAGATATTGTCCTATGTGTGGCAGCAGGTCTATCGGCAGGGTTGGTACAGACCAGTATTTTTGCTGGGATTGTTATGTCGAGTGCCGGGTAGGAAGGAAAAACGGTGAGGTCAAGATGTTTTTTGTGACGGAAGACGGTGGATTGGTTGAGTATCAGGATGCTGTTAATGTTTAGGAGGTGAGAAGATGAGAAGCAGGCTTGTAAATGGGATGCTGCTGGGCGGAATGGCCGGAGCCCTTGTCGGGCTTTATTTCCTCCCCAGGACGAGGATGAACGGGCGTCAAGAGCTACTGGGCAAAAGCAGGAGAATTAAGTTGAAGACGGGAAGGCTGGTGTCTAATGTGGCTCGTGACATTTATGATTATGTTAGTAAATAGCGTTTATATAGAACGGTGAATGTGGCGAAGGAATGGGTAATTTAGCGCAGGGTTTATGTCGCAAGGTTGTTGTGTTGTTTATTGTTGGCGCTGCTCTGGCTTTTTTCGTAGCGATACGCGCCGTGTTGTTCCCTTTTTTTATGGCTTATATTATTGCTTATATCCTTCATCCTATTGTTGACTATATGGAAACTAAGGGGTTCCCCCGGGGGGGTGCGATAGCAGCTGTCTATTTAATCATGCTGTTGGCAGTAACAGGGGGTATTTTTTTTCTATTACCCGCAATTTTAGCAGATCTCAACAGATTGCTTGAGCTGATACCTTCTTATGCCGACTCTTTTCAACAGTTTATTAAAGACATGGAGATAGGGTATAACAGCGTTACGGTTCCTGAGGGGTTGCGGACGGTGGTTGATGAGACTATCGGCAAAATCGAGAATGTTTTTTTGCGCGTGGTTGAAGGCTTTATTGAGGGATTGCTCGGTCTTTTTTCCCAGGTTTTTAATTTAGCAATCATACCGGTTGTCAGCTTTTATTTCCTCTTGGAGTTTAAAAAAATCGGCAGTTTTTTGCTTTTGTTGATTCCGGTGAGAATGAGGACCGAACTGGCGGAGGTTGCTGCCGAAATGGATGCGGTTCTAAAGAAATTTATCAGGGGTAATTTGTTGGTAGCCTTGTCGGTTGCGATAATGGCCGCAGCAGGGATGGCCCTGATAGGTATGGATTTCCCCCTCTTGATCGGTGCTTTCACCGGTCTAATGAACCTGATACCCTTCTTTGGGGCGATAATCTCTGTGATTCCGGCCATGCTTTTGGCCTTACTCCAATCGAAGTGGCTGGCTCTTTATGTTTTAGGGATAATGATCCTTGTGCAACAGATTGAGGGAAACATTATCGGCCCAAAGATCCTGGGAGATTGTATCGGGCTACATCCGCTGATTATTATCTTTGCTCTTTTGACAGGAGGCCATTTGTGGGGTTTGCTCGGCTTATTTATAGCGGTGCCGGCTGCTGCTGTTTTAAAGGTATTGTTGCGTTATGCTTACACCCGCTTAGTTTAAAATCCTTTGATAGCCAGAGCTGACGCATGAGATTTTTGATAGCTGAATATCAATGCAAGAACAAGATAAGAAAAAATAATTTTTCGCAAAGTAGCACTGGACAAAACAAAAAGGAAATGAGATAATAGTGTGGGAAGAATTAAAAAGGAGCCA
>JAHDSQ010000066.1 GCA_018432615.1 Clostridia bacterium
ATATGATTTGCAGACGGTTCAGTACAACCTGAGAGTCATGATGTTCTGTCTGTGGTTTTATTTATTACGTTCCGTTTCTTTTTTTCGAGCCGGAACTTTTTGTTTTGACTCTTTTGAACATCATAAATCTCTAATTGTTAGACGACGTAATACACTATTCAATATATAATAATAAGTCTTCAAGTTTACTTGCTAATTCTTTCATGGTTTGTCTCTCTCTATCAAAAATATCTATTAACATTGTTTGAGTCATTCTTGAAATACCAATAATCATTGCAAGTATCACTGTTGCTAATAGTATTAAGGAAAGCGCATCCTGAAATGTGTTTGAATAATTTTCATATAGCCAACCTATAAAACTTGACCAAACTGGTATAAACAAAGCTAAAAAAACACCTAATCCCAATAGGCCAGTCGGTCTAGTTTTTTCTGCTCTTTTGTATAGTAGCTCAATTAATGCTCTAATTTTTTTGTCAGTATATAAATTATTCTTGTCCAAATAAGCCTTTAGCATTTCTAACAGCATTTCTTGATATTCAATGCCACCCCATAAAAAACCAGTTGAATTTATGTTATATCTCTTTTTAACTTCCTTTTTTGCACTATGATTCAATAAAAGAAATACAACAACAAAAGCTATTACAAAAGGAATTTGAAAATACTCCGGTTTTTTTAATATGAAAATAAAAAAACCAATTACTCCGTTAAGAATTCCTATAAAGATGAATAACCACCATAACCACCTTATTTGATTAAACACTAGTTTGGATGTACTTAGTTCCTTTTTATAATAATCTAATAATTTTTGAATCATATTTGTTTTTCCTCCAGGTATTGCCTGAACTATGGGGATTTATATAAACACCCCTGTGTGTATTATGTCGTCATAACGTACCAGCATTCCCGACGTCCTTCGGCCCTAAGACGAAGCTTGAGCCTTAGTACTTGTACTTGGCGAAAGCGAGACGGGTCCTGCCGGTCTTGGGCCGAAGGATGTGTGCGGCTGACTTCAGCCCTTCTCCAAATCTCGGCCCGCGTTGAACCTGCTAATCCGCACCTTGTGGGAATGCGTTGTTCGTATGGAAACAATTTTATTTATTTTTTTGAATAATACATGCTTATATTATACAAAATAGTATTGAGTATCATATCTTATATGATATAATTATATCATGGATAACAAATGGTTCATTGAGCTTTATGAAAAACAGAATAAGGATTGCCCTGTCCTTTCATTTCTTCAATCACTCCCTCCAAAACATCGTGCCAAACTCGAACGAGAAATTGACCTCCTTGGGGAATTTGGTATCAATCTAGCATATCCTCATACAAAAAAAGTACAGGGTGAACAATACAAGGGATTATGGGAGTTGCGTGTTAAATTTGCCAGTGATATCTCTCGTGTTTTCTATTTCTTGCATCTTCATGATACTTTTGTTCTTCTAAATGGTTTTATAAAAAAATCAGATGAAACCCCAGTTAGTGAGCTTGAAAGAGCTAAGTTTTTTATGATTGATTACATTCAAAGGAGGGATGAAAAATGAAATGGGCTGACGCTAGGAAAATCCTGAACTCTGACCCTGAAGTGGCTAAGGCTTTGGAAGAAAACGAACTGGAATATCAGGTAATACGAGAATTCATAAAAGCACGTATAGATAAAAACTTAACTCAAAAACAATTAGCTGATCTCGTAGGTACCCAACAGTCAAACATTTCAAGGCTTGAAAGTGGTAACTATAATCCATCTCTGGAATTCCTCGATAAAGTTGCCCGAGCACTTGATAAAAGAATCCATCTTAATCTCATTTGATTTGACCAGCCAAGTTTATCTTGGCTTTTTTGTTTCTTTCGGTTAACGCGGCGCGTGCGGCGAGCGATGTCCGTTTATCGGTCCAGCATCTCCGACGTCCTCCGGCTCTAAGGCGAAGAACGAGCCTTACCATAGCTCTTATGTTAGGCCCGGACGAGCTGGGTCATGCCTGACTTGGGCCGGGGGATGTGGCGCGCATGCTCCAGCCCAAAATCCTGCCCCCGCTGAGCCCGCTATCCGCGCCCGCTACGCGAGTGCATTGTTGAACTAAACCGCTTACGCGGTAGCTTTTCCAATTTCTTTCTACCAGTTTATAGCACTTTCCTTTATCCTCAAAAGAAAAAAGGAAGGTGTTTTTCTATGCAAGATTATCTTCAATTAATGACTACCTCTATGGAGCTGAGAGGCTTTGCTAAAAGCACTCAAAAGACTTATCTAGGTCACATTCGCCGTTTTGCTGGTTTTTGTGACAAGCATCCTACTACTGCCGGTTATGATGATGTCAGAGCTTTTCTTCATCATGCTATTTCTAAAAGAAATCTGAGCTCTGCTTATGTCAATTCTGCCTATGGGGCCTTAAAATTCTTTTTTCAATCGGCTCTTTGCCGGGAATGGAATATGCTCCATGTTCC
>JAHDSQ010000022.1 GCA_018432615.1 Clostridia bacterium
AGACATAGACGCGGTATTCGACAGCGATGTGACCTTTACGGTAGGGCACGATGGTAATGCATTGACTATTACATCTTCCGAGACAACAGAAGGAGCCGAGATAACCATCACAGCCAACGCCGATACCGCAGCATTAGGCTTGACGGCAGACGAGTTTACCGATGCAACTGCTACTGTTGCAGCTGCTGCAGGCGGGACGATTTCGACCTTGCGGGTTTCTGATGCTGATATCGAATCGGTATCTTCAGATGCTGCCGCAGCAGAGCTTGAAAATTCAGGTGTTCTTACTCAAGCCGGGGCTGATGCAGCTATCACGAATATCCAGGCGGCTATCGAGCAAGTATCCGCACAGCGTTCCAAGATGGGTGCTTACCAGAACCGTTTGGAGCACACCATTAACAACCTGGGAACTTCGTCCGAAAACCTGACCGCAGCTGAATCCCGGATCCGCGATGTGGACATGGCCAAGGAAATGATGGAGTTCACGAAGATGAACATTCTGTCTCAGGCAGCCCAGGCTATGTTAGCTCAGGCCAATCAGCAGCCGCAAAGTGTACTGCAGCTTCTGGGATAATTACAGAACGTACAATTCCAAGGGGGTCTCAGGTCAATCCTGAGACCTCTTTATTCTAAACATAATGTTTGGGGAGTAGGGAGGATAAGATGGATCGGTATATAGATATTATGAAAAGAACGACGGAGCTGGCAGAGACCTGTTTGGAGAGTCTGGAACACATTAAAGCGAGGCTCAATGAGGGTGAATTCGAATCCACGATGATGATGTTCCACGATTTTGCTCATGCCTTCTACCAGGTCCAAGAGTCTATTCAGCCCGTGCTAAAGGAACTGTCGGACAACGAAATGAAATTGTTGTCGGACTCCCTTCACAAAACTATTGAACTGATAGTTTCCAATTATGAAGAGGGCAACCGTGGTAAGGTCGCGGAGGTTTTGCAATTTGTCATGATCCCCCGCTATAAAAGGTGGCAGGCTGAAATCAATAATTGCTTTCGGCCCTATCTCCTGTCGTAGACAAAATAATTATTCTAATAACTCCGTTGGACCTAAAAAAAATCATTATTTATTCGATATATGATTATAGGGGAAGAGAAGTTGGGAGGGAAGTACCATGAGAGTGGAAGGGGTTATGCCGACAGCGGCTCCGGAGAAGACGTTGCCGGTGACAAAACAGGGCAATGTCCGGGATGATGTTGTGAAGGAAGGTCCGGGGCAGGATGCGGAGGAGAAAACATATTCCAAGGAAGAAATAGTCCAAGGCGTTGAGAAGGCGAATAAAATAATAGAAGCCTACGATAAAAGAATAGAGTTTTCAATTCATGAAAAGACGAATAAAATCATGGTAAAGGTCATCAGAGGGGATGAGGTAATCAGGGAGATTCCTCCGGAAAAGATTCTCAATTTGGTGGCCAAGATGATGGAATTAGCCGGGTTACTGGTTGATGAGAAGGCATAAGGGGGTGCTTGTAAGTGGTTCTTAGAGTAGGAGGGCTTGCTTCCGGTCTTGATACGGAGAATATCATCAAGGAGCTTATGCAGGCCGAAAGGACTAAACTGACGGGTGTCGAACAGAAAAAGCAGATTCTGGAATGGACACAGGAAAGCTATTATGAAGTAAATAAGTTGATGGCAAATTTTGTGCTTGATAGCAAGGTGGATTTTGGTCTGGCCCAGACAACGGCAACGGGAAGTTTAATCAGTACAAGTCTCAATAGTTTGACCTGGGTGAAAAGCGCCGGTGTTGCGAACGAAGGGATTGCCACAGGTACGGCTTATGCCGATGCCGTAAACGGCACGTATCGCCTTAATGTAACACAGTTAGCCGACAATTGGTCCTCTGCCAGCGAGAGTTCTATTTCCTCCGGCGAGAAGAGTAATCTGGTTTCTCAGTTTGGGATTGCCAACGAGGATACGGTAGATTTCACAATTACCACCAATTCCGGTTCGGTGACAATAAACAAGACAGATCTGGACAATGTGACTTTAGGAAGTATTGTATCGGAGATAAATGCAGCCAATATCGGGGTCAGTGCCATGTATGACGCTGATTTAGACAGGTTTTTCCTGCAGACCACCGATACAGGCGAGAATAATACGATTAGTATTGAGGACAATAGCTCTTTAACGGGGGGAGCAAGCTTTATTACCGGAGCCGATAGTTTGCTGGGGTTGCAGTATTACGATGATGACTTAGAGTCCTATCAAAAGGTTGAGAATGCTGAAACTTACAGCGGGGAAAACGCTATCTTCGATTTTGGTGCTGCGGCTAACATTTCGCAAAGCAGCAATACCTTTACGGCTAATAATATTAATTTGACCTTGAAAAGCACAGGAACCACCGAGGTTACCGTTGGTACCAATACCAACGAGGTTTACGAGAAAATTTCAGGCTTTGTAGATAGCTATAACGAGATGCTTGATGCAATCGGTAAGGTGTTAGGCGAAACAAAGTATAGTGATTATTTGCCTTTGACCGAAGAGCAAAGGGAGACGCTAAGTGAAAAACAGATCGAACAGTGGGAAGAAAAAGCAAAAAGCGGGCTTCTCAGGAACGACAATCTTTTACAAAATGCTTATCAAGAATTTCGTACAGGAATGTACCAGGAGGTTAAAGGGGTCGAGGGCAGCTTTGGGTATCTTGTCAGTGTCGGGATTACGACGGAAAGCTATTACAGCGGCTCCATGGGAGGCAAGCTGGTAATAGATGAAAGCAAGCTTTTGGCGGCGATTGAAGAGGATCCTGACGGGATTCTGGATCTTTTATTCAAGGCGCCTGACAGCTCACTGTCATATAAATCGGAAACACAGATGACCGGGCAAGAGATAGAAGAGAAAAGAAGTGAAAGCGGTCTTGTCAGGAGGCTCTACGACAACATTGTCGCCAGTATGAAGCAGATTATCAGCAAGGCGGGTTGCGGCGATGATGCAGCCCTTTACAGGAGTGTAAGCTCTACAATTCTGGTGGACTTCATAGCGGATAACAGCGGAATAAGCCAGTTGGACCGGGATATCGATTATAAGGATGATAAGTTGGACAGACTGAGTGATTACCTTGAAAATGTTGAGGAAAGGTATTGGGCGCAATATACCGCCTTAGAGCAAGCCATAAGCAATATGAATTCGCAAAGTGCATGGATAAGTCAGATGTTTGGGCAGGAGTCTTGAGAACTGCTTAACTGTCCGTTACGTGAGGACAAGGCCTGATAGTTGAAAAGAGAAAGGACTGGTGAAAATGGCACTACCAAATCCATATCAGATGTACCGACAGCAGCAAGTCTATACGACACCTCAGGAAAAGCTCTTTCTGATGTTGTATGACGGGGCTATCAAGTTTTGCCGTCAGGCTAAATTGGCCATCCAAAAAAAAGATATCGAAGAAGCAGGAAAATGTTTGGTCAAATCACAACGTATCATCGAGGAACTGATGAACTCATTAAACATGGATTATGATATTGCGGAAAACTTGTATTCCCTGTATGATTATATGTATAGGCGGCTGGTTCAGGCTAATGTGAAGAAGGATCCGGATATTATCGACGAGGTTGCCGGTTTCCTCACTGAATTGAGGGAAACCTGGGCTGAAGCGGCGCAAAAAGCGAAAAAAGAAAGTATGGTGTAGGTTTTGAAAGAGAATGTTTTGAATTTTGTCCTGCAGCGTTTGGCGCAGGGATATGATGAACAGACACCTGAATACAAGAAAATGTACAAGTTGGTTCTTGAGCAGGAAAAGGTTCTGCAGGAGAAGGAAGTGGACACAAGTACCCTGCTGGATTTGATTGCCAAAAGGCAAGGAATTATTGAAATCCTTGAAGAACAGAACGAAAAGCTCAGCGACTTAAAAGGGGAGGTCTGTACCTCCCTGGAGTTGAATGAGTTCAGCATCAAGGAGATCAAGGCGCGTATGGGCGGTAATGGTGTTGAGGTCCTGTCCGCTTCGTTGGCGAGGCTTTCTGAGGTGATAGAAAAAATCAAGTATCTCGACCGGGAAAACGAAAGAATCTTGCGTCAAAGAATTAAGGAAACGGCAGGGCATTTGGCGGGGATACATAAGCAAAAAAAAGCGCGCAAGGCCTATACGGAAGAACCACGTTGCGAAGATGGGGTTTTTATAGATTATTCCAAATAGAGAACAGAAGGCTTAATTGACACCTTAGGGTGTTTTTTTGTTTTTACACAAGACATTAGTCCTATATTGTTAAACAAATGCATAAAAAGACCTCGATATTTGTCTGATAACGGTGTTCTTCGACAAAATTACCCAATTTGAGAGCTGTCAAGTAAGAAATTGCCATAATGCGAGAAAAATTTAGAGGGAGTTTTTATTTATCCACATTAACAAAAGTTTAAGTTGAGGTTATCAACAGATTTATGCACATTATCCACAAAAGTTGCGATTGTGAAAAAACTTTTTTCTGTTAAAGGGGAGTAAAATATCAGAGAATGATGTGCGCGCAGCGTGGACAGGACCCTTATTGATTGACTAATGGTGATGGGGGTGCTATAATCAACGGAGTGGGTGTAATAGCTCGCTTATATGTGTTTAGGAGGAATGAGTTTCATGCAAGGCAAAGTAAAATGGTTTAACAAAGACAAAGGTTACGGATTTATTGAGAGAGAGGATGGTACCGACGTTTTTGTACACTTCTCTGCAATTCAGCAGGAAGGCTTCAAGACATTACAGGAAGGAGAAAGTGTGGAATTTGACATAGTCGATGGTCCTAAAGGCCTACAAGCGGCTAATGTTATGAGGGTCTAGTTCTTGATTCCTCTAATTTCAGATACTTAGATAGACATAGGTAATTTATACCCCGGCCTAAGGGCTGGGGTTTTCTTAATCCCCTTTATCGTGCTAAAAAAATGCAGGATTTTTCCCCGCGTGGGGGAATACTTATATATAAGAACTGGGAAGGGAGTGAATGGCATGAAATTCCAGATTAGGGGTAAAAACATTCAAGTAAGCGGTGCGCTCAAGGCATATGTAGAAAAACGTCTAGGCAAGCTTGACAAGTATTTTGAGAATGACCCCGAGGCTATTGTGACTCTCGTAGTTGAAAGGGACCGACACCGCGTCGAGGTAACGATGCCCCTAAACGGGTACATCTTGCGTGGCGAAGAGGAATTGCCGGATATGTACGCTTGCATTGATGTGGTTGTAGAAAAATTAGAAAAACAGATTGAAAAGTACAAAACACGCTTTGTTAAGAAAAACAGAACAAAGAGTATCAAGGATATTGTGCCTGACTCCACAATTACTAATGGGGATGAGGAGCCGGAGGTTAAGCGTACGAAGCGCTTTGCCATCAAGCCTATGTCGGTGGAAGAGGCGATACTGCAGATGAACCTGCTGGGGCATAGCTTCTTTGTCTTTTTCAATGCGGAAACAGAGGAGGCAAATGTTCTTTACCGACGCAAGGACGGGAATTACGGCCTAATCGAACCTGAGTTTTAAAATAACCGGCTTAAAGCAAGGGGAGCAAAAGCTCCCCTGTAATATTATGAAATATTATAGCCCTTCGGGTTATGGTTTTTTGGATCGGTTGCCAAAAAAACGACCGGATGCTAAAATATATTGGGAAAACTAAGAAAATCCGGGAATATTTAATCTTAGGGAGTCTTGCGGCGGTTAGCTAGCGGATAAAAAGTTTGATAAATGATAAAAAGGCAGGTGCCTGAAGTGGTAATGGGATTGCTTAAAAGGCTTTTGGATGATAATGCTAAGGAAATCAAGAGGTTAAGCAAGAAGATTGAGGAAATCAATTCCCTGGAAGAAAGCTTTAAGGGATTGAGTGATAGTGAGTTAAGGGCAAAAACGCCGGAATACAGAGAACGTCTGCAAAAGGGGGAGACTCTTAATGAGCTTCTTCCCGAAGCCTTCGCTGTGGTGCGGGAGGCATCCCGCCGTGTTCTGGGGATGCGGCATTTTGATGTGCAGTTGATTGGCGGCATGGTCCTGCATGAGGGGAATATCGCCGAGATGAAAACAGGGGAAGGAAAAACCCTGGTCGCCACACTGCCGGCCTATTTGAACGCCCTGACGGGAAAAGGTGTTCATATCGTTACGGTAAACGATTATCTGGCCCGCCGCGACAGCGAATGGATGGGTCAGGTCTATAAGTTCTTAGGCCTATCCGTGGGGTTGATTGTCCACGGTTTGGATTTTGAGCAGCGTAAAGCAGCCTATAACGCCGATATAACCTATGGAACCAACAATGAATTCGGTTTTGACTATTTGCGGGATAATATGGTCTTTCGCCCGGAGCAGATGGTACAGAGGCAGCTTAGCTATGCCATCATTGACGAAGTGGACAGCATCTTGATTGACGAAGCCCGGACACCTTTGATCATTTCCGGAGCCGGGGCCAAGCCGAAGACTCTTTATCAACAAGTTGCCAAAGTCATACCTCGGTTGAAGAAGGAGGAAGACTTTACTGTCGACGAAAAGGCCAAGACGGTTGTCTTGACGGAGCAAGGGGTAGATAAGGTCGAGAAGATGCTGGGGGTGGAGAACCTTTACGACGATATCAACATCGAAATCAGCCACCACGTCAATCAGGCCCTTCATGCCCATGCTCTGATGAAACGGGATGTTAATTATGTGGTTAAGGATGGGCAAATCATTATCGTTGACGAATTTACGGGACGGCTGATGTTCGGTCGCCGTTACAGCGAGGGTTTGCACCAGGCCATTGAAGCGAAAGAGGGCGTCAAGATCGAGAAGGAATCCCAAACCTTGGCCACGGTAACTTTCCAGAATTATTTCAGGATGTATGAGAAGCTGGCGGGTATGACGGGAACGGCCGTAACCGAGGAAGAGGAATTTCGTAAGATATATCAGCTTGATGTCATAGTTATCCCTACCAATATGCCGATGATCCGGCAGGATCTGCCGGATGTGGTTTATCGTACGGAGGAGGGCAAGTTTAAGGCCGCGGTGGAAGAAATAGCGCGGCATTATGAGCTTGGACAGCCTGTCTTGGTGGGGACGATTTCCATTGAGAAATCGGAAGTTTTGAGTCAGATGTTGAAAAACCGGGGGATACCTCATCAGGTGCTCAATGCCAAGTTCCACGAGATGGAAGCCCAGATCGTCGCCCAAGCCGGACGG
Organism: Clostridia bacterium; assembly: GCA_018432615.1. Taxonomy (GTDB): domain Bacteria; phylum Bacillota; class Peptococcia; order DRI-13; family SM3-B62; genus SM3-B62. The sequence continues at coordinate 7,124 of JAHDSQ010000022.1, forward strand.
AAGGGAGCGGTAACGGTTTCTACCAATATGGCCGGTCGCGGTACCGACATAATTCTCGGAGGTAATCCGGGCTTCATGGCGCGGCTGGAGATGCTCGAGCAAGGTGTGGAATCCTGGCTGATTGAGGAGGCGGCAAGCCATAGTGTGACGGATGAACCCGAAATTCTCAAAGCCAGAGAACTGTACAATAATCTTTATCAGGAGAAGAAGCGAGAGACCGACCGGGAGCATGACGAGGTGGTCAAGGCGGGAGGACTCCATATCGTCGGTACGGAGCGGCACGAAAGCCGTAGGATCGATAATCAGTTGCGGGGACGTTCCGGACGACAGGGTGACCCGGGTTCCAGCCAGTTTTTCATTTCCATGGAGGATGACCTCATGCGGTTGTTTGGGGCCGAAAATATTATGGGGTTGATGGATAAACTGGGGATGGATGATGATATACCTATTGAAAACAGCCTGATAAGCAGGGCGATAGAAAATGCTCAGCGGAGGGTCGAAGGCAGGAACTTTGAGATACGTAAAAACGTCTTAGAATATGATAACGTTATGAACCAGCAGCGGGAGGTCATTTATGAACAGCGCCGCAAGGTGCTGGAGGGTGAGAATGTTCAGGATAGCATCCTTGATATGATAGAGAAGGTTGTAGCCCGCACCATTGATCGTTTTGCCGGGGAAAGCAGGTATCCGGAAGAATGGGATATTAACGGACTTTTGGAACTGGCCAGGCTACGTTTTTTGCCTCAGATGAAGGTGACGACGGAAGAATTGGTGAAGATGGAAGCCGAAGAACTAAGAGAGCATCTGTTTGATTTGGCTATGCAGGGGTATCAAAAGCGTGAGGAAGATATCGGTTCCGAAGGTATGCGTGAGCTGGAGCGGATGGTGACCTTGCGGGTTGTGGATGAGAAGTGGATGAACCATCTTGATGCCATGGATCAGTTGCGCCAGGGCATAGGACTGCGGGCATACGGGCAGAAAGACCCCTTGGTGGAATACAAGTATGAAGCCTATGATATGTTTAACCAGATGATTGAAGAGATCCAGGAAGAGATTGTAAGGTATGTCTATTATGTCTCTGTTGTGGAAAGACCTCAAGAAAGAAAAGACTTGATAGAGAACCGCAGTGATGAAGAGGTGGCCGCAAAAACCCCGGTTAGGTCGGATAAGGTTGGACGAAATGATCCTTGTCCTTGCGGCAGCGGGAAAAAGTATAAAAAGTGCTGTGGCAAGAACGAGTAGGAGGCAAACGAGTATATGGAAATCAGTCAGGAGTTAAAAAGAGCTAAAAAAAGAATCGCTGAAATAAGGGGGTCTCTTTGACCTTGCCGGCAAGGAAAGGCTCTTGCAAGAGTTGGAAGAAAAAATGAGCCAGCCCGATTTTTGGGATGATAAAAACAAAGCCCAGGAGGTCGTTCAACAGGGCACAGCTTTGAAAAACCGTCTGGAGGAATTCAACGGCTTGCTGCAGGATTGTGAAGATGCGGAAATAATGTACGAATTGGCCCAGGAAGAAGAAGAGTATTTAAAAGAGGTAGAAACGAGCCTGCTACAACTTCACCAGGGGTTGGATGATTTGGAGTTGAGCCTTTTGTTTAAGGATGAATACGATGCAGGAGCTGCCATTATAGCGCTTCATCCGGGTGCGGGGGGAACGGAATCTCAAGATTGGACAGAGATGCTCTTGCGGATGTATAACCGCTGGGCTGAAAGACAGGGTTTCACGGTGGAGATGCTGGATTATCAAGCGGGAGATGAAGCCGGGGTTAAAAGCGTTACCTTGCTCATCAAGGGTGAGAATGCTTATGGCTATTTGAAGGCGGAAAAAGGCGTTCATCGTCTCGTGCGCATTTCTCCCTTTGATGCTTCCGGTCGGCGGCACACCTCTTTTGCCGCGGTGGACGTGCTGCCTGATCTTGAGGAAGGTGCAAATGCAGAGATCGTTCTGGACCCCACAGAGATAAAGACGGATACCTATCGTTCCGGGGGTGCAGGGGGTCAGCATGTTAATAAGACGGACTCTGCCGTGCGTTTGACTCATTTGCCCACCGGCATTGTTGTTCAGTGCCAAAATGAGCGTTCGCAGATCTCCAATAGGATGGCAGCTGAAAAAATCCTCAAGGCTCGGCTTTTAGAATTAAAACGGGCTGAACAGGAAAAGGAGCTGGCCGGCCTGAGGGGCGACCAGCAGGAGATAGGCTGGGGCAGCCAAATACGGTCTTATGTTTTTCATCCCTACAGTCTCGTCAAGGACCACCGGACGAATGTCGAAGCAGGCAATGTCCAGGCGGTTATGGACGGTGAGATAGATGCCTTTATTAACGCATATTTGCGGAGGCAAAACTAAATCGTGATGGAGGAAGGGTTTATGTCAGGTAATGTTGAGTTTGGAGAATTAAGGCGTATTTCCGGGCAAATTCGCCGGGATATCATTACAATGTTGGCTGAAGCGAGCTCCGGTCATCCGGGGGGTTCCCTGTCGGCGGTGGAAATTCTCACTGCTTTGTATTTCCAAGAGATGAAGATTGATCCGGCCAATCCGTCTTGGCCCGCAAGGGACAGGTTCATTCTGAGCAAGGGTCATGGGGCACCCGTGTTGTATGCTACCTTGGCCGAAAAAGGGTTTTTTCCCCGGGAGGAGTTGTTGACTCTCAGAAAGATTAACAGTCGGTTGCAGGGACACCCCGATATGAAGAAGGTGCCCGGTGTGGAGATGTCCACCGGTTCTTTGGGGCAGGGTCTTTCGGCCGCTGTCGGTATGGCCTTGGCCGGTCGGCTGGATAACAGGGATTACCGGGTATTTGTGCTTCTGGGAGATGGGGAAGTCCAGGAGGGGCAGGTGTGGGAAGCGGCTATGGCGGCGGCCCATTACCGGTTGGATCGTATGATAGCTTTTCTTGACCACAACGGTCTGCAAATCGACGGCAAAACATCCGAGGTTATGTCACCGGAGCCTCTTGACGAGAAATTCAAGGCTTTTGGCTGGCACGTGGAGAGGATTAACGGTCACTCCTTCCCGGAAATATTCGCAGCTTTGGAAAAAGCGGATGAGGTCAAGGACAAGCCGACCATGATTATTGCCGAGACCGTCAAGGGCAAGGGCGTTTCTTTCATGGAAAACCAGGTGGAGTGGCATGGCAGTGCTCCCAACGAGGAACAGACGAAGCAAGCCCTGGCCGAGTTGGAACAGGAGGTGCTCTGATGGAAAAGATTGCTACCAGAAATGCGTATGGTAAAGCCCTAGTTGAATTGGGCAAGGTCAATGAGAATATTGTCGTGCTTGATGCGGATCTTGCCAAATCAACAAAGACGATTGATTTTAAAAAGAGTTTTCCCGGCAGGTTTTTTGATATGGGAATCGCCGAGCAGAATTTGATGGGGACGGCAGCAGGCTTTGCTGCAGCCGGCAAGATACCTTTTGCCAGTACCTTTGCTATTTTTGCAACGGGGCGGGCCTTTGAGCAGATCAGGAATTCTATTGCTTATCCGAGACTGAATGTGAAGATTGGCGCCACCCATGCCGGTTTGACGGTGGGAGAGGATGGCGCTTCCCATCAGGCTGTTATGGATCTGGCATTGATGCGGGCTATGCCGAATATGACCGTGTTTGTTCCGGCCGATGCTACGGAAGCCGGGAAGATGACCATGGCTGCTGCCGAGATTGAAGGGCCTGTCTATTTGCGGTTGGGTCGCTCCAATGTGCCGGTGCTTTACTCTGAGGATTACAATTTTGTTCCCGGCAAGGCCTCAGTCCTGCGACAGGGCAAAGATGTGGCCATTTTGGCCTGTGGTATCATGGTGGCTGAAGCTCTGGCCGCAGCCGAAGAGCTGGAGAAAGAAGGTATTTCGGCGAGAGTCCTGAACATTTCGACCCTCAAGCCCTTGGATACGGAGGCGATCCTCAAAGCGGCCCGGGAGACTAAAGCCTTGGTAACGGCAGAGGAGCACAGTATCATCGGTGGTTTAGGCAGTGCGGTTGCTGAGGTATTGGCTGAGAATGAACCGACTCCTTTGGTGCGCGTAGGGGTAAAGGACACCTTCGGTGAGTCGGGTAAGGCACCGGAATTGTTGGAAAAATATGGACTGACGGCGGGGCATATCAAAGCGGCAGTCCTGGCATTAACATAATTATCCGGCAGGTATTTCCCTTATGCTGTCGAACAAAGATAGAGATATTGTCGAAGCAATAGGGCGGAGATATATAGGGGTGATTTGATAATAATGATAAAGATGGTCAATGTGTCCAAGGTGTACCAGGGAGAGGTCAAGGTCAGAGCCCTTTCACATATTAATCTGCAAATCGACAGGGGCGAGTTTGTCTTTATTGTTGGACCCAGTGGTGCCGGCAAGTCGACTTTGACCCGGTTGATAATCAGAGAGGAATTGCCCACCAGCGGGCAAATCATAGTGGGCGGGAGAAGCCTGCCGAGGCTGAAGGAAAGGGAGGTTCCCCTCCTGCGGCGCAAAATAGGCTTTATTTTTCAGGATTTCCGTTTGCTAATGGAGAGAACGGTCTATGAAAACGTGGCCTTTGCCATGGAGGCCATTGAAATACCGCGGAGCACCGTGCGGGAAAGAGTTCCCGCTGTGCTGGAAATGGTTGGGTTGAAGGACAAGATGTCCATGTACCCTCATGAGCTTTCCGGCGGTCAGCAGCAGAGGGTTTGTATTGCCCGGGCTGTGGTCAACGACCCCTTGATTATTATTGCCGATGAGCCGACCGGCAACTTGGATCCGGATAATTCATGGGATATTATGAGGATTTTGGCTGCTATCAACAAAAGAGGTACTACAATAATTACGGCGACCCACGACCGGGAAATGGTCGATAAAATGAAACGGCGCGTAATCGCCTTATCCGACGGAGAGATCGTCCGGGACGAGGAGAGGGGGACATACCGCAATGAAGCTTAGCAGTATAGGCTATTCCCTGCGCGATGCCTTCCGTTCCTTGTGGCGCAATAAGTTTATGACCTTGGCCTCGGTAGCTACGGTTGCTATTTCTATGGTGATATTAGGGGCCGCCTGGATTTTGGTGCTTAATACGGAATACCTGGCCTCGACCATGGAGTCTGAGCTTGAAATCAATGTTTATTTGGAGAAGGAATTGACAAGGGACAAAGCTCTTGAGATGAAGGATAAAATACAAAAAATCTCCGGGGTGGAGGAAGCGTTTTTCGTACCAAAGGAAGAGGGACTGGAAGCTATGGAGGAACGCTTTGGTGAGGACTCCGATCTCCTGCAGTCTTTGGGCGGTGTAAACCCTTTGCCGGATGTATATAGGATCAAGTCTCATGATGCGGACTTTGTTCCGCAGATTGCCTCTGAGCTTGCGGTTTTGGAAGGAATAGAAACGGTACGCTATGGGCAGGGTTTTGTGGAAAAGCTGTTGTCCCTGACAGATTGGTTGCGTACAGTGGGCTTGGGGGTCATCTTTGCGGTGGGACTTGCGGCCATTTTTCTGATAGCAACGACTATCAGACTAACGGTCTTTGCCCGCAGACGCGAGGTGACTATCATGAAGTTGGTAGGGGCGACCAATTGGTATATTCGCTGGCCCTTTTTCCTGGAGGGGATGATTATCGGTTTTTCCGGGGCTTTCTTAGCTGTCATGTCGATTTATTTTATATATGATCAGCTGGTACAAAACATTTCCGTGATGGTTAGCTTTGTACCGATTATGACGGACCAGGAAGTGCTGTATAATATTTACAAAAACTTGTTACTGATGGGAACCGGTATCGGTGCATTAGGTAGTGCTGTGAGCCTGCATCGCTTTTTAAAGGTGTGACTCAGGAGATAAGAAAGTTTTTTATACTATGGTAAGATGGTTTTAAACCACATAAGATAGAATAGAGATAAAGGAAACGGCAACATAATATTTTACGGTGAAGGCACCGCTTTTTTTCTATATGTGCTACTGCCGGTTGGGTAGGAGAGTCATAATGAAGAAGCACGGTTTATTGAAAACAATAATATCCCTTATTACTGCTTTTTGTTTTTTAGTAACTATTGTGGTAGGAGCGTTCTACTATAGTTTCAGCACGGAAATCAATAAAATGCTGGAAGTCGGTTTGCTGGTTAAGACCCAGTATTTGCATGATGTAACCTTTTCCCAGATGATAACCGGTGCCGTGAAGGGGATGGTTCAATCCCTGGAAGACCCTTATTCTGTTTATCTTGAGGGTGAGGAATATGAGGAATTGCAGCGCTATATCCAGGGTTCTATCGGGGGCATAGGAGTTTATGTCGGGATTAAGGATGGGAAGTTGGTCGTGGTTTCCCCCATTGAGGGAACCCCTGCCCATGAAGCCGGACTCAAGAGAGAAGATGTGATCGTTAAGGTAGATGATACTTTTACCAGTGAATTAGAATACGACGAAGCCGTGGCGAGGATGAGAGGCGAACCCGGAACGCAAGTAAGCATTGGCGTTACACGCGAGGGCGTTGCAGAAATCTTGGTGTTCGAAATAACGCGAAAAGTCATCGAGATACCTTCTGTGGAAAGCGAGCTAACGGAGAAAAATATCGGCTACATGCGGATTCTGACTTTTGCCAGTAATACCGATGAGGCTGTTCAGCAGCAGCTGTTGGAATTGCTGGAGGACGGTGCCAAGGCTCTTGTCTTGGATCTGCGGGATAATCCGGGCGGTGATTTGAGCTCAGCGGTAAATATCGCCAAGCTTTTCGTGCCGGAAGGACCCATTGTGTTTACAGTGGATAAAAGGGGCGAAATGGTAGCATACAATAATGAGGAATCGGTGAGTCTTAACATTCCCCTGGCTGTTTTGGTTAACGGAGGAAGCGCCAGTGCCTCCGAGGTTCTGGCCGGCGCGATCAAGGATACGGATTCCGGCGTTTTGCTGGGTGAGAAGACCTTTGGCAAGGGTATAGTTCAGGGTATTTTCATGATAAACGAAGAGGACGGTTTGAAGCTGACGACTTCGAAATACCTGACCCCTAACAAGACGGATATTCACGAACTCGGAATCGAACCGGATATTTTTGTTGAGCTGACAGCCGCCGATAAGGAAGACGTTCAGTTAAAAAGGGCGCTGGAGTATTTGGAAGAACAAATGGATTAAGGGGGCGAGTTGGTGTTCCCGCTATATCAGTTGATACCGATGATTTTGCAGGGCATGGCCTCAATTATTTTCAGCTGGATCTTTTGGCTGATCGTTTTATTGGTAGCCATGCAGTATAAAAGATTAACGAAGGTCGGCAGTTCCCTTTTCGATTTGCCAAGGGAACCGCTTTGGCCTTCGGTTCTTTTCGCGACGCTTTTTGGTGTGGCAGGCGGGGTTGTGGGCAGTATCCTGCTGGTGGTTGTGGGTATCTCTTTGTTTGAAGTCGGGATAATTTATCTGTGGATAACGGCGCTGGCCTTGATGCTGTTTCGGCAGCGCTTTCTTTGTTTTGCTTATGCCGGCGGGGTGATATCCCTGATGAAAATAATTTTTGGTGTCCCGGACGTCAGCGTGCCGCAGATAATGGGACTGGTAGCCATTTTACATATGGTGGAGTCTTTTCTGATTCTGGGAAGTGCGCATTTACAGCCGGTCCCGGTGTATGTCAGGATGAAGCAGGGTAGGATTGTCGGGGGTTTCAATCTGCAAAAGTTTTGGCCCCTGCCTATCGTGGCTTTGATGGCCGTGTTCCTGCCTGACCCGGGAGTTGTGCAAGGCGGTGTAGCCATGCCTGACTGGTGGCCTTTAATCAAGCCTGAGTACTTGCAGGGACAGGGCGACCCGGTGTATTATATGCTTCCGGTTGTTGCCGCTCTCGGATACGGAGATATCGCGCTGACAGAATTGCCCCGCTATAAAACGCGCCGTTCGGCACTGGATTTAGGGTTATACAGTGTGATTCTTTTGTTTTTGGCGATTATGGCCAGTTACCGTCCGGAAACGGCAATTATCCCTGCCCTGTTCGGACCACTGGGACATGAGACGCTGATCATTTTGGGGCAGCGCAGGGAAATGGGCGGCCAACCGTACTTTGTTCCGCCGGAGCAGGGCGTTATGCTGCTGTACGTCTTGCGGGGTGGGCCGTTTCGACGGGCCGGACTCAAAGACGGCGACATCATTTTAGCTGTCAATAGCATAGTCGTAAACCGTGAGAGGGAGATTAGGGAGCTGCTGCTGTTAAGCGGCGGTTCGCTTGAGGTTGAAGTGTTGCGGGGCAGAAAACAGAGCAGGCTGCGAAAAATGGTATATTTAAAGCCCGGCGAAAATCCGGGGTATATTCCTGTGCCGGAGGGGCAATACGATCCCTATGTGGAGTTCTCGGGTTCGTCCGGACTGCTTAAGAAGTGGCTGAGGAAGCTGAGGGGCTAGCAGGAGGATGCCGCTAAGCCGAAAATAGATGTTGAAAAGAACATATGTTTGGTATAATATATGTAGTTGAGATAGGAGGGCCGACAAATGACAAATAAAATCTTTGTGGGCGGTACTCAGATTACAGTGACTACGATTGAAGATAAGGATTATATTTCACTAACAGACATGATCAAGGCAAAAGATGGCAGCTTTTTTATTTCAGATTGGCTTCGTAACCGAAATACAGTTGAGTTTTTGGGGATATGGGAACAAATACATAATCCTGATTTTAATTATGGCGAATTCGCCGTAATTAAAAGTCAAGCTGGTTTGAATAGTTATAAAATAAGTGTTAAGGAATGGGTTACAAAAACAAATGCAATTGGATTAAGAGCGACGGCCGGACGCTATGGTGGAACATACGCTTACAAGGATGTCGCATTTGAATTCGGAATGTGGATCAGTCCGGAATTTAAAATCTACCTAATTAAAGAGTTTGAAAGGCTTAAAGCTGAGGAACAGAGACAGTTGGGATGGGATATAAAACGCAACCTGGCAAAAATCAATTACCGTATACATACAGATGCAATAAAAGAGAACTTAATCCCCGTCGAACTAACATCGCAGCAGGTTAATCAGGTTTATGCAAGTGAAGCTGATGTGTTAAATATTGCCTTATTCGGGATGACCGCTAAACAGTGGAGAGATGCTAATACTGAACTCAAAGGAAATATCCGTGACTATGCCAATGTTTCACAACTTGTATGTCTTTCAAATATGGAAAACCTGAATGCTGTATTTATTGGAGAAGGCATGCCACAAAACGAGCGGCTAAAAAAGCTCAATGCCATTGCAATAAGTCAAATGAAGCTTCTGACAGAGGACCACAGAATAATGACGTATGAAGAGAAAAGTCGTGGGCGTGTACAAGGTGAAAGACAATGACTGAACAATCATACATTATAAACATATCCCTCAAGGAGGCAGTTGACGTGATATCCCCTTTGATTTTATTGGGGGCCTTTTCTTGTCTAAAAGTTTGCTTGAAGTTGAAGTTTTGCGGGGCAGAAAACAGATACAGCAGAGAAAAACGATATATTTAAAACCCGGCGAAAATCCGGGGTATATTCCTGTGCCGGAAGGACAATACGGTCCCTATGTGGAGTTCTCGGGTTCGACCGGACTGCTTAAGAAGTGGCTGAGGAAGCTTAAGGGCTAGCAGAATGTGATAGCGGTGATTAAAGCGGAAGGCGTGTAGACATATGGGTGACAATATGGTATATTAATGGCAACGGAAGTTGAGATGTCGGGGTGATGATATGAATTTTTATACGGTGAGGGATTTAAGGACGCATCCTCGTGAAGTCTGGGATAAGCTTGACAAAACCCGGGAAGTCATCATAACTAACAATGGCAAGCCAACCGCATTAATGATCAAGATTGATGATGAGAATCTCGAGGAGGTACTGGCCGCTGTGAGACAGTCGGTGGCTATGAGGGCAGTAAATAAGCTGCGGTTATCTTCAATTAGAAATGGCAGGTCGGAAATGGTGGCCGAAGAAATAGACGCCGAGATATACAAGGTGCGCCGGGAGAAAAAGAATGAAAAAAGTAGTACTTGATACAAATATCCTCGTTTCTGCGCTTCTATCACCTTATGGCAGTCCTGCCAAGGTGTTTGACCATGTCTTAAACGGTAGTGTTGTAATGTGTTATGACAGCCGGGTCATAGCAGAGTATCAGGAAGTGCTTGTTCGTCCTAAGTTTTGTTTTGATAAGCAGGCGGTCAGGCAGGTTATGAACTTTATTGTAAATACGGGCATTTCTGTTGTGCCTTTTCCGGTTGCGGATGTTTTTGAGGATGAAGATGACAAGGTGTTTTATGAGGTTGCAAAAACAGCCAAGGCGCATCTGGTAACAGGGAATATAAGGCACTTTCCAAGTATTCCATGGGTTATGGAGCCACAGGAATATTAACAATTATTGGTAGTTGATACATAAGACGGAGGTGCTATATTTATGGATAAGCGCCAAGTTGTAGATATTGTAAAAAAATATGCATTAGTAGTAAACGAAAATATGAAACCTAAAAAAATTATTCTGTACGGTTCATTCGCGCGAGGAGACTGGAGGGAAGATAGTGATATAGATGTAGCAGTGGTTTTTGATAGCCTCACTGGAGATTTTTTGGATAATAAGGCTTTACTATACAAATTAAGACGGAAAGTTGACGATAGGATTGAACCTGTTTTATTCGAAGAGGATGAGGATAGAAGTGGTTTTCTTGAAGAGATTATGAAATATGGAGAGGTTGTGTTTGAACAGTAGTCAGTAGGGGAAGTTTATATCAAAAACTCTCGGTCAGCCGGGGGTTTTTGTTTCTTGATGGCTTGGGAAAGAAGACATAATGAGGAGATATTTGCGTTGACAGAACATACGTTCTGAGTTATTCTAAAATAGATATAGAGGTAAAATGAAAGTAAAGGTGGTGCCAGGGAGTGGATAATATTTTCCGGTTGGAATCAGAATATCAGCCGAAGGGTGATCAGCCTCAGGCTATTCAAGCCCTTACCGGGCACCTTGCAAAGGGAGCGACAAGGCTGACGCTTTTGGGGGCCACCGGTACGGGGAAGACTTATACCATGGCTCATGTCATCACAAAGGCACAGCGGCCTACGCTGGTCATTGCCCATAACAAGACACTTGCGGCACAGTTGTATAGTGAGTTTAAGGAGTTTTTTCCGGACAATGCCGTAGAGTATTTCGTCAGCTATTATGATTACTACCAGCCTGAGGCCTATATGCCCCAGACTGATACCTATATAGAAAAGGATTCGTCTATCAATGAAGAGATAGAGAAACTGAGACACTCGGCCACGGCTTCTCTCTTTGAAAGGAGAGACGTGATTGTGGTAGCCAGTGTTTCTTGTATCTATGGATTAGGTTCTCCTGAGGAATACAGGGAACAGATGCTTTCCCTTCGTCCTGGTCAGAGTATAGAAAGGGATGCTATTTTAAAGCGGCTCATTGAAATCCAATATGACCGGAATGACCTGAACTTTGTTCGCGGCACTTTCAGGGTGCGTGGTGATGTCATCGAGATATTCCCGGTTTCTTACGGTGAAAGTGCCGTGCGGGTAGAACTGTTCGGTGATGAGATTGAGCGCATTGTAGAGGTAGATACCGTCACCGGCGAGATTAAAGGTGTGCGTCGACATATCAGCATCTTCCCGGCCAGTCATTATGTGACGGGCAGAGAAAAGTTGGAGCGGGCACTGGGGGCTATCGAGGGTGAATTGGAAGAGCGGCTGAAGGAACTGCGCAGCAGAGAAAAGCTGTTGGAAGCCCAGCGCCTGGAACAACGGACAAGGTACGACCTGGAAATGATGCGAGAAGTGGGCTTTTGTTCGGGGATTGAGAACTACTCCCGTCATTTGACAGAAAGGAAACCCGGAGAGACGCCCTATTGTCTGTTGGATTTTTTCCCTGATGATTATCTCATCATTATTGATGAATCTCATGTGACGGTGCCTCAGTTGGGCGGGATGTACGAAGGTGACAGATCCCGCAAACAGACTTTGATAGAGCACGGGTTTCGCCTCCCTTCGGCCTTGGACAACCGTCCCTTGCGGTTTGAGGAATTTGAGAAAAAGGCACAGCGAATCCTTTTTTCTTCGGCAACACCGGGACCCTATGAGTTAAAACACAGTAATAGCATAATCGAGCAAATTATCCGGCCCACCGGTTTAATCGACCCACCGATATCCGTAAGGCCTACTCAAGGGCAGATAGACGATCTCCTGCAGGAGATCAGCATTAGAGCCAAGAGAAACGAACGTGTCCTGGTTACGACCCTGACGAAAAAAATGGCCGAAGACCTGACGGATTACCTCCATGAAGCCGGGGTGAGGGTGAGGTACCTGCATTCGGAAATCAAGACCCTGGAAAGGACTGAAATCATTCGTGACCTGCGTCTGGGAGAATTCGACGTATTGGTAGGGATTAACCTGTTGCGGGAGGGTTTGGATCTTCCCGAGGTTTCTTTGGTGGCCATACTGGATGCGGACAAGGAAGGTTTTTTGCGCTCGGAGAGGTCTTTGATTCAGACCAGTGGTCGGGCTGCCCGTAATTTAAACGGGCAAGTCATTATGTACGCGGATAGGGTAACGGATTCAATGAAGGCCGCTATTGATGAGACTGAGCGGAGAAGGGGTATCCAACAGGAATTCAATCGCCTTCATAACATCACCCCGGAAACTGTGAAAAAAGCGGTGCGGGATGTGTTGGAAGCCACAAGCGTGGCGGAAGAAAAAGAAGGTTACCGTGTGGGCAGTGCAAGCCTAACACGGGAGGAGACAAAAGATGTAATCCTCTCCTTGGAAAAGGAAATGAAACAAGCGGCTCGGGAGCTGGCCTTTGAAAAAGCGGCTGAACTCAGGGATGTTATTATCGAATTACAAGAAAAGATGAGAAGGGAAGAACATGGCAAAGGATAAAATAGTGGTCAAGGGAGCACGCTCCCATAATTTAAAGAACATTGATGTGGAGATACCCCGGGATAAGCTGGTGGTTATCACAGGACTGAGCGGTTCGGGCAAGTCCTCGCTGGCTTTTGATACCATTTATGCCGAGGGACAAAGGCGCTACGTGGAGTCGCTTTCTGCCTATGCCCGGCAGTTTTTAGGGCAGATGGATAAGCCGGATGTGGACTATATCGAGGGTTTGTCGCCGGCGATTTCCATTGACCAGAAAACCACCTCAAAAAATCCTCGGTCTACGGTGGGTACGGTTACTGAGATTTATGATTACCTGCGCTTGCTTTTTGCCCGCATCGGTAAGGTACACTGTTATAAATGCGGCAAACCCATAGCACAGCAGACGGTCGAGCAGATCGTGGACAGGCTGCTTGCCTATCCGGAGGAAACCAGGATCCAGATTCTGGCCCCCTTGGTGCGCGGCCGGAAGGGTGAACACCAAAAAGTTTTTGCGGATATGAGGAAAAACGGTTTTGTTCGGATGAGGGTAAACGGAGAAGTCATGGAGACCTCTGAAGAAGTGAACCTGGAGAAGAACAAGAAGCATACCATTGAAGTCGTGGTAGACAGGATTATCATCCGGCCCGGCGGTGAAAAGAGGCTGGCCGATTCACTAGAAACGGCTCTCGGCTTATCGGACGGGATCGTAAATGTGGATGTAATCGGGCAAGAAGAGCTTTTGTTCAGTGAGAAGTTTGCCTGTCCGGATTGCGGGATCGCTTTTGAGGAAATGACTCCCAGGATGTTTTCTTTTAATAACCCCTATGGGGCTTGTCCTACATGCGGTGGATTAGGGTTTAAGCTGGAGATGGATCCGGAGCTGGTGGTGCCGGATAAGCAAAAATCACTGGCGGAAGGGGCGGTAGAACCCTGGAGCAAGGGGTTCTCACCGATATACATGGGTATGCTGGAGTCCTTGGGCAATCTGTACGGGTTTTCGATGCAGACACCCTTTGTCGAGCTGACGGAGGAGCAACAGCGGGCTGTTCTTTACGGAGCCGGTGGGCGAAAAGTCAAGGTCGATTATCGCAATGCCCAAGGCTCGGCCAGGACTTTCGAGATGGTTTACGAGGGGGTCATCCCCAATTTGCAACGGCGGCACAGGGAAACAAAATCCGATTATATGCGGAGGGAAATTGAGTCGTATATGAGGAGCAGCTTCTGTCCCGACTGCCAAGGGGCCCGCTTGAGGCCGGAGAGTCTGGCTGTGACTATTCAAGGGAAAAACATCTATGAAGTTACCCGATTGGCTGTAGGCAAAGCTCTGGAGTTCTTTGAGGTGTTAAAGCTGTCGGAAAGGGAGTTGACCATAGGCAGGCAGGTCTTGAAGGAAATCAGAGAGCGGCTGGGTTTCCTAAGAAATGTCGGTTTGGAATACCTGACCCTGAATCGGGCGGCGGGAACTCTTTCCGGTGGTGAGGCTCAGCGCATTAGGCTGGCCACTCAGATCGGCTCAAGCCTGATGGGAGTATTGTATATTCTGGATGAACCTTCGATCGGCTTGCATCAGCGTGATAACCAGAGACTGATTGAGACTCTGACCTCGTTACGTGATTTAGGAAACACGGTGTTGGTCGTGGAACATGATGAGGAAACAATGTATGCGGCGGATCATATCATTGATATAGGGCCGGGTGCCGGCTTGGACGGCGGTCGGATAGTAGCCCAGGGTACGGTGGAGATGATTAAAGAGGCGCCGGAATCAATTACCGGTGAATATTTAAGCGGACGCAAGAGCATCCCGGTGCCGGTACTGCGCCGGACTCCCAACGGAAAGTGGTTGAAGGTGCGGGGTGCGGCTGCCAATAACCTGAAGGAAATCGATGTAGGGATACCACTTAATCTTTTCACCTGCGTAACGGGTGTCTCGGGCTCGGGCAAAAGCAGCCTGGTCAATGAGATAATCTATCGGCATCTGGCCCATGAACTTCAGCGTGCAAAGAAAAAGCCGGCTCAATTTAAAGAGATTACCGGTTTAGAGCATTTAGATAAGGTCATCAATATCGATCAATCCCCCATCGGGCGGACACCCAGATCGAATCCGGCCACTTACGTGGGTGTGTTCGACGGGATCCGTGAGGTCTTTTCCCGGACGCCTGAAGCCCGGATGAGGGGGTATAATCCGGGCAGGTTCAGTTTTAATGTTAAGGGCGGTCGTTGTGAAGCCTGTAGCGGGGATGGTATCATTAAGATCGAGATGCACTTCTTGCCTGATGTTTATGTGCCCTGTGAGGTGTGCAAGGGCAAGAGATACAACCGGGAAACCCTGGATGTACGGTATAAAGGAAAGAATATTTATCAGGTGCTGGAAATGACGGTGGATGAGGCGGCCGAGTTTTTTCAAAACCATCCTCGTATTTATCGGAAGCTTAAAACCATGCAGGATGTGGGACTTGGCTACATCAAACTCGGACAACCGGCGACTACCCTGTCGGGGGGAGAGGCCCAGCGGGTCAAACTCGCCACCGAGTTGAGCCGCCGCAGCAACGGCAAAACTTTCTATATCTTGGACGAACCCACCACAGGGCTGCATTTAGCCGATATCCACAAACTCCTGGATGTTTTGAACCGCTTGGTGGATAACGGCGATACCGTCTTGGTGATCGAGCACAACCTGGATGTGATAAAAACGGCCGACTACCTTATCGACTTGGGACCGGAAGGCGGAGACAAGGGAGGAGAAGTTTTGGCCGTAGGGACTCCCGAGGAGGTAAGGGAGAACAAGGTCAGCTACACGGCAAGCTATCTTCGGAAGATGCTGAAAGGGTAGGAGAGAGCGAAAGCGGGTGATAAAAGATGCTTGGGGAAAAATTAAATAATCTGCCTTCCTCTCCCGGTGTCTATTTAATGAAGGACGGGGATGGCGAGATTATATATATCGGGAAGGCGGTTAATCTCAAAAGCCGTGTGCGTTCATACTTTTCCTCCGGGCATGTCTCTCCTAGGATTGAGAGTATGGTCGGCAAGATTCGCGACTTCGAATATATTCTTACCGACTCGGAAATCGAAGCCCTAATCCTGGAAAGCAACATGATAAAAAGGCATAAGCCCAAATACAATGTACGCTTGACGGATGATAAGCATTATCCCTTTTTAAAGGTTACCGTACAGGAGGATTATCCCCGTCTTGAAATTGTCAGGTCTGTCAAAAAGGACGGAGCCCGGTATTTTGGACCCTATACTAATGCTTCCGCCGTCCATGAGACGTTAAAGTTGCTTAAGAAGTTATTCCCCGTTCGTTCCTGTAAACAGTCTGTGCTGTCCAAGAGGGATAAACCGTGTCTTAACGCCCATATCAACAGGTGTGCGGCTCCGTGCTGCGGGCTGATAACAAAAGAGGATTATCGGAAGATCATAGAGGAAGCAATTCTTTTTTTGCAGGGTAAGCAGGGTTTTCTGATGAAAAAGCTACAGGCGGAAATGGAAGTGGCCGCCGAAAAACTTGATTTCGAAAAGGCAGCTCAAATCAGAGACCAGCTCTTGGCGGTGGAAAAGGTCGTTGCCAAACAAAAAATAATTTCGGAACGCATGCAGGATTTGGATGTGATAAACTATGCCCGCGAAGAGGATAAGACCTGTGTCGGTATTTTCTTTATCAGAAGTGGACGGGTCTTGGGGCGTGACAGGTTTATCATGAACGGCGCAGGAGGAGCCAGTGGAGGCGAGGTCTTAACGGCATTCCTCAAACAGTATTACAGCCAGGTCGACTACGTGCCTCCTGAAATTCTGGTGCCGGAGGCCATTGAGGATGAGGAGACCTTGCAAAAATGGCTGGCGGAGAAAAGAGGTTTTGCCGTACATCTTAAGATTCCGCACAGAGGGGATAAACGCGGTTTGCTGGAGCTTGTGGGGACAAATGCCCAAGAGCTTTTGCGGCTGGAGGTTTCTGCCCGCCGGGAAAAAGAGGAACGCAGTAAAAGGGCCCTGCAGGAAATTGCTCAAGCCCTGAAAATGGACAAGGAGCCGTATCGTCTCGAGTGTTATGATATTTCACATATCCAGGGGGCAGAGACCGTGGCTTCCATGGTGGTTTTTGAAGGGGGAAAACCTGTTCCGGCCTTATACAGAAGGTTTAAGATCAAGACGGTGGAGGGGCCTGACGACTTTGCCAGCATGGCCGAGGTGATCGGGAGGCGTCTTGACAGGGCAGCTGCGGGGGATGAGAAGTTCTTGCCCCTTCCCGATTTAATGGTCATTGATGGAGGAAAAGGCCAGTTGTCAGCCGCAAGGGCTGTGATGAGGGCTAAGGGGCAAGCCGATATTTTTACGGTGGGTCTGGCCAAGGAGAACGAATGGCTCTTTGTGGAAGGAAGGCCGGAACCGATAGTGCTTCAGCGTGATTCCCGGGGGCTTCAGCTCTTGCAGCATATTCGCGATGAGGCCCATCGTTACGCCGTAACCTACCATCGGCTGTTAAGGGGACGGCGCAATCTCGCTTCGGTCTTGGATGAGATACCCGGTGTGGGACCAAACAGAAAAAAAGCCCTTTTGGCACAGTTCGGACTTTCCTTGCAAAAAATCTCCGGGGCATCTTGGGAGGAATTGGCCGAAACGAAGGGAATCGATAAAAAGACCGCCCAGCAGGTATGGGAATATTTTCATCCCCGCTAATATTTGGCGGGCGGTAATCAAGAGGCATTTTAAGTGAGAGGGGGAAAGAAAGATGCGTTTATTGGTTCGTTGGGTTTTAAACGGCTTGGCTTTAATTTTAACGGCATATCTACTGGAGGGTATCCAGCTCAGTGGGTTCGGGGCCGCTTTGGTGGCTTCGCTGGTTTTAGGAATTGTCAATGCGATAATCAGACCGGTGCTTTTGTTTTTTACACTGCCGCTCAACTTACTTACGCTGGGGTTGCTTACTTTCATTATCAACGGTATTATGCTGAAACTGACTGCGTCTTTGGTGAGTGGTTTTGAGGTGAAGGGGTTTTTTACGGCTGTTTTCGGTTCGATACTGATTTCCTTGGCCAGTTCCCTGTTGACTGCCCTTGTTTCAGATGATTAGCATTATGAACGTAGCAGGAGGTATATTGTGAAGGACATCAAGCTGATAGCTATAGATCTCGATGACACATTGTTAAAAAACGATTTGACGATATCTCCGCGGGCGAAAAGGGCAATTGCCAAGTCTGTGGATAAGGGAGTGGCGGTTACTTTGGCCACGGGCAGGATGTACGCTTCGGCTTTACCCTATGCCCTTGATCTCAAGATAGATTTGCCCTTGATTACCTACCAGGGTGCCTTGGTAAAATATGCGGACGGCCGGGTCGTTTACCATCAGCCGCTGCCGCTTGCGCTGGCCGGTGAACTGATTGACTTTATCCGCCCTTACGGTCTGCACGTTAATCTTTATATAAATGATGAGCTTTTTATGGAGGAACTTTCTCCGGAAGGACACAGGTACAAAAAGCTTTCACGAGTGCCTGTACACAAGGTTGATGATCTTTCAGAGGCGTTGACGGCAGAGCCTTCGAAAATTGTGGTGATTGCCGAGAAGGAAAAATTAGATATTCTGACCCGAGATTTGTCTATTCTTTGCGGAGGGGATTTTAATGTGACCCGTTCCAAGCCGCATTTTCTTGAATTAGGTCATCCGAAAGCCACCAAAGGGCTGGCGCTGGAAAGCTTGGCTAATAGCATGAATTTGGTGGCTCGGCAGGTCATGGCTGTTGGCGATAGCTGGAATGATTTGGACATGATTCAATACGCGGGCTTGGGAGTGGCTATGGAGAATGCGGCACCGGAGATCAAACAACAGGCGGATTATATTACATGTGCCAACGATGATGATGGGGTGGCAGAAGCGATAGAAAAATGGGTTTTGAACGAGTGAAGACCGAGGAGTGTAAATACATAAATTAACATATTTTGCAAAAAATATTGTTTTGTTGGCAGGAAAACGAGAATGAAAGTCGAATAAAGTCAATAGCTAGAGAAAATAAATATATGGAGGGCAAAATGTTCAAGAACACTGAAGATAAAGCACTTCAGGAAATTGAACGCTTACGAAAAGAACTATATCTCGTGGTTAACGGAAGAAAAGAAGTGTTGAGCACAAAAAGGATTTGCGAGGTCAGCAGGCGTCTGGACAAGCTTATTGTTAAATATATGTATGACGAACGTGGTGTAGGCAGAAAGATAAAATTGTAATGAGGTATGAATGTGAAAATGCCCCTCAGGGGTGTTTTTTTTATCATGTTCTGGTTTATAATAGTGGCAACGGGAGCTGATAAAAATGGATAGTTCAAATGATTTTAATTATCTGATCATTACCGGGATGTCCGGTGCCGGCAAGACCTGTGCGATCCGGGCTTTGGAGGATATTGGGTATTTTTGTGTTGATAATCTTCCGCCGGCGCTGTTGTCAAAGTTTGCGGAATTATATCTGGAGGCGGAAAGAAGTGTCAAAAAGGTGGCTCTGGTAATTGATATACGGGGCGGAGGGTTTTTCGACAAACTTTTTCAATCATTGGACGAATTAAAAAAAAGCGGCATTGCCTATGAAATTCTTTTTTTGGAAGCGAGTACCGAGGCTTTAGTACAAAGGTTTAAGGAAACCAGGCGAAGGCATCCTCTTTCTAATCACAGCAGGTTGCTTGAGGATATCCTTCTGGAGAGGAAGCGTTTGGAAGAGTTGCGGGGTGTGGCGCATAAGATTATCGATACTACCGGCTTAGGTGCGAATCAACTAAAGGAAGAAATCATTGAACTGTTCGGACCGCATAATAAAAAGGTCAGGATGCAGGTTACAGTGATGTCCTTTGGCTATAAATACGGCATCCCGCTGGATGCCGATCTGGTAGTGGATGTGAGGTTTTTGCCTAATCCCTTTTATATTGGGGAGCTGTCTGCACAGACGGGATGCGATGAAAAAGTAAGCGATTATGTTCTGAAAAACGCCGTAACGGAGGAGTTCCTCAAAAAGTATTATGATATTTTGATGTTTTTACTTCCCCATTATTTGCAGGAAGGTAAAACACATCTGGTTATTGCGATTGGCTGCACAGGGGGTAGGCACCGCTCGGTGGCTTTGGCCGTCAAGTTGGGAGAAATGCTTTCCGGCAGCGAGTACAAGGTGTCTATCCGGCATCGTGATGTGGAAAGAAAAGGGGCAGAGGAGGAGCCGCGTTGAAATTCTTACGCAGACTGCGGACACGGGGTCTTGTTGCCCTTTATCCGTGGAACGGAGCCGCGGAGGCCTATCAAAACAGGCAGCTGAGAAAAGGACCGCGTATTGCGGTGCTTGGCGGAGGCACGGGGCTCTCTGTAATGTTAAGGGGATTAAAGCAGTATACCGCAAATATTACCGCCATTGTGGCGGTGACCGACGATGGCGGCAGTTCGGGCAAACTGAGGGGTCAGTTTGGTATCCTGCCGCCGGGGGATTTGCGCAACTGTCTGGTTGCGCTGGCGGATACCGAACCGGCCATGAAACGGCTTTTTAGTTATCGGTTCAAAAGTGGCAGTGGCCTGGAGGGTCATAATCTAGGTAACCTTTTGATTACGGCTTTGGCAGATATGTCCGGGAGCTTTGAGACTGCCATTGAGGAAGTGAGCAAGGTACTTGCTATTCGCGGGCGGGTCCTGCCGTCGACATTGGATAACATTGTACTAGGCGCCAAAATGGAGGATGGTTCAAAGGTGCTGGGGGAGAGTAATATTACCCGTTCTGCGAAGACTATTAAAAGGGTATTTACTCTGCCCGAACAGAGCCGGCCTCTGCCGGAGGCTCTGGAAGCTATTCTGGAGGCAGACCTGGTTGTGATTGGACCGGGTAGCCTTTACACAAGCATCATTCCTAATCTGCTGGTGCCGGGGATTGTTGAGGCTATCGAGCAGTCCAGAGGGGTCAAGGTCTATGTGGCCAATATTATGACGCAACCGGGTGAAACCGACGGGTACAGCGCAAGCGATCATCTTAAGGCACTTTATACCCATTCTGTTCCGGGGCTGGTGGATCATGTTGTGTTAAACGACGAAGCGATACCTGCAGAGTATAAAGAAAGGTATGCTCGGGAAGGGTCAGTACCTGTTAGAATAGATAAAGAGAAGCTGAAGGGATTTTATGTTAATGTTGCAACAGCTCCCCTTCTTTGCAGCGATGGTTATCTCAGGCACGATTCGCTCAAACTGGCCCGGCTCCTCGTCGAAAGGATTTTGGGTTTTTGATGATGGGGTAAAATGAAAAAAATGAACTGCGAGGAGGTAGGCAGATGTCTTTCTCAACACAGGCCAAAGATGAACTTGCCAGGATCTATCCAAAAGAGGAGTGCTGCCGCCTAGCGGAATTAGCGGCGATAGTGCGAATGAACGGTTCTCTCAGTATTACCGGGCAAAGGCATATCGACGTACATATTCGCACCGAGAATGCTGCTGTGGCGAGAAAAATATTTCGACTGACAAAGCAGCTTTTTCCCCTTGAAGTTGAAATACTGGTACAACGCAGGACAAAATTGAAAAAGAGAAATATTTATGATATTAAATTAGCATCACACCCTCAAATGGTTGAGTGCTTGGAGCGGCTGGGTATTTTTGGGGATAGAATGATGATTTTTTCCGGGATCAAGCCGGTTTTGATAAGCAGACAGTGCTGTCGACGCAGCTTTTTGAGAGGAATTTTTTTAGGTGCCGGTTCGGTAAGCAATCCGGAAGGTCATTATCATCTGGAGATTATTGTCAACGACCTTGATTATGCTCATTCTCTGGTTGACGTAATCAACAGCTTTCCTATGCTTCAGGCCAAGGTAAGCAGCAGGAAGAAGTGGCATGTTATTTATTTAAAGGAAAGTGAGCAGATTATAGCTTTTTTAAGTATTATCGGAGCACACCAAGCCTTACTGAGCTTTGAAAACACCAGGATTGTGAAGGGTGTGCGTAATGAGGTCAACAGGATCGTCAATTGCGAAACCGCCAATTTAAATAAGACGGTCAATGCCTCGTTGAGACAGATAGAGAACATAAAGCTGCTTGACGAGTTAGTAGGTCTTGATAAGCTACCGCGGCGTTTGCGGGACATAGCCGTGCTGCGCAGGAATAATCCGGATGTAAGTCTGAAGGAATTGGGGGAGATGATGGAGCCCCCTATTGGTAAGTCCGGGGTCAATCACAGGATGAGGAAAATAGAGGAATATGCCGACGAGTTGCGGGGAAGGTTGGGGAAGATGAGAAAATAATAAAGATTAGATATAATTGCTGCTGTTTTTTTGCATATTATTTTAGTATAATTGGTATTGGTTGCAATATAGATATTTCGGAGGTGAAAAGATATGGCATATGTAATCAATGATGAATGTATCTCCTGCGGTGCCTGTGAAGCTCAGTGTCCGGTTGAGGCCATCAGCGAAGGTGACGGGAAATATGTGATCGACCCCGAGAAATGTACCGATTGCGGGGCTTGTGCCGATGTTTGCCCGGTTGATGCACCGAATCCGGCGTAATATGGGCGGGAAAGACAACAGGGCCGAGAAATTTTGAGAAAATATTTTAATGCAAAAAGGTACGTTATAATTATGGACGTGCCTTTTTTGTCTAATTTATGGTATAATATTTGCATACGAAGAATAATTGGATGGGCACCTGTTGATAATGACGGAGGCCTTTGTTTGTCTTTCTGGTAACGGGAAGGTATATGGAAAGGAGTCGGCGGGATATGAATCTGTCTTTTGGGATCCGTTTAGAACAAGCGCAAAAGCTGATAATGACACCTGAACTTCGACAAGCCATAAAAATCCTGCAGTTTTCCTCGCTGGAATTGGTGGATTTTGTAAACCAAATGATAGAGGAAAACCCGATGATAGAAATCAACGAAGAGGAGAACATCGTTACCCAGGAAAAAAAGGAAAAGGAAACAGAGATTGACTGGGAGTACCTGTACAATGAACTGGCAGAGGCTCCTGAGCGCAAAGAACCGCGTGAGGTCAAGCCAGAGATTGTTTTTGAGGATTTTGTAACAAGGAGTTTGACTTTAAACGACCATCTGCTTACACAGCTTGGATATTTGGATCTTGCAGAGAAAGAGCGGGATTTTGCTGAATACCTTTTAGGCAATATCAATCCCAGCGGTTATTTGACCGTTTCTCTGCAGCAAGCCGCAGAGGATATGGGTTGTACGGAAAAAGAGGCAGAGAGAGCATTGTCGATTATTCAGAACTTTGACCCGCCCGGGGTAGGAGCCAGAGATTTGAAGGAATGCATTCTTCTTCAGTTACAGCGAAAAGATTTGGCAGAACAGGATTTGTGCGATTTGGTTGAAAACCATTTGGAGAATATCGCCACCGGTAAGCTCAATCGTGTTGCTCAGGCGATGAATATTTCTGTGACAAAGGTACAGGAACTTGCAGATACCATCAAAACCCTGAATCCTAAACCAGGGGCTTCTTTCGGAGGCACCAACGACGTGCGCTATATCGTTCCGGACGTGCTGGTTGAACGGATCGGGGATGATTATGTAATTATTATTAATGATAATAATGTTCCGCGTTTAACAATAAATAAGACTTACAGTTCAATTCTGAATAAGACGAGCAAGACCGATGACAGTACCCGCGATTTTGTCGAAGGTAAGCTCAATCAGGCCATGTGGTTGATTCGCAGTATTGAACAGCGTAGGACTACTATATATAAGGTAACAAATGCCCTGCTGAAGAAGCAGAGGGGGTTTTTTGACCGTGGGATAAAGTTTTTAAAGCCACTGACCTTAAAACAGGTGGCTGAAATGGTTGATGTACATGAATCCACTGTGAGCCGAGCCACAGCTAATAAGTATATTCAGACGCCCCACGGTATTTTTGAGTTTAAGTTCTTTTTTAACCCAGGGCTGTCAACAAACGAAGGTGGCAGTACGTCTTCAGAGAGCATCAAGAGACGGCTTAAGGAAATGGTGGGGAAAGAGGAACCGTCCAAACCTTATAGCGATCAGGAGCTTTCCAATATGTTTAAGAAAGATGGTGTCAGTATTGCCAGAAGGACCATTTCCAAATACCGCGAGGAAATGGGGATACCTAATGCCTGTGCTCGCAAGAGGTTTTGACAGACATCGAGATATTCTGTATAAAAAAACCTGTGTATTGTGCACGGGTTTTTTAGGTCTGTGTTATGGTTAACTTGTTGCAAACTGTAAAATACTAAGCAACATGGAGGTGTTAATCATGATAAGAATTGGTATTAATGGTTTTGGACGCATCGGCAGGAATGCCCTCAGGATTATGGAGCTAGATGCCGGTACAAGGAGCAAGATGGAGGTTGTCGCTGTCAATGATTTGACTGACGCTGCTACCTTGGCGCACTTGCTAAAGTATGATTCCATACATGGCAGGTTTGCCGGAACAATAAAGAGCGGGGAAAATTCAATTGAAATCAACGGTCGTGATGTAACGGTAATGGCAGAAAAGGACCCTTCTTTGCTACCTTGGGGTGAGTTGGGTGTTGATATTGTGATTGAGTCGACGGGACGTTTTACGAAAGCGGACAAGGCGAAAGCCCATCTGCAGGCGGGGGCAAAGAAGGTTATCATATCCGCTCCGGCTAAGGGTGAAGATATAACCATTGTGATGGGCGTGAACGAAGATAAATATATTCCTCAGGAACATCACATAATCTCTAATGCTTCGTGTACAAGCAATTCTTTGGCGCCCGTAGTCAAGGTGCTGCATGAGAATTTTACGTTAAAGCGAGGCTTAATGACAACGGTACATTCGGTGACGAATGACCAGCGTATTCTCGATTTGCCTCATAAGGACCTGCGGAGGGCGAGGTCTGCGGTAGCCTCGATTATTCCAACGACTACCGGAGCCGCAAGAGCCGTAACCTTGGTTCTCCCCGAGTTGAAGGGCAAGTTGAACGGCATGGCCATGCGGGTACCGACTCCTAATGTGTCTGTTGTTGACTTGGTGGCAGAACTGGACAAAACCGTTACGGTGCAAGATGTGAATACCGCCTTCCGGGAGGCGGCTGCTGGAACTTTGCGAGGTATCCTTGCCTACAGCGATGAACCGCTGGTCTCAAGAGACTATAACGGGAGCCCCTACTCGTCGATTGTGGACGGATTGTCCACCATGGTTCTTGAGAAGACTATGGTTAAGGTTGTGGCGTGGTATGATAATGAATGGGGTTATTCAAACAGGGTTGTTGACCTTGCCGCATTAGTAAGCAAGGGATTATCTTCATAACCATTACCGGAAAGAAGGGAGTCTGGACAGTGAACAAAAAAACCGTCAGGGATGTAGGAGTAAAAGGAAAAAGGGTCTTGGTCCGTGTCGACTTCAATGTCCCTCTAAATAATGGCGCTATCGAAGATGATACGCGCCTGACGGCAGTTTTACCAACGATTAGGTACTTGCAGGAAGAAGGGGCTAAGGTTATCCTGTTGACACACTTAGGGAGACCGAAGGGTAAAGTGGTCCCGGAGATGAGCGTAAGGCCTCTAATCGCTTATCTTGATCGGCTTTTAGGGCAGAAGGTGTTGTTTGCCGGCGATTGCGGTGGCGAAGAATCCTTGCAGGCTGTTGCCGGAATGAAAGCAGGACAGGTATTGCTTTTAGAAAACTCTCGTTTTTACCCCCAGGAGGAAAAAAACGAGGAGAGGTTCGCCAAAGCCTTGGCCGCCCTTGCCGATATTTATGTGAACGATGCTTTCGCAGCCGCTCATCGGTCCCATGCCTCAACGGTAGGGGTAGCAAAGCTTTTGCCGGCCGTGGCAGGCTTGCTCATGGAAAAAGAGCTTAAGGCACTTTCCTTTGCGCTGCACAACCCGGTTGAGCCGTTTTTGGCTATCTTAGGTGGTGCTAAGGTGAGCGATAAGATCGGCGTAATCAATAACTTGCTTGAGAGAGCAGATTATCTCTTGTTGGGTGGGGGAATGGCCAATACCTTTTTAAAGGCCGCCGGTCATAATATGGGTAAATCCTTGGTGGAGGAAGACAAGGTTGAGGCGGCTAAAGAGTTGTTGGCTAAGGCTGAAAAAACAGGGGTGAGGCTTTTACTGCCCACTGACCTGGTGGTAGCCGAGGAGTTTAAAGAAGGCACAAAAAAACGTACAGTAGCTGTAAATGAAGTGCCTAAAGACTGGACGGCGTTGGATATAGGGCCGGATACGGTGAAGACTTTCGAGGAGGCTATTGGAAAAGCCAAGACGATTGTCTGGAACGGGCCGCTGGGTGTCTATGAAATACCGGATTTTGCCGAAGGAACGAGGAGGATTGCCGTTGCGGTGGCTGATTCAACAGCGAAGGCTGTTGTCGGCGGCGGTGATGTTGTAGCTGCTGTCAGAAAAACAGGACTAACCGAGAGGATTTTTCATGTCTCGACAGGTGGAGGCGCGTCTCTTGAATTCTTAGAAGGAAAAGAATTGCCGGGGCTTGCTGTGTTGGCAGACAAATAAGGCCTGGTGCAGCACCAAAAGAGACGAGGGGGGGAGCAAATGTCATATAAGCCGGTAATGTTAATGGTACTTGACGGATGGGGGATAAGCGAAAAGAAAGAAGGAAATGCTATTGCCAAGGCTCATAAGCCTTGTTTTGACAGAATAATTGAGAAGTATCCCCATGGTTCTCTGGAAGCGTCGGGGGAAGCGGTTGGACTGCCTGCCGGGCAAATGGGGAATTCTGAAGTAGGCCATTTGAATATTGGGGCCGGGCGTATTGTCTATCAAGAACTGACCAGGATAAACAAGGCTATCGAAGACCGTGAGTTGGTTAAGAACCCGGTGCTCTGTGGAGCGATGGATACCGCTTGTAGGGGAGGGAAAGCCCTACATTTGTTAGGTCTCTTATCTGACGGAGGGGTGCACAGCCACATCGATCATCTTTTTGCCCTTTTGGAGATGGCCAAAGACATGGACCTGCAAAAGATTTTTGTCCATGCCGTGTTGGACGGACGGGACGTGCCTCCGAAGAACGCCGGAGAATATCTTCAGGCTTTGGAAGATAAACTGAAAGAATTGGGGATAGGTAAAATAGCCACGGTAACAGGGCGCTACTATGCAATGGACAGGGATAACCGTTGGGAGAGGATCGAAAAGGCTTATCGGGCGATGGCCTGTGGCGAAGGCCGTTTGTCCTCCCGGGCCTCGGCTGCTCTGGAACAGGCTTATCAATCAGGACAAAACGATGAGTTTGTCGAACCGGTGGTGCTTGTCGATGAGACAGGTCAGCCGGTGGGTAGGATCAATAGGGGCGATACCGTGATAATGTACAACTTCAGGTCCGATCGTGCCCGCCAGATCACTCGTGCCTTCACTGACCCGGATTTTTCCGCTTTTAAAAGGCCGGGTGGATTTTTGAAACTGAATTATGTGTGCCTTACTCAATACGATATAGATATTCAAGCTCCGGTGGCTTTTTTACCTCAGGATTTGCATAATACCTTAGGCGAGGTGGTCGCTCAGGCCGGATTGCGACAATTGAGGATTGCGGAAACGGAGAAATATGCCCATGTGACGTTCTTTTTCAACGGGGGAGTGGAAAAGCCTAATCCGCAGGAAGACAGAATACTGATTCCTTCCCCCAAGGTTGCAACTTATGATCTGCAGCCGGAAATGAGTGCCTTCAAGGTGGCGGAGAAAGTGGTTGAAAAAGTCCGGGAAAAGGAATATGATTTGATTGTGTTGAATTATGCCAATTCGGATATGGTTGGGCATACGGGGATATTAGATGCGGCAACAAAGGCTGTGGAAGCGGTCGATTGCTGCATGGAAAAGGTTCTTGCTGCGGTGTTGCAAGAGGGAGGGGTAGCGTTGGTTACCGCGGACCACGGTAATGCCGAGCAGATGCTGGAGTTTGATACTAATCGGCCTATGACGGCGCATACTGCTAATAAGGTGCCTGTAGTACTTGTCGGCAACGATGTCGGTGCTTTGCGTTTGAGAGACGGGACATTAAGGGATATAGCGCCTACCATTTTGGAGTTGATGGGGCTGGAAAAGCCTGAAGAAATGACAGGGGAGAGTTTGCTGGTTACATAACAAGAGGTTTAAGGAGGATTATTTTATGAGTAATATTGTTGATATTTACGCACGCGAGGTTTTGGATTCCCGGGGTAATCCGACAGTCGAGGTGGATGTTATTTTAGAGGACGGTTCTTTTGGCCGTGCTACCGTGCCTTCCGGGGCATCAACGGGGGCTTATGAAGCTGTTGAATTAAGGGACGGTGATGAGAAACGCTTCCTCGGTAAGGGAGTCCTTGAAGCGGTGACGAATGTCAATGCCGTAATCGCTCCCGCGCTTTTGGATGAGGATGCTCTCGATCAAGTATTTATCGACTACAAGATGCTGGAGCTGGATGGGACACCTAATAAAGAGAAGCTGGGGGCTAATGCGATTCTGGGAGTTTCATTGGCGGTTGCTAAGGCCGCTGCTTCTTATGTGGGCTTGCCCCTTTATCGCTATATCGGCGGTGTTAACGCCCGGCAAATGCCGGTGCCGTTGATGAATATCTTAAACGGCGGCAAGCATGCCGATAATAATGTGGACATTCAAGAATTTATGATCGCTCCGGTTGGTGCGGCTTCCTTCGCCGATGCCGTTAGAATGGGAGCAGAGGTGTTCCATAATCTGAAGGTTGTTTTAAAAGATAAAGGTTACAATACCTCAGTAGGTGATGAGGGTGGTTTCGCACCTAATTTAAGCTCCAATGAGGAAGCTCTAGGGGTGATAGTCGAAGCTATTCATAAGGCCGGTTACAAGCCGGGTGAGGATGTTTGTTTGGCCTTGGATGTTGCGGCCAGCGAAATTTACAAGGATGGTTCCTACTATCTGGCAGGCGAAGGGTTAACGAAGACCTCAGAGCAAATGGTCGAATACTTCAAGGGATTGGCTAATAGGTACCCCATAATTTCCATTGAAGACGGCTTAGCCGAAGACGACTGGGAAGGCTGGCAGGTCATGACCAAGGAGCTTGGGGAGAAGGTGCAAATCGTAGGTGACGATATTTTTGTGACGAATACGGAAAAACTGGCAAAAGGCATTAAAATGGCGGCGGCCAACAGCATACTGATTAAGGTCAATCAAATCGGTACACTGACCGAGACCCTTAACACTATTGAGATGGCTAAACGAGCCGGGTTCACTTGTGTCGTTTCCCACCGTTCCGGAGAAACGGAAGACGTAACGATTGCCGATCTGGCGGTGGCGGTTAATGCCGGACAGATAAAAACCGGTGCTCCTTCACGGACCGATAGGGTTGCGAAGTATAACCAGCTTATGCGGATAGAAGAGGAACTGGACGGTTTCGGACGCTACGCCGGAAAGGAATCTTTTTATTGTCTAGGTTGAGTTAGTGTGATAAAATGTCTTTGTTCCATTACTGGAGGAGGGGGTGTTTCCAGGTTTGAAAACATTTATTTTAGTCTTGCAGATTATAGCTTCAATAGGTCTGATCGCAACCGTTCTATTACAGTCGGGCAAAAGTGCCGGAGTGTCCGGGGCGATTGCCGGCGGAGCCGAAACGCTTTT
This sequence comes from Clostridia bacterium, assembly GCA_018432615.1. Lineage (GTDB taxonomy): Bacteria > Bacillota > Peptococcia > DRI-13 > SM3-B62 > SM3-B62. The sequence goes on from JAHDSQ010000022.1 coordinate 36,425, forward strand.
TGGTAAAAAGAAAAGCATGGATCGCTTATTGAGTAAACTGGCATTGGTTTCAGCAGTATCTTTTATGCTGTTTACCTTGCTTCTTTCGGTACTGTAGCTATGTCTGGAGTTTTCATAAGGCAAGTATGGCTTGGAAGAGGTACGATAAGGAGGAAAGTAGGATGAATTTTACTATCTGGGCGCCATTAGCCGGAGCGGTGGCCCTTTTGTTTGCATTTTACCTTACAAGGAGAATTAACAAGGTTGCTCCAGGCAACGAAAAGATGGTGGAGATTGCCGAGGCCATTCATGAAGGGGCGATGGCCTTTTTGTTCAGAGAATATAGGGCTTTGGTTATTTTCGTTATTGCTGTGGCAATTGCAATTTTTGCTGCCGGTTCGTTGACAACGGGGACAAACAGCCTGCAACCGGAGACGGCTGTTTCTTTCATTATTGGTGCAATATGTTCGGTGACAGCCGGGTTCATTGGGATGAATGTTGCAACCAAGGCTAATGTCAGGACTGCCAACGCAGCTCAGGAAAGCGCTAACAAGGCTTTAGGAGTGGCTTTTTCCGGCGGAGCGGTCATGGGAATGTCTGTTGTCGGCTTGGGCTTGATAGGTTTAGGAATTGTAACATTTTTATTTGATGATCCCAGTACGATTAACGGTTTTGCTCTGGGAGCAAGTTCAATAGCCCTGTTTGGTCGCGTTGGCGGCGGTATTTATACCAAAGCGGCGGATGTGGGGGCTGATTTAGTCGGTAAAGTAGAGGCTGGTATCCCGGAAGACGACCCCCGCAACCCTGCGGTTATCGCCGATAACGTCGGAGATAACGTTGGCGACGTGGCCGGGATGGGAGCTGACCTGTTTGAATCCTATGTAGGTTCGATTATTGCCGGGATGGCCTTGGCTATTTCGTTAGGATTAGGTAAAAACGGTATTTTGCTGCCGATTTTGATTGCGGCTGCCGGTATTGTCGCTTCGATTATCGGAACTTTCTTCGTTAGAACGGGCGAGGGGGCTAATGCTTCCAAAGCGTTAAATATGGGAGAAGCTACTGCCATGGTCTTATCACTGGTAGCTACATATTTTCTTGCCACCAATCTGCTGCCCGCAGATGGTCCGGTGAATGGCTTAAACGTATTCATTGCTACGGTTGCAGGACTTTTAGCAGGATTTACTATTGGTAAAATAACGGAATATTATACCTCTGCTGATTATAAACCGGTTAAAGGCATTGCCAAGGCCTCACAGACCGGTGCGGCAACGAACATCATTGCCGGATTAGGTGTGGGCATGGGTAGTACAACCCTGCCGGTGGTAGTAATCGTTATTGCGATTCTGGTCGCTTTCAAATTTGCCGGTCTGTACGGGATAGCCCTGGCGGCGGTGGGAATGCTTTCAACGACTGGAATGGTTGTGGCGGTAGACGCTTATGGTCCGATAGCGGATAATGCCGGCGGTATTGCCGAAATGGCTCATCTTGACCCGGCTGTAAGGAAGATTACCGATGGTCTCGATGCGGTAGGTAATACTACAGCTGCCATCGGAAAAGGTTTTGCCATTGGTTCGGCTGCTTTGACGGCTTTGGCGCTGTTCAGTGCATATACCACAACAGTTGGTCTGGATACCCTCAGTATTTTAGATACCTCAGTTATTGCAGGTTTGTTTATCGGCGGAATGCTGCCCTATCTTTTCTCCTCAATGACCATGGGGGCTGTGGGCAGGGCTGCAGGCGATATGATAGATGAGGTAAGACGGCAGTTCAGAGAGATAGAAGGAATTATGGAAGGCACGGCTAAGCCTGATTACGCCAAGTGCGTGAGTATCAGTACTCAGGCGGCAATCAGGGAAATGATCATTCCCGGCTTGATGGCTGTTTTAGTACCTATTGCTGTGGGCGTCTTTCTTGGGAAAGAGGCTCTAGGCGGTTTGTTGGCCGGAGCGTTGGTGTCAGGCTTCCTGCTGGCAATCATGATGGCTAATGCCGGAGGTGCCTGGGACAATGCGAAAAAATATATCGAGGGTGGAGAGTACGGTGGCAAAGGCTCGGAGGCTCATTCCGCAGCTGTGACCGGTGATACGGTAGGAGATCCCTTCAAGGATACCTCAGGGCCCTCCATCAACATCCTGATTAAGTTGATGACTATTGTAGCTTTAGTATTTGCTCCTCTCTTTATGTAGATACAGTAAGAATCGGGATAAAAAGCAAAGATAAAAACATCGGTTGCAATCTTGACCGGTGTTTTTTACTGTATAATGAAATAAAAGAGGGTGCGGTTAAATGGTTATCGGTGTTCATAAAAATGCCCGCCCGTTTTGGTGGGAAGGACAAAAAAAGACAATATGCCTGTTGATTCACGGTTTTACCGGTTCGCCGGCAGAGATGCGTCCCCTTGCTGAGTTTCTGTCGAAAAAAGGCTATGGGGTCTCCTGCCCACTGTTACCGGGCCATGGAACCAAACCAGAAGACCTAGTTGATAAAACGTGGCATGACTGGTATAATGTGGTTGAAGAGGAATACCTCCGATTGAGAAGAATGTACCCGGAACATGTAGTTATACCGGTGGGCTTGTCAATGGGGGGCAATCTTTGTCTCCATTTGGCCGCAAACCATGAGACGGCTGGAATAGTTACGCTCAGTGCGCCAATCTTTGTTAAAAGAAAAAAAGCGTATTTTGTCTGGTTGCTGCAATATTTGTACAGTTTTGAAAGGAAAAGCGTGACGGAAGAACAGTGGCAGAAGGACCTAGAAAATGGCCGCTTTTATTATAACAAGATGCCTGTTAAGGCAGTGAAATCGCTACTGCAATTATGCCGGAAGGTAAAAAAAGAATTAGGAATGATTAAAGCACCGGCCCTTGTGCTGCACTCTATGAATGATAAGACAGCAGACAGGCGCAGTGCCGTTTACATATACCGTAAGCTGGAAAGTAAAGAAAAGGAATTGGTTTGGCTTAATGAGGGTGGACATGTCATCACTATTGGGCCGGAAAGGGAGGAAGTGTTAATGAGGGTAGGAGAATTTGTGAAACAAATCACAAAATAAAACCAGCAAGACAGGGATGGGGGAGGAGTTTGTATGAAATTCACCTACGATACGTACAGCTTTTCCTGTGGAGATAAGAATCCTCTGGGTTTGAGACTTAAACATGTCAAAGAAGGAGACAAGTTCGTTACCACATTTATGCCTGAAGAAAGATACCAAGGATATCCCGGAAAACTCCACGGAGGAATCATTACCACGATATTGGATGATGTGATGTCAAGATGTGTCAATGAAATGGGTCTGATAGGGTTTACCGCCAGGCTGGAGGTTCGTTTTCGCCAATGTATCTTTGTTGGGCAACCCATCCGAGCCGAGGCTTGGGTGGTTAAGACGAGAAGACTGCTGATCGATACCCAGTCCCATGTCCTGACGGAGGATGGGACAATAGCGGCGGAAGCCCAGGCGCGTTTCATGATTCTGCGGGACGGAGAAAAACTATTTGAAAAGCTTAAACTTGTATGAGTGAGCGTCCTTTCTTCGGCAAAGGTTGGTTGCGGCATGATAATATAGAGCAAGGAACGGAATCTTAAAGGAGGTTGCATAATGACTAGGGAAGAGGCATTAAAACTTTTGCAGGGAAGGGTAAAGAACAAAAACCTTTTAAAACACATGTATGCGGTAGAGGCTGTGATGATTGCCTTAGCTCGTCATTTTGGCGAAGATGAGGAAGAATGGGGCATGACTGGGCTACTACACGATATAGACTACGACCAAACCAAGGACGATCCGTCAAGTCATAGTCTGGTGGGAGCCGAAATGCTGGAGCAGGAGGGCTTTTCGGAAAGGATAGTTTATGCGGTGAAATGTCACAATGATCGTCACGGTCTGGCCCGGACAGCACTGCTTGACAAAGCGCTTTTTGCCTCTGATCCGGTTACCGGTCTAATTGTGGCAGGGGCGCTGATTCATCCTGAGAAAAGGCTGGCATCTATTGACGTGCCGTTTCTTTTGAACCGTTTTCAGGAAAAATCCTTTGCGCGAGGTGCTAACAGGGATAATATCGCCAGTTGCAGCGATTTGGGTCTGTCCCTGGAGGAATTTTTGGATATTGCCTTAAAAGCCATGCAGGAAATACATGAAGATTTAGGCCTATAATGGGTAAGATATATGAAAAAGAGGGAAATATGATGTTGAAGGGGCTACAGCAATATGCGAAATAAAGAGGATATACTGCGGCACATAAAGTCAGAATCTCATAAACCCGTAAGTATGGAGGAACTGGCTGAAGGCTTAGGGGTAAAGAAGTCCGACAGCAGGTTAAAGGCGTTGCTCGATGAAATGGAGAAGGAAGGCAAGGTTGTTCTGACACGGAAGGGGCTTTACGGTATCCCGGAAAAGATGAACCTTCGTGTCGGAAGGCTTCAGGCTAATGTTAAGGGATTTGCTTTTTTGATCCCCGATGAGCCGGGAGAGCAGGATGTCTTTATATTCAGCGAAGACGTTAACGGAGCGATGCACAATGACCGTGTCATTGTGCGTCTTTATCATCACATGGAGAATGGATACAGGCGGGAAGGTAAGGTTATTCGGATTTTGGAACGGGCCAATGAAGTTGTGGTGGGTACCTTCGAAAAGCGGTGGGACTTTGGTTATGTCGTGCCTGACGACAGAAGGGTCTGCAGAGATATCCTGATACCTAAAAAAGGGAAGAAAATAGCCAATGACGGCGATAAAGTCGTGGTTGAAATGCTGGAATGGCCCAAACCGGGGAGAAGTCCGGAAGGAAAGATTGTTGAGATACTGGGGCATAAGGACGATCCGGGGGCCGATATTTTATCGATTGTGCGAAAGCATAGCCTCCCGGAAAAATTCCCGTCAAAGGTTATAAAGGAAGCCGAAGGTATTCCAGAAAGTATTGACCAAGAAGAGGTAAGCAAGCGCAAGGATTTGCGGGACCTAACGCTGGTTACGATTGACGGCGAGGATGCTAAAGATCTGGACGATGCGGTAAGCTTAGCGATGCAGGAAAACGGGAACTATTACCTCGGTGTGCATATTGCCGATGTGGGGTATTATGTCAAAGAAGGTTCGGAACTTGACCAGGAAGCGCTAAAAAGGGCGACCAGTGTTTATTTGGTTGACAGAGTCATACCTATGTTGCCGAGACGGTTGTCAAACGGGCTATGCAGTCTCAATGCCAAGGAAGACAGACTGGCTATGTCCTGTTTTATGGAGATAAATCGAAAGGGAGAAGTGGTTTCTCACGAGATTTGTCGCTCAGTAATCAATGTTAAGGAGCGGATGACATACACGGATGTCAAAACAATCTTGACCGGAAAGGACGAAGAACTGCTCCGGCGTTATCGGGAATATCTGGAGATGTTTAAAAAAATGGCGAGCCTTTGCGAAATACTGCGCAGAAAACGCCTGCAGCGCGGGGCGATTGATTTTGAACTGCCTGAGGCTAAGGTGAAGCTGGATGAGTCCGGGAAAACCAGGGAAATCGTCAAAATAGAACGTTCCATCGCGGAGATGATCATAGAAGAATTCATGGTTGCTGCCAACGAGACCGTGGCCGAACATTATTATTGGCTGGAGGTACCGTTTCTTTATAGGGTACATGAAGAGCCGGCTGCAGAAAATATTACGGCCTTGAATGACTTTTTAGGCGCTTTTGGCTACTACATTAAAAAAAGCAGGAGCGGTAAAGTGGAACCCCGTGCCTATCAACAGGTGTTGGAAAAGGTCAAAGGAAGAGGAGAAGAGAGGGCAGTAGGCGTAACCATGCTCAGGTCCATGAAACATGCCCGTTACGCACCTGCGGCGATTGGACATTTTGGCTTGGCAGCTAAGTATTACTCCCATTTCACCTCGCCAATCAGGCGTTATCCTGACTTAGCTATCCACCGGGTCATCGGGGAAATCTTGGATAAAGGGAAGCTAATGGGCAGAAGGAAAAAGCATCTGACGGGTCTGATGGAAGAATATGCAAAACAAGCCTCGCTGCAGGAGAGGATTGCCGAAGAAGCGGAAAGGGAATCCGTGGAATTAAAAAAAGTCGAGTATATGCGGGATTTCGTCGGAGAAACCTTTAGCGGTCATATCAGCGGAGTCAAGTCCTTTGGCTTTTTTGTGGAACTTGACAATACCGTAGAGGGTTTGGTGCATGTTTCCAACATGAACGACGATTACTATATCTATGATGAAGCTCGTTTGGCATTGAGAGGAGAGCACACGGGGAAAGCATACCGGATTGGTGATGAAGTCAATGTTATTTTGACGGGAGCAAACCCGGAAGAGAGAAAGATAGACTTTGAGCTTGCCGAGGAATAAAAGCCTGATTGACCGGCACTCTTATTTCTGCCGGAGGGCGTTACTTTGCCTTACTTTGTCCGGCGTATTTCTTACCTGGGGTGGGTTTGAAAAACACGCCGGACTGTGGTATAATCAATACTCAGCCCTCTTACGGGATGTCGTTGTTATGAGTTGAGGGCCGGATACGAGTACCAGTGAAAAACAGGTGAGAAAAGTGGCACAGCAGAGCATGAAGGTTGTTACCGAAAACAGAAAAGCCCGCCATGACTACTTCATTGAAGAGACCCACGAAGCCGGAATTGTTCTGACAGGCACGGAGGTCAAATCTTTGCGGGAAGGGAAGGTCAACCTTAAGGACAGTTATGCTGCTGTGGAAAACGGGGAGCTCTTTTTATGCAATGTGCATATCAGTCCTTACGAGCAAGGTAACCGCTACAACGTAGATCCGGTCAGAAAGAGGAAACTGCTGCTCCATAAGAGGGAGATAAACAGACTTTTCGGTAAGGTCAAGCAACAAGGCCTGACCCTGGTTCCACTGAAAATCTATTTCAAGCATGGCCGGGCTAAGGTTGAACTGGCGCTGGCCAAAGGAAAGAAAACGTACGATAAACGGGAAGACCTGGCCAAGAAGGACGCTAAACGCGAGGTGGAAAGGGCTTTTCGGGAGAAAGCAAAAAATTGACGTTAAAGACTGGTTAAAACATGAACATTGATAAGATAATTTTGGGGGTGTACTGGTTTCGACGGGGGAAAAGGTGGCAAGGGTAGCGAGCCGAGGTCGCATTTCTCGTAAAACAATGCACAATAAATTAAACGCTAACGATAATTTAGCTTTAGCTGCGTAAAGCAGTTAACCTCTTACTCTCTGCTCCCGCGGTGAGGGCTAAGAGGTCATTTTAGCGGGATACCTCTGAGTTAGAGTCGCATAGCTTAAGAGGGAAACTTATGGGACTGGTCTGAAGGAATCCGTGCCTATCTGGAGTCCTGATGGCGAGATTTAAATTATAGGCTGCGCTCGGAGAAGCTCTTGTGGTCGTTCTTTCGGACAGGGGTTCGATTCAAAAGAGTTGCCCTATAGAGTGATTTATAGGTGATAATCTGGCTTAATCGGTGAAACCTACAGCAATCAGGAATGGTTGCCATGGCAATACCGAGGGGTATGAGGCGAAAGCCATCAGCCCTGTATCGACTCACAGGCTTCTAAGGCCGAAGAGCTATGGAGTGCTGGGATGAAGGCAGAAAACAATAAGAAGCCTTCATAATACGCCAGACGACTGCCGGAAACAAGGTGACAGTCGAAGATATAGTCAGTGCCCTGTGAAAGCAGGGGAAAGACACGTCCCCTCACCTCCACCAAAATTTGACATAAAAAGACCTTATCGTTCAAAAAGATAAGGTCTTTTACTTAGTGCGCCCGGCATGGGCGCAGTCTAACGGACATAAATTTTTGATAGAAATCCTCTTTTTGACGAAGTAACTCAGGGGAATATCTGCCGTTTCGGGGAGTCACAGAAAGATAATTATTGATAATATAATAAGCTCTTTTTCTTTTTCGCTCAATAACAAGATAAGGTGCAATCTCTTGCAGAATTTTAAGGGCATTGTTGTAGGTAATATTTAGCGCGAAGGAGTTTTTGTGCAAATTAGGTTTATAATTTTTTTTAGAAACAATAGCCCCACAGCCTGTTGCTTTTTTTCCATTCCAACAGTTCTTTGTCAGTAGAAGCTATACTTATCATTGGGGAGGGATGCTTATTCCTACTGTGTTTTATCAAGGAAATACTTCCTTTGCCATCAATTATTCCGGCAAGGTAAGCTCGTTGTTCAGAGGTCAAAATAACACCTTCAATAAACAGAACGTATGTTTGTTATCATGTATTAAAATGATTGTAAAGAAGGGAGCCGTTTGATTATTTGCTGTATGATACCCACAAGACAATGAGTTTTCCCGAAAAGTGGGGCGGTGCTTTAATCCAACCCTTTCCATTAATTCTTTGGCAGATAATGTATCATTATCCAATTCATGCAGGAGCTTTTTGACTTGTACGGTAACTTCATCGGAAACTTGTACGGTTTTGGCGACCTGTTGTAACGTAGCATATATCGTGTGCAACAAAAATTCAACAAATGGTCCCGAATCGGCTGCCTGATCGGATGAACCTGTGAGCCTTTTGTCCAACTCGCTAATTTCAGCAATGAGGTTAATAATATTGTCTGTAATCGTGTATGAGGGAACATACCCTTCATACTTCATATGCATGACTCCTTGACATCACTAAGCTGATTATGATATATTGCATCTGTAATACATCGTAATACAGTTATATGGAGGTGGCTTTGATGAGTACCATTTCGATAAGGCTGAATGATAAAGAAGATATGTTGATCAGAAAGTATGCTGAACTTAACAATATGGATTTATCCACCTTCATTCGACAGGCAGTTATAGAAAAAATTGAAGATGAGTATGATTTGACTCTATTTAATAAGGTCTGGGAAGAGGAAAAGAACCAAGAGCGAATCAGTCATGATGAGTTGAAAAGAGAACTGAAGCTATGAAGTATCGAGTTGAGTATGCAAAGACGGCTGTAAAGCAGTTAAAAAAAATGGATAAAAAGATAGCTACTTTTATTTTATCCTTTATTGAAGAAAAGCTGGTCAATTGTCTAAATCCAAGATTATATGGAAAAGCGCTTCAAGGCGACTTAAACGATAAATGGAGATATAGAGTGGGTGAATATAGGATTCTTGCAAAAATTGAGGATCCTATAGTGGTGATAACTGCCGTTGAGGTTGGGCATCGAAAAGATATTTATGCATGATTGAGGCATAGATTTTTTAGGACGGTTGGAGCGCTATGTGGAGTAGGTAGCACAGGGATAGGGAAAGTAAGTAGGAAACAGCTCTTAAACTTTTCGGAGGAGGAGAGAACATGAAATCCATCGCTTTTATTGATACGGAAATCGAGATAAACAGTGGGAGGATTCTCGATATCGGTGGTGTTAAGGGGGATGACAGTATATTTCACTCCAATTCTGTTGCTGACTTTGTCAGGTTTCTAAAAGGATCGGAGTATATTTGTGGACACAACATTTTCAAGCATGATTTAAAATATCTTAAAAATGCCATTGATTCTGCAAGTATTAATAATTCAAATTTTATTGATACCTTATTTCTTTCTCCTCTCCTTTTTCCCGCTAAACCTTATCATGCTCTGCTCAAAGATGATAAGCTACAAACGGAAGATACCAACAATCCTCTGAATGATTCAATAAAAGCCAAAGATCTTTTCTTTGATGAGGTTACGGCTTTCCAACAGACAGATAATATATTAAAACGAATTTTTTATGCACTGTTAAAAGATAAAAGGGAGTTTTGCTCCTTCTTTTATTTCCTTGGATATGAAGAAGAGGATATAAATATTGAAGCTGTTATACGTGAAAGGTTTTATTCCCAGATATGCGAAGGGGCAAATCTCTCAAAAATTATCTTAGAATATCCTGTGGAGTTAGCCTACTGCTTAGCTTTGATAAATACTAGAAGCCGGTATTCAATCACTCCCCCGTGGGTTATTAAGAACTTTCCGGCGGTAGAACGGATCATGTTCTTATTAAGAAGCAATCCATGCCTGAAGGGTTGTAAATACTGCAACGAGGCCCTTGACATTCATAAAGGATTGAAGCGTTTTTTCGGATATGATTCTTATAGGACATTTGCCGGGGAGCCCTTACAGGAGAGAGCTGTTAATGCCGCTGTAGCCAATAAATCGCTTTTAGTGGTATTTCCTACCGGTGGCGGAAAATCAATTACTTTTCAAGTACCCGCTTTAATGAGTGGGATCAACTCAAAGGGACTGACGGTTGTTATTTCTCCGTTGCAATCATTAATGAAAGACCAGGTTGATAATTTGGAAAAAATGGGCATAACAGATGCAGTTACTATTAATGGTTTGCTTGACCCGATTGAAAGAGCAAAATCATTTGAAAGGGTTGAAAACGGTTCGGCTTCCATCCTTTATATCTCACCGGAGTCTTTACGTTCAAAAACAATCGAACGCTTACTTTTAGGAAGAAATATTGTCCGGTTTGTTATTGACGAGGCACATTGCTTTTCATCCTGGGGACAGGATTTTAGGGTTGACTATTTATATATTGGTGATTTCATCAAATCAATTCAGGAAAAGAAAAATATTGAGGATGGAATTCCTGTTTCTTGTTTTACTGCTACCGCCAAGCAAAAAGTCATTGAGGATATTCGGGACTATTTTAAGAATAAACTAGCCCTTGGCTTGGAGTTGTACAGTGCTGGTGCATCCAGAAGCAACCTTCACTATCAAGTGTTCGCAAAAGAGAGTGAAGAAGAAAAATACAATACAGTCAGGGACTTACTTGAAGAGAAGAACTGTCCAACAATCATTTATGTTTCACGAACAAGAAAAGCATATATCTTAGCACAAAGACTATTACAGGACGGTTATTCCGCAAAGCCCTATCATGGCAAGATGGACAAGCAAGAAAAAACAGAAAATCAGGATGCATTTATGAGGGGTGAGGTTCAGATCATGGTTGCCACATCCGCTTTCGGAATGGGAGTAGATAAGAAAGACGTTGGCATGGTAATTCACTATGAAATCTCCGACTCCCTTGAAAACTACATCCAGGAAGCAGGAAGAGCAGGACGGGATGAAACTATCTCCGCAGATTGTTTTGTGCTGTTTAATGATGAAGATCTAAGTAAACATTTTATCCTTCTTAATCAAACCAAACTAAGCATCCGGGAGATTCAGCAGATATGGAAGGCTATTAAGGAAATTACGGGATTACGCTTAAAAGTATCCCAGTCCGCTTTAGAGATTGCACGAAAGGCTGGTTGGGATGATAGTATTGCCGATATTGAAACGAGGGTGAAAACGGCTGTCGCAGCTTTGGAAGAATCAGGTTATCTCAAGCGCGGTCATAACGCACCAAGATTATTTGCAAACAGTATTCTTACTAAAAACGCTGAGGAAGCAATCAGTAAAATTAATGCCTCAAATAAATTTGATGAGAAGCAGAAAATCAAGGCAATACGAATTATTAAAAAGCTTTTTTCCAGTAAAAGCAGAAAGCATTTAAATGATGAAGAGGCGGAAGAAAGAGTTGATTACATCTCGGATCACTTGGGGATTGTCAAAGAGGAAGTAATAAGAATCGTAACCCTTCTCCGTGAGGAAAAAATTTTAGGTGATACGAAAGATTTAACGGCATTTATAAAGAAAAAGGAAAACAAAAACCGATCGCTGAGTATTCTAAAATCGTTCGTACAGATTGAAAAGTTTTTACTCACTGTTTTATTGAATGAGGAGCAAATACTTCATATTAAAGAACTTAATGAGCAGGCCGAAGAAAACGGCTGTAATGAGGTAACACCAAACAAGCTGAAAACAATCCTGAATTTTTGGGCGATTAAGAACTGGATAAAACGGCAAAGCACGGACTATTCAAAAAATCATCTTGCCGTTCTTTGCCTTCAAGAAAAGGAGATGCTTGAGGCAAGGCTTACACAACGTTATCAAATAGCACAGTTTATTTTAGAGTATCTTTATCGTAAAAGCTGTACAGCCAGTGATGAAATTTCTAAAGATGAGGCTTTGGTTGAGTTTTCAGTTTTGGAATTGAAGGAGGAATTTGAAGGCGGGGGATTTTTTAATAAAGCTACTCCTGAGGATATTGAGGATGCTCTGTTTTACTTGTCAAGGATTGAAGCCTTAAAAATAGAGGGCGGTTTTATGGTTGTCTATAATGCTCTTACTATTGAACGTATTGAGCAGGACAACAAAAAACGGTACAAAAATGAGGATTATCAGAAACTTGATCAGTTTTACCAAAACAAGGTTCAGCAGATTCATATTGTCGGCGAGTACGCTAGGAAAATGATTAACGATTACAAAGCTGCACTTCAATTTGTAGATGACTATTTCCAATTGAATTATACCTCGTTTTTGCATAAGTATTTTAGGGGTAGCAGGCAAAACGAAATAAGAAGAAATATTACACCAACCAAGTTTAAACAACTCTTTGGCGAATTATCACCAACACAACTTAAAATTATTAACGACAATGAATCAAAATATATTGTTGTGGCCGCTGGGCCCGGCAGCGGCAAGACCCGAATTTTAGTACACAAGCTAGCTTCCTTGCTTTTAATGGAAGATGTCAAGCATGAACAGTTGCTAATGGTGACTTTCTCAAGGTCGGCAGCTACCGAATTCAAGAAACGATTACTTAAACTGATCGGTAACGCTGCTAATTTCATAGAGATAAAAACGTTTCATTCCTATTGCTTCGATTTATTGGGGAGAGTTGGTACCCTCGAAAAGTCAGGTGAAATAATTCAAGAAACTATTAAGAGAATTAAGAGTGGAGAAGTTGAACCGGGTAGAATTACGAAAACAGTTTTGGTAATCGATGAAGCTCAGGATATGGATGCTGATGAGTTTGCGTTAATCAATACTTTAATGGAATACAACGAGGAAATGCGTGTCATTGCAGTTGGTGATGATGACCAGAATATTTTTGAATTTAGAGGCTCCAGTTCAAAATATCTGGAGAAACTGATCGTTGAGCAAAGTGCTGTTATGTATGAATTGGTTGAAAACTACAGGAGCAAAAGAAATCTGGTTGATTTTGTCAACCAGTTCGTAAAAAGGATTCCACATCGTTTGAAGGATACCCCCATTATTGCGGTACAGGGTGACAAGGGAAAAATAAAACTGGTTCGATATAAAAGTAACAATCTCATCACGCCTATAGTAAATGATATACTCTCAACAGGACTTGCAGGGACTACCTGCGTTTTAACAAAGACAAATGAAGAAGCTTTACAGATAACCGGATTGCTCCTGAAGAATGGAATGCAGGCAAAACTTATCCAGTCAAATGAAGGATTTAGTTTGTATAACCTTCTCGAAGTTAGGTTCTTCCTGAGCCGTCTCAATTTGGCTGAGGATACTTATATGATTAGTGACGATGTTTGGGTAAATGCTAAACGAAAGTTGATACAAAGGTTTGGTAACAGTTTAAATTTAGAGGTTTGCATCAATATCATTAAAGATTTCGAGGCCGTGAATCCAAAAAATAAATACAAATCAGATCTGGATATCTTTATTCGCGAATCAAAACTGGAAGACTTCTACGGGGAAAATATTGAAACAATATTTGTCTCAACTATTCATAAGGCGAAAGGCCGAGAGTTTGATAATGTCTTTTTGATGCTGGATCAATTTAATCCCGGAACAGATGAAGCTAAAAGACAACTATATGTTGCTATGACAAGGGCGAAAGGCAACCTGACCATTCACTATAATGGAAATTACCTCGACTTCATAAAAGCAGAGGATTTTAGAATAGTTGATGATTTCGAAGTTTACTTACCACCAAGCCAAATAGCGATGCAATTGACTTTTAAAGATGTATGGCTGGATTTCTTTCTATCCCGGCAAAAGCTAATTTCGTCACTTAATAGCGGGGACGTTCTTATTATTGATGGAGATTGTTGCCGCAATTCAAAGGGGTTACCGGTATTAAAATTCTCAAAGCAACTAATGAATCAAATTGCGGAGATGAAACTAAAAAATTATCTACCTAAAACAGCAAAAATCAGGTTTATAGTATACTGGCAGAAGGAAAACTCAGAACAAGAAGACAGAATTATTTTACCTGAACTTATTTTTGAGAGATCAAAATGATGCTTAGGGGATTACATATTGCTTTATCATGGGTCGATATTTGGAAGAGGGTGATGGGCATTGAAGATGTATGTTGGCATCACAGACTATGCTTGGTTTAAAACACTAAAACAGGCAAATTGTGATGAAGTGAACTTTTGGAAACCGGGAGGAAAAACAAATTTCAAGGCTTTAGACGAAGGTGATTTGTTTTTATTTAAGTTACATAGTCCTCAAGATTATATTGTGGGCGGCGGCTTTTTTTTGAAGTTTTCAATATTACCATCTTCATTAGCCTGGGAAGCCTTCGGAATAGCTAATGGAGCAGGGAGTCTGTTTGCGCTGAATGATAGGATATACAAGTATAGAAAGACGAGCCGCTTAACTGATCCGGACCCCCAGATTGGCTGTGTTATTTTATCGTTGCCCTTTTATTTCGAAAAAAATGATTGGATTGTTATTCCTGATAACTGGAACAGAAATATCGTACAGGGTAAGACCTATGATACTTCAGAGTATTATGGTAAGCTTTTATATCAACAAGTACGGGAAAAGTTGCTCAAACAGAGCTTCAATGAAAACCTAATCAGAGAAGATGCCCCAGATAAGAGATATGGCAAAGAACAAGTGATTAAACCGAGAATAGGACAAGGCGCCTTCAAGGTTCTTATTACAGATGCTTATCAGAGAAGATGTGCCATAACCGGTGAAAAAACGTTACCGGTTTTGGAAGCGGCGCATATTAAGCCGTATAGTCTGGAAGGTCCCCATGAAATCAATAACGGATTACTCTTAAGAAGAGATTTTCATACCCTGTTTGATAGAGGATACATAACGATTGACAAGGAATTTAATATTGAAGTAAGCCGCCGTATCAAAGAGGACTTTGGAAATGGCAGGGAATATTATGCACACCATGGAAGCAAGCTGATTATTTTACCGGAAAGAAGAGAACAGCTACCGGATGCGCATTACTTAGGGTGGCATAATGATAATATATATTTGGGATAAACTTTGACATAAGATTAACTTGGAGGTGGAAATCATGTCGCTGGAAATCATCTGCAATGATATAACAAAAGTACATGCGGATGCGATTGTCAATGCAGCGAACCCATCACTGCTGGGGGGCGGGGGCGTTGACGGGGCGATCCATCGCGCGGCAGGACAGGAGTTGCTGGAGGAATGTCGCACTTTGGGTGGATGTGAAACCGGACAAGCCAAAATAACAAAGGGGTACAAGCTGCCGGCAAAATATGTGATTCATACTGTGGGACCCGTATGGCGCGGTGGCAACAACAATGAAGAAAAATTGCTTGAGGATTGCTATCAAAACTCTTTAGCCTTAGCAAAAGAATATAAACTGGAGAGCATCGCCTTTCCGTTGATATCCTCAGGAGCTTTCGGGTATCCGAAGGGAAAGGCCTTAAGAACAGCTATTGCCACAATCGGGGAATTCCTGTTGCATCATGAGCTGACAGTGTTCTTGGTCGTTTATGATAAGAAGGATTTTATGCTGTCGAAAAAGCTTATTCAATAAGGATTGCCTTGGAAACATTAATTATCCAAAACCGCTTAAAACTGACGGATCGCGAAACGGTTAATCACATAATGGAAGGTCCTTATTTGACAGCATGGATACAACCTTCTAAACTAAATACAGTAGATATTATAAGTAAATACTTAAGTGATCGTGTAGGAGAGAAAGCTTTGAAAAGAGAACAAAGAAGACAACAAATTATCGACCGGGCCATGGAGGTTTTCATCAAAAACGGTTATAAAGGGGCAACGACGGCTAGGCTTGCCGAAGCGGCAGGAATATCTGAAGTGACCTTGTTTCGATATTTCTCATCAAAACAAGAGATATTTTTAGCGGGAGTGAAGCCGATTTTTGTGGAAACGTTAATGGATACCATCCACGTCTCAGAGGATTACACACCTAAAGAAAAGATACGTTATCTTTTGCATGAACGTCTAGCTTTCATATCAAAAAATCACGAGCTTATTAAGTTGATTCTGCGGGAAAATGATTTTCTTGAGACAGTAGGTTCCGCCGATTTGCTAACGACGATTGTAGAGTCGTTTAAAGTCTTCATGAAAGATCTTTTAATTGATGGAAAAAAAGAACAACTTGTTCTTAGACTTATAATGGGATCGATTTTATCGTTTCTGTATCTCCCTGAGCCAAATCAGTCGGATATCGAAATCTATGTCAACCAACTGACCGATATCCTTGTTAAAGAGATGCGGTAATCATTGATGAAAAGCATAAAAAAACTTAGAGCATAATGCTCTAAGTTTTTTTATGATATTGACAGCTACCATGTATATCTTTAAAATGTAAGTAAGTACTTACAATAGGGAGGCTAAAATGAAAAAACTATTCGAACTATCTGCAAGAAATCCTAAAAAAATAATTGTGATTACGGTTTTAATTACCTTGTTCATGGCTATTAATGCAATGGATATTATGATAACAGAAGATCGAGAGGAATTCTTGCCGGAAGATCATACATCGTACAGAGTATTGAAAGAATATGAAAACTTGACGGGGAAATTGGTGACTGAAGCGGTCATGGTCGAAGGGAAAGATTTAACGACAGCCCAATCTTTTAAAGAAATCGATCAATTGGTAGCGGAATTGTGGAACCATCCGGATTTGGAAGATTTCAGTTTATGGATACGATCCTATCCCGGTTATGTAATTCCGCCGTTAGAAGAAGAGATACAGAATTGGAGAAGTCTTGAGGATGAAGAATTAGAATCAGAAATCGATCGATTACTAGAAAGACCGGATATTAAGAAAAATACGGGGATTTACATTTCGGAAGAAAGAGACGGAGCTGTAATAACGCTTATAGTAAATAATGAACTTTCTACAGAAGAATTAGAGGAAAAGACGCAAAAATTACACGAATTAACGAGGGAATATAGTAAAAAATATAAATCTCTTCACTTAAGTAATACCGGAACAATTAGTACGAATCTAGCAATTGTCGAAGGGATGATTGAAGATTTAAGTTTGTTGGTCCCATTAGCAGCAATATTTATTCTTATCGTTTTATACATCACTTTTAGAAGATTATTGGACACCATATTGCCGTTTATTGTTTTAAGCACCGGAGTAGTATGGATGATTGGAACAATGGGAATATTTAACATTCCGTTTTATGCAAATTTTACGATTATCATACCCTTGCTGTTAGGAATAGGTATTGACTATACTATTCATTTGCTAACGAGATACTATCAAGAAAAAAAACATTATGATTCGGAAACAGCGGTATTCCGTTCAATAAAAACTGTCGGGGTGGCAATTTTTTTAACAGCTATAACAACGATAATCGGGTTTTCTTCTTTCGGGATATCGGAAATGCCGCCCATAAAAAGTTTTGGTTATGTGGCGGGAGTGGGAGTATTTTATGTTTTCATTTTATCAAATACGGTGCTTCCTGCATTATTGATTATTCGTGATAAAAATTCAGATCGAAATACAGTTGATAAAAGTATCGATGGAAACAGTTTACAATGGATTATAAAAAAAATTGAGCGGATTGTGCTGTCAAAACGTTCGAAATCAGTCTTAATTATAGCTCTTGCGGTGACGCTTTTCGCGATTATCCCAATAAAGGACATTACGACAACGATGTCATCAGATATTATGATGCCTCAGAATGCCGAAGCCATAAAAACGCAAAAAGCTTTAGAGGAGTACTTTAGGGGATACGGTACAGAAAGTAAAGCTATCGTTTTGCTGCAGGGAGATGTTGTCTCTATAGAAGCACTTAAAGTTACAGAACAACTTCAAGAAAACATCATCAATCATCCGGACAACGATGGTTTGATCATGGGTACGACAAGTTTACAGAACATGGTACGGGCTGTAAACGGTGGCGAATTACCGGAGAGTGAGGAACGCTTAGAAGAGATCATAGATTATCTTGATAAAGGTTCTGATCCGAGATTTGACAAAATTTTATTGGCAGAAGATAAGATGGTAATCAATATATCTTATGAAACAGATACGATGGAAGAACAAGCAGAGGCTACTGAATTAATTCGCAAAGAAATAGAGAAATATAATGAAGAACAAGATAAACTTATGTTGCTTTATTACGGAAATCCTGCAGTAAGCGGAATGCCGGTGATATTTTCGGACATATCAAGCAGCATCAAACCGGATTTGGTCAGTTCGATTGTGTTAGCGATTGTTCTTGTGGTTATTATGATTGCACTGGTTTTTAAATCATTACCATTGGGATTGATCGGATCGATACCGGTAATTATGACATTAATTTTAGAACTTGCTATACTGAGCATATTAAATATTCCGCTCAATGTTATGAATATGTTGGTTTCTTCGATTGCAATTGGGATCGGTGTAGATTTTACTATTCACATCGTGCATCGATTCAAAGAAGAATGGACCAAGCGAAGAGAAAATCCGGAACAAGCGATGTCGGCAAGCTTACGTAGTACGGGAAAAGCAATTTTCTCTGCGGCGATTACAACAATCGGTGCTTTTGCCATCATTGGTTTTTCAAATTCGCCGATGCTGGTTAGCTTCGGATGGTTATCTGTATTGGTTATTTCACTATCATTGGTGACTGCGATGATTATCTTACCGATTGTTCTTGTGCTATATGCTTCTAAAAGGCAATAAACGACGATGTATATTTAAAAAACATTCGGCTGTGTAAGATTTGTCTACAATCAAATGCTGGCAGAACGCAAAGAACAATATGAAAAACACCAACCCCTGCAAAGTATAAAAAAGAATATCCATGGCTCAAAGAAGTGGATATTCTGGCTTTGGCAAACGCCCAGCTAAACCTGAATACAACTCACAGAAAATTCTTCTGTGAAAAGGCAAGCACAGGGAAATATTATATCTCCATACTGGTTGAAAATGATGCCAAAATCACACCGAAAACAGCAAAACCTGAAACAACGCTGGGTTTGGACTACTCCGCGAAATCGCTATATATTGACAGCGAAGGAAACAGCGCTCAATACCCTCGATATTATCGACAAGCAGAAGCAAAACTAAAGAAAGCCCAACGTAAATTATCCAAACGCAAAAAGGGTAGTAAAAATCGTGAAAAGCAACGACAAAAAGTAGCGAAAATCCATGAAAAGTAGCCAATCAACGAAAGGACTTCTTGCATAAGCTCTCAAGGCAGATAACCAACGCCTATGATGCAGTTGCAATAGAAAACCTAAATATGCGGGGTATGGCGCATGATGCACTTTTGCTTTTTATTTTAAACAATAGAGTAACAATGTCAATACGACATGCACTAATTAGTGCATGTCGTATTGACTAGAAGCATATATTAGTATTATTATGGTGTTGACAAGGAGGGCGATTAATGAGTCAACATCATAATAAGAACCACACAAGGGAAGAAATTTCTGTAGTATTACAGGAAATCCAAGAATGTGTGGATAGAGGTAGATATTCGATGTTTAATCTGGACGATGAAGAAAAGCAGCTTGATCTTTATACGAAGTTCAATATCCTTGATTTGCCTACAGGAAGCAGGGTAGTAGTTATATCTTTTCACGAACGAAACAAGTCGATAGATTATGTATTTAGATGATTTTCTCGAATATGAAAGGGGGAGGCACCATGATGAATAGAATCGTATTCTGCCCGGAATGCCGGCAGGATGTTAAATTTTCGGTTAGGGAAAAAGCTGACTCTGCTGAATTAAAAGGTAAAGCTTATGAATTCATTTCCAAAAACGCTTATTGCGATGTATGTGGAAGCGAAGTGTATGTGCCTGAAATTGAAGATGAAAATTTAAAAACACTATATGATGTTTATCGCCAAAAGCAAGGCATAATTTCCCTAGAGGATATCAGGGCTATTCCCGAAAAATACAATATTGGCAAAAGACCACTTTCGCTACTGCTTGGCTGGGGCGAGCAAACGTTCAGCAGGTATTATGACGGTGATATGCCTACAAAGCAATATTCTGAAAAGCTAAAACAGGTACTCGCTGACCCTGCTTATTATTTGTCCTTACTGGAAAATGGAAAGGATAATTTGAAAAGTGACAAAGCTTATGAAAAGAGCAAAGCAGCTACCGAGAGCCTATTAAACATTTCAGTCTCGCAACAGTCAAAAATGGAATGTGTTGTAAAATATCTGTTATCACAGTGCCGGGACATTACGCCTCTTTCATTGCAGAAAGCACTATATTATGTGCAAGGCTTTAACTATGTTTTTTTTGGAAGCTTTTTATTTGAAGAAAACTGTGAGGCTTGGGTACATGGCCCCGTATATCGAGACATTTATAGACGCTACAGTAGTTATTGCTATGACCCAATAGACAGCATAGAGGATCCGGATGTTTCTTCAATGCCGGCAGAAGAAAAGGTGCTGCTTGATAGTGTTGTTAAACACATATGCTGCTATAGTGGAAAGACACTTGAGTCCTTCACACATTTAGAGACTCCTTGGATATCTACGCGTGGTAATTTATCGGTCGAAGCATCAACTGACAGAGTCATCCCTAAACAAGTCATTGGAGAATATTTCTCTTCTGTAAAGGATAAGTACCGCATGCTCACGCCTGCAAACATCAAAGATTATGCGCAGGATATGTTCTCTAAGCTTTAATTATTTTGTATAAAAAAGACGTTATCTTTCATTTAAACAATAATATTGGTATACTTCACCATATCTTTAGGCTCAACATTCGGTTCATAGCCCCCGAAAATATGCCCTTCACGGTCAATCAAAAACTTGGTGAAGTGGGTTCAGTTTTGCAAGTATCCACACAATGTCCGCAACCGATACATTGTAGCGAATCCATCGGCTCCCCCATTAAGGCCTTACTCCTAATATCAATCCCCATGGGACAGAACACTTCGGAAAGCAAGATTGAATAGACTATGTAGTGAAAAGCGAAGGGGAATTAGCCGTTAATGAATGTAGCCAGAAAGATTAAGACTTTCGAAAATTGCATATCTGAATTGGGAAAAGGGAAGAAAATACTGCTCGAGACTGTTCATTATTTGTCGCGCAGACTATATGGCCGAAGATATGAGAAGACATTCTTCCTCTTTAGGGACAGATGCATTTATTTGATGAAGTGGAAGCCGAAGCAACCCCCCAGGCTAAAGAGCCGGATTTTGGCCAGGTAAAAATTATCAAAGAAAGAGATTCACTGGACAGCGGTTTTATAGGAAGCACAAGACTATAATAATAAGTGTCTATTTTTATGGGAACAGGTCATTTTATCGCTTGGGATTGAATGATACTCAATATTGGAATATACTCTTAATAAGGTCTATTATTTAGATAAGTCATAAATAAAAACGATAGATTATTGGAGATATTATGAAAGACAAACAAGAGAAAATTTCAGAGTCGTTTCAATCTCTTTTTGGAAAAGAAGAACTCCTGGCGAAAATAATCGAGCTTTTCCCCTATCCGATTCAGGTTTACGCTCCGGACGGAACATCGGTGCTGGTGAACGAGGCCATAATGAAGGAATATAAGGCCGACAGCCCGGATGTGGTTGTGGGGAAATACAATTTGCTTGAAGATCCGGATGTTATCGCAACAGGACAACTCCAAGTGCTGAAGCGGGCTTTTCAGGGCGAGACAGTCTTTTTCCGGGATGTCAGAGTGCCCTTGGAAGAAATTGCGGAGCGTTACGGCATACAGGACTTTGATGTGGAGGCCATCTATCAGGACATCACTGTTTTCCCAATTCTGGATGACATGAAAAGGGTGATATATGTTGTGGCCTTGTTGATTAATAGGAGGGTTTATCGAGGCAAGGATGAAATTGAAAAAGCCAAAGAATATATAGAAAACCACTGGATGGAAAAGTTTAATGTCAAAGAGACAGCAAAGGCGGCATGCCTTAGCACCGCTCATTTCACAAAGCTGTTCAAGAAGCATACCGGAATAACCCCTCATGAGTATTATGTTAATTATAAAATCAGCAAACTGAAGGAGAAATTGTTGGATACCAACCTTTCCGTGGCACAGGCTTTTGCTGCCTGCAACATGGAGTATAACGGCCATTCCGCAAAAGTATTTAAAAACAAAACCGGTCTTTCCCCGTCTGAGTACCGGAAAATGCTAGAGAAATAGGTTGTCCTTTAAGGAAGTAAGAAGAAGCCGGGCTTTGTTAAGTACAAAAGCCCGGCTTCTTCTCGTTCAAAAATAACATTTTTCTTACTAATAACAAGCATATTTAACCTATTCTAATAAACGGCTGGTTAATAAAATATATATAGCAGTAGTGCAAGATATTAACAATATAAGAATATCAGCAGTTGGATGGAAAGGAGCTTTCTTATGGGTCAACAAACAAAAGAACAACTGCTCGAAGAACTGTCAGCGGTACAGAAAATGTTGGAAGAGAGAACAGAGACTCAAGGCCAAATGATAAGAAGAATTCAAAAACTTGTTGCCAATGAAGGGTTGTTTACTCAAATCATTGATTATTTTCCTTATCCCATTGCTATCTTTACGCTGCAGTATGCACTGGCCATGGTGAACAAGGCCTTTGTAACGGAAACAGAAATACGGTTTATTAATCCCCCAAAAGAAGCCCTCCGCCTTCTTCCATACAAGATAACTGACACGCAATTAGTCACAGCCGTCACGCGGGTATTTGATGGCGAGACCTTCTTCTTAGAGGATTTAAAGAATCCATTTTCCATGTTTTCAGGAATTACACGCGTAAGCCTATCGCAGCCTGAACGTTTCGATAAGGCGGTTATTTTCCCCGTTTCAGCCGATGATGCAAAAATAACTCACGGCGTGATTATGTTTATGCCATAAAGGGAATTCGATCTCGCAAGGGATGGCAGATTTTTTAGCAGACAGTGTCGCTATACAGGCAAAGATGAGTGGATGAATTGGGAAGGTGAAAAGAAAAAATAATTAAGAAGTGGAGGAACTTTCATGAAAAAGTTATTTGCATTGACCTTGATAGTAATCATGCTCCTGTCGCTTGCGGCATGCGGCGGCAAGGAGGAAACAACACCGGACAAACCGGCTGACGGCGGGCAGGCGAACTCGCAGCAATCAGCGCCGGCTCCGGCCTCGGCGCCTGCGCCGGAGCAGACAGGTGACGGGAAGGGTATTGTCTGTGTAAGCTATGAGGCTTACGACGATGCATGGGGCGATTTCAACAAACACATAAACAAGCTAAGCGATGACCATGAAATCGTCTCGGTCCATCAAAGTACAGCCATGCCCATAGAACTAAAAATACTGGAATATCTTCTCCCCTTGGGTTTTCTGGGCGAATCCCAAGTGAGTACGGGCAAATTTGACGTAGCCATGGAGACCGCTATGCTCAACGCGGGTTGGGCTGATGATGTGGTTCTTACTTATGATGAAAAGGAGGGATACCTGTTAAAAGGGACTGATACGAAGGGGAGGGCTCTGGAGATAAAAGTCAGGTACGATGATAAGGCTGATTCGCTGCGGCTTTTGGGGTATAGAGACGGTGCTTTGGAGATGTTGTTTGAATACAGCAAGACGCCGGACGGGTACGCAGCCCAGTATCAGTATGAGGCAGTTGTAGATATGGTTAAATTTGATGCAGTATACGGATTGTGCACCTATCGTCTCATCTTTGCCGGAACCAATGGTTCCTGTGCCAGGTTTGACAATGTGTCCTCTGAGCCAGATTCCATCTTTGGCAGCGTTCCCGACAAGCAATCCTTTATTGAAGGCGCTACTCACTGGTTTACTCTTACTGACGGAGAATTTGCCGGAAAATTGGGCGGAAAGGAATTTTAATTAGCGACCGGTTGTCCAAGCCGGAAGCGCTAGTTAATGCAAAAAAGAATTTGGGAGGTTTTGAAATGTCGGAAATAATTCAGGCACAAACGGGCACCTTTGAACAGGCGGATATTGATAAAAACAAGACAATAGCAGGTCTCGCCTACATCATTTTTTTCCTGCCGCTTTTGGTTTGCCCCGATTCAAAATATGCGAGGTTTCACGCCAATCAGGGCTTGCTGCTGCTCATTGTGGCAATTGCGGGCAATATCATCCTGGGAATTATTCCCATCATCGGGTGGATACTAATGCCTCTATATGCACTCGTTATCTTTGCCCTGGCCATAATGGGCTTAATCAACGGGTTTGGTGGCAAGGACAAACGGATGCCTATATTTGGCAAATATGACATCTTGAAATAGCGTTTAAAATATCTGCATAGTACGAAAGAGGAGGAAGGAAGATGAGAAGAATACCGGTTGTGCTGCTTGTGGTTTTACTCACCTGCTTTTTACTGACAGGCTGTGGAGTTAAAGACAAAATAGAACAAAAGGTGGGCGAAAAAATTGTCGAAAAGGTCGTAGAAAAAGCTGTGGGTGACGAGAATACTAAGATTGATATTGATGGAGAAAAAATCACTGTTGAAGGTAAAGACGGCGAATCCATAAGCTTTGGCGGTAGCGAATGGCCGGATATTGATTACATCCCTGAGTTTAAGAAGGGCGAAATTATCAGCTCCGTCAATGACGGACAGGGGAATATAATGGTTATATTCGAAAAAGTGGAGCAGAAGGATTTTGAAGACTATATTGATGATATCAAAAAGGATTTCTCTAATGAAACCAACGAAATGGAGGTGGAGGAATACCTTCTTTTTGAAGGAAAAAACGATCAGGGCGAACTGGTGGCAATACAGTATTTTAAAAACGATGATTCCTTAACAATTATTGGAAATAGGGAGGGTTAATAAGCACCCTGCACCTTAAAAAAGCGCCTTGGGGTTTTGAATGAAACTATCATATCAAAAGGAGGATTCTTATCATGATGAAGAAATCGATCATTCTGTTGTTATGCCTGATGCTGGTCATGCCCGTCGCAGTTCTGGCTCAGGAGGGAGACCTGCCCGTTTTGGAAAAACCGGCCAGTCTGACCGTCCGTTCCGATGAAAACAATGATCTGCAGCTTCGTCTGACTCAGCCCGCCGGCATCATGAGTTATGTAGAAGGCGATGACGTATGGGTCTTATATGAGCTTGACTTCAAGATCAACGACGGGCCCTGGCAGTTCGATAAAAACTGGACGGGTGTTGTTCTTCCAAATGGTGTCATACCCTACTATGAGGACTTATATGACAAAATGAATGTCACGGCCTACCTGAATAATATCGGCCATGACGAAAAGAATGGCATAGATATAGCGGTCTTCCCCTTTTGTCTCGGACTGGATGACTTTGATCTGCAGAATGATACCTATTCTTTCCGTTACCGTTATCTTCATGAGTATGATGCCCAGGATTCCGCAACCGGAGAATGGGGCTCTAAGGTTATTGCTTCACCCTACTCTGAGATAGCATCCATCGGCAAAGGGCAAACCAGCGTGATTCCAAATAATCTGGATGCCCCTTTCAACCTGGCGGGAGAACTGAAAAGCCACGAAAACGGTCAACCCTATTTCCATTTCTCTTTCGTAATACCGGAAAGCGTGGATGCCGCCAATAAGCAGACCGCCGTATGGACCAAACTGGACTGGAAAGTGGGTAGCGGTAAATGGGCCACAGAGCTGGCCGGGGTGGAGCCTTTTGAAAAAGCAGACAATATGCTGTCGGACGATGTGGATGTGGATCCCATTGACGAAGGTACTTGGGAGGAAATAAACATCAAGGAAAACACCTATTATTTCCGGGCCTTTTTCCAACTGAAAAAGCCTGACGGGTCCCTGGTAAGCTCTCCTTTCTCCAATACGCTGGAAATAGGCTCCCCAGCCTTCTTTAAGGGCGCATCTGCCTGGGCTCAGGGCGACCTTGTCAAGGCCCAGGAATATGGCCTGATTACCAACCGGATTAAGGAGAATATGAGCGGACCTATCACCCGGGAAGAATTTGCAGAGTTGGCTACCAGGCTGTATGAGGTGTATACAGGCAAAAAGGCTACTCCCGCACCGGCCTTGACATTTACCGACACGAACAACCCGGAAATCTTCAAAGCCTTCCAATTGGGGATTGTCGCCGGTGTGGGCAACAACAAATTTGCCCCCCAGGTCTTGATTAACCGTGAACAGATGGCTGCCATGCTGAACCGGGCCGTAAAGGTGATTAATCCCTCTGTGGATCTGTCCCTGGCGGGAGCCCCGACCTTCGCTGACGAGAAAGACATGGAGTCCTATTTTGTTGAGAATGTCAAGTTCATGGCGAAGAATGGCTTTATCGGCGGCGTGGGCAACAATAGATTTGCACCCAAAGCTACCTCTACCCGTGAACAAGCAGTATTAATCGCCTTAAGGGTATACGAGGCGCATAAATAAGGTGAGAAAGATGTATAAAAAGATATCTTCGGTGACAATACTTCTCCTTTTATTAGTTGTCATGACGGCTTTTGCCGCCTGCAAAGCGTCCCCGCCCTCGGATACCGCAAGCGTAGCAAAAATATACAGCTTTAGCGGCCAGGTTACTGTGTTCAAGGCCGGTGACAAGGAGTCTTTCTCTGCTGTGGAAGGGATGCTACTTACCAAGGGGGACCGAATCACCACAGGAAAGGATTCTACTGTCATCTTAGCCTTGGGAGAAGAACAAGAACTAAGAGTAGCTGAGGGCACCGACCTGACTATTAATGAACTGCTGGCGGCCAAGGATGCCGGACAAAATACCCAGATTGGCCTGGCATCCGGCTGCCTGTGGGCTGAGGTCAAAGAAAAGCTGGATCCGGACGAACGGTTTGAGATAGCCACCCCTACGGCTGTGATGGGCGTCAGGGGCACCAAGTTTTCCGTTGCCCATAGCGATGGGGCATCCAAGCTTGCTGTCTTTGAAGGGAAAGTGGCAGCCGTAAAAAGCGTGGAAATTATTCGTCCTGACGGAAGCAAAACCACCCAAGAGATTGTGAAAGTATTGGAACAGAATCAGCAAACGGAGATTGAAGAGTCTGTAACAAAGGAAGAAGATATTCAAATACTCCCGATCTCCCTGGATGCTTTAGACCCGTTTGTTCAGGAGATTGTCCGGGAGCAGGGGTTGGACCTGCCGGATGTTATTGACGATGAGGATCCAGTTGTTAACGAAAATCCAATTATTGACGAAAATCCGGTTACGTATGATAACGCGGTCGTTGAAGATGACAGTACCGATGATGAGGGTGAAGAAAAACCGGACCCCGCGATCGGCTTTAGTGCTGATTTACCCGCCGGATATCCCCTGGACATGGTGCCGATTCTACCCGGGGCTCGGATTGTGATGGGCGTCAAAGAAGGCAGTGATTACGCAGTAAGTCTTGTGCTGGAAAAGGATTATCAGGAGGTTCTTCAATATTACCGTGCTGTGATGCAGGATAAAGAAGGGTTTACACAGACAGAAATAGATGGGGCATTTTTTCTAACAGGAGTTCAAAGCGGGTATTACATCGCCCTTACCGGTGAACCTCAACATGTGGACGGGAAAGACGTGATGACGCTTGTTATTGCTATGGCTATAATCGAAGGATGATGGCTGTTACTCCTTGTTGGCGCAACCATCATTATAATAATTTCTCGGAGTGGAGACTATGGAAGGTCACAAGAAGATAGCGGGAAATCGGCTTCGGAAGTCCTGGGTTTTAATATTGCTGCTGTTTCTTTTCTTTTGCTATTTCTCCCGGGCGGACAGTTTCGGAACAGTTGAGAACGGGCTGCAGGACCGCCTGTATCAAGCAAGAGGTCCGGTAGATACCAGGATTGTGATTGTGGGCATAGATGACGAAAGCTTGAAAAGTCTGGGGAGATGGCCCTGGCCCAGAGATTATCATGCCCGGCTGATTAGAAACATTTCCCAGGGCCAGCCTGCTGTGATTGGCCTTGACCTGATCCTGAGCGAGCCCGCCAGGAATGGGGTTGAAGATGCTGACCTGGTAAGTACGGTTAAAGATGCGGGGAATGTAGTCGTGCCGGTCTATGGGGTTTTGGGCGAAAAGAGCAGAGGCGGGAAGATTGCGGTCAATGAACTGCAAAGGCCTTTCCCTGCGCTGGAAGCAGTATCCTTAGGGGGGCATATCAACACAATACCGGATTCGGACGGAATTGTCAGAAAGGCCCTATTGTCTTTGGATGCAGAGGGAGAGATCATTCCCAGCTTTGCCTGGAGCATTTACCGTCAATATTTTCTCAAAATGAACGGAGGCCAGGAACCGGGCCAACCGCCTCAGGATCGGTTCAAAAGAATGGATGTGGCCTTTACAGGAAAGCCGGGGGATTATGAACATTTCTCATATTCCCGGGTGGCAAGCGGTGAAATCCCGCCCGCATACTTTAAGGATAAAATTGTGCTGGTGGGGCCGTATGCGGTGGGTATAGAGGATTATTATTTCACCCCTTTGGCCCATGATGCTCCCATGTACGGCATTGAGATACACGCCAATATAGTGCAGGCCTTGCTAATGGAAAACTACAAAAAGCCAATACCCTCTTTGGCAAACTTCATCTTGCTTGCGGCATTGAGCTTATCCGCTTTTTTTGCCTTTAGCAAGCTTACTCCCTTTTGTAGCTTACTGGTACTGCTCGGCCTTGGTGCGGTGTACGCTTGGGTAGCCGCGGGACTTTATAAACAGGGCTGCATTTTGCCTCTTTTTTATCCCCTGGCTTTAACCGCCCTCTGTTACTTAGTCTCCCTGGGTTCCCGCTACCTGGAGGAAATGCTGGAAAGAAAAAGGATTACTGATGTTTTCGGCAGGTATGTGGCTCCTCAGGTCGTCGATAAAATCCTAAAAGAGGGGGAAGCGGGTTTGCAGCTGGGGGGTTCCCGACGGGAGATTACCGCGCTTTTTGTGGATATTCGCGGGTTTACCCCACTTTCGGAAAGCGCCCGTCCGGAGGAAGTTGTGGAAATTCTCAATGATTATTTAAGCCTTTGCGCCCGTTCCATTTTTTTGTATGGGGGGACCTTGGATAAATTCATCGGCGATGCGGCCATGGCCTTATATAACGCCCCTTTGGACCTAGCGGACCATGTCTTTATGGCTGTGCAGTCCGCCTGGGCTATGAAAAACGGCGCGGCGGAACTGGAGAAGAAACTCTTGGAGAGATTTGGGCGGACAGTGCAATTTGGTATTGGCATTAATACGGGTGTAGCGGTAGTGGGCAATATCGGGGCTAGTTTCCGCATGGACTATACCGCTATCGGGGACACTGTCAACACAGCAGCCCGTCTGGAAAGCAATGCCAAAGCGGGGCAGGTCCTCTTAAGTCGGGCTGCCTATGAGCAAGTCAAGGAAAGAGTCCTTGTCACACCCTTGGGGGAGATTCAAGTGAAAGGAAAGTCCCAGGGGATAGCTGTCTATCAGTTGGACGGGATTATCCGGAAAAAAGAGTAAAGAGCCCTAAGGGCTGAGGTGCGAAATGAACCTATTTTCCTGGCTTTTCATCGGGCATTTCGTGGGTGACTTTTTGCTGCAAACCCGTTGGATGGCTGAAAATAAAAGCCGTAATATCCTTCCCTTGCTTATGCATGGAGTGGCGTATACCTTGGCGGTAACAGTCTGTTCTTTCATGTGCGGGGGTTTAAAGTGGTACTATATGGTTCTAATCTTTTTATCCCATATTTTCTTGGACCAAAGGAGCTTTGTGCAGTTTTGGGCAGAAAAAGTGACCCGTACAACCGATATACCCTGGTTGATGATTGTAATTGACCAAACCTGGCATCTTATCGTTTTGGCTTTGCTTGCCGGATTAAACCCTAGCATTTAGTTCTATCCCTGGACGTTACGAAAGGTGGGCTTTAATAGGATGAATAAAGAAGAAATCAGAGGCCTGCTGGAAAAAACTTCTTTTATCAATTTTCTATCTGATGATGACCTAGATACCCTGATTCCGGCCTTTCATGAAGAAAAATTCAAGCTGGGTCAGACTATCTGCAAGGCTAAAGAAGCAGGTAATTCCTTCTATGTGATTTATTCCGGAAAAGCACGTATCGTCGGTTTTGACGCCGAAGGGAAAGAAACTACCTTATCCACTTTAGCCAAAGGAGATCATTTCGGCGAGCAAATGCTTTTAAGCGGTGAACCCAGCGAGTTTACCGTGCGGGCCAGCGGCGAGTTGCTAATTTTAAGCTTGACCAGAGAGCGTTTTCTGGAAGTGCTGGTAAACCGCCCCGAATTAAAGCACTATTTTGAGGATTATATCTCCGACATCAGTCTGCGCAGCTTTATCAGGCAGTGCACCCTTTTTTCACCCCTTGATCCCAAGGAATTACGCGGATTTCTGGATGGCTTTCAAAAACTTACGTTTAAAGCAGGGGAGTACATTGTCCGGGAAGGCGAAGAAGGAGATGCCTTTTATCTTTTGCGCAGGGGAGAAGTCGAGGTTATTAAAGACAGTCTGGGCGGCAAGGTCGTAAACCGTCTGACAAAAGGTCAGTTTTTTGGAGAACTCGCCTTGTTGACAGGGGAGCCCAGGGCTGCCAGCGTCAAGGCCTCATCGGAAGTAGATGCCTATCGCCTGAGTAAAGAAGACTTCGATAAGATCATCACCGGGGTGCCTCAAATCAAGACTGCTATTCTGGGAGTCGCCGCCGGATACAGCCAAAGTGCGCGGCAAATGCTTTTCGAAGCCGGCGCACCAATGTCCGCAGAGACCGAAGCGGCGGCCGTTTCAGTTTTGGACATGGGTATGTCATGGGATTTGGCGGAAAGGCCCACACCCGAACCCGAGCTGGTGGAGGAAGAGGTTACAGAAAAGGCCTTTATTCCCAAGCGTAAACTCCGTTTCCCCGTGCTTTTGCAGCAAAGTGAGATGGACTGCGGAGCAGCCAGCCTGGCTATGATCTGCAGCTATTATCATCTGAAGATCAGCATCAACCGCTTGCGGGAGATGGCCAACGTCACCCGGGAAGGGGCGACGCTGCACAGTCTGGCGGAGGCGGCGGAAAGCTTGGGCTTTAAGGCCAAGGGGATCCGTGCTGATTATGACTTGCTGAAAAGTTTAGCCTTGCCGGCTATTGCCCACTGGGAAGGCTACCATTATATCGTGGTTTACCGTGCAAGCGAAAACGAGGTCACGGTAGGAGACCCCGCCACCGGCTTGAAAAGGATCAAAAAAGAGGATTTTCAAAAAGGCTGGAACGGGATTCTCCTCTTATTGACACCCACGCCTGACTTGTACCGCGTGGAACCATCCAAATCAACCTTTGGCCGTTTTTTGCCCTTCGTCACAGCCCATAAGGGTTTGCTTTTCAGGGTCTTGATTGCCTCCCTGATTCTGCAGATTTTAGGGTTGGCCATACCCCTATTCCTGCAGAACATTGTGGATAAGGTCCTGGTTCAACAGGATGTTTCCCTGCTCAATATCATGCTGGGCGGGATGATTGTCATAGCGGGCTTTCAGGTTGCCACCTCCGCTTTGAGGCAGTATATGCTGGTTTTTGCAGCCCGGGAAATTGACATGTCTTTAATGATCAAGTTTTACAGTCACGTCCTGGGGCTGCCGATTAAATTCTTTGAAGACAGGAAAGTGGGGGACATCATTTCCCGTTTCAATGAAAACTCCAAAATCAGGGATCTTTTGACCGGAACCAGTCTTTCTGCGGTTTTGGATATTTTAACGGTGATAGTCTATCTCTCCCTGATGTTTTATTACAATGGGAAGCTGGCCTTGATGTCGCTGCTTTTTATCCCGCTTTTTTCCACTTTGCCCTTGTTTTTTACCCCCATGATGAAGAAGGTGAGCCGGGAAAGCTTTCAGGCTGCAGCGGATACTCAGTCCTACATCGTGGAATCCATCAGCGGGATCAATACCGTGAAGGCCCTGGCCGTGGAAAAACCGGTCCGTTGGAAATGGGAAGAAAAAATGGAGAAAATGATGGGCCTGCAACAGAAAACAGCGATGATTGCCACGGCAGCCGACTCCACCAGCAGGATTCTGCAGACGCTAAGTGCCACCTTTATCCTTTGGTACGGGGCCAATCTGGTCATGGCCGGAAATATTTCGGTAGGTCAGCTAATGGCTTTCAACGCCCTTTTGGGTAGCGTAATCACGCCAATTTTGCGGACCATCGGCCTTTGGGATAAGATTCAGGAGGCCCGGATTGCCCTGGAAAGATTAAATGATGTGCTGGAAGCCGACTTAGAGCAAAACACCAGCCAAAATTATCTGGTGATGCCGCCCATCAAAGGCCAGATCACGTTTAAAAATGTGACCTTTCGCTATAGCAAAGAAGGCAAAAATGTCCTTTCCAATATCAATCTGGAGATTGCAGCAGGCCAGACGGTAGCTCTGGTGGGGCGGAGCGGTTCCGGCAAAACCACCCTGGCCAATCTGGTGCTGAGGATGCACCGGCCGCAGGAAGGAACCGTCCTGATTGACGGGATAGATACCAGAAATGTCGCTGCCAACTCCTTGCGCCGGCAAATAGGTGTGGTTTTGCAGGATAATTTTCTCTTTAGCGGCACTATTAAGGAGAACATTGCCCTGGGTATAAGCGATCCTTCCTTGCAGGAAGTGATAGCCGCCGCCATGCTGGCCGGCTCCCATGAATTTATCTCCGAACTGCCCCTGGGTTATGAGAGCATCATCGGGGAAAGGGGCATGAGCCTTTCCGGCGGGCAAAGACAACGTATCGCCATTGCCCGGGCACTCTTTTCCCGGCCTAAAATCCTGATATTAGACGAAGCCACCAGCGCTTTAGACACGGAATCGGAAAGAATTATCCAGCAGAACCTGGACAATATTTTAAAAGATCGCACCACCATAGTTATTGCCCACCGCTTAAGCACGGTGAGAAACGCCGATGTGATTGTAGTTCTTGACAAGGGTGTCATTATGGAAAAAGGTACTCATTACGAACTGATGGAGAAAAAAGGTCTTTACTTTTATCTCAACAGTCAGCAGTTACAGGGCTAGGGGAGGAATTGTGATGAGTAAAAAGATGCCGGCCTATACCTTTGTAATGTATTATCTCATCTTGGCTTTGGTTTTTGCCGGATTAGTCTGGGCTTATCTTCTGCCGGTGGAAATAACCGTCGCCGGCCACGGCTTCGTTTTCTTCCTGGGCGAGCCACAGGCGGTCAGTGCCCCGCTGGAAGGAACAGTGGATAGGGTATGTTTACGGGGGATAAGCGCGGTTAAAAAGGGGGAGGCACTTTTGAGCTTCCGGACAGCCGGGGACAAAACGGGCGGTGAAACGGATAGTGAAACAGCGGCGGATGTTTTCTCACCGGTAGACGGGGTCCTGATGTGGCAGCGTGACCTTTTGAAGGGTGATTATATCCGGGCGGGGGAACGTCTGGCCCTAATCTATCCGCAAGAACCCATCGGGGTTAAGGTTTATCTGCCCGAGAAAGACCTGGGGCGGGTAAAAGCAGGACTGCCTGTCCGGATCAGCCTTGATGCCTATCCCTTTCAAAACTACGGACTCATCCGGGGGACGGTTCGGGATTTTGTACTGGAAAGCACCGGGATTCCGGGCCAAGAGATGTATCTGGCTCTTTACATCATCTTGGAGGAGACCCCCCGGGAATTAAGGGATATTAAGCCGGGTCTGGCGGCCAGCGTAGAGATTATTACAGGAAAGACACGGCTGCTCAAGCAAATGTTGTTTTGAAGTCTGCAAATAAAAGTCAGAAAGGGGGAAAAAAGTGAAAGTAGTATCCGTTAATAACCGTGAAATAACCCTGGAGGAACTTGTCCAAAGGCTGAAAACCGCCGGTAGAGAGGCTATTATCAAGCCCTTGATGTATGAAACCATCCTTACTGACTATGCCCGGGAAAAACTGATTACGGTAAGTGATGAAGAACTGCAGGGCAGATTTGACGCTTTTAGGAGGAGCAAGAAACTTTTTGCGACAGACGAGACAGAAAAGTGGCTGGAGGCAAAAGGTCTTACCCTTGAGGAAGTGGAAAGGGAAATGGAACAAAACATTATCGCCGAAAAAGTCAGGGAATCCTTTCCCAAAGAAGCGGTGGAGAAGTATTTTGCTGAAAACCGGGTCAATATGGATGCGGTGGAGATCGGCCTTTTAACGGTGGCCGAGGAAGGGGTGGCCCGGGAAATCCTGGCTCAAATCCGCGAGGAAGAAGCGGATTTCATGGCCCTGGCCCGGGAGTATTCTGTGGAAGAAAACGCCAAACAGGGCGGTTATGTTGGCCCTGTGACCAGAACCGGTCTGCCCGAGGAAGCCTCGGCAGCCGCTTTCGGCGCAGCAGAAGGCCAGGTGGTGGGGCCCTTTGAGATGGAAGCGGGGTACAGTTTGATCCTGATAATTGCCCAACATCCGGCAGTCTTAGACGACAGGCGGGAAAGCGAGATAAGGAACGCTTTGTTCCAGAATTTCCTGGCTGAACAGGAAAGCAAGGCTAAAATCGAGTGGGAAATTTGAGTAATTTCAAGAAAGGAGGAAGATTCATGTCTGTTAGTTTAGAGGAGCTTGAAGTAGGAGTTCAGGAGGTATTGGCCTACACCAGGTTTACCGGCGCTTTTGCCGCATCATTAAGGGAGGTTGTCTGGCGCAAGCTGGCTACTTGCGCTGCCAGGGAAAAGGGGCTGGAGGTAACTGACGAGGAACTGCAAAAGGCGGCTGATGTTTTCCGCGCCGCCAATAACCTTACCACGGTCCAGCAGACGGAAAAGTGGCTGCAGGGCAGGGGTCTGGATTTGGATGCCCTGGAAAATTATCTGGAAACAAATTTGCTGATTTACAAATTCAAAGAAGCTTTGGCCCAAGAAGCTGATCAGCAAAAACTCCTGTCTTTGCCGGCCATGCGGGAATCCTTGAGGGAAGTAGCCTATCAGGAATGGTTGCGTAAAAATGTCTGATATGGCCAAAACCATGCATTTTCAGATCCATCTGACTGATGACTGTAATTTAAAGTGCCTCCATTGCTACCATGACGGGTCATCCAACAATTACCTGGATTCCGAGCAGTTTGACTATATCCTAAAGGAAGTCCTAGATTATACCCGCAAATGCGGCAGTGTTCCGGGTCGGGCCATTTTCTGCGGAGGGGAGCCTACCCTTTCCCCTATTCTGTTTGAGAGTATCGCCAAGTGCCGGGAGGCCGGGTATAATTCTGTTTCCGTGCTTACCAACGGTACCCTGATCACGGATGAATTTGCCCAGAAACTCAGGCAGGCGGGCTGCACCTCGGTTCAGATCTGCATTGAAGGCAATCGGGAAACACATAACCACATCAGGAACGGTACTTTTGACCAGGTCTTGGTAGCCTGGGAGACCTGCCGGAGAAACGGCTTAGTGGTCAAAAACCAAACCACCCTCCAGCCCCTGAATTACAGGCAGATCAGGGAAATCCTGGACATCTGCCGGGACAGGGTGGACACTGTAAACTTTCTCCGGCAGGTTCCCCCCAACAAAGAAGCCGCTGTCCTGACGCCGTCCCAGTGGCTGGAGGTCTTGAAAGAATTGTTTATACTCAGGCTAAGCTGCGGCCGGGATTGTTTCGACAACTATATCAATGTCCGGGATCTGCACTGGCACCATCTTTTTGAGGGCTTATGCTATATCTGCAATTTCAAACAGGATAGTTTCCTTTCTGTCATTGTGGAGGCCAACGGGGATGTGTATCCCTGCCGCAAAGCAAACATCAAGGTGGGCAATATTTTCCGGCAGTCCCTGGAGGAAATTCATGCCAAAAATGAGGTCCTGCAACGTGCAAGGAAGAAGGAAAACTTAAACGACAAGTGCCGCGAATGCAGCAGGGTTGAGCGGTGCGGGGGCTGCCCCGGTATGGCAAATGCGGTTTTCGGGGACTATATGGCCCCGGATCCCCAGTGCTTTATCGAGCAAATCACCCCGGAATTCTGGGAAGAAATATTAAGGAGCGACCTTCCTGAACACAATCTCTTAAGGTCAGGGGAGAGACCGGCAGCAGCGGATAATGAGGTTTTAGAGTATATGAGTCTCGTGGGAATAATGGAAGAAGCCGGGGAGGAGGTCGCCTGGTTGAAGAGGGCGGGGAGCAAGGCAGCGGAACTGGGGCTGGCGGTCTCGGAGGAGGAAATCCAGCGGGCTGCTGACATCTTCCGCCAAGCCATGGGGTTAAGGAATGAGGCCAATACAGTGGTATGGCTTAAGGAAAACCGGCTTTCTTTGGAAGCCTGGGAGGCTGGCCTGCGGCAGAGCGTTACCCTGGATAAGCTGGAAAATTATTTCCGGAATAAAATAATCTAGAATTTGTGACGCCTGTCACTGAAAGGAAGAGCAAAGGGGTTTATATTGTGATTAAAAGATCAATAAAAAGGAGGAAGAAGAAAATGGCTAAAATAAGAATTACCGACTTGCCCAAAGACACCCAAATCAGTAGGGAGGAAATGAAAAAGGTCTTTGGCGGAATCAGAACACAAGTAGGTGGTGTACAGTTACAGGGAAGAACGCCGACGATGATTAATCGTAACCTTAATCCGGGTGACCTTGTAACAGGGAGCAATTTTGTTTGTTGTCTTGGTTGTAATTGTGAGGAATGTCGTCCTACCGACGCGATCCGGAGCAGATAACAAAAAAATAATAGGGAAGAAAAAATTCACTTTGTATCGACCATTTTGGCTAAAAACCCACAGAAGGACTAGGCAGTACAAGATGCTAAATTAGTCATTCTCAATTGTGATGGAGGTAACAGTTAGAGGAAGGTTAATCTATCGGAAAGGGGAAAAGGAGGAGGGCTTTAATTATGGTGAGAATTAAGATTGTCGACCCAGCCCAGGATGCTCAGATAAGTAAAGAGGAAATGAAAAGGGTGATGGCAGGAATAACAGGAGTCAATCCTCGTTTGCGTCAGCCAAGCAACCCCATAGATTTCAATGAGGAATTTAAGGAAATAGATAGATGGCTTTGCCGATGAAAGACTCTTTAATTATCAGCTGTAAAGACCGCCCGCTGGCCCAGACGATCCAATTTATTCGGGAAATACTGCAAAAGTTGGATGTTAACCTCACCGAATCATGGTCTCACAACAACCTCGATTCTTTCTACTCGTGCCGGGTTTGTATTGAAGGGACCAATGTCTGTTCTTACGGAAAAGGCACGAGCAGGGATCAGGCTATGGCCAGCGCTTTAGGGGAATTCATGGAAGAACTGCTCAATCAAATGCTCATCCCGTATGAACACCTCAATCAGACGGTTGTTTCTAAACACAACTTTGTTCTCGACCCGTTAGAAAAAACTTTCATTTTCTCTGATGCTCCTCCTTTACCCGAAGATTTCCGCAAATACCCCTCAAACATTGCGGGTGCCAATGTGTATGATGTCTGGGAGAAAAACAGACTAGCCGTTAATTCCCCATCGGATAAACAGATAATGGCACCATATTATAATGTTAAGGAAGATAAACTGGAATACTTGCCTTGCCGGTTTCTGATGGATATTTACCATTCCAATGGTATGTGCGCGGGGAATACGCCCTTAGAAGCAATCAATCACGGTATCTGCGAGATTTTTGAACGCTGTGCTGCAGTCCAAATCTACTATAACCGGATTACACCGCCTGCCATACCGCTTGGTTACATTAAGGAAGAAGCGCCTGAGCAGTATGAGCTTATTAAGGTCATGGAAGAAAGCGGAGACTTTCTCGTGACGGTTAAAGACTGTTCATTAGGCGGTATTTTTCCTGTAGTAGGTGTCTTGATAGTGTCTCAAAAAACTCAGGGCTATCAGTTCAGGCTGGGAGCGGATCCTGACTTTGGGATTGCCCTGGAACGCTGCCTTACTGAGTATTTTCAGACGAATAAGGATCATAGTAATCTTAGTGCCATTGATTTGCAGCTTAAGTTAAGGGGACTTGAATTATATGAAGACTTTGAACTATTCTTGGTTACCGGAAAAGGCCGATTCCCCGCTTCTTTGTTTGATGACAAACCGAGCTACGAATTTGCAGCTGCTTCCAGAAAACCTTTTGTGAACCAAAAAGGTAGATTTGCATATCTAATAGAACTGATCCAAAAACTGGGCAGCAACATCTTTATCAGGGATGTTTCCCTTCTGGGATTTTATGCGTATCAAATAATAATTCCGGGTCTGTCCGAAATAGCAGCTGATGGTAAGAATTTGGGCTCCCGGCCTGATATATTTTCGAGTATGCAATGTTTAAGCAACCTGGAATCTCTGGGGAACGAGAGACTCATAGACCTTGCGGCAGGGATAGAATACTATAAAAACCACTGCAAAATTGAGAGATTTATTACAGTTGGAGATTATACCAGAACAAACGTTTTTTCCCCTGCCAGACTGATGTCGTGTCCGCTCGATCTTCTGTTGACGGTTATTTACTGCAAAACAGGGCAGTTGCAAAAGGCCTATCAAACCATGAAAGAGTTTATCGTCACCCTGGAAAAGATACGTCTTTTTAACAACAAGAGCCTTCCGGATCTGAATTTCTACTATGCGCTGAGGGAATTTTTAGGCCTATTTATCCAGTATCCCGGCAATTTAGGCAAGATCAAAAGAATGCTCTGTCATGTTTTTGCCGCAGACGTGGTGGAAAAGACAGCGGGATTCTTTAATGATATTGAGATGAATTTTAAGAGTACTGTAGACTGTATATTTGGACAAGAAAGACCATTTTGCTATGAATGCCATCAATGTGCTATGAAGACGAAATGCAATTATAAGAAGATAGAAGATATTTATTTAAAACTTAAGGATTATTTCTTGAAAGAACCTGTTGAGCAGTTGGAACTCCGAAAACTATTTATTGGTTGTGACGACTGCCACTGAAAGGAAGAACATACGGGTCTATATTAGAATTAGAGTGAAATATAAACAAGGAGGAAGAAGAAAATGGCCAGAATAAAAATTACCGACTTGCCCCAAGACATCCAAATCAGCAGGGAGGAAATGAAGAAGGTTTTCGGAGGGATACGACCGGATGATGGTGGCTTAATAAATCCGGAGCAGTTTGAGTTTCTTAATCCGAATGAATGGACTGCGTCTAGTTATACGACGAATGTATTGACCGGCACTAGTATTAGATGTGCAGCTAAAGCACTTACCCAAAGGATCTAAGATGGGGTGTTCGAGACCAATCATATAACAGGAGGGGTGTTATTTATGCGGAAAGCACATGAAATTGAGTACCAGGTATATGGGGATGACATGCAGTTTGTGGAAATAAGCCTTGACCCGGGAGAAACGGTCGTTGCGGAAGCAGGTGCCATGATGTATATGGACGGCACGATCCAGTCGGATACAGTGTTTGGTGACGGTTCCGACAGGGATAAAGGTAAGGGCTTCATGGATAAAATGGTGGGCGCCGGTAAACGGGCCCTTACAGGAGAAAGTATCTTTATGACAACCTTCACCAATCATGGCT
Organism: Clostridia bacterium; assembly: GCA_018432615.1. Taxonomy (GTDB): domain Bacteria; phylum Bacillota; class Peptococcia; order DRI-13; family SM3-B62; genus SM3-B62. The sequence goes on from JAHDSQ010000022.1 coordinate 75,670, forward strand.
CCGCTAAAAAGGCGGTGGCCTTTGCCGCTCCCTACCCGGGCAAGGTAATTCCCTTGGATCTCGGCGATTGCCAGGGGCAGCTTATCTGCCAGCGGGACGCGTTTTTGTGCGCAGCCAAGGGCATTGCCATTGAAATAGCTTTTCAGAAGAAGGTCGGGGCAGGGCTGTTCGGCGGAGAAGGATTCATTATGCAGCGGCTGGTTGGCGACGGACTGGCTTTCCTGCATGCCGGTGGTACCATCATAAAAAAAGAGCTCCGGGCCGGTGAGGTTATCAAGCTGGATACCGGTTGCCTGGTAGCTATGACGGCAGGGACGGATTATGATGTGGAGTTTGCCGGCAACATAAAAAGCGCAATGTTTGGCGGAGAAGGGCTGCTATTAGCCACTTTGAAAGGGCCGGGGCTGGTCTGGCTGCAATCCCTCCCTTTCAGTCGACTGGCTAATCGAATGCATGCTGCCAGTAGCAGGGGTGGCGGAGAAAAAAAGGGCGAAGGATCTCTTTTGGGAGGCATCGGCGTGAAAAACCTGCTGGGCAGGGACTAAGGAAGAGATTTACCCGCTGCTTTTATTGACATGGGCAAGCTCCTCGGAAAGCAAGATTGAACAGACTAGTACATTGTTAACTCTTAAACTGTGGATATACTCGCTTCAATTTAATGCGAGCATCGTCTGTTTTGAACTGCCAGTCGACACCCTTTTGAATCAAATTTCTCTGAGTTTCCCATTCAGCCAGTTCCATGTTTAAGTCATCAATACAGGAGATTCTTCGACCCAAACACTGTCTTGTCATTACGCTG
>JAHDSQ010000054.1 GCA_018432615.1 Clostridia bacterium
CATTGGTATACCCTCTTCGTATGTTTTTACGCTATTTTAGCATTTTTTCTCCGACTTGGGTATACGCAAGGACAGGAATTCGGGCAAATCATGGACAGGCATTCATGTCAGCTTTAGGGCATTGCTAAATGGCTGAAACATAAGAGTGACTCTCGGTAAACAGAGATCCACTCTTGTTATTGAATTGTTATTGGATTCGAATATGCTTCTCTAATATCAGTTGTGGATGTTGTTGCTTTTGCTACCGCCAAAAGCCGATAAATACTGCCAATATCAACGTAGGAAGATTTAAAATCCGATATACAATTTGTGTTGTAAGCACTTTTTGTAAAATTATTAACGGTAACCCAAGATGAACCAGATAACTTTTGAAGATACATTGTTTGTGTTAATGAATTAACAATACAGTTTGTACTGGTACTGACTGAAAGAGCAACGGTATTCGAACCCGATTGAGTAATTGTCCCTTCCATATAATTAATCAGAACACCTGTTGAACCGACTAGAGGTTGGCTTTGTTCTAACCTTAATGACGCTTCTTGAGCCAGTACTAAAGAGCCATCACCAAACACAAGCATAATAACTAAAAAAACAAAAAGCACAAATTTCTTCTTCATTAAAAAACACTCCTCGTATACATTTTTTACTCATTAAATAGAGGTGTGTTTTTTTGTTTTTGTTGCAAATTTTTATGCAACAAAAACAAATTTTTACTCCTCTAATATATGAAAGATATTTTATGTACAGGAGTTTTTAACATGACTTAGACAAGACTTCCGGTTAACAAACATGTAGTTCAATAACCAATAATAGGAAGGTGAAAAATAATGAGGAAAAAATTTGCAGGGTTATTACTAACATTGGTTTTCTTATTTACAAATGTTCTATCAACAATGGCTGTCTCTGATCTTAAAACAATAACTTCCAACAATGTTTATGAGAATGTTTACAATGTTGAATTCGCAAATATTGATCTGAACATTTTAGACGATACCATCCATACGACTACAAATAGCAAAAGTGAAATTGATAATAATCTTTTAAATCTTGTGAATCTATTAAAAGATGTAGATTTCAGCAAAAGCCTGAAAAGTGCAATTAATAATGGTTATAGACCTATCCGTCTTGCGGCCAAAGAAATATATTCTGAGAGAATATATAATGCTAAAACTAAAAAAACAGAAGAGAGATTCCTAACAAATGCAGAAGTTCAAGAATTAACTTCTACTCCAAAATTACTGGACTCATCTAAAATAATGGATACAAGAACCAGCAGTTCTAGTAGTACTACTGTGGGGAAATTGACATTAACAATAACTGTATTTGACAGTTCTGTTCAAGGTGATTACTGGGTACAATCAAATGCTTCTTGGGATACTATTGTGGGTTTTCTAGGATCTAATACGCCTGCTCCCGGTCTCGATTTTATTGGAACTGGCTGGAATTCTAAATATTGCACAAAAAGCAATCCATCATCCGGAGGTTCATATGTTGATGGAACATCAATCAGTCCTTACGTATCAGATATAAGCCAGAATGAAGGAACTATATGGGCTTTTAATGACTTTAAAAGTTATGGCACTGATTTCACACTTTGTAACACTACTTATGCAGGAGTCGGCGTAAGAAGTTCAAACTGTCAAAGCAGTTATTGTGCATTTTCTGCTACATATGGGCACACATATGATACTATGACCTACTCCGCTAATATTGCCTCTCAATCCTCTATTACTATAAGTCCTTCCTCTTCACAATGGTCAACTGCTGTGAGCGTAAGTGGTTACTTTTATTAAGATCAAGAGATACCAGTGCTTTCCTTTAAACAGTCCTTTCAACTGGATTTAGGAAATATGGTTAAATGATACTGGCTTGTTAAGAACAGATTTGATTGTTTATTCATTCTTAACAAGCCAGTGTCATTAAATAAACACAACGACATAAAAACACGC
>JAHDSQ010000023.1 GCA_018432615.1 Clostridia bacterium
ATGATTCCACTGCAGAAAGCAGTAAAGCGGTCCTTTTAACCACTTATTAAGTGGAAAATCAAGGAATGGATTCTCTCAAAATCTCATCTAGTGAATACTTAAGTTTATACTTAGCTGTACAATGCATATTACTCACCTTTTTAATCTATTTTTCTTAGTTAAATAGTGAGAGGTATCTCTTGATTTGATTTAACCGATTCTCTTACTTTCTTACGAATATCACCTTTGAAGAATCTAGTTAATTGGCGGAAATTATGAGCTATTAACTTTGTCCCTATAACCAGATCGCTTTTTACGATACCCCTTACACTAAGTTTACCTGCATTTTGGGATCTCTTTAATGATGAATTTGTCCCTTCAATGGCAGCTCGTTTACTAATGAGTTTCTGTCGTTCTTCTTTATCTTCAATCTTTAAGCGTGTCTCTTCAGCAGCTAAGGTCTTTTGGTTTACTCGTATAACAGTATCTTTTTTCTGGAATTTGACCCTACAATATTCCCTGAGGGGACATTTGTCACAGATATCGCGGTTGAAGTGAGCACTTAGAGTTTTATCTTTTTCATTAAATTCTGCTCGAATGGGTTCTTGATCTGCCGGACAACGTAGTATCTTTTCTTTATTCTTAATCTCAAAAGCATTGTAAGGAAGTTTATCGCTGGATTTTTTGCGGCCGGTCATATCTGTGTAATGAATTTCAATCCCTTGGATTTTTGCTTCTTCAGTGTTATCGGGACTATAATAGGCACCGTCAGTATACAAATCTTTAACTCCCTTTTCTTTAAGTTCCGGGATAGTCTCTTTTAAAAACTCAGTATCACTTGTTGTATTGGGAGCAAGGTCATAATGTGTTACCATTTGAACAGGATTATCGTCTGCACAGGTTTCGGTTAAATTTAAAACATATCCCACATGTTTCTTGCCGTTTTTGTTGCGGTAAGTTGCATCAGGATCATAAGCGGATTGCAGGGATTTAGGGGAAATTTCTTTATTATCTTTAGCTGTCCAGCAGTTTTGTTCTTCGTTAAATGTGGCTTGTTCTGCCAAGAAACGATTTGTAAGCTCAATTGCCGGATACGTTTTTAACTTAGGTTGTTTCTGAACCAACTGCAGAACTTTTGCACAGTAGTTGATTAAACTCTGAATCCGCGATGGTGCATCCTTGCTTTTAAGTTTGTAAAGAAAATATGTTTTATAATCCGATTTAAGAAATATCTTTAACTCATCATTTAACAGCTCCTCAGGGAGACTCTTTATTCCATTGACTAAAACATCATAAGCCAGTGAGAGACGGCCTGCTACTTTAATATTGGACATAATTTGGGTAGAATCCATTCTTGCTTCATCGGTATTAAGTTTAGCAACTTTAATGAAATGAGCTGTAAATTTTTCAAACTGGGCAAAAATAAGGTCTGCCTCTTCTGGATGTTCAAGAGAATAATTATAAAGTCTAGCTCTAAACTCATATAAAGTTCGAGGCGCAAAGTAGCGTTCTCCTAAAGTACGAAGGCCCAGTGCATAGGATATTTGAAAGTTATAGGCGTACTCATCAAGAAGGACTTCATCGGTATATCCACGGATTTCTTTGATTAAATCAAGTCCCATCAGAATATTTACTGGAAAGTTGGGCCGACCATTATCACTGCAGTATAAAGGAGCAAATAAACCTTCGTTGATTCTACAAAAAACGTGCTCATAGAAGATTGCGGCCCAAGATTTTTTCAGTTTTTCAGCAAGTCTTGAATCCATGGTATATAGATTGTTAAATAAGTTTTGTTGTAAATGCTCTTTATTTTCTCTAAACATCTGCTGACACCCCGTATATTCAATTTATCTCTTTATATCTTTTACTTGCTTCTTGTTATTTAATAATTCGGCATAAAGAAGCAAATCTCCTCCTGAAAATGAGGATTTATAGGGGTTTTTGCAGTGGAATCA
>JAHDSQ010000042.1 GCA_018432615.1 Clostridia bacterium
CCCCAGCGTTATACGCTTCGTAATTAGTGTATAGGGCTTGCAGTTGTGCCGCTTGAGCTGCTGTGCCTGTCCAGTTACTGAAATCTATTTGTGTATAATATCCTGTTGGATCGACATAAATCAAAGGATTCCCTTGACAGTACGTATACTGATTGATACTCAGCGGATTCGAAATATCCCCCTCATACGCATCCTTCGTAATAAACCGGCCAATCAGCGGATCATAGTACCGTGCCCTCAGATAATAAAGATTGCTCTCCTCATCAAAGTACTCCCCGGCATAACGCATGGGATTAGCGATACTTTCCGTCTTGCTCCGAATATTCCCCCATTCATCATACTCATAGGTATTTACAATATTACCACTTCCATCAACGATTTGCACTACATCGCCGTGGCCGTTGTAGAGGTAATAGTAATAACTCCCGGATACCTTCCTGGCAAGACACTTATGTCCCCAAACGTTCTGTGCTGTTACGCTTCCACTGCCGTTACTCTCAGATATCACCCTGCCATTGAGGTCATAGTGGTAATATGTAGTCCCGGCGGTACTTGATTTTTTGATGCGTAAACCTTCTGCATCATATTCATAGGTGTAAGTAGCCCCACCTTCTATCTCAAAGGTCTCTAGCTCCTCCCAGGAATTGTACGTGAACTCTCCGGGGATGAAGTCTTCTTCTTTGATTGTGATCCCTGTGGTTTGTGTTCTGTTCCCACGGACATCATATTGATAATTCACTGTTTCGCCATTGGGCCTGTGAATTCCTGTTAAGCGATTTAAGGCGTCATATTCATAATACGTGGTTTCTGTATCATCCTCAATGATTTCTATGATATTCCCATTGTTATCGTAATTGTATTCATACTGAGATATTATTTGCCCATCCTTAATATTCTGCAATTCCGTCAGTCTATTGATGTTATCATAGGTGAATTCCGTCCTTAAACTGCCTCCTCCGGAAAGGAGGGGGTAGTTTACTGCTTCAATCATCCCATCGGCATAGTATTCGTAAGTAATGGTTTTTGTTTCAGCAGTGATGGTATCTAATCTGTGTAAACTATCATACTGATAACCTACTGCATACCCAAAGGGATCGTTCATTTGGGTCATTCTGCCTATAAGGTCATAAGCAAAGGAAACGGTGTTGCTACCGGTAGTCCTTTCCTGGATTAGACCGGTTGAGGTGTAATCGTAAGAAAGACTTCCTGTTTGTGTGCTTCCATCCCAAATCTCATAGGTACCAATGCCACCTAGGGGATTGTAATAATATTTGATAGCATCTTGGCCGTTTGTTTTTTGGACGAGGTTGTTGCTGTCATCATATTGTAAAGTGGTTGTACTGACAGGAGTGGTTACCTCTGTGGGCAAACCTAAGGAATTGTATTGATACGTGGTGGGATCTCCGGTGGGGGGCTGTTGAGATATGAGCAGTCCTCTTTCATCATAGAGCTTGGTGGTGGTGTAGGTCTTACTCCCCTCTTTTTGTTTTATCTGAGTTAAGTCTCCTAAACGATCATAATCTGTTGATAACTCTTCACCTAAGGGATTAATAACCCTCTTTATCCTGTTCATCGAGTCGTACGTAAACCTGGTGGTATTGTCCCTGGCATCGGTTACTCTGGTGACATTACCAAGAAGGTCATACTCGTAGCTTTCCTGGATAGGGGTATTGTTGATCCCGTCGGGATATCCTTTCCTGGTTATGGTTCTGCCCCATTGGTCATATTCTTCGGTGTAGTGGTTTTCAGCTGTCCCTCCATAGGGTAAGAAGTAAGTTGTTTGGATACGGTCATAGGAATCATAGTCCGTTATTTGCTGATTCCCTTGTGCATCGGTAACGCTGTTGAGACGTCCCCATTCGTCGATATTGTAGGTGGTTTGCGTACTTAGGGCATCTGTGGCTGTTGTTAATTGTCCGTAGGAGTTATACTCATAGACGGTATTGATGTATTGTTCCCTTTCTGTATCGTAGTGTTGGGTCAAGAGAACATTACCCTGGTCATCATAGTAGGTATTAGTCTCGCCATATACCTCCGGCGTACCTCCTTCTAGGGTCTTCGTCTGGTAGGTATACAGTTTATATACCACCTGGTCGTTAAGTTCGGTATAGATATAGCTGCCGTCATAAACGATGTTGTCGGTAATAACGAGGTCTCCGTTCTCTCCATGTGCGGGGGGATAGGTGACTTCAGTTATCCTACCTTGATTGTCATATTCGTATGTGGTGGTTTTACTTAGATCGTTTGTGCTGGTGAGAATATTTCCCCAGATGTATTCGTAGGTTTTGGTGGTTTGACTGGTTTGGGGTATCCCATCTTCGGTATAGTGCTCTGTAATGGTCACAGCCCAAACATTGTATGGTCCGTAGGTATAGGTATTTTTAGTCTCTTTTCCGTCACTGTGGTGTTGGATAAGGGTGGTGAGGTTGCCGGGGTAGTTGGTGTCTTCGTAGCTGTAGGTAGATATCTCCCCTTGGGGATTGGTCCAGGTGGTTTTTCTTCCCAAGGAGTCATAAGTGGTGGTTTCGCTTAGCAACTTGTCGGTCGTTTGGTAATAGGTTTTTTGGGTGAGGAATTTGTAGGTGGCATCGTAGTTGTAGTAGATGGTATGCCTGTTTTTGAGGTAAGTATCTTCCCATTGGGCTTGTGTAAGGCCTCTTGTTTCGGAGGCCAATCCTCCCCACTCGTTGTATGTCTTACCGGTATAGAGGGTATTTGTCTCGCTTTGATCATTGGTTTCCTCTATTTTTATTTTTGTCGGTTGATCGAGAAAATTAGTGTCATAGATTTCATTGGTGGTGCATTCTTTTTCTCCGCTGGAATGAAGTTTTTCTGTTTGGTAGGAGTATTTCCCTTTAAACGTGGTATTTATCTGTAAACCGTTGGTCTGCTGCATGGAGGAGGTGAAGTAGTAGCTGGGGTTTTCAAAAAGGGTGTAACTTCCAGGGTAGCCTGTTTCGTTGTCGTAGTTTGTACTACTAAAGATACCGTTGTAGGTATAGGTTTGTTTGTTATCTTCTGCTGTGGTATAGCCGGTCGCTGTTTCTTGTTGTTCGTGACGACTGGTAATTCGATGTGTTTCATAGAAGCCGTATTCCCCCAGGTGTTTAGTTACTAGGCCATATTGGTAGTTGATACGGGAATTGCGCAAGGTCATGGTGCTGAGTAATGGGTGTTTGGAGTTCTGGTAGGTTCCACTGGTATTTTTTGCGGTGAAGGAAAATTTTTCGTCGGTTTCGGTGTAGTCATATTGGGTATCGTTTTCTCCGTTGTCTACCAGGTGCAGAACAGGGTATCTTCTTTGTTCGCTCCAGGTAGGCCAGTTGTAGTTAACGAGCCATTGTCCTTTGATGTATGTGAAGGAATAGGTGTTTTCTTCTGCAGGGTCATTGACGGTGATGTTTATGGTTCCGGCGTTTTCCGGGTTTTCTTCATAGAGTGTATCGGTGTAGTCAAAGGTTATCGTCCGCCCGATGCTGTCGGTTATTTCGGTAATCAAGGGCCAGGTGCGGTCAAAGCGTACTTTATCGAGGTATGAGGTACCGATTGCGTTTTGGTGCTGGTATTCTATGCGGATGTATTTTGTTGTTGCTGCTGTGGTCAGGTTTTGTTGGAGACTTTGCCATTCGCTACTTGATGAGGCTGTATTGATCGTACCCTGGTTTATTTCTGTTTTTACGGAGTTGTATTCCCGGTAGGTCAGGGCTGTACTGCCATTGGTCAGTTGGTTGAGGATGTAGCCGCTGAGCTGGTATTGTGTTTCGGGCTCTACTTCTATGTATGAGGAAAAAGAGCTGTTGGAAACTGCGGTAGCACTGGTATATTTCAGGGAGGTGGTATCGTCTTTCCCGGTGGTTTGGTCGTAATTATAGTAGCTGTTTCTGGTCCACATCCCTTGTGTTTCGGTGTGTTCGAAGTCGTTGTTGGGAGCGAGGTTTGTGATGGGCATGAGGGTGTGTTGGAAGGTGATGAGGTTATTGAAGCGATCTTTGATACCGAGTAGTCTACCGTCTTCGGCAAAGTAGCGCTGACTTTGGTCTGCTGTGATCAGGGCATATTTTGATTGTACCTCTCCGTTGCTGAAGGTTGTATCTTCTTGGAAGACGACGTCTTTTTTGTAGTAGTCTTCCAGGTTGCTGTCAGTGGGGTCTGTGGTAAATTCTACATGGTATTTGGGCCCTGTTCCGGTGTGATAGTATAGTTCGGTTTGGTCTTCGTCCTTTTCTATTTGGACGGAGGGAAAGGTGAAGGCCCAACCTGTCCCTAGGGCATAGCGGTTAAGGTAGTAGGTGGAGTATTCGTTGTATGAGGTTTCGTCCGCTGCTATGCGGCGTTCTCCGAAGAGGGATTGGTTGCTTTGGTAGATGCGCCCTATTTCCAGATCGAGTCCGTTTCTGCCGGGCAGGTGAATGTCGGTTTGTTTAAGGGTTAGGTCTCCGGTTTGGGGGGAGACGATTTCTTGGAGGTTTTCCCAGGCGGAGTATTTTGTTTCTTTGATGCCGTTTACGATGGAAGGTCCGATGAGGGTGTTGTACCAGGCTTTTTCTGTTCCTCCCAGGGTATATAGTTGGAAGAAGTCTCCGCCGCTTGGTTCTTCTTGTGGAGGAAGTTCTGGTGTTTCTCCTGTTATTTCGATGATTTCTTCGGGATAGATGCCTTGTATGGCATTACCCCCATTTATTTTGTTCCCGGAGGATGTTTTTTCTAGGAGTGATGAGAGGTGGTCGCTGGATTGGATGATTTGGTTTTTAAGGAATATATAGTTGCTGGTGCTGTCTTGGCTGAGCAGTAAGGCTGCTACTCCTGTGACGAAGGCGGCGGACATGGAGGTTCCGTTGCTTTCTACGTAGTTGTTGCCGGGTGCGGTGGTGATGATGTTTTCTCCGGGTGCTGCCAAATCAACGCTTTCTTCTCCGAAGTTGGAGAAGTTTGAGAGGTGTCCGTTTTGGTTTAGTGAGGCTACGCTGATGATGTTGTCAAGGTCAAAGGAAGCTGGTGCTACGGGGTTGGTGTCGATGTTTTGGTGGTTGTTGCCTGCGGCGCAGACAAAGAGAATGTCTGTTTTTTCTATGGCTTCTTGCAGGGCTTTGTTTTCTCCGTTTGCTCCGAAGCTGCAGTTGATGATTTTTATGCCGGTGTTTTGGGCGTATTCTATGGCAGCGATGATGTCGCTGGTGTAGGCTGTGCCGTTTTTGAAGACTTTGAGGGGCAGGATTTTGGTTTGGGGTGCTACTCCTGCTATTCCGATATTATTGTCTTTGGTTGCGGCGATGATACCGGCAATGTTGGTGCCGTGCATTTCGTCATCTTGAGGATCGTAGATGATGTTATTGTCGTCCGCAAAGTTCCAGCCGTTAACATCATCGATGTATCCGTTTTGGTCGTCGTCAAGGCCATTGTCTGGAATTTCTCCGGGATTTTGCCAGATGTTATCCAGGAGGTCTTCGTGGGTAATGTCTATTCCGGTATCGATGGTTGCTATAGTGGTGTTTTGGCCTGTTGTTTCTTCCCAGGCGATGGGGATGTTGGCATCTATTTTAAAGCCAGATTCGTCAGAGATTGGATTTTCTATACCCCATTGCAGGTCGTAGTATGGGTCTTGGGAGGAGAGGTGGATTTGGTAGTCGGGTTGGATGTATTCGATTTGGTCTTCTGCTTCTTCTGCCGTTATTTTCTCCAGAAGTTCGCTGGCTTGGGTTTTTTCTTGGGTGGTGAGAATAGTGAGGTTTCCTTTTTGTTTGGTTGTTTTAAGGTCATTTTGGAGTGCTTGGGTTATTTTTTCGTGTGCTGTTTGGTCTTTGTATTTGATGATGTAACGGTCTGTTTGTTGTTGGGGTTCGTTTTCTTCTGTGGTCGAGGTTATTGCTGCGATTTGGGTGAGGTTATGTTTTTTCTCTTGGATTTTGTTTTTCTCTTTTGTTTCTTTGGTATCTTCTTTGTCGTTGGTTTCTTTTTCACTGGATTCTTGGGGTTTTTCGGTATCAGGGGTTTTGCCGGTTAGGATGTTGTCTATTTCTTCGACGGTTTTTCCCAAGAGGCCGAGTCTGTCTTTTTGGACCAGGAGGTTATGGTAGAGGGAGTTACCGTTTTTGAAGTTTTCGGGGTCATTGGCGGTAAGGGTTATTTCGCTTGTTCTTATGGGTACGGGGGCTAATTCTTGTTCTTCTTTTTTGGTGGGTTCTTGAATTTTCAGGGGGGTCTTTTTGTTTTGGTGTTCTTGGACCTTTTGTGATATATGGGTGGTTATTTGTTGGGCGATGTCTGCTGTTCCTTGGGCTAGGGCTTGTACGGGCATGGTGGTGAGCAGAAATATTGTTAATATTATGTATGTTATGGTCTTTTTCAATTTATTTTCCTCCTTTGGGTCCGGTTCATTCCGGGTCGGTGATGTTTCCTTTTGCTTAATATTATTAAGCTTGTATTGCTGTTGGTATTTCTTTTATTATCTATGGATAGGTTATGATGCTTCTTCTGTTTAATTTGCCGTTCTCGTCATACTCGTAGTTGATGTCTTTTCGTGCAACATTACTTCCAGGACCAAATACATAAATATTACCTTGGTAGTATGCAGTACATGTCTCATCATTGCCATCATCCTGCTGTACCTCGATATTTGTATATATACCGTCGGGTATATTATCGACGGAGATATCCCATTCCAGTATCCAGGGCTGAGGAGTTGCTGTATTTGATACGACTACTAACTTTGTTACTCCGGCTATAGTTGAACTCACTGTAACATCGTCACCATCTTTATCACAAACGGTGCCTGTCAGGGTTATCGTATCAAAGCATGTTTGAATCATAGGTGAAGTAATTAATAGGCTAGGAATTTCTGCCTGTGAATAGCTCATGGTGCAACCAAAATCGTAGAGGTTATTAGAACTGCTGTTGATTTGATATGTCCGAAGGTAAAATGGTTTACTATCGCCAAAATTACCTAATAAAAAACTACTTGTTATGTCAGTATAAGCTCCTGTGTCTTTATCAACGTCAAAAGCTTTACCCTCGGAGGTAACAACTCTGAGTATGTTGTTCCCGATATAGGTCATCGCCACACCCCAGTCGTAGAAGGTGTTAGTACCGCTGCCGATGTTACAGGAATATGTCCGTAGATAGAAGGGTTTACCAGATCCAAAGTTGTTGACCAGGAAAGTGCTTGTTACATCTGTGTAGTCCCCGGTATCCTTATTTACATCAAAGGCTTTACCCTCTGAAGTAATTACCCGGATTATGTTGTTGCCTATGTAAGCCATGGTTGATCCAAAATCATGGAAGGTGAAGGGCCCTGAATTATTAACATCTTGTTCATAAACTCGATGGTAAAAGGGTTTTCCTGAACCAAAATTATCATTTAAAAATGAATCTGTAACTTCATTGTATGTCCACAATTCTCTGTCAACATCGAATGCTTTTCCTTCCGAAGTAACAACCCGCAGTGTGTTATCGCCGATATAGGTAGCAGTGGAACCATAGTCAAAAAAGGTATTTGAAGAACCGTTAAATTTGTACGTGTAAGAACGCAAATAAAAAGGTTTTTCGCTACCGAAAGCATTTATCAGATTAGTATCAGTCACGTCAGTATAGCTTCCTGTTTCGGTGTCCATCGCAAAATTATGTATATCAGCAGCAATAACATTGATATATGTGGTATCTTCAACCAATGATTTATCTACTGAAAAAGTAGCCGTTGCCTGGCTTGACGATTCCCGGTTATTATCTTCTACCCATACCCTTAGTGTATAGGATCCCTCCGGGATAGTACTATCAATCGTTAAATCCGTACTGAAGCTCTGTGCTGAGCCACTGGCGGTCAAGGTTGTAAGAACGACATTAGTATATGCGGCAAGTCCTTCAATGGTATATTTGACAGTAAGGGTATCTCCAATATCCGAGTCTGTTGTGTTTCCAGAAATGGTTAAGATATTGCTTCCTTCCTGTTCCGTATAGGTAGGGTTTTCGATGGGAGAAGTAATGGACAGGGTTGGAATACGATTTGAGTCGATAATATACCACCGCGAATCATAGTAGCCTAATGGCTCGTAACCGGGAGGCATAGGAGGAATATTACTAGCAACCGCTATCCAGTTAGTTGAGCTTTCATATCTCATTTTTATCGCACCGGTCGCAGTATTAATAATTAATGCACTATTAGTCGAATAGGGAATATATCCTAACGGACTGAATCCAGCAGGTATCGGGATTGAACTCCAACCGAAGTCCGCCCATCCATTATTGCTTAAACGGAGAATAGTTCCTGTTGAAGGGTTAATAACAAGTCGATATGAAGAAGCAATTCCCAAAGGAAGATATCCGGTAGGAATAGGATATGTATAATAACCAACACTACTCCAAGTAGTATCATCATATTTTCTAATTGTTCCCGCGCTATTTGACGGATTATAGATGTATATACATGGTGGCGTTCCGATAATATAAGCCGGTTCAAAACCTAAGGGAAGAGGAACTGAACTATAACCAATATCTTGCCATCCATAATAATCTGGATGGGTGTTTAAATATTTTATGTTCCCGGTATTAGCGGCAAGCACCGTATGTTGAAAAAATACAAGTGAAGAAAAGCATATTCCCAAAATAAGCAAAATACAGATAATCACCCGGATAATTGTCCTTGAATTATTTTTCATCGTTAAACAACTCCTTTTCCCTTGGTTAAACGCTATTAAGGTACTATCAACCAACTGGCCAGCAGATATTATTACCATCCTGATTTACAGAACTTAACGAAATTGAGCTTATTCTTAAAATTGCTTATTATTTCCCACTTTTTACTCGTTATTTTCTCCTTTGTGACTGGTTCATTTCGGATTAGTGATGTATCTTCGCTATACTAAAACCTGCTAAACTTATATTTTTCTTGACTGTCATTCATTGTCTATGGATATGTTATACTGCTTCTTCTGTTCAGCTTGCCGTTATCGTCATATTCGTAGATAATATCTTTTCTGGCAACGTTACTTCCGGGGCCAAAGACGCAAATATTCCCCTGATAGTATGCAGTACATACCTCTCCATTGCCGTCATCCTGTTGTACTGCGATATTTGTATATATGCCGTCGGGTATGTTATCTGTATCTATATCCCATTCCAGTGTCCAAGGCTGAGGAGTTAATGTATTTGATACGACTACTGATTTTATCACTCCGGCTAGAGTGGAACTTACTGTCACATCGTCACCGTCTGTATCACAAACGGTGCCTGTCAGGGTTATCGTATCAAAGGCAGCCTGGACATCGGGTGAAGTTATTATAAGGCTTGGAACTTGGGCATCTGTAAAGAACATGGTTGATTCAAAATCGTAAAATATATACGTAGAATTATTGATCGAAGCAGCATATGTCTTGTTTAGGAATGGTCTATTTGCAGTACCGTAATTGCCGAGCATAAAACTTGAAGTAACTTCGGTATAGTTACCGGTATCCTTGTGTACATCAAAAGCTTTACCTTGCGATGTAACTACCCGAATGATATCGTTTCCCAGGTAGGTCATGATAGAGCCGAAATCGTAAAAGGTGTTACTTTCTCCGGAAATGTTATGGGTGTATTCTCTCAAATAGAAGGGCTTGCCGCTTCCCCAATTGTTTACAAGGAAACTGGAAGTTATTTCGGTATACCTACCATTGTCTTTATTCACATCAAAGGCTTTACCTTCTGAGGTAACTACCCGGATTATGTTATTGCCTATGTAAGCCATGGTTGACCCAAAGTCATGAAAAGTGAAGGGCCCTGAGCCATTGATTTTTTGTTCATAGGTTCGGTGAAAAAAGGGTCTTCCTTGACCAAAGTTATCTACCAGGAAAGTGCTCGTGATATCTGTATAATCTCCTGTTTCCATATCAACATCAAAGGCTTTTTCTTCTGAAGTAACAACACGGATGGTGTTGTTACCAATGTATGTTGCTGTGGAGCCCCAATCATAGAATATGCTTTGAACATTGTTGAAATAATATGTATATTCCCTATTAAAAAAAGGCTTATTACTACCGAAACTGTTGCCTAATGTTCCGCTGGTAACATCGGTATAGCTACCTGTATCGGGATCTACATTGTATGCTTTTTCTTCTGCTGTTATTGCTCGGATTAATGATTCGCCGTCAGAACCAATAGAAGACTTGTCTACTGTAAATATGCGTGTTACCTGGGTAGACATTCCTCCTTCGTTATCTTGAGCCCAAACTCTCAGTGTATGTGTTCCTTCAGGTATAGCACTGTTAATCGTTATATCATGACTAAAGGGTTGATTTCCACCGTTTGCTGTCAAAGTTGCAATGGTAATGTTGGTGTAATTGTTTAAACCATTGATAGTGTATTTTACAGTGAGAGCATCATCAACATTCGCATCATTAACTGTCCCTGAGATTTCCAAGGTGCAGTTTTCCGGGTCTTCGGAATATATCCCGTTTTGTTCAGGTGAAGACAATGTAACAGTCGGGTTTTCATTTGTGTGGATAATGTAAAGATAACGGTCATCAATACCTATTGGTTTGAAACCGGCAGGTAAAGGAACAGAAGTAAAATTCGAATTATTCCAGCTTGTATCATAGTACTCTCTTCGAAGTATCTCCCCTGTAGAGGGATTAATAATGCCAAAATAATATTTGTAACCGTAATAAGAACCTATTGGTTTGAAACCCGCAGGTAAAGGAACAGAAGTAAAATTCGAATTATCCCAACTCGTATTATTGTAAGTTTTCTGAAGTATTTCCCCTGTAGAGGGATTAATAATGCAAAAATAATAATTGTAACCGTCATAAAAACCTATTGGTTTGAAACCGGCAGGTAAAGGAACAGAAGTAAAACTCGAATTATCCCAACTCGTATTATTGTAATGTCTGCGAAGCACCTCCCCTGTGGATGGATTGACAATATAAATATAAGGACTGTTATAAAAATCTATTGGTTCGAAACCGGCAGGCAAAGGAAGAGAAGTATAAGACGTATTATACCAGCTTGCACTTGTACCATAGTAATCCCTTCGAAGTATCTCCCCTGTATTGGCTTCTGCTTTTTCAATAAAAAGCACACTGCTTAACGAAAATAGCGCAATCGTGACTAATATCAATACCAGCCAAAGTTTCAATGAACCCCTTTTATTACTCACCATATTACTCATCATGTCCTCCCTATTAGCATCCCTTTAGGATATATAGATTTTACAAGCCTGATACAATGTACCGATTCAATAGCTTACCGTTATCATCGTACTCATAGGTTATTGCTTGTCTTGTTACATTTGAGCCAGAGCCAAACACATTGATTTCTCCCCTATAAATAGTACTGCTGATATTGCCGTTGCCATCGTCGGCATCTATTTGAATATCTGTGTATTCACCATCGGGAATATTGTCTGCCGATATATCCCATGTTAAGGTCCAGCCCTGAGGAGTCTCAGTATTCGATATGGTGGTTGTTTTTGTAACCCCATTAATGGTCGCGCTGATATTTACACTGTCATTATCCTGGTCATAGACTTTTCCTGTTAGTTTCAAAGTTTCAAAAGCTATAATCTTTTCTGGTGAAGAAACTGTAAGTTCCAGAGCTGGTGTGTCAACATAGGAAATGGTTGTACCAAAGTCATAGAAGGTGTAGTTTGTTCCGTAGATGTTGACATCGTAGACATGGTTGTAAAAAGGCTTTCCGGCGCCATAGTTATTTATGAGAAAAGAAGTAGTTACTTCTGTATAGCTTCCGTCGTTTACATCAACATCAAAAGCCTTTCCTTCTGAGGTAACAACCCTTAATATGTCGTTACCGATATATGCCATGGTAGAACCGAAATCATAAAACGTGCATTGTGAATCTCTGATGTTATTATTATATTCACGCAGATAAAAAGGTTTTCCGCTTCCCCAATTGTTCACAAGGAAAGTACAGGTTACTTCTGTATAATCTCCGGTGTTCTTGTTAACGTCAAATGCCTTACCTTCGGACGTTACCACCCGAAGTGTATTGTTTCCTATATATGCCATGGTGGTGCCAAAATCATGGAAGACAAAGGGACCGAAACCCCCTATGGTTTGTTCGTATTCTTTGTGGTAAAAAGGCTTACCCGTTCCAATGTTATCTTGAAGGAAATCCTCTGTTATTTCCGTGTAAGCTCCAGTATCCTTATTAACATCGAAAGCCTTGCCTTCGGAAGTCACTACGCGAATTATGTTATTGCCCAAATAGGCTGAGGTTGAACCAAAGTCATAAAAGGTGCACTGTGAATTATAGAGAGTATTATTGTAGCTTCTGTGAAAAAAAGGCTTGCTTGGCCCGTAATTGTCAAATAAAAAGTCTTCTGTCTCGTTCGAGAAGTTCCCCGGGAAATCAACGTTATATGCGGCTTCTTCACAGGTGACGGTTCGCAGGGCCGGCTCGGCAACGGTTTTATCGATAATAAGTGTCCTTGTTTCCTCGGCAGACGTATTTGAGTAGTCGCTTTCCGCCCAAACCCTTATTGTTTGTTGTCCTTCAGGAATGGTATTATCTACGGTTATTGTGGAGGAAAAAGCTTGATTGGTGCCATCAGCCGTCAATGTTGCCACGCCAACATTTTGGTGTTCTGCCAGTCCGTCGATGGTGTACTTTACTTGAATGGTGTCTCCTACGTCGACATCGTTAACGGTTCCGGATACAGTGATAATATCGCCCTGGTTGTATGATTGGTCGTTTATCGGATTATCCAGGGAAAGTGTAGCGGGATCATTTGCGTGCATAATGTAAATATTTCCATCATAGTACACAGGAACAAAGCCGCTGGGAAATGGCAATGGAATGAATGGGTAACCCAAATCATACCATTGAGTATCATCAAAACATTTATACTTTATCATTCCTGTAGCGGGGTTAACTATGTAGATACCGTTGTACGCACAGTAAAGTGGTTCGAATCCTGATGGTATTGGTACTATATTTGTGGAGTAATTCATCCACTCATAATTACTTAAAATCCTCCATTTTAACACTCCGTTGGTCGGGTTTATTATCCAGATATATGAACTCTGAATACAAATTGGTTCAAACCCGCCCGGCAAAGGAACTTGTGGATATGATAGACCATGCCATTGAGCATCATCATTACTTTTATATTTAACTTCCCCTGTGTCAGGATTTAGAATACAAATGCTTGGATACTCACAATATACCGGTTCAAAGCCTTGGGGTACTGAAATTCCAGTAATGTAATAATTAATCCAATTACTATGTGGGTTTATTTGCCTATATTTTACTACTCCTGTATTAGCCCATGCATTTGATGAAAGAGACAATAACAAAAAAAGTGCTAATGCTAAACACAGTAAGCATTTTACATACGGCCTAACCCTATACAACATCTATTACCTCCGGCTGATTACTTGCTTTTCTAAAATATTCTTTATATTACTGCAAAATGCCTTCGGGAAATATGGTAAGTTTTGTCGAATAAAGCTATAATATGTCACCAAAAAAAAGGAGAATCCCCTTCCTTGTGGAATAGGGTGCTCCCCTGTATTCCCTTCTATCATACCATCAATACTTCGCTCCCGCCAATCTCCCTACTACCAATCAGGCCGGTAAGCGACCTGATTTTCACTTGACATTTACAATCATTATAATCACTGTAATAATCGCTATTAGAAGGGAAATAACATTTAATATTATTCCTAATACCACAATAGCTTTTCTTTCATATTTTTTCCCCAGTATTCCAATAATTAAACCAGGCAAACTAAAAAAAGCTCCAAAAACAGGTGAAAATACAAGCCCTAACGCTCCTAAAGCCACAGAAATATAGGTCAACACTTTACATGAAGCTGAATTATCCAGTGTTTTCATTTATACCACCTTCTCCATTTTATCAAGATAATATTATCTTATTAAAGACGCATATGCGTCAACTATTCCATTGCTGTTTACTTTACCATCCAATTCCTCTCTATATTTTGCATTTTGAATAATTTTATTTACTAATTCTGAATTTGAAAGTGTCGGATTACTGCTTTTTATTAAAGCAGAAGCCCCTGTTATAAATGGTGTCGATATAGCTTTCTTTCAGTAATAGTGCTTCTCATCGTGCCGGTTTCCTTCCTGGTTTCTTTTTCAGTTCCACCTGACGTTTTAAGAGCTCCGCCAGTTCCTCATTACTTTATAATCAAGAATACGCTAAACAAAGTAAAAGTTACACATATTATTGATATAATTCTTCCTAATTTTGAGCCGAAATCATTCCTGTATCTTAAACTTATAACCAAAGCAAGGAAATAAAAGAATAACGAATAGAAAACAGTATAATGGATTCCTGTAGTGATATTGGACCATGATTTAATGCCTAATGAAGTAAGGATTGAATCACCTAATGAGATGTTTTTCCCAAAAGAGAAAGAGAATAATATCCCTATTATAACGAAAACTAAAGAAACTGTACCTACACCGAAGTTAAACCGTTTGTTACTCATTTATCAAACCCCTTTTATCTAATTTAGACCCTGCAGCAAAAACATAGCCTGTTGTCCACTTTAACAAGGGAGCATCCCCTTCCCTTTGGAATAGGGTGCTCCCTTGTATTCCCTTCTGTCATACCATCAATACTTCGCTCCTACAGACCCTGCCACTCCAATCTTACGGAACCACATAAGTGATGGCCACCTCCTGCAAAGCCGGATCCCATTCGACGCTGCAGCCCAGGTTCTCGGAGATAAAACGGATAGGCAGCATCGTTCGTCCTGGAGGAACAATGATCGGTGTCACCAGAGGATTTTCCTCATCAATCAGCACATATGACCCATCGACCTTGGCGTAATACTTATCGATCCACAACTCGATGTATCTGTCGATCATCGCAATCGTTACCTTTTTCTCATCCTCTACCCACTCCGGTGAAGCATAAAGCGCCTCGGTTACAAAACGTACCGGCAAGACCGTTCGGTTTTCATAGTTAAGTGGCGCAACGTCCATTTCATAATACTTGTCATTGAGATAGTAGCCCTTTTCATTGAGATAGAACCGCAGGCTTATTACCACTCCCGGAGCTCCCGCTTCAAGGGTTTTGGCAGTTGATTCATTGGAATACCCGGAATAACCTGCAGTGTTATAGGCCCTTATCCTGTAAACATAAGTGGTAGCGGAAGATAAATCTATGTCCCAATGCTTAGTGATATTTTCTTTTAAAACAGCGACTTGTTCAAAGCTCCCGTCTATGGTCTTCCTTTCCACAATAAAGCCGTTTTCATTAGCGGACTCATCGACCCAGGACAGCTTGATCCTGCTGGCGGAGGCCGTGGTTGCCGTTAAGTCGGAAGGCGTTTTCGGCTTGGTTGAAACCTGGGTTCTATAAATCATAAACTCATCGCTGATATCCTGGGCATATATGCCGGGCATTACCCCGTCGGCTTCCCAAATAGCCCGAATTTGAGCACTGTCTGTTGCCATATTCGGGACAAGCCAGCTACAAGTCCCCACTATCCCGGAGATACTTTCCACGCTCCTGATAAATACCCAGGTATTGCTGTCATCGCCCCGATAATACAAACTGATCTTGCCGCCGGTGCCGCCGCTAAGTTCCCATTTGATCGATTGACTGCTGCCTGCTTCCCAAAGGTCCCCCGAAACAGGAGAGGTTATCTTAATGCTCCTTCCCGGGGTTTTCTGCATAATAAAGAATTTGCCGGATACATCCACCGCCAATATTTTGTCATAACCTTCTCCGCTCTTCCAAACGGCCTGTATTTGCGCTTCCTTTGTTTCAGCCCACGGTACTGTCCACAAAAAACTGCCCGTATTCTTTGTCGTTTCGATATATACCCACTTGCATTCGCTGTTTTCTCTGTAATACAGGTCTACATAACCCCCGGAAACAGCCCCGCCGCTTTCCCAGGAAATGACCTGTTTGCTTTGGGGTTCCCACAAATCTTCCCCAAGCGGGGAATTAATTCTAATTAAGGCCTGTTCCTGTGTTTTCTTGAAAATCGTGAATTCTCCGGAGATACACTCATCATATTTGATTGAATCATCGTTTTCTGATTGCTGCCACACCGCCCGAACCTGAGCCTGATGCGTTTCCACCTTCGGTAATTCCCAGATGTAAGAGCCGGTATTTGTGACAGTTGTAATGTGCTGCCATTTTTCATTTGAAGCATTCCGGTAATACAGAACCACATATCCTCCCTCAGCTCCCCGGGTCTTCCAGACAATGACCCTTTCATCACCGGCAGCCCAGATATCTCCCTCGCTCGGCGAAGTCAAGGCTATTTTGTTAACATTAGATTCCATTACAACCCCTGTCGCTGAGTCGGGAGACAGTACGCCCACCGTTGCTATTACCGTTAAGACAAGAAAAAAAAGCAGTGCCCTTTTCAAACGATCACCCCTTCTTGCTAGTATTTATTTCTTCTAATTACTAATATTAGCATTATCTTAATTATATATCTTTTACATTAATATTGGCAATAGTTCTTTCCGTCAGGCTTGCTCCCCACGCACACTATCTACAACAAGCCCCTTGCCATTTGGCAAGGGGCTGTCATTATCCCATTATCTGCTATATTCTATTTCTATTCTTCTACTCCGTCTTCCTCCATCAATTCCTGCCACGCATCCGCTACCCTTTCCCATTCCTCATCGTCGTCAATATCAAAAAGGACATCTTCACCGTTTTCGTCTTTCCCTATTTTAAGAATGATCGCCTCGGACTCTTCTTCATCAAGGTCAAGGGGCTCAAGAACAGCGTATTCCTCATTGTCCACTTCCAGAACATCAATAAGTACAAAACCGTGCTCTTCACCGTTTTCGTCGACTAAGACAACCTTTTCATCATTATCATTCATCGTTACCCACCTCTTTCCTTATCATTGGCTTGCTTCAAAGCCATTGTACATTCCTTTGATAAGCTTTGTCAAACCTAAGTTCATCCTCTTGCCCCTGCGGAAATATTCTTTCCCTTATCATAGCACCTTATGTATCGAAAAAAAGAACCATTGCCCTACAAACGAGCACTATCAAGATAACCCTGCAAAATCATAACCGCCGCAATCTTGTCTATTACCCCTTTTCTTTTCTTGCGTGACACATTACCCTGCAGCAAAGTTCTTTCTGCCGCCACGGTCGTTAAACGCTCATCTTGATAAACCACCTCAATAGCGGCAACTTTCTTCAACTCAGCGACAAATTCCTTCACCTTCTCCGCCTGTTCTCCGTAAGTACCGTTCATATTCCGCGGCAGACCTACTACAACACGTTTCACAGCATAATCTTTGATAATCTCTCCGATGTCGGCAACATCTTCAGCGACATTTTCCCGGTTTAAAGTCTTGAGCCCCTGGGCCGTTATTCCCATCTCATCGCTGACGGCTACCCCAATTCTTTTATCTCCTACATCCAACCCCAAGATCCTCATTTCCTACTCATCATCTCCCATCAACTTAAAGCAAATCAGCCAGGTTAAACTACCTTAATAGCAAATTCCGGGCACACCGCACCGCAATAACCGCAGAACATACAAGAATCCTCAGTCAAACAGGCCTTCCCGTCTTTTATAGCCAGCAGCCCAAAAGGACACTGTTTCACACATGCCCCACAACCAATACACCAATCCTCGATATGCAGCTTTCTCGGCGCTGTACTCACCTTATCCATGACCTCGGCCGGAACATCCTGCTCCTCAAGCATCGCAATGTTATAGTCAAGCTCTTCTTTCATTTTACAACCGATGGCCACGCTGTGCAAATAGGGATGTCGAAAAGCATATTCCAAGGCCGTTGGGACATTTTTGATAAGGTTTCCGCCCCCTAAAGGCTTCATGCCGTAAATGCCATTGCCTTTCTCCCAGGCGACCTTTAACGCTTGTGTCATTTCCTCCTCGGTACCATCCAATACGCCTAAGCCCCGGTAATTGACGATGGCATGGATCACCTCAACATCGTCCCTTCCGGTGGCTGCTTTGACAGCTCGCAAGGTATGGGTGGAAATACCCACAGCCTTGACCAGACCCTTGGCTTTGGCTTCCCATAAATAATCCAGGGCATCCTTATGCCCTTCCAGCGTCAACTCGGATTCCTGCTCATGCAACATAAAAATCTCGATGCAATCACGGTCTAAAGCCAGCCGGGCCTCCTCCAGGCTCTTTTTCATGCCCTCACGGGTATAGTCATAGGACTTGCTGACGATAACGACAGGCTTGTCCCAACCCTTCAGCGCCTTTTTAATATAGGGATAGGTCTCATATATCTTGGCGGTATCAATAAAGTTTATTCCGCATTCCAAGGCATAGCGAATAAGCGCCGCACCCTCTTTTATGCTCATGTTGGCCTGCAGCGGGCCAATGGTCAAAGCCCCATAACAAATACGGGACACCTTGATTCCCGTATTCCCCAAAACCCGATATTTCATTCCCTGACACACTCCCCTTAACCGAAAACACCTATATAATTTATACCTTCTATAAGTACAAAAAAGCCTCACATCCAATGTGAGGCCTAATACTCACTCGCTCAAATATGTACTAAGCATCTCTTCCAAAATTTCGTCACGTTCCAGCTTTCTAATCATCTGGCGCGAATTCTTATGGCTGGTGATGTAAGCCGGATCCCCCGACAAAAGATAGCCGACAAGCTGGTCAATCGGGTTGTATCCCTTTTCCTGCAAAGCACCATAAACATGCTTCAGTGTATCCTTAACCTTAATGTCTTCCTCTGCTTTAACGCGAAACATCATAGTCTGCTGGTTCTTTTCGGTAGACATAACATCAACCCTCCTGTCCCTTACCTCATAATATATAATTCTTTATTCGCTTTAATTCTCCTTTAAAAAAAAGCGACATTATTGTTCAATTTGGGCATCTATTATCTCAAAAGCCTTAGCCAGAGCCTCATCCAGTTTTTCTACCATCTTGCCGCCGGCTTGGGCCATATCAGGTCTGCCGCCGCCTCCACCGCCGGTGATTTTCGCCACTTCCTTAATGATTTTCCCCGCATGTGCTCCCCGGCTCGTTACGTCCTTTGTGACCGCAACGACAAAGCTGACTTTATCCCCTAAGACCGTTCCCAATACTACTATGCCCGTTTTCATCTTTTCCCTAAACATATCCGCCATGTTGCGCAAAGAGTCAATATCACCGACCTCGACGCGGGCCGACAGTACCTTCACGCCTTTGATTTCCGTTGCCTTTTGTAACAGGTCATCCACCTGCAGCACGGCTTTTTGGGCTTCCATACGTTCCAAGGCTTTATCCTTTGACCGCGCCTCTTCCAGCAATGACCGAACTTTATGAGGAAGCTCCTTGGCAGGCACCTTCAGAAGCTCTGCCAATTCTTGTAGCAGTTGCTCCTTACCCTCCAGATATTTTCTCACCCCGGCTCCGGTGATGGCCTCAATCCTGCGCAAACCAGCCCCTACCGCACTCTCGCCGGTGATTTTGAACAGGCCGATCCTGCTTGTATTCTCAATGTGGGTGCCGCCGCATAACTCCATACTGTAATCGCTGATTTTGACGACCCTTACCACATCACCGTACTTTTCCCCGAATAAGGCCGTCGCACCTTCACTTTTTGCTTTATCCAGAGCGGTCTCATAGGCACCAACATCGAGCGCTTCTAAAACCATTTCATTGACCCGTTCCTCCACCTTCCGGAGTTCATCGTCGGTAAGGGCAGTGAAATGCGTAAAATCGAATCTCAGCCTCTCCGGTTCCACCGCCGAACCGGCCTGATGGATGTGCTCCCCCAATACCTCCTGCAATGCCTTATGTAAAAGATGAGTCGCCGTATGATTGCGGGCCGTGGCCAGCCGCGCTTTTTTATCTACTTCCATCACCACACGGTCTTTGGACTTCACCAATCCCTCGACTTTCCCTTGATGGATTATCTTGCCGTCGGGCAGTTTCTTTACCCCGGTTACACGGATTTTTCCTTCCGGTGCCGTAATCGTACCGGAATCACCTGCTTGTCCGCCTCCTTCCGGATAAAAGGGAGTAAGATCGGCCAATATCCATACTTCATCCTCTGCAGATGCGCTTTCGACCAAATTTCCTTCTTTGATAAGGGCCTGTATCTCCGCCTCGAGTCGTAAATGATCATAACAGCAACTTTTGGTGGCAGGCAGCTCACCTACCAGATTTGCTACGGTCAAAGCCATATCCCAGGCATTGCCTTCCTGTCGGGCAGCCCTGGCCCGTTCTCTTTGTTCTTCCATGGCCTTATTAAACCCGTCCAGATCCACTTTCAGCCCTGCTTCTTCCGCTATATCCTGAGAAAGGTCTAGTGGAAAGCCAAAGGTATCATAAAGGCGGAAAACCTCTGCACCGGGCAGCGTATCCTGTCCTTTTTCCTGTACTTCTTTAATGATTTCCTGAGCGAGGGATATCCCTTCATTTAAGGTCTCATGGAAACGTTCCTCTTCGATGCGGATTATCTTAATAACATAGTCGCTGTTTTCCTTGGTTTCCGGGTATGCATCCTTCATAAGCTCGACCACCACAGGAACAAGCCTATACATAAAGGGTTCATCAATACCTAAGACCTCCCCGAAACGAACAGCACGTCGTAAGATACGACGTAAAACATAGCCCCTACCCTCGTTTGCTGGCAAGACCCCGTCACTAATCAAGAAAGTACAGGAACGAATATGGTCGGCAACAACCCTGAAGGGAAAGCCCTGCTGACCTTGCTGATATTGCTTCCCGCATAATTTCTCAATTGCCCGAATAATTTCCTTGAGGAGGTCCGTATCATAATTGCTTTCCACCTCTTGAATTACAGCGGTAATACGTTCCAAGCCCATGCCGGTATCAATACTCGGACGAGGCAGCGGTGTCATCTTCCCGTCATTATCCCGGTTATATTGCATAAAAACCAGATTCCAAATCTCTAAATAGCGGTCACATTCACATTTACCGATTCCGCACTCCTGACCACAGGAATACTTCTCACCCCGGTCAAAATGGATCTCGCTGCATGGTCCGCAGGGACCGGTGTCGCCCATGGACCAGAAGTTATCCTTCTCTCCCATCCTGATAATACGTTCAGGAGGAACAGGTGTCAATTCCCGCCACAATTCATAAGCTTCATCATCATCCTGGTAAATCGTCACATAGAGCTTTTCCGGGGGCAAACCTAAAACCCCGGTTAAAAACTCCCAGCTGTATTCAATAGCTTCACGCTTGAAATAGTCTCCGAAAGAGAAATTTCCCAGCATCTCGAAAAACGTATGATGGCGTGCCGTTCTGCCAACAGTCTCTAAATCATTATGCTTTCCTCCGGCCCGCACACATTTTTGCGATGTTGTAGCGCGGGAGTAAGGCCTTTTTTCCAATCCTAAGAAGACGTCTTTAAACTGATTCATCCCGGCATTAGTAAATAACAGTGTCGGATCATCGTGAGGTATGAGAGAAGAACTCCTCACCCTGGTATGGTCTTTACTCTCAAAATATGATAGAAACTTTTCCCGGATCTCGTTGCCACTTAACATAAAAAAGCCTCCTTACTCCATATGCCTAAAAAAACAAACTCCCATCGTCGACACTTCCGTGTCAAGGAACGAGAGCCAACCGTTACCCTGCTTGCCGCCGCAGTGAGTTAATTATACGAAACCACCGCTTTTTTGTCAAATATAACCGCTATCAAACAGAGCTGACGCATGAAAATAATTAAAAATCCTGCGAGCTCAAAATTGACCTTTCTAAAAGAGGATATACGGTTTTTTTTAAATTTCTGTTCCTCCCCTAAACTTATTTACCCTTATCTACAGTGGATAAAGATTA
>JAHDSQ010000029.1 GCA_018432615.1 Clostridia bacterium
CATCTTGTATTTTTGGTAATGAACTTGGAGAAAAGGTTAAGAGCCTTTTTACGCTCATTTTTGGAATCAATATATTGGAGCTGGTTAAGACCTGTTTTTTTGACTTGATAGAAAAACTGCGTTATTCATCAGCCCCTAATTTAATACAAGATACTGAGTAAGATACAAAAATAAAATAAGTAAGTACAACAGGAAAAGCCAGTTGTTTGCTTTGTTGTTCTTTAGCACAACATGGGC
Source organism: Clostridia bacterium (assembly GCA_018432615.1). GTDB lineage: Bacteria > Bacillota > Peptococcia > DRI-13 > SM3-B62 > SM3-B62. The sequence continues at coordinate 238 of JAHDSQ010000029.1, forward strand.
AGGCAGCTGGTTTTTTGAATGAAATAGGTCGGGGCAAAAAACATAGACGGCGTCTCTAAAAATTATTGAACTATGAAGAAGATATAGATATAATGTAACTGGGCGCACTTTACCAAATTATTTACTCCCGGGAATAGAATCTTGGGAATAGCTGATATTAAGAACATGAATAACAGGAAGGAGCGCAAAGGTGATGTATGACAAAGAGAAGCTGAAGGAGATTGCCCTGGCCAAAGAGGAGTGGGAAAAAGGACAGGTCGCTAAGACGCTGGCAAAATTTAAGGAACGCAAGGAGGAATTTGCAACAACCTCGGGTATTCCTGTGGAGAGGTTGTATACTCCGGTAGAGAATCAAGATTTTGATTACGTGAGAGATTTGGGCATGCCGGGTCAATATCCATATACCCGCGGTGTACAGCCAACTATGTACAGGGGACGTTTCTGGACAATGCGCCAGTATGCCGGTTTTGCAACTGCCGAGGATTCAAACAAAAGATACAGGTATTTGTTAGACCAGGGACAGACAGGCTTATCGGTGGCTTTTGATCTCCCCACTCAGATCGGTTATGACTCCGATGCGGAAATAGCCCAGGGTGAGATCGGCAAGGTTGGTGTGGCTATCGATTCACTGCAGGATATGGAGGTTTTGTTCGATCAGATACCACTTGATAAGGTTAGTACTTCGATGACCATCAATGCGCCTGCTTCGGTACTACTAGCCATGTATATCGCTGTTGCGGAAAAGCAAGGAGTAACAGTGGATAAGCTTCAAGGCACTATTCAGAATGATATTCTCAAGGAATATGCGGCAAGGGGTACATATATTTATCCACCGGGACCTTCGATGCGTTTGATTACAAATATCTTTGAGTTTTGCTCCAAGAATGTTCCGAACTGGAACACAATATCTATTTCAGGTTACCATATCCGTGAAGCCGGTTCGACAGCCGCTCAAGAGGTGGCCTTTACATTGGCCGACGGTATTGCCTATGTGGATGCGGCTATTAAGGCCGGTCTTGATGTTGACGGTTTTGCCGGTAGGTTATCATTTTTCTTTAATTCACATAACGATCTTTTGGAAGAGGTTGCAAAATTCAGGGCTGCTCGCAGAATGTGGGCAAAAATCATGAGGGAACGTTTCGGTGCGAAAAATCCCCGTTCCTGGATGCTGCGTTTCCATACCCAAACCGGTGGTTCAACATTGACCGCACAACAGCCAGAGAACAATATAGTGCGTGTTGCTATCCAAACATTGGCCGCGGTGCTGGGAGGCACTCAGTCCTTGCATACAAATTCTAAGGATGAGGCCTTGGCATTGCCTTCCGAGGAATCAGTGCGGATAGCTCTGAGGACACAACAGATCGTTGCTTATGAATCAGGTGTCTGTGATACGGTCGACCCCCTCGCCGGGTCTTATTATGTGGAAAGTCTCACTAATGAGATAGAAAAGAAGGCCATGGAGTATATTGAAAAGATAGACACGATGGGCGGAGCGACTAAGGCTATCGAGCAGGGTTATATACAAAAGGAGATTGCCGACAGTTCTTATGCTTATCAGAAGGAAGTTGAGGCTAATGAGAGAATTGTTGTTGGTATGAATAAATTCCAGGTAGAGGAAAAACCCATTGAGGGACTGCTCCGTGTTGATCCTTCCGTAGGCGAAGCCCAGGTAAAAAAACTGAAAGCATTAAAGGAGTCCCGTGATAATCTGGCCGTAAAGACAAAGCTTTCTACTCTGCGTGAAGCTGCTAAAACGGATGCCAATTTAATGCCGTTCATTTTAGACGCTATAAGGGTTTATGCGTCGGAGGGCGAAGTTTGTGATGTGCTGAGGGAGATTTTCGGCGAGTACAGACCGGTCGAAATCCTGTAATTACTATTTTGAAAGATTAGATGGAGGTATAAAAAAATGTCAGAAAAACTAATTAGGGTCCTCGTTGCTAAGCCCGGACTGGATGGTCATGATCGTGGAGCCAAGGTTATAGCTCGTGCCTTAAGAGATGCCGGCATGGAGGTTATTTATTCCGGTCTGCGTCAAACTCCGGAACAAATAGTAGCGGCAGCTGTGCAGGAGGATGTAGATGTTGTGGCGATGAGTCTTTTGTCAGGCGCCCATAATCATCTTTTCCCCAAGGTGGCAAAACTTCTTGCCGAAGAAGGTGCCGACGATGTTCTGGTTATGGGTGGCGGAGTTATACCTGATTCCGATATTCCTTTCCTGAAAGAAAACGGGATTGCTGAGGTATTTACACCTGGTACCCCTACCGGCGAGGTTGTTAATTATATTAAAAATAATGTTAGGTAGGCTAAAATTAGGTCAAATTTGATATAAGAATTCTATTTGACTAATTTAGGATATTTAGTTATATTCTTTAGATAGGCTACTTGTTCCGCAAAGGGTGGTGTGAATATGGAACTTGTGCAGAAAGCCTTGAAGGGTAATCGTCGCGCCATCGCGCGGTTAATAAGTTTAGCAGAAAACGAAGAAAAAGAAGCGGTCACAGCATTGCGGGAGATGTTTCCCTTGACCGGGAAGGCCCATATAGTTGGGATTACAGGACCACCCGGTTCCGGAAAGAGCACGATGACGGACAAGCTGGTGAAAGAGCTGCGTAAAAGAGGGAAAAAAGTGGCAATACTGGCTGTTGACCCGGCGAGTCCCTTTACGGGAGGAGCTATTTTAGGGGATCGTGTGCGGATGTCGGATCTCAATTTGGATGAAGGGGTATACATTCGTAGCTTGAGCACACGAGGTAAGCTGGGAGGTTTATCCAAGGCTACGCATTATGCAGTGAAGATTCTTGATGCCTGTGGATTTGATTACATATTTATCGAGACAGTGGGTGTCGGGCAATCCGAGGTTGATATTATTAAAACAGCGGATTCAATCCTTGTTGTGACGGTTCCCGGGCTGGGAGATGATATCCAGGCTATCAAAGCCGGGATCTTGGAAATAGGCGATATTTTTATTGTCAACAAGGCAGACCGCGACGGGGCTAACCGTGTAGTCATTGAATTGGAAATGATGCTTGGGCTTAACGCCGAAAAGGATGAATGGGATCATCCGATTTTGATGACGGTAGCTTCGGAAAACAAAGGCATAATTGAAGTGGTTGAGGCCGTTATCAGACATAAGGAGTATCTGGATAAAACAGGGTTGCTGGCGGAACGGCGCAGGGAGCGTTTAGAGACAGAAGTGCTGGAGCTTGTAGTACAAAATATGACTCGTTACGTTAATGAAAAATTTGTCAAAGACGGAAGCTTTCAGGAAGAGGTAGACAAGCTGGTAAGAAAAGAAAACGATCCATATACCCTGGTGCAAAGTATTCTTGCGGATACTGTGAAATAGAGGGAGGCTGAGAATTATGAAGGTTTTATGTGTTGATCACATTGGCATTGCGGTGAAAGACTTGGAAGAATCATTGAAATTCTACACCGAAGTGCTGGGATTAGAGGTAACAGGAAAGGAGGTCGTTGAAGAGCAAAAGGTTAAGGTTGCTTTTCTTCCTTGTGGGGACAGTGAGTTAGAATTGTTGGAATCCACTACCTCGGATGGACCAATAGCCAGGTTTATTGAAAAGAATGGTGAGGGCATCCAGCATATTGCCCTGCGTGTGGACAACATCGAAGAAGCACTGGCCGAGCTGAAAGAAAAAGGCGTCAGATTGATTGATGAGAAGCCTCGTTACGGGGCAGGTGGTGCCAGTATTGCCTTTGCGCACCCGAAAGCTACCAAGGGCGTTTTGCTCGAGCTTTCTCAAAGGAAGTAATAAATATTAGCGGAAAAGAGAGGTAGTTCGAAAAATGAGTACAAGAGAAAAAATCGATGATTTGTTCGAACGCAGTAAAAAGATTGAAACGGGGGGCGGTCAGAAAGCTGTAGAAAAACAGCATCAGAAGGGCAAGCTGACAGCCCGGGAAAGGATTGGCAGGTTGCTTGACCCCGATTCCTTTACGGAAATTGATAAATTTGTGACTCACCGCTGTGTGAACTTTGATATGGCCGGGAAAGAAGCCCCCGGGGAAGGCGTTATAACCGGTTACGGGACAATTGAAGGACGTCTGGTTTATGTCTTTGCTCAGGACTTCACGGTTCTCGGCGGTTCATTAGGTGAAATGCACGCCCAGAAAATATGCAAGGTCTTGGATATGGCCATGCAAATGGGTGCCCCTTGTATTGGACTAAATGACTCAGGCGGGGCAAGGATCCAGGAAGCTGTCGACGCTTTAAGCGGTTACGGAAAGATCTTTTACCGCAACACGCTGGCATCCGGAGTAATTCCTCAGATATCGGTAATACTTGGACCCAGTGCGGGTGGCGCAGTTTATTCCCCTGCTATCACCGACTATGTCTTTATGGTCAAAAACATTTCTCAAATGTTTATCACCGGGCCCCAGGTTATTAAAGCCGTGACAGGTGAGGAAGTTACGTCTGAAAAACTGGGCGGAGCAATGACCCATAACCGTGTCAGTGGGGTAGCTCATTTTGCGGCAGAGGACGAGGAGGATTGTTTTGGGCAAATTAGAAAACTGATGAGCTTTTTACCTTCCAATAATCTGGAGGAAGCTCCTTATCTGGAAACCGGGGACAGCCCTGAACGCATGGACGAAGCTTTAAATGAAATCATTCCTGATAATCCAAATGCGGGCTATGAAATGGTCGAGGTAATAAGAAAAGTTGTTGATAATGGGGAATTTTTCCAAACAATGTCCCTTTATGCGGCTAATATTATGACAGGTTATGCCAGGTTAAACGGCAGAGTGATAGGGATTATTGCAAACAACCCTAAGTTTATGGCGGGTTGTCTGGATATTAATGCTTCCGACAAAGCGGCAAGACATATCCGTTTTTGTGATGCCTTTAATATCCCCATTGTGAACTTCGTTGATGTTCCGGGTTACTTGCCGGGAACAACTCAGGAGTTTGGAGGAATCATCAGACATGGGGCTAAGCTTTTATATGCGTACTCGGAAGCTACGGTGCCTAAAATTACGATTGTAACAAGAAAGGCATATGGTGGCTCTTACTTAGCCATGTGTTCCAGGGATTTAGGAGCAGATCAGGTATTTGCTTGGCCGACAGCTGAAATTGCCGTCATGGGTGCCGATGGTGCTGCTAACATCATTTTCCGTAAGGAAATAGAGGGTGCCGACGATCCGGTAGCTAAAAGAGCGGAAATGATTGAGGAATACAAGGAGAGGTTTGCAACACCGTATGTGGCAGCCGAAAGAGGTTTTGTCGATATTGTTATAGAACCTCAGGAAACTCGTCCGCGTTTGGCAAATGCCTTAGAAATGCTGGCCACAAAGCGCGAGACGCGTCCGGCAAAGAAACACGGTAATATTCCTCTCTAGTCCTGAAAGGAGGCAAAAACTATGCTGTCATTTGGTTTAACTGTTGCGGCCATAGGTATGGGAGTCGTTTTTCTCGAGTTGGTCTTATTGATATTTATTATTAAGGGAATTTCGCTTTTTGCGGGTACGATTGAAAAGAGAAGAAATCGTACTGACAAACAGCAGGTAAATCATCAAGAGGCAACAGAAACGAACTTGAAAATCGAGGCTCACGAAGACAATGATGAAATAATTGCGGTTATCGCTGCCGCTGTGGCCAGTATGTCTCAAGGTACGGCCTATGTGAAAGCTATCAGATGCTTGCCGGGTACAAACGCGCCTGCCTGGAGTTATGCAGGACGCAGTGAGACAATGAACCTGCGGCAAGAGTGCTATTAAATTAATTTGCAGAAAGCATAAGTCTAATACGAAGAGGAGAGTTAAGGATGAAAAAATTTCAAATAACAGTAAATGGAAAATCCTATGAGGTTGAAGTAGAAGAAATAGGAGGAGGTTCTGCTCCGGCAGCAAGGCCGGCAGCTGCACCGGCACCTGCACAAGCTGCTCCCGCTCCCGCTGCACCAAAAGCTGCTGCACCTGCCCCGGCTGGTGCTTCGGTGGTAACTGCACCGATGCCCGGTAAGATATTATCGATAAAAGCAAAGGTAGGGCAACAGGTTAATGACGGAGATATGCTGTTGACACTGGAAGCTATGAAGATGGAGAATGAAATATTCGCCGAGTCTGCAGGTACGGTCAAAGAAATCAGAGTGAGTGAAGGTTCTACCGTTGACTCTGATGAAGTACTTGTGGTTATAGGTTAATGTGCAACAGGATTATTCGTACTAACGTGAGAGGGGATGAACTTCTACCATGCAGATAGATTTCTTGGGCGCATTACATGACCTGTTGGTGGGAACCGGATTTACATCGATGGATCTCCAGCAGATTATAATGCTGCTCATATCATTTGTACTTCTTTACCTGGCTATCGTGAAAAAATTCGAACCCTTGCTTTTACTTCCCATAGCCTTTGGTATGCTTTTAGTAAACCTGCCTAACACCGGTTTAATGGATGGACCAACGCTTGGCATCGATCCGGTGACGGGCCTGGAAAAGACCCAGCCGGGAGGTTTGTTGTGGTATTTATACCAGGGAGTAAAGCTGGGCATCTATCCACCCTTGATTTTCCTGGGAGTAGGTGCCATGACCGATTTTGGGCCGTTAATTGCCAACCCGAAAACCTTATTGTTGGGTGCTGCGGCTCAGTTGGGAATCTTTTTCACCTTTATCGGAGCACTCTTTTTAGATTTCGTGCCGAAACAGGCAGCTTCCATTGCTATCATTGGAGGGGCCGACGGACCTACCGCTATTTTTCTTACCTCAAAGCTGGCTCCGGAACTACTGGGAGCGATTGCGATAGCGGCTTACTCATATATGGCACTGGTTCCGATTATTCAGCCGCCTATCATGCGTTTTTTGACCACCAAGGAAATGCGAATGGTCAAGATGGACCAATTGCGACCGGTGTCAAAGCTGGAAAGGGTGGTATTTCCGATTGCAGTTACTATAATAGTTATCTTGCTCTTGCCGGCCTCCGCACCCTTGATCGGTATGCTGATGTTGGGCAACCTGTTCAGGGAATCCGGGGTTGTGGCACGCTTAAGCGATGCGGCACAAAATGCCATCAATAATATTGTCGTCATCTTCCTGGGTGTAACAGTCGGCGCAACAGCCAATGCCGAAGCATTTCTTTCCTTTGAAACCATCTCGATAGTAGTGCTGGGTCTGATTGCGTTTTGTGTGGGTACGGCCGGAGGGACACTGCTGGGTGTTGTCATGTATTATCTTTCCGGCAAAAAGGTCAATCCGCTTATCGGCTCAGCCGGGGTTTCTGCTGTTCCTATGGCGGCCCGTGTTTCGCAGGTCGTTGGACAGAAAGATAACCCCAAGAACTTCTTGCTCATGCACGCTATGGGGCCAAATGTAGCCGGTGTAATCGGTTCCGCCGTTGCTGCCGGAGTCCTGTTGACCTTGTTTCAATAGGAAATTAAATGAAATGCCAATATTTAACAAAAAAACTCTTTAAAAGATGAGGCGCACCTCAAATGTTGGATAAAGACTCTGACATTCAGAGGTGCGCTTTAATTTTTATGGTTATTCATGGTAAAAGATTCTAAAATAGTTGTTTTTTATGAAAGTATAAAACATTTCATTGCAGTTCATAATAAGGGTAGAAAAAAGATTTGGTTCCCCTCAAAGATCAAATTCTTTTGAAGGGAGGTGAATAAATAATGAGCAGAAATACCAACAAGCCCGCAGTTCAGGGTGCAGCTTATGCCTTAGATCAGCTTAAGTACGAGATTGCTAATGAACTGGGGTTGGCAAACTATCAGCAGAGCGACAAAGGCCAGCTGACATCTCGCCAGAACGGCTATGTCGGAGGTTATATGACGCGGAAGCTGGTGCAGTACGCCGAAGATGCTCTTTCCAAGAATCAAGGCCAGCTGCAATAATGAACAAAACAAGCAGGAATGCAGGTTCCTGCTTGTTTTTAATACTGCAGAAAAATCAATGAAGATAATGTTCGACCTCATCCAAAGGCATACCGGGATGGAGAGCCAGAGCAAGTGCCATCGCGATCACCCGGGCGGTATTGGTGATTTGTTCGTCTATTTCTTTGGGCGTCACGGTCAGTTGTCCGCCGAAGGGTTCCAGGACTTTGGCGATCATTTCATTGATAGCTATGGGTTGGAGTCTCATATACAAGTCTTGCAGGGACGGGTTCGCATTGAGATGGTTGAACAATTGTTCCATGGTTTGATGGGCGATGATACCTGCCTGAACGACTGTCGGAACGCCGATGGCAATTACAGGTACTCCCATTGACTCAGGGTTGATGCCCATCCTCTTGTTGCCAATGCCTGAGCCGGGGCTGATTCCCGTGTCGGAGATTTGTATGCTGGCGTTTATCCTTTCGACACTGCCTGCTGCTAAAGAGTCAATACAGATTACTACATCAGGTTGAACTCTATCCACAGTTCCTTTAATGATTTCGGCTGTTTCAATGCCTGTAAGACCTAATACACCCGGAGCCATCACGGATACGGGTCTTAAACCTTGTTGCAATTCGACCGGTGCGTAATGAAAGAGATGCCTGGTAGCCATCGATGAATTGATTACCTTTGGTCCAAGAGAATCCGGTGTTGCATTCCAATTACCCAAACCAACAACCAGAATGGAGGAATCATCTTTTAGAGGCAGAACCTTATTTAAGCATTTAGCCAGTATTTCTCCTATTTCCTTATGTACTATTTTATTATTGACTCTTAGAGCCTCTGTTTCTAAAGTTATGTAAGTTCCTTGTTGTCTTCTCATGATTTGTTCGCCTTGCTCGTTGAGGATGGTGATTGTTCTGATTGAACAATTGTCAAATGTGTCTTCATCCATTTTTACTCCCGGAATTTCCCGTCCTGTCTCACCACGCAGCAAATCATGTGCTTCTACGGCCAGATCCAAATTGATCCCTAATAGTCTGTACAGCTCACTGGTTTGCAAATCGACACCCCTTTATTATATTCTTTGCCGTTATTTTTAACTATTTACCGCTTTTATATGTGGGGAAAATAAATATTTGGTAAAAGAAAAACGTCGCTTGTTCATTTCGGGAGAAAATGACAGAAAACGACGCTTGTATAATGTTGAAAAGGGGAACAATGAGAAGTATCAGATGGTCAAGGAAGAATAAGTCCTTTTCTATATCTATTGTTTGCAAAAAGGATTATTATTATTATCGGCGAAATAAGGTAATGGTCGGTTTAAAAAGCTTAATAAATGGATAAAGTCAGGGAGTTGCCAGATATTGTGCGGGTGATAGCAGGATTAGCCAAAGGCCGTAATTTAAAATGCTTAAAAGGAAACACTATCAGGCCGACGCTGGATCGGGTCAAAGAGTCGGTATTCAATGTTTTGGGCGCTTTGATTCGGGAAGCTGTTTTTCTGGATATTTTTGCCGGCACAGGTGCGATGGGAATTGAAGCCTTAAGCAGAGGAGCAAGTTTTTGTTGTTTTAATGATATTCAGAGAAAATCTTGTGATATAATAAGGGCAAATATACAAAACTGTCAGTTAGAGGAGAAAAGCAGGGTTTTCAACATGGAAGCACTGCGCCTGATTGAGCATCTTGACAGAGAAGAATTGTTTAAGTTCGATATCGTGTATCTTGACCCGCCCTATGCCAAGGGATTGTACCTGAAGGTGCTGACCGCTTTGGCGCAATCTGCGTTATTGAAAAAAGAGACGGTAGTGATTGCAGAGAGCGATAGCAAGGAGATATTGCCTGAGAAAATAGGGGGATTGACTGCTGTAAGAAATAAGGTTTATGGTGACACACGAATCTGGTTCTATCAAATGATTCATGATTAATGGATTAATGGAGGGAGAATAATGGAAGTGCTACGCTTGATAGAAGAATTCGAGAATATTGTTGAGGAATGTTCACGTATTCCCATGACGGGTAAGATGATCATGAATGAGGATACGGTGTACAATTTTGTTGATAAAATGAGGGTGCTCCTTCCGGAAGCTATCCAAGAAGCAGAATGGATCATGCGGGAAAGGGAAAGGTTGATTGGAGAGGCGGAGCGCGAGGCCGAGACAATTGTCGAGGCTGCTAAAGCTAAACTGCAGCGTCTGGCGGGAGAGAGTGAGGTTGTCAGGCTGGCAAAATCTCAAAGTGAAGAAATCATTGATAACTCCAAGCAGGTTGCGAAAGAGGTTACTCAGGGCGCTTTGAGTTATGCCGACGATGTGATGATGCAGTTGCAGGCGGAACTGGAGAAAACCTTACAGGTTGTGAGGGCGAGCAGAGAAGAGTTAAGGGGAAATCAGCGCGAACGGAAGGAATAATCGTTCTTGTTCGCATCAATCGGTTAGGTGCCTTGCCACGACGAGAAATGCCGATAGGAATAGGAAAACCAGTATTATTAGGACAAAGGCTTTTGCTACCAGGATAAAATTGTACTTAAAAAGAAGGGTGGGGCCGTCGATGTGTCGGATGACGTTGAAGACAGGTGCCGCCGTTTCTGTGTGCAGAAAGTTTTTTGTTGAAGCGAGCGCATAGGCTAATAGGGCTGAAAGCAGACCTTGCAGTATTCTGCAAATATGGTAAAGGTGGGTGCGTATGTTGGAGCCTGACAGGATACTGACCACTTGTGCTTGAATCGAAAGACCGCTCCAGCCCATCATGAGGCTGATTACAGCTGCTTGTTGCTGCAATGACAATTTAAAGAGAGAAGCTTCCTTTAAGCCAAGGGTCATTTCCCAAAAACCTGTAGCCAATGGTTTGCTTAAAAAATCAGGCAGGGCTGTCGGATGAAGCAACAGAAGACTTATCGATTCCAAATACTTTTGCAGGCCAGAGGAAGAGAGCAGTTTGATGATGACTGCAAAGAGTACCACAAAACCGCCTATTAGGGTAATGTTGTTAATCCCCTTTTTAATTCCGTCGCCCAAAAGGGTGCCGAGGGGTTTGCGCTTTTTCTGTGCAGCCAGGAATGTACTTAAGGCCCTTTTGAAGATACCGGGTGAAAAGTCTGCGTTTTGGTCTTTGGCAAAGGGCAACAGCCCCAGAATTATCCCCAGCATGATATTGGAGGTATAATGTGAAAATGCTATAATCAGACCAAGCTCAGGACTGCCAAACATTCCAACCGCAACGGCAACGAGGATAAAGACGGGACTGGAGTTATTTGTAAAGGCAACCAGTCTTTCACACTCTGCAGTCGAGCACAGTTTCTCTTCATGCAAACGTCTTGTAAGTATTGCACCCATGGGGTAGCCTGAAGTAAATCCCATGGCGACTACAAAAGCAGTTGAACCCGGTAGTTTGAAAAAAGGTCTCATTAACGGTTCCATCAAGATGCCCAGTGTTTTGACTATACCCAGTCCTAAAAGTATTTCGGCCATGATAAAAAACGGCAGCAATGATGGGACCAATACTGTTGCCCATAATTCCAACCCGTGTTTTGCACCCTCTAAGGCTTCTTGGGGCCAAATGAAAAGACCGGTTAATAGAAATAAGGCAAAGAGGGATAATATAAGAGAAAGGAAAAATAATCTAACGGTACTGTATTTAATTATCATAATGCGCCATCCCTTGAAGTACTCTCTTTAATAAATATGAAAACAGGGAATTGCTATGACAAGTATTTGTGTGTTCATTAATATGTTCATTAAATGGATAAAGGTGGTCAATATGAGAAAAAAAGTTGGGCTGGCGCTTGGAGCGGGTGGAGCTAAAGGGCTTTCCCACATCGGTATTTTGCAGGTCATCAAAAGGGAAAATATACCGATTGATTTCATTGCCGGTTCTAGCATGGGCGCAATAGTAGGGGCAGCTTACGCTGCCGGCGGGGATCCGGATTTTATGGCGAAATTAGCCTGTAAATTGAACCAATCGCATTTTGTGGATGTCACAATTCCCAAAATGGGTCTTTTAAAGGGAGAAAAGGTTCTGGAGATTGCTCGTTTGTTGACGCATAATAAGGATTTTGACCAGTTAAACATTCCCCTTTCCGTAATCGCAACAGATATTGAAAGAATGGAAAGGGTGGTCTTTAAGGAGGGCAATATTGCCTCTGCCATTAGGGCCAGCATTTCGATTCCCGGTATTTTCAATCCTGTTCGTATCGACGGGAAACTATTGGTGGACGGGGCTGTCAAGGACAGGGTGCCGATTAGTGTTGTCAAAGAGATGGGGGCTGATATCGTTATTGGGGTTGACGTTAACTATTATCAGCAATATGAGGGAGATGTGGTACAGGTAAATAACATTTATGAGGTTATCAGCCAGTCAATTAACATCCTGGAAAGTGAAATCAGCAAGTTCAAGCTTAAAGAAGCGGACATATTGATTACACCTGATATGAGAAAGGTTGCCGTTTTGGATTTTAACAAGGTTGAGTTTTGTATCGAAGAAGGAAAAAGGGCAGCGGAAGAAAAATTGAGCGGATTATTAAAAGCAGTCGGTTTGTAGAAAAGGTCCTCTTCGGTAATCCTGGTTCCCTGTTCTTTGGGATACTACGGGATAAGCGAGGTTATAAAGGTTCGTAGCACGTGTATCCATTTCCCAAAAAGCTCTAAAAGACTCATCGTTGCGGCAGTATTTTTTTGCATGGGCTGCTTTGACAATGACGGGCAGATCTGATGCGGAGGAGATTGTTTTTAAAAGTGCTTGGCCCTTTTTACTGAAACCCAGGACACGCAGATAGGGAGGTCCTTTTTTTATGTTTTTTTCGGCTTCACGTGTGTAGTTTAGCAACAGATGGATAAGGAAACGCTGCAACCTGGTATAGGTAAAGCGTTTTGTTTTTAATTTAGCCAGAAATTCTGTGGCATCACCGCATTCCTGGGCAAGAGCCGTGATCCTGTTTTCCAACCCTTCCGCGACATCAACTATTTGGCATATTTCTTTTTCCGTACTGCGCCTGAGTAAGGTCATGATTTGAGGAGAAAAGGCCTGCGGGGTTACCGGACAGCAGCCTTGTAAGTATTCCTTTTTCAGCAGCATATATGCTGCTGCGGGCAGGTGCGGGCGGATTTTTTTCAGAGAAGGCAAAAAGTCGCCTGATTGAGTTACAGACAGTTCGTTTCGAAGCGCCGTAGCGCTGGGGAATATACCTTCTTGTAATTCTGGGTTTTCGTAGCCAAGTCCTTGGCGTTCAATAATGACGGGCTGCATTTTTATATTCAACTCCTGTAATACCTGTAGGTAGGTGAGAGCTAGAACGTTGTTGGGTTTTGACCATAGTTCCGTTTTGCCGGGAAGTTCGCTTTTTAAGGCTGTTGAACGGGCTTTTGGATAGGACATTCCCTGCTTTAAGGAGTGTTTAAGCTTTTTTCGAAAGGCTGCGGTTTCATGTGTTAAAATCTTTACTGTTTCTTGCATGGTTTCAGCACAGGCGTTTTCGGCACCAAAGGCCAAATGCGAGACTATCCCGGTACTGTAGAGGGTTTCAATACCGCCGCGGGCAAACCAGTAGGCGCTGCGGGTTGCATAGAGCACCGGAAGCTCAAAAACCACATCGGCACCGGCAGCAATGGCCATTTCCGCCCTGACCCATTTATTGACGATTGAGGGTTCTCCTCTTTGGGTGAAATTACCACTCATCACGCAAACGACTGCGGATGAGGAGGATTCTTTTTTTGCTGCCTGCAGGTGATATAAGTGCCCGGTATGAAATGGGTTATATTCGCAGATGATTCCTACAACGTTCATATTCGGCCTCCGATTGTGTCGTTAGTTTAACATGCTTTAATTATATAAAAAAAACACCTAAAAAAATATGATTTGATATAGGAAATTCGCAGAAAGTGGCGAATATATATAGATTTGGTGAAGAAAAATTCCAGAGGGGGTTAAATTAAATGAATTTGGTTGAGAAAATCAAAGCAAAGGCGAAACAGAATAAGCGAAGGATTGTACTGCCTGAGGGAACAGAACCGAGAACCGTTCAGGCTGCCCAAATCATCCAAGCGGAAGGTCTGGCTAAGGTGACTTTACTAGGTGATGAAAAGGAAATTAGAGAGGTCGCCAAGTCAGTGGGGGCTGAAATAGGTGATATTACAATAATTAATCCTGTAGAGGCTTCTTGTTTTGCTTCGTATGTTGATGAGCTTGTGGAAATACGCAAGAAAAAGGGCTTAAAGCGTGAAGAAGCGGAAAAGCTGATGAAGAATACGCTCTATTTTGGGGCGATGATGGTATATCAGGGTGAGGTAGAGGGATTTGTGGCAGGAGCCGAAAACACCACGGGGAATGTTTTAAAACCGGCGCTGCAGATTATCAAGACTGCTCCTGGGGTCACGGTTGTTTCCGGTGCGTTTATGATGGTTACTCCGGTGAAAGAATTTGGGGAGGAAGGAGTTTTTGTTTTTGCCGATTGTGCCGTAACCCCAAACCCAACAGCAGGGCAATTAGCGGAAATAGCCTATTGTTCCGCCAAGACTGCAAGGGATTTAGTCGGTATGGAGCCGAAGGTAGCTATGCTGTCCTTCTCGACAATGGGCAGTGCAAAACATGAACTTGTTGAAAAGGTTGTCAGGGCTACCAGACTGGCCAAGGATAAGTATCCTGATTTACAGATAGACGGTGAATTGCAGCTGGATGCAGCGATAGTGCCTAAGGTTGCCTCATCAAAAGCCCCTGATAGCAAGGTGGCGGGCAAAGCAAACGTTCTTGTTTTCCCTGATCTGCAAGCGGGTAATATCGGCTACAAGCTTGTTCAGCGTTTGGGTTTGGCAGAACCGGTCGGACCTGTACTACAGGGTATGGCCAAACCGGTCAATGATCTTTCCAGGGGTTGCAGTGTAGAGGATATAGTCAACACTGTCGCCATGACCTGTTGCCAGGAGTTAAGCTGAATTAAGATTAAATAGCAAAATTCGAATTAAGGAGTGCTATGTATTGTGGAAATAAGAGCAACGGTTTTATGTGAAAACACAGTTTCCGGGAACATAGGTGCTACGGCGGAACATGGATGGTCAGTGTTCTTAGAAACAAGTCATGGTAATTTTCTGTTTGATACAGGTCAGGGATTGTCGTTGATTAATAATGCCTTGTTCTTCAAAAAGGACCTTTCTACCATCAAGGGGATTATTATCAGTCATAACCATTCCGATCATACGGGTGGTTTGATGGCGGCGTTGTCAATGGTCCCTTCACCGGTTAATGTGTACTCTCATCCGGAGTTCTTTAAAGAATGCTATATTAATCGGAACGGCAAAATGTATATAGGAGTGCCCTTTAGCAAAGTTGCTCTTGAGAGCAGTGGCGCGAACTTTATTTTCAGTGCTGAGTTCAGGGAGATTGCTCCCGGTTTGCATCTAACAGGACAAATACCCCGCGTAACAGATTTTGAAACAGGGGATCAGGATATTGTCTGCAAAGATGGGAATGATTACATTATTGATCCGGTGAAGGATGATCAATCTATTGTGATTGAAACAGAAAAAGGGTTGTTCATCATTTTAGGCTGTTCTCATGCCGGAGTAATTAATATAATTGATTATGCAATCAAAAAAACGGGCCAAGACCATATTCATACAGTTATTGGCGGCACTCATTTGGGAATGTCAAGCGAAGAGCAGGTTAATAAAACCATTGAAGCTCTGAAGACATTTAAAATCGAACACCTTGGGGTATCCCATTGTACCGGTTTAGATGTATCTGTAAAATTGGCTCAGGAGTTTAAGGACAGATTCTTCTTTTGTAACGTAGGTACGGTCGTTACAATATGATTATCCGACCACTTCTTGACAAAGAAATATTATCTTTATATAATTAGTAGAAGGTTTTGCTAGAAAGCGCAGCGATGCTGCGTCTTTCTTCTGTCGTGTGTACGGCAAAGCAAGAGCCCTTTCGGCATAACCGTATTTTCGGTGCTAAACGGGGTGATGGCGTATAAAGGTAAATGTTGTTCGTTTGTTAGGCGAACCGGGAATCAGTACGGCAATCGATTATTCTTTAGAAATAGGAGAAAGCATGGGAGATGTATCCTTTGTAAGCCCGGTTCATGTCAAAGGAAGTGTTGTTAATAACGGGCAATCGCTGGAATTGTCGGTTCACGTTGAGGCGAGGCTGTCTTCTCATTGCAGCAGGTGTCTTGAGACTGTACAGGAGCCCCTCGCTTTTGATTTTAAGGAGAGGTATTCTCATCCGTCTAATGAGGGGTTTTTTGCAGCTGATACCAATGAGGATGTAATTGAGCTTCAGGATGACTATCTGGATATTGATGAGGCGGTCAAGGATGGGATTCTACTCAATCTTCCGATGAAGTTTTTGTGTTCTCCGGATTGTCCCGGGATATGTCCGCACTGTGGGAAAAACCTGAAAAACGGTCGGTGTGACTGCCAAACTGATAATGTCGATCCTAGGCTTGCCATCTTGTCAAAGCTTAAGGGAAAAAGTTAGATAGCAGGTAACACGTAAAAAATTGTATCTTAGCGGTCGGGGCGGGAACTTCGGCTGTTTGGATCGGATAAGGAGGAGGTGGTTTGAATGGGAGTACAGCAGCACCGCCGTTCCAAAGCAAGAAAACGCCAGAGAAGGGCTGTTGTTATGAAAATGGAGAAGCCAAATGTGGTAACTTGCCCTCAGTGCCATGAGTTTAAGCAGCCCCACAGGGTTTGCCCCGCATGTGGCTATTATGATGGACGTAAGGTCGTAGAGGTAGAAGGAAAATAATTTTACTAAAAGAGAAGGCATGTTATGCTTTCTTTTTTTCTTTTTAAAGGAAAAAAAACATTATTTACTTGAAAATACTTCCCGGATTATTTATACTAGGTATTGAGACCTGGTGCTAAAAAGAAGGAGATGAATTTGCGGTGGTACGCAGGTTAGAAAAAGAGAACAGGCAGAAAGAGCTTTCACATCTTCTTGCCGATAATCCCTTTACAACAGATGAACAGCTGGCAAAAAAATTTGGGGTTAGCGTACAGACTATTAGGTTGGATAGAACAGAAATGGGCATACCGGAGCTAAGGGAAAGAACAAAGCAGGTAGCAAGACAGGTCTATGATAAAGTGCGTTCGATGTTAAACCATGAGTTTGTCGGTGAACTCCTGGAATTGAAACTGGAGGATTACGCGGTTTCGATGATGGAGGTAGGCCCGGAAATGGTTGCCGAAAAGAGCCAGGTTTGCAACGGCGATTATATTTTTTCTCAAGCCAATACGCTGGCTATAGCCCTTATCAACGCTGACGTTGTGCTGACAGGAAGTGCCAGGCTGCGCTTTCGGAGACCTGTGTATTTGAAGGAAAAAATTGTTTCCCGTGCTGTTTTGGCCAGGAAAAAGTCCAATAAGTATTTAATTAAGGTCGTATCGAAGGTCGGAGCGGAAGAGGTTTTTGTCGGTAAATTCGTTGTTGTTGCGAGATAGAGGAGGAGATGTCTTGAGAATTGCTGTCGATGCTATGGGCGGAGATCACGCGCCTTTAGAGATAATTCTGGGGGCACTGGACGCCATGAAGGAATATTCCGAGATTGATTTGATTTTTGTTGGCAAAAAAGAGGAAATCGAAAGATACATAGAGCAGGAAGTGTTGGACGCCGAAGGTCAGAAGGTTACGATCGTTGATTGCGATGAAGTGATTGGCATGGATGAGCATCCTGCCTTAGCCTATCGCAAGAAGAAGGGAGCATCCATAAGTGTTGCCACAGGGCTTGTTAGGGAGAAAAAGGCTGATGCCGTAATTTCAGCCGGGAATACCGGGGCGCAGATGGTGGCAGCCTTGTTTAAGCTAGGAAGGTTAAAGGGGGTTGATAGACCGGCGATCTGTACGGTGATACCTGCTTTGACAGGGCCAAAAGTACTTTTGGATGTAGGAGCGAATGCCGACTGTAAGCCGGAAAATCTTGTGCAATTCGCTATAATGGGCAGCGTGTATGCCGAAAAAATCGTTGGAATTAAAATGCCGAAAGTTGCTTTGATTAGCAACGGAGAAGAAGCAACAAAGGGTAATGACTTGGTGCAGAAAGCTTATGAGATTTTGAAAAATGAGTCCTCAGTTCAGTTTCTGGGAAACGTTGAGGGCCGAGACGTTTTAATGGGAAAAGCCGATGTCATGGTTTGTGATGGTTTTGTTGGCAATACTATCCTCAAGGTAATAGAGGGAACTGCCGGGGCAATTTTTACTTTATTGAAGGAGGAAATATCAAAAACTTCTCGCGGCAAGATGGGAGCAGTTCTTTTAAAGCCTGCTTTTGAGGGTATCAAGGCACGACTTGATTATTCGGAGCATGGCGGAGCCCCGTTATTGGGGGTTGACGGGATTAGTATTATCTGTCATGGGAGTTCAAAAGCTCCGGCGATTAAAAATGCAATCCGCGTGGCTATCGAGTGCTATAATAATAATTTTGTGAGTGCGCTACAGGAGGGCATTGTATTTCATGGATAACCTGGAGGTTGGTAAAAAATGGCCAAATCATTAAGGTCGGCTGGTATAGTTGGGCTCGGTTCATACTTGCCCTCGACAAGAATAACCAATGCCGATTTGGAAAAGATGGTAGAAACAACAGATGAGTGGATTATGAAAAGAACAGGCATTAAGGAGAGAAGGAGAGCTTCTCCTGAGGAAGCTGCTTCCGATTTGGGTACTAAGGCTGCCCTCAAGGCTCTGGAAAATGCGGGTGTGACACCTGCTGAGGTGGATTTAATAATTGCTGCCACCATTACGCCGGATTCTCTTCTACCCGCTACGGCGTGCATCATACAGGATAATATCAAGGCCGAGAAGGCGGCAGCCTTTGATTTGATGGCGGCTTGTTCCGGTTTCCTGTATGCTTTGGCCACCGCAAATAATTATGTGGCGACAGGGATGTATGATACCGTCTTGGTGGTTGCTACGGAGGTTCTGACCAGGGCCACGAATTGGCAGGACAGAGGAACTTGTATTCTCTTCGGCGACGGAGCCGGAGCGGCGGTTGTGAAAGCGGTGGAGGAAGGGAAGGGCTTTCTGTCCTTTGATCTGGGCGCTATTGGAGCAGGCGGCGACTTACTGAAGATACCGGCGGGAGGGTCCCGTAAACCCGCGACACACGAAACTGTAGATAAAAATGAGCACTATATTCAAATGTCCGGAAATGAGGTCTATAAGTTTGCTGTTAAAATCATGGGCGATGCCTCATTAAAAGCCTTGGAAAAGGCTGGGCTGGACAGAAAGGATGTTGATTTCCTCGTGCCGCATCAAGCTAATACCAGGATTATCGATGCGGCCTTGAAAAGGCTGGAGCTGCCTCCGGAAAAGGTCTACTTAAACTTGAGCAATTATGGTAATATGTCCGGCGCTTCCATCCCAGTGGCTCTTGATGAAACAGTAAAAAAAGGTTTGATAAAGACGGATGATGTCGTTATTTTAGTAGGGTTTGGTGGTGGCCTGACTTGGGGGGCTTGTGTGATGCGCTGGGTGATGTAGGTTAAAGACAATTTAAAATTGAGAGGGGTAAGAGTTGATGAGTTCATCTTTACATACTAGTTTATGTGATTTGCTTGGAATAGAGTATCCGATCCTACAAGGTGGCATGGCGTGGGTTGCGACTGCAGAACTGGCCGCGGCTGTGTCGGAAGCGGGAGGTCTGGGGGTTATCGGTGCGGGAAATGCACCGGGGGAAGTAGTTCGCCAGCAAATCAGGAAAGCTAAAGAATTGACCTCCAAGCCTTTCGGAGTTAATGCTTATTACCTTTCTCCATTTATTGACGAAGTGATAAAGATTGTTGTGGAAGAGAAAGTAAGCGTTGTTACTACCGGGGCCGGTAATCCCGGAAAACACATTGCCGGTTTGAAGGAAGCCGGGATAAAGGTAATTCCTGTCGTTTCGGCCGTATCTCTGGCCAAGAGGTTGGAAAAAATAGGGGTGGACGCGGTGATTGCCGAAGGACTGGAATGCGGAGGACATACGGGGGAATTGACGACAATGGCTCTTGTGCCGCAAGTTGTGGATGCGGTCAAGGTTCCGGTCATCGCCGCCGGGGGTATTGCCGATGGGAGACAATTGGCGGCCGCCTTCTGTTTGGGGGCCCAAGGGGCCCAGTTGGGGACCAGGTTTATCTGTGCAACAGAGTGTAAGGTTCATGATAATTATAAAATGGCGGTCATCAAAGCCAAGGACAGGGATACTACCTTGACAGGTCCGGAGGGGCATTATGTACGGGTTATCAAGAACATGCTGACAAGACAATTTGAGGCCTTAGCCAAAGAGCGCGCTCCACAAAAGGAGTTTGAGAAGCTAGGTACAGGTCGGTTGCGGGCAGCGGCAATCGAGGGTGATGATAAAATGGGTTCATTAATGTCCGGTCAGGTTGCGGCCATGGTTAAAAAAATCCAACCCGCCCGGGAGATCATTACTGAGATTGTCGAAGAGACCCTGCAGGTTTTTAAGGAAAAACAGCAATATCTTCGGGATTAAGGAGACGATTTATGGGTAAAGTTGCTTTTGTTTTCCCCGGACAGGGCTCACAATTTGTGGGTATGGGGAGAGATTTTCATGACAAATATCCGCGGACGAGGCAGATCTTCAAGCGGGCGGATAAAAAACTGGGAATAGATCTCGGCCAGATGTGCTTTGGCGGGCCTGAGGATAAGTTGCAGTTGACGGTCAATACTCAGCCGGCCATACTTACCACGAGTGTTGCAATTCTCAAGGAGGTAGAAGCTTTAGGAATCAAGGCGGATTACCTTGCCGGACACAGCTTGGGTGAATACACGGCGCTGGTTGCCGCCGGTGTGCTGGATTTTGAAGATGCCTTATGGCTGGTGCGGCAGCGTGGGAAATACATGCAGGAGGCAGTACCGCCCGGTGAGGGCATGATGGCGGCGATTATCGGTTTAGGGGAAAAAGAAATCCAGGAGGCCTGCCGTAGGGCGTCTGTTGAGGGTGTCGTACAAGCGGCCAACTATAATTGTCCCTGCCAGGTTGTTATTGCCGGAAAAACTGAAGCAGTTCAGAGAGCCATGGATATCGCAAAGGAAATGGGAGCGAGAAAAGCCATTCCCCTGTCTGTCAGCGGACCCTTTCATTCCGCCATGCTGATGCCTGCGGCGCAAAAACTAAAGACCGCTTTGAGTGAGGTTGTTATCAAGCCGGCCAGGATCCCGGTTGTGGCGAATTATACGGCTGAGCTTGAGGTTGAACCCCAGGTCATCGCAGATAATTTAAAAAACCAGGTTGTCAGCGCAGTACTTTGGCAGCAGTCTATTCAAAAGCTTTTGGAGTTGGGCGTTACAACCTTTTTGGAGATAGGACCGGGTAAGGTTCTCAGTGGTTTAATAAGGAAAATCGACAGGAGCGTCACTGTCTACAGCATTGGAGATGAGGCAGGCCTGTTGGAGACGATACCTTTGTTAAAGGGGGCTTGAAAATGCAAACAAATGGACTGCTATCAGGGCAAGTGGCTTTGGTAACAGGGGCATCCAGAGGGATAGGACGGGCTATTGCTTTAACTTTGGCCAAAGCCGGAGCTAAAGTGGTCGTCAATTATCAGGGTAATGAGAAGGCTGCCGGAGAAGTTCTTGATATGATAAGAAGCGGAGGCGGTGAGGCCTCGTTGTGTAGAGCTGATGTTGCCCAATCGGCAGACGTGGAGTCCATGTTTAAGGAGATAGTGGAAGTACACGGCGGTGTGGATATTTTGGTCAATAACGCCGGAATAACCAGGGATAAGCTGATAATGAGAATGAAGGATGAGGAGTGGGAACAGGTTCTTAATATCAACTTAACCGGAGTCTTTAATTGTATCCGTGGGGCATCGCGGCTGATGATGAAGCAACGCCGCGGGAAAATAGTGAATGTCAGTTCGGTGATCGGTCTGACAGGGAATATCGGCCAAATAAACTATGCCGCTGCCAAGGCAGGGGTGATAGGAATCACTAAAAGCGCCGCTAAGGAACTTGCGGCCAGAGGTATAACGGTAAATGCCGTTGCGCCAGGGTTTATTGAGACTGAAATGACTGCCGCCCTAGATGAAAAAACTCAGGAATCATACATATCAGGTATACCGCTGGGAAGATTGGGTAATCCAAAAGACGTGGCAAATCTGGTTTTATTCCTGGCAAGTCCGTATGCCGACTATATTACTGGGCAGGTCATAAGGGTTGACGGCGGGCTACTGATGTAGCATGGATATGTAGAAAAATAGATATTGTTATTATGAACAAAATTTGGTATCTTGATTTTGTGGAAGGAGGTGAAACAATGAACATATTTGATAAAGTAAAATCCATTGTTGCCAACCAATTGGGTGTTGATGAGGCGGATATCACAGTAGAAACTACCTTTGATGATCTGAATGCGGATTCCCTAGATGTTGTTGAATTGATTATGGCACTGGAAGAGGAATTTGATATTGAAATACCGGATGAGGATTCGGAGAAGATTAAAACGATTGGTGACGCAGCAGAATATATTAAAGCAAAAAAATAACTTTATGAGGAGGCTCCGTAAAGACTTGCGGGGCCTCCTGAAAGATTGCCGAAAAAGCGTTTTTTATAGGCTGGAGGGAATAATGTGAAATTGCCTACATTACAAATCGGAGCACTTAAACCCAGTATACCGCTCATCCAGGGAGGCATGGCCGTGAGGATCTCAACTGCCGGTTTGGCTGCGGCAGTTGCCAACGAGGGAGGCATTGGCATAATTGCCGGAACAGGTATGACGGTGGAAGAACTGAAAAATGAAATACGCAAGGCGCGACAGCTTACGAAAGGTATCATCGGGGTAAACGTAATGTATGCGGTTTCCGCTTTTGCCGAATTGGTCAAGACGGCTATCGAGGAAAAAATCGATTTGATAGTTTCGGGTGCCGGTTTTTCCAGGGATATGTTCTCTTGGGGAAGGGAGGCCAATATTCCGGTGGTGCCGATTGTCTCCACCGGGAAACTGGCGCGCATTTCCGAGATGTTGGGTGCCGCGGCGGTAGTTGTCGAAGGCAGCGAAGCAGGAGGACATTTAGGCACAACAGAATCGATCAAGAAGCTGGTACCGGAAGTTAAGGATTCGGTGAGCATTCCAGTGATTGCGGCCGGTGGCATAACTGACAACAACGACGTTGAAGAAATCTTTAGGTTGGGAGCAGATGGCGTCCAGGTTGGGGTGAGGTTTGCTGCCAGCACGGAATCCAATGCTGCCGATAACCTGAAGGAAGCCTACGTAAACGCCCGCGATGAGGATATTATTTTAATCGATAGTCCTGTCGGCTTACTGGGACGCACTATAAGAAATGAGTTTTCGGAAAAACTGTTGAGGAACGAAGTGCCTCTCCCGGCAAATTGTATGCAGTGCCTGAAAAAGTGCAAAAAAAACTTTTGCATTATTAAGGCCTTGGAAAATGCGCAGCAAGGGAACTTAAAGGAAGGTTTGATTTTCTCCGGGGAACACATCGGCAAGATAAAAGAAATTTTGCCGGTCAAGGAAATAATCAGGTCACTGCTGCAGACGTTTGATAGGAATGAGGATTAATATCAGTGTTTGACCGGGGGGTTTATATATATATAGCTTTAATGCAAAGAAGGGGTGTTCTATGAAAAGGAGAGTAGTAATAACCGGTATGTCTGCAATTACTCCCATTGGTATCGGACTGCAGAAATTCTGGACGGGTTTGCTGGAGGGAAGATCCGGGATTGCTGAGATTGCTCGCTTTGATGCAAGTGACTACACATCGAAAATCGCCGGTGAGGTCAAGGACTTTGATGTTACCAGTTATATAGATAGAAAAGAAGCCAGAAGAATGGATCGTTTTACTCATTTTGCCGTGGCTGGGGCAGTGATGGCCGTTGAGGATGCCGGGATAAAAACGGATGGCATTGATCCGGATAGGGCCGGGATTATTTTGGGCTGCGGTATCGGCGGGATGGAATCATTAGAGAATACTGCACGAGTCCTTCATGAAAAAGGACCGGGTAGGGTCAGTCCTTTTTTCGTCCCGATGATGATCGGTAACATGGCGGGAGGTCAGGCTGCAATAACATTGGGCTTTAAAGGTCCGAATGTCACTCTTGTTTCGGCCTGCGCATCCTCGACCCATGCTATAGGTGATGCTTTCAAGACGGTGCAAAGGGGAGATGCCGAGGTTATGGTAACAGGTGGGACCGAGGCCTCGATTACACCTTTGGCCCTGGCCGGGTTTTGTTCGATGAAGGCACTTTCCACCAGAAATGATGAACCCCAAAAAGCCAGCCGTCCTTTTGATGGAGCCAGGGATGGATTCGTGATGAGCGAAGGGGCAGGACTTTTGGTCTTGGAGAGCTTGGAACACGCGCAAAAAAGAGGTGCCCGCATATATGCTGAGGTGCTGGGCTACGGTGCAACAGCGGATGCCCATCATATTACGGCACCGGCACCGGGCGGTGAAGGAGCCGCCAGGGCTATGAGGATAGCGATATCGGATGCAGGATTGACGATCGATGATGTGGATTATATCAATGCCCACGGTACCTCCACGGAATTGAACGATAAGTATGAAACCATGTCTATCAAGAGCGTATTTGGAAACAAGGTACCTCTCGTCAGTTCTACCAAGTCTATGACAGGTCATTTGCTGGGTGCTGCCGGAGGGATTGAAATGGTGGCCACGGCCTTTGTCGTCAAGAACGATATTATACCGCCCACCATCAACTATGAAAACCCTGATCCTGAGTGTGATCTTGATTACGTCCCCAATAAGCCACGGGAAGCCATAGTGAATTATGCCCTCAGTAATTCTTTGGGCTTCGGTGGTCATAATGCCACTGTTCTTATCGGCAAATATAAGGCATAATAGAAGGGAGGCTGGTGAAAACCGGTCTCCCTTTAAAGTTGACTAACATAATGTGAACTCCGATGGGGGGAGAGGAAATTGGCAAAAGAACGGTATAAACAACTGGCAAAACTTATTGAAAAACTGGGAGTTGCGGATGAAGCGGATTTTCGGCTTATCGACCAGGCTTTGACTCATCCTTCTTATGCTGTGGAAGGCGTTAGCGAGCAACATAATCAAAGGTTGGAGTTTGTGGGGGATGCAGTTATCGGCTTGATTGCAGCCGACTATTTATTTAAAAAGTACCCTGAAAAAAGCGAGGGGGATTTGACAAAGATGCGGGCGGCTGTGGTCTGTGAGGCCTTCTTGGCAGAAACGGCAAGAACGCTGGGGTTAGGGGAGTACCTTCTTTTAGGAAAAGGCGAAAGAATAAGCGGGGGTAACAAGAGAACTTCTAATCTGGCGGATTGCTTTGAAGCCCTGATCGGTGCCCTTTATATCGCCCAAGGCTTGGACAAAACAGCCCCTTTTGTCATAAAATTATTAGAGAACAAGATTTATGCTGTGGCCAATGGTACCCTGGGTGACTTTAAAACCGAACTGCAGGAGTTTGTACAGAAGACGGCAGATAACAAGTTGACATACATAATAGTGGGTGAAGAGGGTCCGGAACACGAA
The DNA here is from genome assembly GCA_018432615.1 of Clostridia bacterium. GTDB lineage: Bacteria > Bacillota > Peptococcia > DRI-13 > SM3-B62 > SM3-B62. The sequence continues at coordinate 25,540 of JAHDSQ010000029.1, forward strand.
AAAACCTTCACGGTCTCAGCCGTTTTAAATGAGACGGAGCTTTCCAGAGGGAAAGGTCGTACAAAAAAAGAGGCTGAGCAGCAGGCCGCCAAAGAAGCCTTGCAAAGAATGAGGGAGGGCAATGAGTAGGGCTTTGATCGTGCCGTTTTTTATCCCTCATGGGGGCTGTCCTTTTGTGTGCGTTTTTTGCAATCAATGGCAGATTAGCGGTGCGAGCGCTCAGGATTGTCCTCTAAAGCTGCAGGACAGAGTTCAACAATATCTGCGTTCTGTCAAGGAGCTTCCTTTGCAGCGGGAGGTGGCTTTTTTTGGTGGCAATTTTACAGGCATTGAGGAAGAACTGCAGATTTCCTGGCTTGAAGAGGCCGCCAAGGCAAAAGCGGCGGGAATGATCAACGGGATCAGGCTTTCCACCCGACCGGACTACATATCGGACGATATTTTAGAGAGGCTCAGGAAATACGGGGTGACAACCATAGAGCTGGGTGTACAGTCGATGGTCGATGAGGTGTTGATAGCAAGCCGTCGCGGCTACAAGGTTTCTGTTGTTGAGGAGGCGGCGAAAAAAATCAGGGAATGGGGTTTTGAGCTTGGTTTTCAATTAATGCCCGGCCTGCCAGGTGATTCTTTGGATAATGCCCTGCTGACAGCACAAAGGACGGTAATGATCAGACCGGATGTGGTGAGGATTTACCCGACTGTTGTGTTGAAGGGGACCACGCTGGCCCGTTGGTATGAGGAAGGAAAGTACCGGCCCTGGACTCTTAAGGAGGCCGTGACAATCGGTGCCCATTGGTTGGGCGTGTTTTCTCTCTATGGAATCAAGGTTATTCGCATGGGGCTGCAGGCCTCGGAAAATCTGACGGTGGCAAAAGACCTGCTGGCAGGTCCCTACCAGCCGGCATACGGAGAAATGGTAAAGAGCTTTTTGATGTATGAGCAAGTTATGCTGGCACTGAAACGAATTGACAAGCGAGGAGAGGTTTTAGAAATCATCTGTAATCCTCGGGATTATTCAAAGGTAGCAGGGCACAAAAAAAGTAATTTGTACAGGTTTAAAGAAGAATGTGGGTTTACAGATATTGAGTTAATCAAGGATGAGGCAGTCTGTGCAGAGGACCTGAAAGTGTCTGTGGGCGGTGAAACCGTGGAGATAAAAAGACAGGAGTTTTTGGAGAAATATAGAATTAGTGGAGTGTAGGTCATAACGGAAAGGGTAGAAGAAAAGGTGTATTTAAAAAAACTAGAAATACATGGGTTTAAATCGTTTGCCGATAAGACTTCTTTGGAGTTCAAACCCGGTATCACGGCTGTCGTTGGTCCAAACGGCAGTGGAAAATCGAATATTGCCGATGCAATCAGGTGGGTTCTTGGAGAACAGAGTGTGAAATCGCTGCGGGGCGGAAAAATGGAGGACGTTATTTTCGCCGGCAGTGAAAAGCGCCGTTCTTTGGGAATGGCCGAGGTATCCTTGACTATTGATAATACCAAGGGCGTTTTTCCCTTGGAGTTCAACGAGGTTACTGTTACCAGGAGGCTCTATCGTTCAGGGGAGAGCGATTATTTAATAAACCGTGTACCCTGCCGCTTGAAGGATATTTATGAGTTGTTTATGGACACCGGAGCAGGCCGTGAGGGTATCTCAATCATCGGGCAGGGAAAGGTCGATGAGATCCTGGCGGTCAAGCCGGAGGAGAGAAGAGGCCTGCTGGAGGAAGCGGCGGGAATCGTCAAGTACCGCTATCGGAAAAAGGAAGCCCAGAAAAAGCTTGAGGACACGGAGAACAATTTACTCAGGCTGAGGGATATCGTTTATGAGCTTTCCTCCCAGGAAGGTCCCTTGGCGGAGCAAGCGAAAGATGCCCTCAGGTATAAAGAACTGAAGGAAGAAAATGATGAGCTGGAAATCGGGCTTATTCTCGAAGAAGCCGAAAGCATGAAGGATAAGCTGAAGAATATTGATAATAACCGGTCTAAGGTCGAAAGTGAAAGCGAACAGCTGCGGACTAATTATCATAGCTTGCGGTCTAAAGAGGAGGAGTTTCGCCTTAAACTGCAAAAAACCGAGGAAAAGCTGGCTGGGCTGCAGGAGGGTATCTATGCGAAAAACCTGCAGTTGGAAAAAAAGGAAAACGAAAAGAAGCTCACTACTGAGCGTATCTCCGATTTGGATAAACAGAGAAAAAGCATGGGACATGACCTGCGGCAGCTACAGGAAGAGCTGGACGGATTGATAAAGGAGTTTGAAGATCACCAAACAAAGGGCGAGGGTCTGCTGGCTTCCGTTCACGAGAAAAAGGCTAAGCTGCAGGAGTTTGAAAGTCATGTGGCGGAAGAGAACATACGGGGAAGGGAACGGACAGAAAAACTGGAGGAACTGAAAACAGAGCATTTTGAAACCTTGCAGGAGGAGACAAGGATCAAAAATGAACTTACTGCTCTCCAGCAGCGCTTGGATCTTTTGGTCAAGCAGGAAAAAGATGTTGACGAAAGAAAAAAAGATGCTGCTTCTAAAGTTGAAGACGATACCGTTAAATTAAAAGAACTGGAAAAAGAGGCTATAGAACATACAGAAAAACGGCAGAAATACGAGCAGGAATTGTCAGGCTTGCATGAACTTATCGGAACTCAGGAAAGAAAGTATCAAGAGCTAAAAAAGCAGGGTCAAGAGCTTGGAGAAGAAAGGAACAGTTTGGCAGCCAGACATAGGGTCTTGCAGGAGATGGAACGTGAAGGCCAGGGTTATGGCCTAGGCGTTAAAGAAATACTTCGTCACAAACAAGCCGGCGGTTTCCCCGGAATTATCGGGTCTGTTGCTCAGCTGGTAAGTGTTCCCGGAAAGTATGAGCTTGCCGTCGAGGTAGTATTGGGGAATGCACTGCAGAATTTGGTGACGGTAGACGAGGAAGCTGCCCAGGAGGCAATTGGCTGGTTAAAGAAAAACAATAAGGGGCGAGTGACGTTTCTACCTATAACTACCGTGAAGGGAAGGGTTACCAACGATAATGTACCCAGCGGGAAAGGTGTTTACGGAAGGTTAAGCGACTTAGTTGATTTTGCCAAAGAATACCAAGGAATAATGGAGTACCTGCTGGGCAGGGTTTGGCTCGTTGATGATTTGCAGACCGCTGTGGCGGTAGCGAAGAAAACGGGTTTTCGTTATAGGATTGTGACCCTTGACGGGCAGCTGGTGAATGCAGGCGGTTCGCTGACGGGCGGGAGCATCAAACCAAGCTCGGGGGGGATCTTATCCAGAAAAAGGTCTGTCCAAGAATTGGAAAAGACGCTGCGTGATTTGGAAGGAAAACTCTCGTTCTTAAAAAAAGAGGAAGAGGAGATACTGACAGGTGTCACAGAATTAAGGCAAAAGGAACAGGGAATCAAGGAGGAGCTACAAGAGGTCAGTATCAAGGAAGCGGAAAATATAAAAATACAGGAGCGTTGGCAAGCAGAGAAGGAAAGGTCTCTTCTCGAGCATGATAACATTTCACTGCAACTGGCGGAGATGATCTCGGAGAAGTCTGTGACCCAAAAGGGTATTACGGAAGCGGAAAAAGCCGTGGCGGCCTTCCTTGGCAAGGTTGGTTCCATGGAACAGGTGATAAAAGAACTGCAAGAAAAGGTCAGGACAAACCAGACGGAGATTCTGAAAAAGAATGAGAAGCTCACTCAATTGCGGATTGATGTAGCTACTGATGAGGAAAAATACACCGCATTCAAGAAGGAAAGCAGTTATCTTGAACAGCGGGTTAGGCAATTGTCACAGCATAGGGAAGCCAAGGCAGCCGAGAGGGCTTCATTAAAAGAGGATATCAAAAGGCTGGAAGAAGCTTTTTCTGCCTTTGAGGTTGAGAAGAAAGGTATCCTAAAAGAACTGCAAGACTTGGAAAAACAACTGGAGAAGACTAAAGGCGAAAAGAATGAACTGACGGTCCTCATCGGCAGTACCGATGAGGAAGCCAGAGAAGTTGAGAAACTGCTGAAAACCAAAGAGGAAAGGCTGCATCAGTACGATATCCAGCAATCAAAATTTGAAACATCCCTTGAGGGACTGATAGATAAACTGTTCGAACAGTACGGAATGAGTCTGGAACAAGCGGCAGAAAAAGGCATAGTGTGTGACGACCGAAAGCTGGCCCAACAGCGGATAGAGGAAATCAGGGCTGAAATCACAGGTCTGGGTGAGGTGAATATTGCCGCTATCGAAGAACACCGGCGTTTAGTAGAAAGGCTGGAGTTTCTCAATCAACAAATCCAGGATCTAACAGAAGCCGGGGAAAAGCTGAATGAAGTGATTAAAGAAATGGAAAAAATAATGAAGAAGCGCTTTGAGGAAACATATTATTTGGTTAATCAGGCTTTTCGGGAGATGTTCACAAAACTATTCAGCGGCGGGAGGGCAGAACTGGTTTTAACAAACAGCGAAAACTTGTTGGAAACCGGTGTGGATATTATTGCCCAGCCGCCGGGCAAAAAGACGCAGCATTTATCCTTGCTGTCCGGAGGGGAAAAATCTCTGACGGCCATTGCTCTTTTGCTGGCTATCTTAAAGATAAAACCAAGTCCGTTTTGCGTACTGGATGAAATCGAGTCCAACCTTGACGAGATGAACGTTGTAAATTTTGCCGAGACTTTGAAGGACTTTGCAGAGGAAACCCAGTTTATTGTGATTTCCCACCAGAAAGGGACGATGGAAAAAGCCCACGTTCTTTATGGTGTCACTATTGAGGAGGACGGGGTATCAAGAATGGTGTCGGTGAGGTTGAAAGATATTGAAAAGGAAGCCAGCTGAAAGAAGAAAATATAAGACAATCAAGATAAAAGACAATCAAAATAAAAGTATACCGGGATAAAGGAATATCATTTAAGAAAACGGGGGCATAGGACATTGAAATCGCCAAAACAGTTGGATACGAAAATGGAGAAGACAAGAAGGTCGTTCCTTGAAAGACTGGAAGGAATAGTTTTCGGGAGAAAAAAGATTGATGAGGAGATGCTGGAAGAGCTTGAGGAAGCCTTAATCCAGGCCGATGTGGGTGTTGCCACCTCCTTGAAACTGGTAGATGCTTTGCGGGAGAAAGCACAAAAGGAAAAGGCAGAGGATGCCTCAAAAGTGCGGAGGCTTTTGGAAGAGGAAATCAGTGGGATTCTCAAAGAGGGCGACCATTTATTAAACTTAGCTGAGAGTTCTTTACAAGTGATAATGATGGTGGGTGTAAACGGTGCCGGTAAAACTACCAGTATCGGCAAGCTCAGTCATAGGTTGAAGCAGGAAGGCAGGAAGGTACTGGTGGCGGCCGGGGATACCTTTCGGGCCGGTGCTGCCGAACAACTTGAGGTGTGGTGCCGCCGGGCCGGTGTTGATATCGTTCGTCATCAGGAAGGTTCAGACCCGGCTGCGGTGGTTTATGACGCCTTACAAGCCGCCCGGGCACGTAATGTCGATGTCTTGCTCGTTGATACCGCAGGGCGGCTCCAAACGAAAACGAATCTGATGGAAGAACTAAAGAAGGTCAGGCGTATCATCCAAAGGGAGATCCCTGAAGGACCTGCGGAGGTGCTGCTTACGCTGGATGCCACCACAGGACAAAACGCTCTTTCCCAAGCCAAACTCTTTACTGAGGCTGTGGGTGTAACAGGAGTTATTCTTACCAAGCTTGACGGGACGGCCAAGGGGGGAGTAGTACTTGGCATTCAGGATGAGTATAAGCTGCCGGTGAAATTTATTGGGGTAGGCGAGGGACTGGAAGACTTGGAAGAGTTTGACCCGGCTGTATTCTGCAAGGCGTTGCTGGGTTGAAGAAATAGATCAGCGAAAAGAGGGGGAGCGGAAAAGATGAAAGTTGATTTGGCTGTTATTGGCGGCACAGGTGTATACAATGCCGAGATGCTGAGCAAGACAAAAGAGATCGACATTGAAAACAGATACGGTAAAGTAAGCATTCTGACAGGTGAATATCAAAACAGGAGGATTGCTTTTCTTTCCAGGCACGGTAAAGGTCATTCTGTGCCGCCGCATTTAATCAATTACCGGGCTAATATCATGGCCTTAAAGGAACTGGGTGTAAAAAGGATCATTGCTACCGCTGCCGTCGGTTCTCTCAACGAAAAAATGAAGCCTCAGGATTTTGTCATCGTTGACCAGTTCCTGGACTTTACTAAAAACAGGCAGTCAACTTTTTTTGAGGGCGGAAGCGAGGGAGTTGTGCATACGGATGTGACTCAACCCTATTGTCCGGATTTAGGCGGCTTTATCTATCAAAAAGCGCAAGAACTTGGCCTTTCCGTACATCAAGGCGGTTGTTACGTTACCGCCGAAGGACCGCGCTTTGAAACACCTGCGGAAATAAAAATGTATAAAATGTTGGGCGGGGACTTGGTGGGGATGACGAGTGTGCCGGAAGTCGTGCTGGCCCGAGAGGCGGGAATTTGTTATGGAACGGTGGCTATGGTAACAAACTTTGCCGCCGGTATTTCCAAGGAAGCTTTATCTCACGCCGAAGTCCTTGAGGTGATGGGGCTTTTGAGCAACAATATTTCAAAACTCATCATGGCCGTTTTGGGAGAAGTACCTCTGAAGGGCTCCTGCAGCTGTGGTGGCAGAAATGATGTAAGCTTGGGGGGATAGGCTTTGCAGCATATCAAGTGGGAAAACGGTTGTCTGGTTCTGCTCGACCAGACACTTTTGCCGTCGGAAAAAAGAGAAATCCTGTGCCGAACATATCATGATGTAGCGGAGGCCATTGTGAAGATGAGAATCAGGGGCGCTCCTGCTATCGGTGTTGTGGCCGCTTACGGGATAGTACTAGCGGCTCAAGGTTATGGCCAAGGTGACAGCAACGGTCTGATTAAGACCCTGGATGAGGCGAAAGAGCTATTGGCTTCAACCCGTCCTACGGCTGTTAATCTTTTTTGGGCGTTGGAACGGATGGAACAGGCTTGGCTCAGCAATCAGGCCCAAGGAAAAGAAGAAACAGTCCGTCTCTTGGAAGAAGAGGCGATAAAGATAGAAGAAGAGGATCTGGCCCAAAATATTGAGATCGGCAGATACGGCAATACCCTTGTTCCTCCAAAGGCAGCCATCCTGACCCACTGCAACGCCGGAGCCCTGGCTACGGCCGGATACGGTACGGCCTTAGGGGTGATACGTTACGCACACCAGGATGGGAAAGAAATAATGGTGTATGCCGATGAGACCAGGCCTGTTTTACAGGGTGCCAGGCTGACGGCCTGGGAATTAACGGAGGAAAAAATACCGGTCACTCTGATAACCGACAATACTGCGGGGTATTTGATGCAGCAGGGTAAGATAGATTTGGTAATCGTCGGTGCGGACAGGATTGCCGCCAACGGTGATGTGGCTAATAAAATCGGAACATACAGTTTGGCAATTATGGCTTACCATCACCACATCCCTTTCTATGTGGCGGCACCTTTGTCGACATTTGACCGAAAGCTGTCGGAGGGCAAGGCTATACCTATTGAGGAAAGAAACCCCGATGAAGTAAGAATGGTTAACGGAGTCTTGCTGGCACCGGAAAATATCAAGGTCTATAATGCGGCCTTCGATGTTACACCTGCACAATATATCACTGCTATCATTACAGATGAGGGACTGCTCAAGCCCCCTTATCAAACAGCGATAGCGGATGCCTTTAGAAAGAGGGAGGGAAGATCATGAGTGGTTTGTTGATAAAAAACGCCACAATCATCCCCTTGGACGGCAGGAGGGGTGAAGAGGCTTGGTTCAAAGGCGATATTGCGGTTGAGGATACACTGATCAAAGAAATAGGGGAAAACCTCCAGGAAAAGTATGGGGATTATGAAGTCATTGCCGCTGACGGTAACTTGGTGCTGCCGGGCTTTATCAACTGTCATACCCATGCGGCCATGACCTTGCTGCGGGGATATGCCGACGATATGCAGCTCCAGGAATGGCTGTCCCAAAAGATTTGGCCCCGGGAGGAACACTTGAAGGCAGATGACATCTATTGGGGCTCCCTGTTGGCCGTTTTGGAGATGATCAAGTCAGGGACGACTGCTTTCGCCGATATGTACTTTATGATGGAAAAGACGGCGGAGGCGGTATCCCAGGCCGGAATCAGAGCCGTTCTGGCCCGCGGGATGATGGGTTTTGGCCAGAAGGCTTTGGAAACCATGAAAGAAAGCGAAGAGTTGATAAAAAACTGGCACGGACAGGCAGAGGGACGTATTACCTGTATGCTCGGCCCCCACGCCCCGTATACTTGTCCGCCGGACTACCTGAAAGAAGTAATTAAGCTGGCCGATAAGCACAATGTCGGTATCCACATCCATTTGGCCGAAACAGCCGTAGAAGTAAATGACATGAAAGAGAAATATGGGTTAAGCCCTATCAAGCTTATGGATTCCATCGGCCTGTTTACAGATCGCAGGGTTGTGGCCGCACATTGTGTCCATCTGGGTGAGGAGGAAATCGAAATACTCATAGAGAATAAGGTTGGCATCGCCCATAATCCCGAAAGCAATATGAAATTGGCCAGTGGTGTCGCTTCCGTGCCGGAACTCTTGCAAAAAGGCGCGCTGGTTAGCTTGGGCACAGATGGGGCTTCCAGTAACAATAACTTGGATATGATTGGAGAGATGCGGTCCTGTGCGTTGCTGCATAAGGTGTTTTCCCAGGAACCGACCGTTGTGCCCGCACAGCAGGTGCTGGAAATGGCAACGGCTGATGGGGCCAAGGCTTTGGGCTTAGATAGGGTGGGTTCGTTACAGCCGGGATACAAGGCGGATATGATTATCGTTGATGTAAATGAACCCCACATGATACCCCTTTACAATCCGGTGGCTAATCTTGTTTATGCCGCACATGCATCCGACGTTAAAACGATGATAGTTAATGGGAAGGTAATTATGAAGGACCGTATCGTCAAGACATTGGATGAAGAAAAAATCAAGTATATGGCTAAAAAGTGCGGAGAAGATTTAATGAGGCGCTAAGGGAGGAGAAAATGATGAGCGAAAGAATAGACTGGGAAGCGGCGATAAATGCCCGTAGGTCTGTGCGTAACTATGAGATGCAGGCATTGCAAGAGGGGAAGTTAAAACAACTGCAGGATTTTGCCGACAAGATCGAGGCGCCTTTTTGGCATGATGTAAAGATTCGTTTTTTTAAGGCAAATCCGGATAAAAAGCTTTTTACGGTATTTGCGTCGCCACCGGATGGTGCAGCCTTTTTGGCTGGTACGGATATTATCTCTATTTCCCAAGCCGGCTTTATCGGGGAACTCCTGATCCTATACGCCACTAGCCTCGGCATTGCCACATGCTGGTATGGGCATTACAAGATGGAGGAGCTTGAACAAATCATGCCCCATCTTGGCGAATACGCGGTATTACCGCAGCCGAAATGGGGCTATGGCAAAAATGAGGTAGAAGGCAGACGGGCAATTTGCATTACGCCGCTGGGGTACTGGCGAAATACCGGGGTGCGGTTGATGGACAGAATGCAGGAAACCTTCATTAGTCATAAACGCAAACCTATCAATGATTTGCTTGAAGAAGGGACAGATGCGGAAAAACTTTCCCCCGAGCTTAACTATGCTTTTGATTTAGCCAGAAAAGCACCATCGGCAGCGAACAGTCAGTTTTGGCGTTTTGGGGTCTCTCCCGATAATCGAAAGATTACGATTGCTATGCCGGTAGGCTATAAGCATTTCAAATGGGAACACCCCAATGTGGATATAGGTATTTGCGCCTGCCACTTTTGGCTTGGACTGCGGTTTAAAAATATTGAGTGTCGGGTTTCTCTAAGCGAAGATAAGGGGCGTGCCGTCTGGATATTTGAGATTTGAAAGGCGACGCGTACCTAAAAGTCATCTTTTATCAGCTTTTCAACAGTATTGACATCATGGTCTGCCTCTAATGGCGATACAGCCGGTCCTTCGATGATATCCCCTTTTTCGGAGAAGCGGGAGCCATGACAGGGGCAGTCCCAAGTTTTTTCGGCTGTATTCCAAGTTAGTTCGCAGCCCATATGCGTACATGTTGTATTCAATGGTGAGTCCGGAGGCGAGAGTTTACCTGCGATGAATTTTTCGGCTACATTAAGATTTTCCACGATAAAACTTTTTGCAGAAGTGACCGAAGCCTTGCGGGACGGACTATAAACATCTTGCCACGGGCTTTTCCCATTAAGGATCAAATCTTTGATAATCATAGCCGAGGCTGTGCTGTTAGTCATTCCCCATTTACCGTAGCCTGTGGCCAGGTATAGGTTGGGTGAGTTTTCGGCGAAATATCCCACATATGGTACGCTGTCATGTGTCATACAGTCTTGGGTCGACCAGTGATAAGGGATGTCTTCCACTTTGAATTTATCGAAAGCGAAGTCAATCAAGGCCTCATAGTTTTTCAGCGTATCCTTGGCCTGACCGGTCTTATGGTTTTCGCCGCCCACGAGGATGAGTTCACCCTCGGGAGTGCTCTGGGAGCGCAAGGAACGAGTGGGGTCCTCATAGGAGATATACATTCCTCCCGGATAATCATCTGCGGATTTAACAGCGACAACATAAGAACGCTCTGTATATATGCGGGAAAAATACAGGCCGTCTTTGTTATAGAAAGGGTAGTGAGAGGCTATGATAACCTTTTTTGCTTGTATCTTTTTCCCCTGTTGGGTGGTCAATAGATAAGGCCCATCTTCTTCGATATCTACAATCCTGCTTTCCTCGAAAATGCTGATACCTTTCTCAGTAATTTCTTTGGCTAGGGCAAGCAGGTATTTGCGGGGGTGAAATTGGGCCTGGTTGGCAAAACGCACGGCTGCTTTAATAGGTAGCCCTAGGGGTAATTCTTCAACATAATCTGCTGCGATGCCAACATCGGCAGCGGCCCTGACCTCGTCACTTATTGTTTGGATGTGTTTATCCTCTTGAGTATAGACATAAGCGTACTGGGGAACGAGGTCACAGTTGATTCCCAACTCCTTGGTGGTAGTTGTAATCAATTTAATTGCAGATTCGTTGGCCTCGGCGTATTGCCGCGCCAATTCATTACCCAGTTGATGCTGTATTTTACTGTAGATGATGTTATGCTGTGAGGTGACTTTGGCCGTGGTATGGCCGGTCGTGCCTTGAAGTATTCTATCTGCCTCTAAAATGACTATCCGTAGGTTTTCATTCCTTAAAAGGTAAGCACAGGAAATTCCGACCATTCCACCGCCGATGATGGCTATATCCGCTTTGATATCCTCGTTTAAAGCAGGATATTCTGTTTCTTCTGTTGTGCTAAGCCAATATGACTGGGGCTTTCGGGATAACACCTTTTGTTTCAGGGTTTCTTTATCGATCATTTTTTACCTCCGCGCAAAGATTTTCCGTTCCCCTTTAGTATTTGTTTGTAGCGGAATAATATTCCAATAATATATCAGCAGGGAACTTTTTTCCTGCTGTGACGTCTGTTATGATAGTGGGATATAATGGACAAAAGAATACAATAAGGATGAGGAAAAAATGAGTATGATAGCGTTAATTGCGATTGCCGTGGTTGCCTTGATTGTATTGTTGTTTATCGGGGTGAGAGCCGAACCCGAGGAGGGGGGAGAAGAAATGATAAAGAATGTCTATGTTTATTTAGTCTTGTTTGCGACACTGATGATGACTATTGGAGGGAGCGTTGCTGTCTTTATGGCTGCTGCCGATATCGTCAGCCCGGTATCATATTATCAGACCTTTGAGGATTACAAACAACTAAGGGATGCGGGGAAAATACCTGTGGAAACGGCTGATGGAAAAGTCTTGTCGGAAGAAGAAATGCGCATAAACTATGATGAGATGGTGGCTGCCGAAAAGCAAAGGCAGGTCGATCGGGCTAAAAACAGCCTTATCAAGGCCTTAGGCTGGATCATCATCCCACTTCCGGTATTTATCTATTTCCAACGCCGCCGAACTGTTGCTTAAGCAGGGCTTGAAATATTTCCAGGTTGTGCTAGTATCGTAATTGTGATAGGATTATTCTTGAAAACAGAATATTGCTGGGGGAGCTGGGAAGGCCGGCTGAGATTAAGAACAGCAGTTCTTTAACCCTTGAAACCTGATCTGGTTAATACCAGCGTAGGGAAGTGTGATGGATATTGATAGATGTTTTCTGTTGATATCTAAATCTGAGTTATGAAGAACACAGACCTTTTGCTAGGTTGTGTTCTTTTCTTGTGCGCCCGGCATGGGCGCAGTCTAACGGGTGAAAGTCCCGAACACGCCCGGTAGTGGGAAGTGTATAGCCAAGGCCAAGCGCGTCCATCGTGAGGTGGAGTGCGAAGGAAGGTGGCGGCAAATCTCTGGCCTGACGA
>JAHDSQ010000002.1 GCA_018432615.1 Clostridia bacterium
TAATCTTTATCCACTGTAGATAAGGGTAAATAAGTTTAGGGGAGGAACAGAAATTTAAAAAAAACCGTATATCCTCTTTTAGAAAGGTCAATTTTGAGCTCGCAGGATTTTTAATTATTTTCATGCGTCAGCTCTGTTTGAAAACATGTACGCTTGTTTTTAGACATCTTTTATAATAGAATAAGGGCGGTACAAAATTTCGGGAGGAAAAGACATGGTAAAGGAAAGTGAACTATTCACCGGCAGTGATTCTTCGTTACGAAACAAAGTGTTCAAGTATTTAAAATCCCATATATTAGGCGGACTCTACAAACCGGGGGAAAGCCTTGTAGAATCCAAACTGGCTGAAGAAATGGGAGTGAGCAGAACACCCATCCGCGAGGCAATCAGACTCTTGGAAGTAGAGGGCCTGGTTGAAACGGTACCCAATAAGGGTGCTGTTATCTTAGGAGTGTCGGCGAAGGATGTTGAAGACATTTACGCTATCCGCCAGCTTGTCGAGGGTTTAGCTGCACGATGGGCCACTGAAAACATGACGGAAGAAGATAAGCATGAACTGCAAAATATAATCGACCTGATGGATTTTTATTCACAAAAAGGGGATTTGAGCGAATTAGCAAAACTAGATAACCAATTTCATCAAATTATCTATGAAGCCTCTGGAAGTAAAATTCTCAATCTTACCCTTAGTAATCTTCATCAGTATGTACAACTCGCCAGGTTAAGATCGCTAAAGGTTCCCTGCCGTCTTTCAAATACCATCTCCGAACATCGAAATATTCTTAAAAGCTTTCAGGAAAACGATCCCGAAAAAGCAGAAATCGCTCTTGCCGACCACGTAAGAAAAGCTTATTTAAATATTCATGAGGAACATTGTGAAAAAGAGTAATCAAATAATCGCATTGGCCTTTATTTCTTCAAGAGCTGCTTTATCAAAGAGTTTACCTGCCTTTATCACTGCATAAATTTCATTTGTATTTTCAATAGCGGTTAACGGGTTTTCTTCCAGTATTAACAGATCGGCAGCTTTATTAACTTCAATCGTTCCAAATATATCTTCAATCCCTAGATTTAACGCAGCATTAACGGTCCCCATTCTCAAGGCTTTATAAGGTTCTAACCCATAGATATTTACCATTTCTCGTAATTCTTCGTGTAATGAGAATCCCGGCACCACGCCGGGATTTGCTGTGTCTGTACCAAGCAGTATCTTGTCGGAATGGGCCATAAATGTTTTACCTCTTCTTATGAAATCCTGCAGATAGAATTTTTTATATCTGGGTTCATTTCGTCTAATATTTGTGGCCTGTTCCCATGCACTTTTACACTTATTACTTATGTATTCCTCATGTAAGCACGGAAACAGAGGTTTCCCTTTACAAACATGTTCATTTACTTTGTCGATGACAAGATGAGTAGGTGTAAACCACATGCCTGACTTTGCCAGGGCAACAATCTCATCATCATTTTCCGGGAGAAAACTGATATGTTCAAGACTGTAATAACCCAAACTAATCAACTGATTGACCGTAACGTTGTTATTGCCATGTCCAACCACCTTTAAACCATATCTGTTTGCCGTCTCCATCAATTTCACGAAAACGTCTTTTTTAATATTCGGAAAGGATTTGAAGTAATCGTATCCCTCTTCTATCGCTTTTAACACAGCCTGTTCAGCCTCAGCAAGACTTTCAACAACATTGCAGCCTTGCCACGATTTAAACCCATCAGTCATGGGATTTGTTGTATAAATTCGCGGTCCCGTCAACTCACCTTTTTCGACAGCCTTTTTCCATTGCAAGATACGGGGGGCACCCCACATATTTCTGACACTCGTTATGCCATTGGCTAATAAAAGTCCCAGCATCACAGGTTCATCTAAATGTACATGCATGTCGAACAGACCGGGTAAGACATATTTATCGGTACAATCTATTGTATCAGCATGACACATATCAATATTTTGCTCTATTCCCGCAATCACTCCGTTTTCAACCAATAGGTCATATCGGTAAAGAATCCTTTTCGAGACCATTGTGATAATATTTGCGTTTTTTATGATTTTTCTCATCATTTCCTCCCCTCGCTTCCCGCGAAATGAATCCATACATATTCTGTCATATTTTCAATAAAACCGCAATATGTATTTTACTCAGGGGAAACCATATTCTTCTTATTTCTTCTTTTTCAGCATAATATCCAATATAGTCTCATCCACACCGGCCAGCCCTTCCAAGCTAAAAATTCCAAGATTTTTGACAGTCTCCTCTACACTATGAGAGATAATGCCATCCTGACTGCCGACAACTACTCCCTCCATGGAAAGCAATGCCGCCAGCACGGCTTCCCCGGCCGATGTTGACAGTTTTAAGGCACACCCGCCTTTGGCCCCATCGCAAATCATGCCTGTCAGATTAGCAATAAGGTTTTTTATTGCACCGCCAATATTATTCAGACTGCCTCCCATAAGCCAAGTAATTGCACCTGTGGCGCCAACCCCAGCAGCTATTGAACATCCGCAAATCGGCGAAAGCCGTCCTGTATGTTGTTTCACATATATTGTTATTAGGTGGCTTAGAGCCAGCGACCTAAGAAGTTTTTCCTCAGACGCTTCTATTTCACTGGCCACAACAGTCAACGGAAGGATAGCTCCGATACCGTGATTACCACTGCCTACAGTAGTCATAACCGGCATGCTGACTCCGGCCATCCTTGCGTCAGATGCGCCAGCCACTGCGATTTTAGCCTTATTTACCATATCATTGCTGATAAGACCTTTTTCGAGCATCCTTCTTAGTCCGAAGCCCACCCCTAGTCCCTGTTTGGCTTCTAAGCCTTTTTGTGAAATAAGAAGGTTCATATCTACGCCTTCTTTTAGAAAGGAAATGTATTCCAGCGGTACAGTTTCAATGGCTTCTATAAGTTCCTTGAATCTATAGCCCGTTATGTCTATCGAAACGTTGTCGGCTTCTGTTTTTGTTTTGTCTTCAAAACACTCTATCTTTCCATTAATCTCTATTTTGATTATGTTTGTATGACTGTCTTTTACATATACCGCAGAATATCCATTTTCTCCTTCTACCCTCGCTTCAATATAAAACCCTTCATTTTTTGCCTGACAAATCTCTACTCTTTGGGAATTAACATATTCATGGGCAAGAAGTTTATTTTCTTCAGTAATAAAAGCAAGCATTTCCAAGCCCTTCTCCGGATTTTTTAATACAGCTCCCAAAGCCGCAGCAAGATACAAACCTGCTTCGCCGGTATTAGGTATAGTGACTGCCAGGGCATTCTTAATAATATTAATACTAGCATGTACCGTGATTTTTGAAATCGATCCACCAAGCAACTGTGTAGCTTTGGCAACGGCCAAAGCCACCGCTACCGGTTCTGTACATCCTATGGCCGGTTTTACCTCTTGTTTTAATAGTCTTAGCAAGATACCGTGTTCCAATCTTCTTCCCCCTTAGCTTCAAATAATATTACATGCAATTCTTATTAAGCAATTCCTGTGCCAAGGCTTCAAAAGCTTATGTATCAACGTTTTCCCGTGGCTTCATTCTCATTGATGACACAATAAAACATGCGAAACCCACGAATTATGGGTTTCGCATGTGTGAGATATATTCTCATTTGTGATAATTGTATTATTTATCTATGCCATACTTATCTAACTTACGATAAAGTGTGGCTATGCTGATACCTAACTCTTTGGCTACCCGATTTTTCTCATCAATTTTCATCCCCGGCGAAATCATGTTTTCCAGGATGCTCTTCTCGAACTTCGTCATCCGTTCTTCCAAACTTATCTTCTCTTCTTCATGTTCATAAATATTTTTATTTAACATTTTTTCAGGAACCTCAGAAAAACTAATAATTCTTTCCCCAGCCATATTTACCATATACTCAACGACATTCTCCAACTGTCTGACGTTACCCGGCCAATGGTAATCTCTAAGCCATTGCATCAGAGCATGGTTCACTTCAAGCCCTTCCTTATTCAACATCATACTATACTTTTTTATAAAATAATCGACATATAAAGGTATGTCACTTCTCCTGGTACGCAGGGGAGGAATAAAGAAAGGTATGACATTCAATCTATAATAGAGATCTCCCCGAAATTGACCTTTTTCAACCATTTCTTCCAGGTTTTTATTGGTAGCAGCAATTATTCTCACATCTATTGGTATGGGTTTCTTTCCTCCGACACGGTCTATATTTCTTTCCTGTAGAACTCTGAGAAGTTTAGGTTGCAGGGAAATAGGCATATCGCCAATTTCATCCAAAAATATGGTCCCACCATTTGCTAGTTCAAACTTCCCCAACTTTCCTTCCTTTTTCGCTCCTGTGAAAGCCCCCTCTTCATACCCAAATAATTCACTTTCAAGAAGGTTTTCCGGAATAGAAGCACAGTTCACGACAATAAAAGGCTTATTCCTGCGTTGGCTTTCACTATGTACCGCTCGTGCCAATAGTTCTTTCCCCGTGCCGCTTTCGCCACGGATGATAACTGTGGAAAAACTTGAAGATATGTGTCTGGCTTTATTTAAAATCTCTAAAAAAGCATCATCCCTTGTTAAGATATTTCTAAATGTAAACCTGTTATTGACAGCAACTAACGCTTCCTGAACCTGATCCTGTAACCTTTGGTTGACCTCCATTAATTGTATTTTGCTTTGCAAAAGACTGCTCATATGCTTTAGAAAATCCAACAGCTTTGAAGACATATTGACAATTTTTTGTTGCTGATCCTCAGAAAATGCCATAATGCCAATTACACCAATGGCCTTCTCGCCATTAAATATTGGGAAACCCATTGTTGCGAGTTCACTACATTTTTTTATGTTATCGCAATTCCGGCAAGTATGCTCATTTCCAATGTCCCTAATAATACCTGGCTCCCCTGTTTGTAAAATTTTTTGATAGAAGCAGCCTTGGGGCAGCGCCTTACCAATATTGAACCTGTGTTGTCCTGTTCCCCCTATTCTAATGAGTTTTTCATCCACGATAGTTACTTCAAGTTCGAGAACTTCCGCGATAGTTTCTGCGTATTCCTGGACAAAAGACTGAATATCCGCAATACAGGTCATTTTGCTACCCCCCTCGTTTGCCATTAAGTCTACTATATCAGCTTTTCTGATTCAAGTAAAAACTCCGACACGAACAGCGCTACAAACACTGTTGCCGGAGTTTTTTCTTAGTCCAACATATTTTAAGTATCACTTTATCTTTGATAACTAATGAGCTCCAACAAGGCACCCTCCGCACTTTCGATATGCTCAGCGGCTCTTTTTCTTGCTAACTGTACATCTTTTTTTCCAATAGCATCGATAATGAGTCTGTGCTCGTCAAGGGCAAACTTCATTCTTCCCGGCACGGCCAAAGTGGTTGTTCTAAACCGTTGGACATGATCCCGCAAGTCCGTGATTATCGTCTGTAATCGTACGTTCTTCGAGGCTGCATAAATAAGTCCGTGAAACTCGGTATCTATTTCAATCGTTTTCAGCAAATCACTACTTTCCCAATGTTTAGCTTCTTCGAGAATGTTACGTTCCATCGCTTCAATATCCTCAGAGGTGGCCCTGGCCGCAGCCAGGCCGGCCGCCAAAGCCTCAAGAGATTTTCTGATCTCAAAAACCTCGTTGATATCCTTAATAGAGAGCCCGGCAACAAAAGCCCCCTTTCGTGGCACTATTGCTACATATCCTTCGACTTCCAGCTTTCTTATCGCTTCTCTGACAGGTGTACGGCTCACACCCATCTCGTCTGCCAACTCCGTTTCTAAAAGTCTCTCTCCATGTTTGAGCGTTTGATTGACAATCGCATCCCTCAAAGCCTCATATACTATTTCACCTAGTGGACGAAAACTATCAAGTTTTATTCTTAACCCATGGTTATCAGACATTTTTATCGCCTCCCTCAAGCCACACGAAACAACCTATCCCCCCAATGTAACATCCTGTCCATCATACCAACTCAACGCCTCAAACAAATGCTTAGGTCTAAAATCAGGCCACATTTCATCCACTATATAAAAATCAGCATAAATCGATTGAACAGGCAAAAATCCACTTAGTCTTCTTCTCCCTCCCCAACGAATAATTAAGTCAAGGCGAGAGATTTCCCTGGAAGCTATCGCATCCGTCAATCCTACTCTATTTTTAGCTTCCTTCCCGGAAAGGATACCTAAGGCGCTGGCCAAATCCCATTGCCAGCCGTAATTAACTAAAAAGTTTACACGCATTAAACCCTTTCCAAAAACAGTCCTTCTTGTGAATGGAAGTAATTCTTTAGGGAAAAGTCTCGAATTTGTGTTGCCAACTACCAACAACTCCGCATCTTTTGCCGCCAGCATATCGACCGCTTTTACACACGCCCTTTGAAATTCTTTTCTCTGTTCAACGGGCCTTTTGGTGTTATCCTGGGTAAACCCATAGAATGTCATCTCTTTAATGCCTAATTCTAAGCAGAGTTCATACAACTCAAAACCAGGGTCAACACCAAAAGCGTAGCCATCTTTTTTTGCCATTCCCTGTTTCTCGGCCCACCTCCTGTTACCATCCGGTATAATACCAACATGGGAGGGTAACCTTTTATACATTCCAATCTTTGATTTGGCAATCTCCATATACGTTTCCTTTCATAGATAAACGTCTATGGTACTAGATTCGCCTTAATGCTTGTGATGTATTCACAGTCGTCCTTAAAAAAGAGACACTGTAGCTATTATTAAGAATACCAGGAAATGGCTCATCTTAAAAGTGTTTTTATTTATGAAGTTAATATCCTCTTGGCAACTTCGTCTTTGACATCAGTAACAAAGGGTATCCCCGTTTCCTTTTCTGTTTCTCTGTTACCTACATACAAATCTTCTCTGGAAAGTTCGGACAAAGAGAACTTTCTTGCCCCTGCCATCAACTGTTGTAATCCAGCCGCCAGCTTATCGGCCAGAGTCCAAAGGGCAATCGCTCCATACGGAATGTTTTTCATTTCATTGCTTCCGACCTTCTTTTGTACATCGTAGTAGCCAATGAATATCTCCTCGGCATTCTTGCCGAATTGGGCTACAGATTGAGGAAGCTTATCCCAATTACCGTTTACCTCTGACTTTCTCAAAGGATTTAAAACACCTTCAATATTCGAACCAAGGAAAGCTGGAACCATCAAGCCTCTTCCCATGCAGACCATCTTAACATATGGCGCTCCCAAGGCTAACGCTTTAAAGATATGATCCTCACGTGCTAAACCACCGGCAAAGGCTAAATCAACAACCTTTTGCCCTTTGGCTGCCAATATTGAAGCATACTCATAGGCTTTTGCATGGAGAAGAATCGAAGGTACGCCCCAACTTTCCATCATGTTCCAGGGACTCATTCCTGTTCCGCCCCCCGAACCATCGATTGTCAACAAATCAAGCTTGGCATCCGTGGCTAATTTGATAGCCATGGCCAGCCCTTCCATTCCATAAGAACCGGTTTTAAGCGTTATGCGCTTGTAGCCAAGACTACGATAAGTATCCACGGCACTCATGAATTGCTCTCTCACTTGTTCTGCCGTCGAAAGATCCGAATAACCTAACCTGCTGTGTCGCGCAAAGGACTTAATGGAACCGTTTTTAAATGATTCCTGGACCTCCGGCTTAGTGGGATCGGGATCAACAATGTATCCTCTTTCTTTTAGAAACATCGCACGTTCGAGACTATCTACCTGTATTTCTCCTCCGATGCATTTCGCTCCCTGCCCCCATTTGAGCTCGAGAACAACCTTGTCACCGAACTTGTTTATGACGTATTCTGCAACTCCGTTACTCGTATCCTCAACATTCATTTGTACGATAATTGCACCTTTACCATCGTAATAGCGCAAGTATCCTTCAATCCTTCTGTCCAATTCCGGTGAACTCTTCACTTTACCATTTTCTATCACGGAATTCGGGTCAACCCCGACAACATTTTCTCCAATCACTATCGGGAACCCTACTAATGCCGACCCAATAGAAAGGGAATCCCAATACTTAGCGGCAATCATTGTCGAACCCAAGGCTCCTGTCAGAAACGGAAGAGTTGATTTTGTTTTGTATTCGCCACCAAATTCCGTCTCTATATCAACATTAGGAAACACGCAACTATCAACCGAGGCTTTAACACCTTCGGGCAAACCAACACACCCATAATTCCCGCCATTAATACGCACGGAATTATATGAAACACCTATGTGTGTCGTGTTTTTACTCCCAGCAGTAGTCATTCCAAAATCTTTCGGGTACAGCATTTTCCTCCCTGCCATGCTCGACAGAAACGTCTCGCACCGTCCTTGACAATCGGCTCTACACAGCGTACAAAGCCCGGATTCCGCAGGTTCACCTCTATTCACCGTTCCTAGAGCATCGTTTGTTTTTGACCATTGAATCATTGACCCTCACTCCTTCTACAAATCAAGTGGCTGAATTTCCAAGTTTTTGTATTATCTTTCTATGAGAAATCAGCTCTTTTACTCCACTGAATAAATGCAATGTTTATCTGTGTTGACATAATATTAATATATCCGTCTGTTGAAGTACAGCGTTTTGAAACAAGTATACAGTATAACAGCAATGTATACAGTATTTAGTACACATTGGGGCTAATCATATATAACAGTTCATTGCATAATACAAAAAAACCGCACCGGCGGTTCGCTCCTAGATAACAAACCACAGATGCAGTATAATGTTAACAAAACTTTTCAATTTAACATACCGTCACTTATTCCCCGGTCTTAGCGCTATCAACATCCTTCTTTCCCTGCAGCTCAGCCAGACCATTTTTAATAGAGGCTAGTTCTTCTTCCAAATAAGCCGCTCTGTCTTCTAGATAAGCCCTTTCGGCCTCCAAGGAAGGTACGGGCTGCGAATAACCGTAGCCCCAGTATCCCATACCGCGGCCGAAGCCGAAACCCCGGCCTCTTCCAAAACCCAGGCCAAAACCCCTTCCAAATCCTCTGCCAAAGCCAATTCCTCTGCCGTAACCAACACCCCTATAAGACGTGTTGCAATATCCCAGTCCTCTACCCGTCATCGGTCCCTGACCCACCGGTCCACTACCGTCAAATCCTGGCATGATATATCCCCCTTTTAAAATTTTATTTTTTTGGCGTTCTTATGGACATATGCCCAATACTATGGTATATTAATTTTGAGCATATGTCAATTACGAGATTAATTTATTCCTTAAAGGAGGAAGCTGATTTATGAAAATCGCCATCAGTTCAAAAGGCAACACCTTAGAAAGTGCCACAGATCCACGTTTCGGTCGTGCCCAACAGTTTATTATTTACGACCTTGACAACGGGACGCACTCAACCTTTAATAACACCCAAAACCTTACTTCATCACACGGAGCAGGTATTCAGACTGCCCAAAACATTATCAATGCCGGTGCTGACCTCGTCATTACAGGCAACGTCGGACCAAATGCCTTTAATGTGTTGAATTCCGCTGGGGTCAAGATTTATTTAACAAGTGGCTTGACCGTTCAAGAGGCAATCGAAAAATATAAAAAAGGAGAACTGGAAAACGTTTCTTCAAACACCGTCGAAGGACATTGGGTATAAACGGAAGGAGACCAAAGATGCGAATTGCAATTGCCAGTGGAAAAGGCGGGACCGGAAAAACAACGGTAGCAACCAATCTAGCCTTTTATCTTAAACATTTCGATAACACCGACGTTACCCTTATTGATTGTGATGTCGAAGAACCTAACAGCCATATTTTCCTCCGGCCGGATTGCCAAGAACCAAAGGTTGTCACCGTTCCTGTCCCAGTTGTTCAGGAGGATTTATGCACAGCCTGCGGTAAGTGTGCCGAGATATGTCAATTTAATGCCATTGCCTGCGTTAAAGAAAAAGTCCTTATCTTCCCTGAGCTCTGCCATGGTTGCGGAGGTTGTCTGCTTGTTTGCCCCACAGGAGCCATAACAGAAAAGCAGCGGGAAATAGGGGTTGTCGAAAACGGCAAGGGAAAAGATATTAAACTCGTGTATGGTCGGTTGCATGTAGGTGAAGCCATGTCTCCGCCCTTAATAAGAGCTGTAAAGGAGTTCTCTCCTGTTACTACCGATGAAATTCAGTTAATAGATTGTCCTCCGGGCACTTCTTGTCCTGTAATTACAGCTGTTAGCGGAAGTGACTTCGTTTTATTAGTAACCGAACCTACTCCTTTTGGTTTAAACGACCTTAAACTCGCTGTAGAAATGGTCCGTATTCTTGACATTCCTTTTGCGGTCGGCATTAATCGTTCCACCGCTGATAACAATATGGTTCAAGATTACTGCCGAACTGAAGGCATTCCCGTTATTTTAAACATACCTCATGACCGCAGAATTGCCGAGGCATATTCCACAGGTAAATTGATCCTTGAAAGCCTGCCGGAATACCATGAACAATTTTCTCAGGTGCTAGGGTATATAAAGGGGGTGCTGTCATGATAAAAGAATTAGTTGTCATCAGCGGCAAGGGAGGAACAGGCAAGACAAGTATTGTCGCTGCCCTGGCCAATCTTGTAAACGATAAAGTCTTAGCCGACTGTGACGTCGATGCCGCCGACCTCCACTTAGTATTGAACCCAACACTCACTGAGCAAGAGGAATTCTGGAGCGGAAAATCCGCAAGCATCAACAGTGACAAATGCACCCGCTGTGGCAAATGTTTGGAACTCTGCCGTTACGGGGCAATCTCAAAGGACTTTGTTATCGATAAGGTTGCCTGTGAAGGATGCGGAGTTTGCTACTACTTTTGTCCCGCCGAGGCCATAGACTTTACGGAAAACATGTGCGGACATATGTATGTTTCTACAACTTCCCAAGGCCCTATGGTCCACGCCAGACTGGGTATTGCTGAAGAAAACTCCGGCAAGCTGGTTACCATGGTAAGAAACAAAGCCAGAGAAATTGCAGAAGAAAAAGACCTTGACACCATCCTGATTGATGGTCCTCCCGGCATTGGATGCCCCGTAATAGCTTCAATTACAGGTGCTAACTTCGTTATTGCGGTCACAGAGCCAACACTTTCAGGCATACATGACTTGGAAAGGGTCGCCGGTCTGGCAAAGCATTTTGACATCCCACTTAGTGTTATTATTAACAAGGCAGACATCAATAAAGAAATGTCTCAACAAATTAAGGATAAATGCCATAAAATGGGGATAAATGTCCTGGGGGAAATACCGTATGATGAGGCAATCACCAAGGCACAGATTCAAGGGCTTGACCTTATCCGTTATGATTCTGCTTCCCCGGCAGCCGAAGTATTAAAAAACATTGCTTCTGATATTAAAGATTTACTGCCTTTCTCAAAAGAATAAATCGTGTTACTATATAATATATCCCAAGTTGTTGTTAATAAAAGGAGCGAAAAATATGAGAATAGCCACACCTATCGCACAAAACCAATTGTGCATGCATTTTGGACACTGTGAAGTTTTTGGTTTTTTTGATGTTGACGAAAAGGAAAAGAAGATTATTAAGAAGGAATTCCTTACTCCTCCTCCTCATGAACCCGGAGTACTGCCTTCCTGGATAAAAAGCCAGGGTGCGGACTTGGTTATCACAGGGGGAATGGGGTCCCGTGCCCAAAACCTTTTTAATGCCGCAGGAGTCAATGTGCTGACCGGGGCGCCCTCAGGTGACCCTGAGGAGATAATCTTAAGCTATCTTAACGATAGCCTGCAGGCCGGAGCAAATGTCTGCGACCATTAAAAAGATTAATAAAGCCTTGGATAATCGAAAAAAGAAAAGAGATGCGACAAAATCGCATCTCTTTTCTTTTTGTTTACTTTTGTGGAAAATCAGCTCCGCACCGCGGACAACGAATCCTTTCATGACCGTGACCATGTCCATACCCGTTTCTTCCTGGCAAAGCTTCAAACTCATGATTACAGGCAACACATTGCACATTAGCTCCGGCTAAACGATAATTGCCGCCTTCAATTCTAATTGCCTTACCGTTTACTAATGCTTCGGCCACCTTCTGTCTTGCAATTGAAAGTATTCTCTGGAAGGTTGCTCGCGAAATGTGCATCCTCGTGGCACATTCCTCCTGCTCATGCCCTTCCAAATCTTTTAAGCGAATGGCTTCCATTTCTTCAACGCTAATAATCAATTCCTCCAACTGCCACTTTGGAACACCGGCAGGCTTAAAAGACGTAAAACGCGGTTCGTATTCTACTCTCCGCCATTTTGGAGGTCTCGGCATATTACCCCCTCCATTTCATATTATGACAACTAGTTATGGTCTATTAACATATCTATATTCAGCAACTCGATACTTTCTGACTCTTCAATTTTACCCTTATCACCCAGAGCGCTTATAGAAGGTTCCAAAGGTAATACTCCCAACAGAGGAGCTTTTATCTCCATCGCCATCAATTTGCCTTTTCCTTCGCCAAAGGGATAAATTTTTTGACCGCAGCCGGGACATTCCATAAAACTCATGTTCTCAATCAGCCCCATAATAGGGACGTTCATTTTCCCAGCCATCTTAACTGATTTTCTCACCACCATGTTTGCCAATTCCTGCGGTGAAGTAACAATTACCACCCCGTTTAAGGGAAGTGACTGCATAACGGTTAACGGCGCATCCCCTGTTCCGGGAGGAAGATCTACGAATAAATAATCCAAATCACCCCAAACGACCTCTTCCCAAAACTGTTTAATTGCACCCGATATCATCGGTCCACGCCAAATAACAGGCTCATCCTCATTGGGCAGCAGAAGATTTATAGACATCACTTCGATTCCGGAATCAGTACGAGCCGGCATCATGCCCAGTTCTGTAACGTCGGGACTGCCATGCAAACCAAAGAGCTTGGGTATACTTGGTCCTGTAACATCCGCATCCAATACACCTACTCTATAGCCCTTTTTTCTAAAGGCAACAGCCAACAACGCTGTAGCTGTTGATTTGCCAACCCCGCCCTTACCGCTCATAACTGCAATAACATTTTTTATATCGTTCAGCTCATTGCCTTTTTTTTCATCGCAATTATTTTTTTCACTGCACGTGCTGCAGTTATTGTCGCATTCGGCCATAAAAAGACCCTCCTTCTCTATTTACCGTTTATTAATACTACCGCTACAAGCTTACTCTTATTTTGGTCATATGTCAATAACTACTGTGCTTCACTACGATGTTTTGTCTTTTTACCCCTAGTAGTTCCGCAAGATGAGAACACTTCGCAATCAGCAAGAAAAATATACCGCTGATATCACTCATGCCTTCATAGTTGGCCTGCCCTTTTGAAATAACGAGTTCGTTTTCTTCTATCCACCTTCGAACCTCCGGGCTGTCTCTGTCCGGCCCCGTCCCCTTTGCCCCGTTTCCAATAAGCAGAAACTCTATATTTGTAAGCTTATCCAACCCGACGGTATAAGCATCCTCCAACATAGCATCATTAATGCTTGGTCCTCCTTTGACAACAAAGCTAATCTTACCAAATGGTCTTTTTCTGACCCTTAATATCGTTTCTAAATACAGCTTATCAAAAGCAATTTCCCCAGCGTTATCAGCAAAATACAGGAGAGTATCTGCTGTGTGTATTTTTTTCGCCAACGCCTGGTAATCGTTAGCTTTCATCTCCATTTTCATGATTCTTTCCAGGGTTTCTTTGACACTGAATTCACCCGTAGGCCCAAAATCAATGATATTACCTGCAATAGCAGCTAATGTTGCCTTCTTGAGTTTCTCCCCATCATCCACAGAGTCCTCTATGTCTTTTGCAACTTCCCTTGCTAGTCTCATACTCTCTATGTTATTAAGCCTTTTAAGCTCTCGGTACGGATCTTCAACTCCTGTTATTCTTCTAATTTCGCTGTACAACATATTCGTTATATCGATTGGGCTTTTTTCCCAATCTACCTCGTGGATTTTCTCTAAGGCTTTACGTAATACCTCCTCCTGTATTTCCTCTTTATCAGATACTTTTTTCACGGTCTCTAATACATGGCGCAGCATGCAGGGAACGCATACCAAATGTGTTTTTATTGTCACCAACTCCTTTTCCGCTTTGCCAGCCTCTAATTAATCACATTTCTTCCTTATGAGTGGAAAGAACAACAACAGTGTTAAGCTTTGCCACACCCGCGGCTTTTTTCAAAATATGCGAAGTGTATATTTCCAGTTTTTCAGTATCCTCTGCAATTACCTTTAACAAAAAGTCATACTCGCCGGCAATTTTATGGCATTCCAAGACCCAAGTACTAGCTGTCATAAGCTCCTTAAAGCGAGACAAATGCTCGGCTCCGTTAATCCCGACGAAAACAAAGGCCAAGATGTTTTGGCCCAGCTTTTTTCTATTGAGAGACAGCGTAAACTTTTTAATGATTTTTTTCTCCTCAAGCTTGCGTATCCTTTCAGTCACCGCCGGAACTGAAAGCAGTACGCTCCTGCTTATCTGTGTACTGGTCGTCCTACTGTTTTCCTGCAGGATTTTGAGGATTTTTAAGTCTATCACATCCACCGGCTTTCACCGCCTGCTCTTTATATTTTAAATTTATTTTAACTTTATTATTAATATTTGTAAACCTCTATCTCTTATGTATTAAAATATTTAATTGAAAGACGTATTTTATCCCTGCTTTTCCTTTTCCAAGGAACGCAGCACACCTTTTTTTTGCGAAAGAAGACTGTCTAAAACCTCTCTCCACTCGTCCCCTTCCGCATCCTCCTTTTGCTCATTTTTATTCTTTATCATTTCTTTTAGCACTGCTGTGATTCCCGCCTTCTTGCCTTTTCGTCCCTTGCCGTTCTCCGTCTCAGGACTTGTTTGCTTTTCCGGGGAGGTTAAGCGAAAAGGCTTAGCTGTTCTTTTCTCCCTATCGCTTTTCCCCCCTTGTTCAGATTCTTTGATACCCTTTATCATATCCTTGAATGCAAGCAATGAAAAAGAATCATTCTTTAACGTCTCTAAAAAAGCTCCCCGATAACGTACGGCTTCCTTCTTATCCTCAAAGCGCACCTGTTTAAGCATTCGCAATAAAAAGTTTTTAAACTCCTCGTTCACCTTACTTGTTGTTATAAATGGCAGATACAGCATGGCAATCCTTTTTTCTTCAGGCTGTATGTATAAATAGTCGAGTTCTAAAACAAAACCGTTTTCATACAACAAATAATTTTTGGCCTCCAAGATGCCTTTGACTATATCCTCCGCTATATACAACAAATCTGCACCTTTAATCTTTCTGTCTTTTATATATTCTTGAAGAGGCACCATGGAACCCACTCGGTAAATCAGTGACATTAACCCATCAACATCCCGTAAATAAAACGGTAAAAAAAACGGGTGAGGATTAGACCTCATCATGGATTGCTGGTACCTTATAATTCCTATACTATCGGCAGGAGTAACAATTAAAGCTCTGCCATAAGCATCATATTTATAGCAAACCTCACATTCCCTTCCTTTGAATATCACCTTTCTCATTCCTTCGCCCCTTTCCTTGTCATTTCTCCCATCCCTTTAGGGTGGAGGCTTACAAACCTTACATGGCTTATATCCCCGTTTTTTTGCTTTCTCAATATCTATAGGTATGCTGCTGGAATGTAGATACCTACAGTCATGCCGGTGATACTTTTCTCCCCATTCTGTGATATATACTATGCGACTATCATCCAGGAGCTCGTCTACTTTATCCCAAATGCTTACATCATCTAATCCGGCATAAACCCTGTTCCCTCCATAAACCCAAGCCCTTTCAACCGCAGTATGCCTAAGAGTTATCACCGTCTCCTGAGATGTTAAAAACGGGATGTTGATATCATACTCAAGCCTTATTACCACGTCGTTTTCACCGTCATAACCGTCTCTGCCCAAAGGCATTTCTACCTGGCAGTACCGTATTTTTTCCGGATCGACGAGGCTTCCCTCTAAATAATCCTCCAATAAAGACTGTACCCAACGGTATTTCCCAAAGGATTTTAAGCCTTCGAACGCGGCACCAAAAAGTTCACTCTCTCCCGTTTTTTCTGCTCCCATTTCCTCCAGAACAGAGAGCGAATAATATGATGCCGCAATCTCTCGAGTTGTTCCTCTCACCGCGTGTCCCAGACTTATATCAATACAAGCGGTTTTTATCAGGAATAGGAATATAAAAAAGAACACTAAAAAAAAGGGGAACACAATCGTAGCTTCAATTGTCAGAGAACCCCGCTTTCCTCGTGCCCACCCCATTTTTATATTATCCCTCCATACCTACCACTGCCGGTAACAATGTATTGGTTCCGTAACCGGTTACAGTGGCCTTTTCGATCCGATAACTTCCGTCAGTGAATTGCTCGAACCCCAATCTCTCCAGGTTCAACAGTGGCAAAAACCACAAATTGATCTCCACAACCGCTTCCGCACTGCAGACAAGATGATAGTTTTGCAGCTCGAAGTCGTTTTTTTGGCCTCCTTTGTTACGCAGATTTACTTGTACTAAATCTCGCAAACGATCCAACTTTGTTCCCTCATTCTCAAATAACAGCAGTATCCTCAGATAGTCGGAATACTGAAGCCCTCTTTTGCCAACGCTGTTTCCTATCTTGAATTTAAACAAAGGAACCTCTTCCCCCGCATACAGTTTTACCACATCATTGCAAGCACAAACCAAGCCCTCGGACAAGGCTTGGGTAAGCCTGGAGTAAATTTCCGGACTGACACTTTTAAAAAAAGCCTCCACCGTATTAATGGCAAACCTTATGAACCATATCCGTTCAAAAACTCCCACCAGATTAGCCCCTTCGTAAGCAAAACCACACAAAACATATTCGACCTCGCCGTTTTTGAAATAATGGTCACGAGCCGTCGGCGAGGTGGCATACGTGCTTTTATCCAGGATATACTCATCGATATATAAGCAATCACGTCCTTGCAAAGCAATATCTTTCAAAAAGCCACCCAAAGATGTAACAAAAGAAATTATATTGCCGCTCAACTCGCCAATCAGATCAGGGTCTGTGTTTTCATAATATGTCTGTTCTCTTTGAGTGAAGCTCTCTGACCAAACCTGCACAATATCAGCATCAACTGCCCTGTTGGCCTCCTGTAAAATTTCCTCTCCTATGGTATCCTCTACAGGTATAATCTTGATAAGACCCGCTATCTTCTTTTTAATATTCTCAATGCTTTGCAAAAAGCCGGCTTCTATCTCATTTTCCATATCTTCTTCTATCGCAAACCCCACCGGTCTCACCAAATAGGCTTTTTCCGCACCACTTTCACCCTCTCCGTCAGAAAACCCCGAGCCGGAAATCATTCTTTCCAAGATTTCAATGTTATTATCGAGGTCTGCTTTGTTTTGCTCAATCTCAACCTGCAGTTTTTCTACTTCTTCGTACGTTTCATTAGCCGATTTCCCTTTATATGACTCTAAATGTCTCGCGATGTCCGTTTCTAAAAGACGTTTTATCTCTTTCATTTCCCGTATAGCTTCGATAGTCTTTTCCTCCCCTGCAGCCATGACAGAAGGAGTGGCATAGAATGGAGCCAAATCGTTCAACCGTTCGTTTATTTTTATGAGTTCTTCCTTCAACTCTGTTTTCTCGTTGTAACATTCATATCCGGCTGTAAAAGACTGGGCGTTCTTTTCAAAAGTCTCCACCCCCAATACATCCGCGAAACGCAAAGAAAGGTTTGCCGGAGCCTTGTATTTAACGTATTGCAGGATTTGTTCCCTAAATCTTTCGTTATTTAAAAGGCTTTCCCTCAAATCGGTAGTTTCGAGGTTAAATTCACATATATCGTATGTAATTAGTTTTACTCCCTCACCCTCCTGTAGGTTTGCTGCGAAATAACGACGGGTTTCTTCTTCACCAACATTAGAGGCATATAAACCGTATTCCCCCACCAATTGTTTATCATATCCGGCCAAATTAGACCTCACCGCCGCTGCCAAAGCCCCTTCAACCTTGTTTTCAGCCACCATAATCCTGGTAACATCAATGATTATCCCTGCTAAACAAAACAAGGCTAACAGAATAATAGTCAGATATATGGTTATTACCCCGCGACATTCTCTCAACAAACCCATGCTTATCCCCTTTAATCAATTTCCTCCTTCGTCTTAAAAAAAGCTAAGACATCGGACCCGTATTCAAGAACCATATCAACATTCCGGATATATCCGGCAGGGTCTAATACTGCTGCCCTGCCTGAAGCCGTCAAGACGGCTGTCTCTTTGCCGTCGAAAAAATATTTGAGCCTGCCAAAGGGTATCTGAACTTCCTGGACCAATTCCACCTTAACTTCCCTATTAAATAGCCGGCGATCGTACACAATCGTAATTTCAGTCCTGTCAACATTTCTTATACCTTTGGTTAATTGGTGGCAGGCCATAAGTTGAAGTGTTTTTATCCTTCTTTCTCTTCCTTCTCCGCAGCTTTTTATCTCTTCTAGCAACTCTCCACTCTTTACCGCCAGCCCCTCGTCCTTTTCGACAGCTAATGTATAACGTGCTTCCCACGGGATCATTCCCTCAACAATACCGGTATAAAGCCCATCTCCTGTTCCCAACAAGCATACGGCTTCATTGGCAAGATAAGAGGCAGTCCTCGTCAAAAGGGCTTTGTGGTACAAAAGCATAAATGACAACACCAAACAGGATAGAATAAAAATGACCATCGTAAAAACAAGTGTCGCCTCAATCGTCGTACTACCCCTGCAGTCACGTCTAATCTTCCTTTTTCCTTCCTTCAATTTGTTCCCCCACCGCTACCGGTATCGATATTTATCTGGGGCAAAAAGTTATCACCATGGATATCTTTGACTCGATCGCTGCCAAACACCCCCTCAAAAAACTTCTGCGCCAAATCAATAAGGTAATGTCTGAACAGTAACGCCAATCCTACCAATACAGCCAGGATGATGACCATCTCCACCGTACCCAAACCTTCATTTTTGTTCCATAAGGCCCTTACCTTATTCTTAATTAACAACCACATTTCACCTTTCCCCTCTCTTTCTTTTCCTCACCCCAACCTACATGATACTTTTGAGTGCCAATACGGCAGGTGAGGCGGTAATAATCATTATTGCCGTCAGCATAAGCATTAAGGGAAAAAGTAGCTTTGTTGAGGCTTCCTCTCCCAACCTTCTGGCGGCATGCTTGCGCATCTCCCAACATTCATGGCCTTGAATTCTTAGAACATACACCAGCTCAGCATTCCCCCTTTTCATATTCTGCAGGATTACAGCAATGAACTTTGTAACCTCAGGAATCCCGCACCTCCTCGCAAAATTTTCGTATGACAAGTATATTGGTTTTCCGGAACGAATATCAATCAAACAAGCAGATAATTCCTGATACAAGGGAGAGATTCTCTTGTTATCCCTGACAATCTTTTCAATAGCTTGCTGCACCGTCATTCCTGCGCTGATCAAAAGAGTGATCTTGTTGATGAACTCAGGAAACTCTATCTGCAGTAATAAACGTCTCCTTTTGACTCTCTTCCCTAACTCATAGTCGGGCAGGAAAAACAGCCCCGCTACCAATACCCCCATAAACCCCATAGAGATAAGGTCGATTTTCCCTGCGGCTAAAACCAAAAAGCTAGCCAGAACTAACCCTAGTATGGCATGAAGCACCTTGTTGGCTTGATGCGTTTTGATATGATATTCCATGCCCCTTTCACCGTAAAGCTCCTTGATATGCCAGGGCACAGAACGAAGTTGTCCGAACCGACATACTATCCTCATTATTTTGAACCTTTGCAATATGGTGATTCCCAATGGCAGCAATCTAACAAACAGGTCATCTTCCTTTTTTGCGTCTCTGCTTCCCAAACCCATCGACTTCACCTCATTTCATCCTTAGTCGCAATACGTGTATGGGTGTCATCGTACATATCTCCATAAATGGCCACTTCTTTTTCTCGAATCAGGCACAGATCATGCTTCCCGACTTCTTCTATGTAAACGACTACTTCGTAATACCCGTCTTTGTCGTCTATATCCGTGTAGTGTTTCCTTTCCCAAATCTTTTCGCCGTCATGGAATATATGTTTTTTCTCCGGCAACTCCCAGGTGATATTCTTATCCCCCGGTTTACCCTTTGTGGCAACCATTGTTACTCTGCCATTCTTTTTTGATTTCCTCATAAAACCCAGCCAGTGTTAATGATACGGTTTTATCCTCTATTTGTTTGTATTCTTGGGGTGTATACTTTAGATAATTATTCTTGAACTTGTTATATGTTAACCCATGATGCCCACCCAATTGTTTATATGTTTCCTCAGTTACGTCTGTTGAGACTATCTTGTAGTCGACATTCTCGTAATCTGCCAGACTTTCCGGAGCTTTCAATTCAAAGGTGCAATCCTTTTCTTGCCCTGGTGATCCGGTATGCTGCCAGGTTACACCGTCAGCATGCAACCATATATCCCAGGAACCGACATATATTTCTCTTAGAATCGATTGTGCTGCTTCAGCAGGTGTTATTCCGCCTGCTAATATGATCAGACTCAATATAAGGCAAACTAGGACTTTGTATATTTGTTTTTTCTGCAATTCTAGTTACCCCCTTCGTAAAGAGGGTTAGCAATAACAAGCATTTCCAGATATCCAATATCGTTTATGCTGTCAAATACAAAAGCCTCAATTTTTGTTTTTTCTGCTTTACCCCGCCCGTCGGCTATCTCCCTTTTAAGCGTTAAGGGATAGCTGTAAGTATTGATTCCTTGCTGTCCATCACCATAATGTCTGTTACGTGTTAAATATCCGTTCTCTTTTATGTGCATGCCAACTGGACGTGGCATGTTATTACTAGTTAGTTCCCGTTGTTTAACATGCACATATTCATCATCCACTATTAACGAGTAAATAATATAATCCCCTACCTGCGCCGGTAGCTCATCCACTGTGATATATGACAATCTGGCTCCCGATTCATCAGCAAAGGGTATCTTATATCCCAAATACTCACTTACAGGTAATTCCTCTTCC
The DNA here is from genome assembly GCA_018432615.1 of Clostridia bacterium. GTDB lineage: Bacteria > Bacillota > Peptococcia > DRI-13 > SM3-B62 > SM3-B62. Next base: position 20,954 of record JAHDSQ010000002.1, read on the forward strand.
TGATTAAAGGACGCTCCCTCAAAGGGTTTAACCGGCTTTGCATTTGCAGTAGTGATATATACTTCCCTGACGTTGCCGTTCCACTCTACTTCTGCCCCCAGGCACTCACTGACAAAACGCAACGGCACCATCGTTCTATCACTTACAATAGCCGCGTTGGTATCCAGGGTAACAACGCCGGCATCCACTTTTGCTTCTTTTTGCCCTATTGTTAGCTTAATCCCTTTGCCTTGGTGGGATATATCAACACGCTGCAGTTCTCCGTTCCAGTCAACATTTGCCCCTAAGGCCTCAGAAACGAACCTCACCGGAACCAAAGTCCTGCTGTCAGGGTTAATGAATGGCACCTGATCAGGAAAGGACAGCTTTTCCCCATCCACATAGACCGCCACCGTATTTTGAGTGCAGGGACACACCGCTAAAACACTAATTGATAACATCATCAATATAGTTGTGATTGTATGAATTAAAATACCTTTTTTCACAAAAAACACCTCGCATTTATATTTTTTACGCTTATACCTCAATGTCCGTAATCTTCTTAGAAAGAAAATACGCTATAGCTAACAGCACCACCGATACTGTCATGACAATCCTGCCACTTCCTGTTTCAAAGATAGGCCTCATATAATCCCCTGTGCTCCAGGAAAGCATGATAATAAGCATAACCGGCATGATATTCAAAACCCGCTGTTCAAATTTTCTCTGAGCCAACAGTGTTTTTATCTCTTCTTTGATTTGAGCTTTATCGCTGATAATCGCAGAGGTATTCTTGATTATTTCAATCATGTTTCCTCCGCTTCTTTTGCCGATAACAAAAACATCAACAAAGCTTTGTACATCTTCAAGACGGGAACGTACAGCAAAATCCTGCAGAACTTCCTCAACCGTCTCATTCATCTCCAGCTTAGTAACAATTAATTTCAGTTCATTCACCATCGGAACGTCATTTCCCTGATACAACAGCATCAAATCCTTCAATGCCTCTTTAAAAGCGGATTCCACCGATCTTCCGACGGATAATGAAGAAGCTAAGGAACCCAGGGCTTCCTTAAACTGTAAATTCAGTTCATTCCTTCTTTTTTCAGCCAATTGCTTTTCTCTGAAGCGCGGATAGAAGAGCCCCAAAGGCGTAACGAGCAAAGACAAGAACACACTGTGATAAAAAACATAGGCCAAAGCAAATAGAAATAATGCGGCTAAAAGGAAATAACATACTTTTCCCCAATATCCCATTCTATATTCCGAATAATCCACCGACCTATGTTCTTTCTTGCTGTTCTGCGCCCACCACTGTCCCACAAACATATCCCTCATTTTCCACCTTTCCTAAAAGAGACTTCCCGGCCATTCTTAGCTTCTGAGTCCTCGCCAATAAATTGCCGGTCGCTTTAAGCTCACCTTGTAATGACCCATCAGGTTTCTCGCCCTCCTCCTCAAAAACAAACAACGGATTAAGCGAAAACTCCCTGTTTTCATAACCTTTTAGTTCTACAATCTCCACCACCCGGCGGGACTTGTCCCGCAAGCGGGATAAGTGAACAATAATATCAATCGCCGAGGCTATCTGCTGGTTGATCGCATCATGAGGTAAGGGTGCTGCCATTAAAACCATTGTTGCCAGTCTATTCAGCATATCCCGGCAGGAATTGGCATGTCCTGTCGATAAAGAACCGTCATGCCCCGTATTCATGGCTTGCAACATGTCTAGGGCTTCCTCCCCCCTGACCTCACCCACCACAATTCTCTCCGGCCTCATGCGCAGTGAGATCTTGATTAAATCGCGTATGCCTACTCCCCCCTTGCCCTCGGTATTAACATTTCTCGTTTCGGTTCTGACAAGGTTTTTGACACGGTTTATCTGCAGTTCGGCCGAATCCTCAATAGTGATAACTCTTTCATCGGGCGGTATAAAATTCGATAAGGCATTTAGAAACGTGGTTTTCCCCGAACCCGTACCGCCGCAAATAAAAATATTATATTTGGCTTCTACCAGGATTCTAAGCATTTCTGCCGCTTCTTCTGAAATAGAACCATAACGGATTAAATCTTCCATCGTTAAGGGCTCTTGTGGAAATTTCCTGATAGTCAGAATAGGGCCGTTTAAAGCAATCGGTTGTAGTATAACGCCGACCCGAGACCCGTCCTTCAGCCTGGCATCGACCAAGGGAGAAGCCTCATTGACAGTACGGTTTACCCCCGCTACAATATTCTGGATCATGTCTTCAAGCTTTTCTCTGCTTTCAATCCTTATATCGGTTTCAACTATCCGGCCTTCCTTCTCGATAAAGACCTGTTTGGGACCGTTGACCATAATCTCGGTTACACTGGCATCCTCAAGCAACGGCTGCAGAACACCCAATCTGCGCATAGCATTAAAAACAACCCTTATCAAGTGCTCCTTTTCTTCAATGTCAAGATAATACTCCCGCGCTTTTTCAAGGACAGCACAGGTGATAAGCTCCATAACCTCTTCATCCGTTGGCTCTTTGTTGAAATCAAGCCGAAAACTAACCATCTCCTTTATTTCTTTCAACAACCTTTCCTGCTTATCCACCATAGTCTCCCCTCGATTCTCCCGGGTTTTTGCCCTAATCTTGTCTTTCTGTCTTTAACTCTTCCATCAAACGATTTATAGCTGTCCCAAAGGCGCTATTCATATCCAGTCTGAATTTTTCTCCCAAGGGAACTAAAAGTTCTTGCACCCAAGGTATTTTCGTCAATGCTTCCTCCTCTGCCTTTTTGGACTTGATTCCTGCATCTTTCACCCTTGCGATATGACGATACTTATTCAATACTGTTTTTTTCCTTTTCCTAAGGACAACTCCTTTGCTTCTTTCCCAAAGAGCGAACTCAACTTCCATTCTTTCCAGTTTCTTCAGGCACATGGCCTCCTGTGTGCAAACATTGAGGATTCTGTCTGATTCTTCAAGAACCGCAAGGTTGTTTTTATTTAATCCGGAGGACATATCCACAAATATCAGGTCGTACCACCCATTAATCCGGAGCTCCTCCAATAACAATCTAAGCCCCGTTGACAAGTCTTCCTCGTAGTCAAGGGCACTGTCCGAGGGATTGAAATAATAGATGCCGGACAAAGGTTCTCGGCACTTAGCGGCCTCGATTACCCTTTTTAGGTCATATCTGTCATTTTTTAAATAATAGTAAACATTTGATAAATTCTGCCCGTCATGCTCCTTCCAAAAAAGCCCCACCCCAGGAAAGGTTTCTAGGTTCAAATAAAATACTTTCTTCCCTTCCCAAGCAGCTTGCATGGCACACCCCAAGGCTATTGTCGTCTTGCCTGTACCCCCGGCGGGAGAATAAACAGAAATGACCCTTGTCCTTTTACTACCGTCGGCTGCAAATCTCTTTTCCGGGTGTACGGCGGAATAAGCTTGCAGCACTCGTGCGGCAAGCTTTTCCCCGCACTGATATTTATATACTGTTTCTGTCTTTTCGGCTTCAGCAGAGAATCTTTCTACGCTTTCAGAAAGAAACATCAATACCCCCGCAAAATTCAGTCCTTTCCTCCTATCAAGCATTTCTCGGGTTACCAATAAAACATCGATTCCCTGTCCCTCAGTAATATCTAGATGATTAAGATAATCTAATAAAGCGGCCTTCCCGGTATATACCCTCGTTTGAAACACATGGGAATAGCTTGCGATAAGATAATCGGACAAAGCATCAACATAGTGCCCATCTTCATCGGCAATAACCAATTTGATTTTCGACATTGTTTATCCTCCCACCGCGAAATTATTACATCGGTTCCGCAGCATAACTGTTATTATATCTTTATGCATTATCATTCTACATATTTCTATATTTTCCTTCTTTTGTATTGCATATTTTTGTTAATTTTCCCATTTCACTTTTCCTGTAAAATAAAAACCCCTCCAATAATGAAGGGGATGTGATTAGTATAAACATCCAAAAACTGTTTGCGCAAGACAAAATGAAAAGGCTTAAAGTTATAGAATGCTCTTCTGGTGCTTTTGATACTTCTCTCGTTCCGCCTTTTTCAAGTGCCTTTTACGAAGCCGCAGAGATTGCGGCGTTATTTCCAAGTATTCGTCATCCGCAATATACTCCAAAGACTGCTCAAGGCTAAGGCGGGTGGAAGACTTCAATTTGACTGTTTCCTCTTTAGTGGAAGACCGCATATTACTCATAGCCTTTTCCCTGCAGACATTTACCACAATATCCTGTTCTCTGCTGTTTTCCCCAACCACCATTCCTTCGTACACCTCAGTACCGGGTTCAATGAAAAGTATCCCTCTTTCTTCAGCAGAAAGCAATCCGTAGGTCGTTGCCGTTCCTGTCTCCCAGGCTATCAATACACCATTTTTTCTGCCTCTGCTTGCCCCTTTGATCGGCTTGTACTCATCAAAGGTATGGTTCATCACCCCTAACCCTCGGGTATCCGTCAAGAACTCCGTTCTGTACCCCACCAGCCCTCGCGTAGGTATGGAGTATTTAAGCTGTACCTGCCCGCCTGCATTGGCCATATCGAGCAGTTCACCCTTGCGTTCTCCCAGCTTCTCCATCACCGGTCCCACATACTGTTCCGGGATATCTATCACTAAATCTTCAAAAGGCTCATGTTTAACGCCCCCTATTTCCCGGTAAATAACTTGGGGCTTAGATACCTGAAACTCTATTCCTTCCCTTCTCATAGTCTCTATCAAGATGGCCAGATGGAGTTCTCCTCTCCCCGATACCAGGAAAACATCGGGACTTTCCGTTTCTTCAACTCGCAAGGAAACATCGGTCTCTATTTCCTTCAATAAACGTGCCTTCAATTTCCTGGAGGTAACCGGTTCCCCTTCATGTCCGGCAAAGGGCGAATCATTTACCATAAAACTCATCTGCAAAGTAGGTTCGTCTATTTTTAAATATGGCAAGGCTTCCGGAAAACCAACATCACAAATCGTTTCCCCCACGTTTATTTTACCCATACCTGCCACGGCGACTATTTCACCCATGCCTGCTTCCTCAATCTCTACACGCTGCAAGCCGCAAAAACCGAAAAGTTTGCTGATCCGTGTGGTTTCGGTGCTTCCGTCTCTTCTCACAACCTCTACCTGGCTCCCGTTTCGGATCCAGCCTCCTTGCACACGGCCAATAGCTATTCTTCCTAAGTAATCGTTGTAATCCAAAAGGGACACCTGCAATTGTAAAGTGCCTTCAACCTCTCCCTGGGGAGCCGGAATAGAATGAATGATTCTTTCGAAAAGCGGTTCCAAGCTTTCCCCACTACCATTAGGATCCTCGGAGGCCGTTCCTGAGATAGCAGATACATAAATAGCCGGAAAATCCAACAATTCTTCAGGTGCTCCCAATTCAATAAATAAATCAAGCACCTGATCAACAATCTCCCGAGGCCTGGCATTCTCCCGATCCATTTTATTAACCACGACCAAAGGAATCACTCTCTGTTCCAAAGCCTTCCTCAGAACAAAGCGGGTCTGAGGCATACAACCCTCCACTGCGTCAACCACCAGCAAGACGCCATCTACCATTTTCATGATGCGTTCGACCTCTCCGCCAAAGTCGGCATGACCGGGAGTATCAATAATATTTATCGTATATTCCTGATACTTGATAGAGGTATTTTTGGCCATGATGGTAATACCTTTTTCCCGCTCCAAAGCATTGGAATCTAAAACCCTTTCCATGACCTGTTCGTTTTCTCTAAAAACCCCCGACTGCATCAGCATCTTGTCCACCAATGTTGTTTTGCCGTGGTCTACATGAGCAATTATTGCTATATTTCGGATATAACTGTGCCGCACTGTTTTTCCTCCCATTTAAAGACTTACCAAGTAATTCTATTACTATGCAACGTAATTGGCAAGAAATATTTTACCCTATGTGTTTATACCTTGCTGACCATATCTTCTCTGCACCCATTCCCTAAGCCTTTGGCATTCATCCTCGGGAATAGCATTCGATCCTCCGATATTATGTACGTAGTAAGCAACTCTAGCCCCCTCCTCTACCACCACCGCATTGGCAAAAGCTGTGGCCAGGTCGTATCCCACAGCCAACACACCATGATTAGCCATCAACACGGCATGCTTGTCACCCAGTACGGCAACTACCACCTCGGCCAATTCCGGTGTCCCCATCGGCCTATATGGCGCTGTTTCCACCGTCCCGCCTACCAGTGCGGCAAGTTCGGCTACCACTACCGGCAGTTGATTCGCGGAAGAAGCCCAGGCCGTAGCGTATGTTGAATGAGTGTGGCAAACACCATAAACATCCGCTCTCTCTTGATAGGCTCTGCAATGCAGGGGAGTCTCAATTGATGGTTTTCTTTTACCCTCGATAATGTTTCCCGCCACATCTATAACCAAAATGTCTTCCGGCTCCAATTCGCTATACTCCATCCCGCTTGGAGTTATACAGATGTAACCGGTCTCCCTGTCGCGCAAGCTGAGATTCCCAAAGGTAAGGGGAAGCAACCCCATATTTTGAGCTTTTTGCGCCGTTTTAACGACTTGCAGCCTTTGCTCTGACAACATCACCTTAACCCGCTCCTGTCTTCTCCCCGTTTTGTCAGGCTTCTTTATGCATCAACCTGTTGCATTAGGGAATACTTTATATTAGAATACCATTATACAACAAGTGAATATTCCAATGCCAACAGCAATGAAGGATAAAGTAGTGCCAGGCGGTTACAACCCAGAGAGCGGGACGGTCGGTGCAAGGCCCGCAGCACGTTTGTTTAGCGCGAATTACAATCCGGAGCGAGGTTACCGGCTACCGTCCGTTACAACGGCATAATTGAGGCAACGCTCATTTCTTTAGCGCATTGCGAATTAAGGTGGTACCACGGGTCTTCTCGTCCTTATCCGACGAAAAGACCCGTGTTTTTTAGAATTCTTTTTATCCATAACCACATTTTTTACGAGATAGGAGTGTATTTATGATGACACAAAAAAACGTCTACGATATTCTGGAGGAAAGAGGCTATATCGAACAATGCACCCATGAGGATGAATTAAAAGAGTTGCTCGGCAAAGAACCAATAACCTTCTATATTGGCTTCGACCCGACTGCCGACAGCCTGCACGTCGGTCATTTCATTCAGGTCATGGTGATGATGCACATGCAAAGAGCCGGGCACCGTCCCATCGCCCTCATCGGCGGCGGGACCGCTTTGGTTGGAGATCCTTCCGGCAAATCAGATATGCGTAAAATGCTGACCACAGAACAGATCGAGCAAAACGCCGCCTCCTTCAAGAAACAGTTCTCCCGCTTTATTGACTTTGGCCCGGATAAGGCCATCATGGTTAACAATGCCGATTGGCTTGCCGGACTCAACTACGTTGAATTTTTAAGAGACATCGGCAAACATTTTTCCGTCAATAGGATGCTGACCGCCGAGTGCTTTAAATCTCGCCTGGAAAGAGGCCTCTGCTTCTTGGAATTCAACTACATGTTGATGCAGTCTTATGATTTCCTTGTACTTTATCAAAAACATAACTGCCGCCTGCAAATGGGAGGAAACGACCAGTGGTCAAATATCATCAGCGGTGTTGACCTGACCAGGAGGGTAGAGAACGCCTCAACTTACGGTCTTACTTTTAAACTCTTAACCACCAGCGATGGCAGAAAAATGGGGAAAACCGAAGCAGGCGCCATTTGGCTTGATGCCCAAAAGACTTCCCCTTATGATTTCTATCAGTACTGGCGTAACGTTGACGACCCGGATGTCAAAAACTGCCTGGCTCTTTTGACCTTCCTGCCCATGGAAGAAGTGACCCGTCTCGGGGCGCTGAAAGATGAGAAAATCAACCATGCTAAGGAAGTACTGGCTTATGAAGTAACAAAGCTCGTACACGGTGAAGAAGAAGCGGAAAAAGCCCAACAAGCAGCTAAAGCTTTATTCGGCTCACCGGACAAAAATTCGGAAGACATACCAACTACGGGAATTCCGCTTTCAGAATTCAGCAAAGGCCTGGAAGTCCTTTCTCTGCTGATCATGACAGGCCTTGCCTCCTCCAAAGGTGAAGGGAGACGCCTGATCCAACAAGGAGGCCTCTATCTTGAAAATCAACGAGTCGAGGATTTCTCTCAAATCATCACACCTCAAGATTTAACCGACGGCAAGATCCTGCTGCGTAAAGGCAAAAAAGTCTATCACATGGTAAAAACCATCAACGACTGATGTGCAAACTTACGACCGCAATCCAAATACTCGTGATTCTTGTTCGTAAACATGTGACGTACTCCCACCACCTGAAGAGGTGGGGGCTTCTTGGGACGTACCAACTAACGTCGGTATAATTACCAAGCTATCCCCATTCGCCCAACGGTTCATATAATGTATTAGGCTATACCAAGTATCCGGCAACCTTCGTTTTTGATATTGATGGCAGCGTTGATGTCCCTTTCAAGTTCTTTTCCGCAATGGGGGCAGATCCAGTTTCTGTCTGCCAAAGTCAATTCTTTGTTTTCCTGCTTACAAAAGCGGCAAAGCTTACTGGATGGATACCATTTAGGCCTTGCGCCATACCCCACATATTTAGGTCTTCTATTGCAACTGCATCATAGGCGTTGGTTATCTGCCTTGAGAGCTTATGCAAAAAGTCCTTTCGTTGATTGGCTACTTTTTCATGAAGTTTGGCTACTTTTTGTCGTTGCTTTTCACGATTTTTACTACCCTTTTTGCGTTTGGATAATTTACGTTGGGCTTTCTTTAGTTTTGCTTCTGCTTGTCGATAATAGCGGGGGTATTGAGCGCTGTTTCCTTCGCTGTCAATATATAGCGATTTCGAGGAGTAGTCCAAACCCAGCGTCGTTTCAGGTTTTGCTGTTTTCGGTGTGATTTTGGCATCATTCTCAACCAATATGGAGATATAATATTTCCCTGTAGGTGTTTGACTTATGGTGGCTGATTTTATGAAAGCATCGGGTGGTAATTGTCTATGCAGCTTAATTCGTACATTCTTTAGCTTAGGTAGTCGAATTGTTTTAGCGTCTATCAGCCGGATTGTTCCTCTTTGGTTGTTGGTGGTGTAGGATTTTTTGTCATGGCGCTTACTTTTGAATTTTGGAAAGCCGATTTTCTTATCACGGAAGAAGTTTCTGTAAGCTGTATTCAGGTTTAGCTGGGCGTTTGCCAAAGCCAGACTATCCACTTCTTTGAGCCATGGATATTCTTTTTTATACTTGGCAGGGGTTGGTGTTTTTAACTTTTTTATGGCTTCTTTATCTTCTTGATTTTTTTCATATTGCTCTTTTTTTTCTGCCAGCATTTGATTGTAGACAAAGCTTACACAGCCGAATGTTTTTTTGATTAGCAACTCCTGTTCAGGGCTAGGTATTAGACGGTACTTATATGCTTTGTTTCCGATAGGATATCACCTTCAAACGAACGTGTGTTCTGATATTAGTTTATCCCATCAGAATATGTTTTTCAAGCTTTTTGTTACTCTGTGTGTTACACAGATTTTTAGGGAGAAGTGAAGCAGGCAATTCATCTCCCGCCTACGCTCTCTCTTGCGTGAGCAAGGTGACTTAGAGGCGGGAGACTTCTTGCTGATTGTATGTTAAAAAGAATTTAAAAAAATACTTGTATACAATCATACATTTGTGCTTGCACTTTTGTTTTAGACCTGTTATAATTAAGGCAAGTTTTAAATTTGTGATTGGAGGTCGGTAAAATGAGTAAAAGCACACACCATGAGGCCCCCATGGATAATATGGAATTAATGCAAGAATTAATTGATGAAATTGAGCGTAGCCTCATCAGCGAACACTGAGCAGGCTCTGAGGTTCGAAGGGTGGTTCATTCTCCCCTTCGACTCAAAGGATTTTTTTATTATTACTTAAATTTATAACGATTAAAACCGGCTATTGTAAGCCGGTTTTTTTGATTTTCTTGTGAATACAACAAGAATCCCTGCACCACTAATTACTGTTCGTTTGACATCTTGAAAGAAATTTCTTGATTACATCGACTAATTCGGGCTGTTTATTCATTACCAAAGTCTGATGGTTGCATCCGGCCACATAAAACTCTAAATTAGGAATAAGTACTTTTGCTTTATTATAGGCTTCCTCTTTAAGATAGTGTGCTGCCGGATCCTTTTCTGTAGAGGCATATACAAGCAAGACCGGGCATTTTATCTGTGGAAATACGGCTTCATGGTCATAATAGAAAATACTCTCCAGATCACTTCCAACACTGTCCCGTCTTCCTTTATACCTAAATCCACTTCCTTCATCTCTTTGTATTTCATATAAAACTGAGGTCTTAAGATATTCTGTCCAATCTACTCCCATAGCCTCATATGCTAATTTTGTGTAAGAAATATATTCATCCTTTGAGGAAAAAGATCTCTCAAGTCTTTTCATTATTACTTTTAGGTTTTCACGATGTCCCTCGGGTATATCTCCTCCCCCGTCCAGCATAACCAGGCCTTTAACATCTCGGTATTTGCTGGCGGCTTGTGCTGCAATAAATGCTCCCAATGAATACCCAATCAGAAACGGATTTTCAGCCTTCATAACTGGTAACATCTCGATTAAATCCTGCGCATGTGTCTCGTAGGTTGAATCTGATTCTGCCGGAGAACTATCGCCCCTACCTCTAAGATCATAAGTAATAAACCGATAATTCGGAGAGAATTCTTCCCCCAAGGCTCGTAAAGTATACATATTACCTGTTAAACCATGGATTCCTACGATAGGATATTTCCCATCGGACCATTCCGCGACTTGGAAACAATGATTTCCGGTATTTACGAAATATGTATTTTGCATATTAACCTCCATCCCCTCTTTGTATGATTATATAATGATTTCCAAGATATATAAAAGAGCCAGCTGAAAAACTGGCCGGCCTTTTATATATCTCTTTTACCTAATTTTCGTTACCTCTAATCCTCTTCCAACGATCCTCCGATATTGGTTCATCAATGCATCCTATGGCTAATCCTAGAAAACCAAGGATCAAACCAGGAATTAACGAATGTAATCCCCAAGGACAATGCAGCACAAACTGCCAAATAACCGTGGCACCTCCGCCAAGAATAATACTCCAAAATCCTCCTCTCGCCCCGGGTCTTTTCCACAATAACCCACCATACAGAGGAATACACATTAGTGTAACCATTGAGAAAGCGAAAACTAAAGAATTGATAAGATTAGGCATGGCCTTTGTCATGACATAAGCCAATATGCCAATTCCAATGGTCGCAACCCTTCCCCATTTTAACAATTCTTTTTCAGCAAATACTTTTTCAGGGAATGATGTTTCCAATAGGTCTTTTACTACGTTCATACTAACACTAATCAAAAGACTATTTACTGTTGTCAAAATAGCTCCTATGATTATAGCTACATATAAAGCCCCAGCCCATGATGGAAGTACATTAGCTATAACCTGTCCCATTACCTCACCGGAACTAATCCCAGGGCCAAGCAGGAAGTGAGCGCTATAACCGACAAGGGGCATCACGATCCCCAGCAAAAGTATTACTGTTCCTAAATGGATATATGTTGCTTTCTTAGCATCCTTGGGCGTTCTAGCCGCATTAATCCTGGATACAAACTGGGATTGGCTGCCCAAAAATACACCCATAAGTGATACAACATTACCAAAAATAGTTATTTTCGGTAACGTAGCTAAGGGCTTAGTATAATTTAGCGGCAGAGTACTCCACTCTGAGAAACCACCTGCTTTAGCAAATACAAGACTACCTACAATAGTAATGCCACCTAATAAGAACACTGCTTGAATTGCATCTGTAATAGCGACGCCAATCAGACCACCAAACATGGTCGTAACGATAAAAATAACGGTACCTACTATACTACCAACTTCCTGATTAAGACCTAAAAAGCCTGACAATGTGCCGGAGAATGCTAATATTTGAGAGCATATCATGGCAATATCGCCTACAATTATCAGCGCCGCAGCAGCGATCCTTGCTTTCCGGTTAAACCTTAATTCGATCATTTCTGGCACTGTATAAGAGTTCATCGCACGCAATTTTTCTGCGATAAATAGTACCACGATCAACTCTGCAATAATTGCACCTATAGACATAAAATACCAATCAATGCCTATGGCATAAAATGCTCCCGGAAAACCGATTACGGCACCTCCACCAATACCGGTTGAAGCCAGCCCTAAACCCACTACATACCAAGGAAGAGTCCTGCCTGCCAGAAAATAGTCTTCCGATGATTTAACCCGCTTACTGAGATATATTGTTAACCCACATATTAAAACTAGATAAATAATAATTAATGCTGCCATTTCACCACTCTCCTCTTAAGAATTCTATAAATATACAAAACTAATTGAATCGTTAGTCTGGTATTCCTAAATTCCCTCCCTTCATCATAAGCACTGGTTATCAGTAGGTAATGCCCGTCTTATATATAGAGAATTCCTGATGCCCCAATTCTTCTGCTTTGGTCTTTTTACCATTGGCAACATCGACAATTTCCCGGAAAACAGACTGTCCCATTTCTTTAATAGTCTTTCTCCCTTCAATGATCGTCGAGACATTCAGGTCAATATTGTCTGACATTTTTTCATAAGTTTGTCTGTTGCCTGTGACCTTAATCACGGGCACAAGTGGATTCCCTGTGGGTGTACCACGGCCTGTTGTAAATACTATGATCTGTGCGCCTCCTGCTACCATGCCGGTTATAGAGACTACGTCCTGTCCAGGAGTATCCATGATATATAAGCCCTTGCCAGGAGGTATCGCAGCATACTGCAATATATCCTGAATAGGAGCAGAACCCGCCTTATGGCTACAACCCAGGGATTTTTCCTCAATGCTCGTTAATCCACCCTCAATATTTCCCGGAGTAGGCTGGCTACCTCTGAGATCCTGTCCCTGCATTTTAGCTCTTTCCTCACAATCCTTAACAATTTTGATCAGTCGTTGACCCACGGTAGGATCAACAGCTCTTTTTGCTAATATATGTTCTGCTCCAATAAACTCGGTGGTTTCAGAAAGAATGGATGTACCTCCCTCTGCCAGCAGCATATCCGAAGCAACACCTACGGCAGGATTGGAAGCTAACCCTGATGTGGTATCAGAGCCGCCGCATTCCATGCCCAGTGTCAACTCACTAATGTCACATTCCTCTTTAACCATCTTAGAAAGGTCCTGAGCATACCGATTGGCTATCTCGACACCTTTGCGAATAGCTCCAACCGTTCCGCCTTCTTTTTGGATCACCAAGACTGAAACTGGTATGCCTGTTGCCTGCAAGGGTTCAAAAACATTAAGGGGTTCAAGGCCTTCACAACCAAGAGCTACAATGATGACAGCTCCCACATTGGGATTCATTCCTGTATTGACTAAAGTATCAAATGTGGTCTGGTAATCATTCCCAATTTGACAGCAGCCGTAGCAATTGTTCACTGCCCTACAGCCCTCTACTTTATTGGCTATATCAAACGCCACCTTAGTGGCGCAAATACTGGTGGGAAGTATCAAAACATAGTTTCTGATGCCAACTTTCCCATTTGGTCTTCGATATCCATTGAATTTCACTCTTCACAGCTCCTCCGTGACTTTTTGTATAAATCCCCACGACCTCTCTGGCTTTTCACATTATGCACATGGGTATGTTCCCCTACTGCAATATCAGCAATTGCTATGCCAATGTTCTCGCCATATTTAACAACATTCTCTCCCTTCTTAATATCCCGGATAGCAAACTTGTGGCCAAAAGCAATGTCTCCAACAACCGATATCTCAATTGTCCTGTCGCCAACATACATACTTACAATGCTTCCTTTTTGTAAAGCTTCTGTTGCCGTGGCTACATTATCATTTTCATTAATCACAACTGCTCCTTTACCCATTCGTTCCAAATCCCTCCCTACACTTTTCTTATCTTTTATACGTATATGCAAACCACATGCCAACAACAAACACCTATAATCCCTATATAAATCAGGTAATATACTGCAAAAAACAACAAGACTGCTGTAATATACAGCAGTCTTGTTGTTTTTTGCAGCAGTCTTATCTTGCAGAGTTCTTAATATACCGCTCAATAGTCGATCTATCTATACCCAATCTCCTGGCAGTGTTGCTTTTATTATAATTCTCTTGTCGAAGTACTTTGTGAATTACCTTCTCTTTGATTTCCAGCATAGTTCCAGATAGTATATCCTCCAGTTGGGTCTGTGTAGTATCATTTAAAGAACTCAGTTCTTGTACGATAAAACTAATGGACTCCATAGTGATATAATCACTTTTGGCAGTAAGCACTATCCTTTCCAGCACGTTTTTAAGTTCCCTGATATTTCCGGGAAACTGGTATTCTTTAAGAAAATCAAGAACCTCAGAAGAAAGATGTTCTATTTGACGTCCATATAATTCGTTATATTTTCTAATATAATATAAAGCCAAGTACTCAATGTCTGCTTTCATTTCCCTTAGGGGTATGGTTCTCAAGTGAAGGACATTCAGACGGTAATAAAGATCGATCCTGAACTGTCCCTCATTGACCTTTTTCTTCAAATCAGCATTAGTTGCCGAAATAATCCTGATATTTACCGGAACTATTTTACTTGAACCTAATCGCATAACCTGTTTCTCTTCTAATACCCGCAAAAGACGGGCCTGTATATGATGATCCATTTCCCCTATTTCATCTAAAAATATCGTTCCTTTATGGGCCATTTCAAACAAACCCACTTTGCCGCCTTTTTTGGCACCTGTAAAAGCCCCCTCCTCATAACCAAAAAGCTCACTTTCTAAAAGCAGGGGTGGTAAAGCAGCACAATTAATAGCTAAAAACGGTTCTGAAACCCTCGAACTTTCTGCATGAATACTTTGAGCTAGTACTTCCTTCCCCGTACCGCTTTCACCTTCAATCAAAATAGTAGCATCGGTTCGAGCATATTCTTTAGCCACTTCAATCAGCTTTTTCATTCTGGGATCACAGGTCAAAATATCCCGGAAGGAATATCTCGCCAACAGTCCTTTGCTGTGTAGCTTTTCCCTTATTTTTTTTCTGCATCCTGAATTTCAGCTATTTCCTGGAAAGTTACCACCACACCTTTGATCCCTCCATCAACCACAATGGGGATCGTGTTGGTCATAATCGTACTAGTGTTCAATTCCTGGATTTGCTGGATTTCAGGCATTCCCGTTTTCAGGACATTGTTGATCCGCGTCATGAGAGTTATTTCTGCTATGTTTTTACCCAAAGCTTCTTCTTTTTTTACCAGAAATACTTTTTCGGCCAAAGGATTCAGGAAGGTAATGGTTCCCTTTTCATTAGCAACCACTATCCCGTCATGAACAAAATCAAGTACCGCCTGAAATCTTTTTCTTTTTTCTTTTTCCTGCTCGGTGATACGCAGGATTTGTATAGCCTCTTCAAAAGCCTGTATCACAGCCTCCAAGCCCGATGTTATTAATCTGACCTCCAAATTCCTCAGCTTCAGATTCTTGATTACGGTATCACCAATGATAATACGTATCCCATTTTGAGCAATTATTTCATCAACGTCTTTTTGTACTGCAGTCCAATTGACACTCTCTGCATCACTAAGAACATACTCTTTAATGGGAATATTCATAATTCCCGCGATACTACGACAACCCGTAACTACATTTTGATAACCGACAATACCAATCGGGGCAGTGGTTTCACGAAAACTGTACAGTACCTTTAAAATATCATATCCTGACACCTTAATCTCTACCACAGGAATGTCCACTTCTCTTCTGATCGAGGAAGCAGTACCACCTCTGCTGATAATAACTTTTGTCTTCTTCCGCAAAACCTCATGAGCAACCATAATCCCGTTTTCCAGATTGCCGGGTTTGATCTGTATGTCAGCACCCAGTATTCTATTAGCCTGCTTGCCAAGTTCAACCAGTTCCTGATAAGGAGCGATAAAACATACATGTTTATTCATATTTTTCATCCTGACGTATGGTTTTAATCCCTTTAAATTATATCATAATACTTATTATAATTCAGTAGGAGGGCAGCCTGCAGCAATCTTTGATTGCGTTGTTGGGTGGGGTTCTCACTCCGCCTTATACAGTAAATTGTATTCTTTCCCCTTTATCTCATACAACCTCTCAACATCTTCCGTAATGAGAGTATTCACATCACCCTCGTAAAAGAATTTTACCGCAGTGCCGCAGCTGGCACTGAGTTTCCTGGGAACAGCCTGCATCTGGCATGATATCCCTCGGACAGCAGCAGCCCGGGAAAATTTTATTGCACCCGACTGGGTAAAAAACAAAGCCAAATATGACATGCTCATTTCATCCGCCTTTTCCCTGTATTTTCTCTGTAATAAGGTATTCTTCTCCTTGCCTCAAATACTCCTTTAATATATGCAATCAACATTGCACCTGCTACAATGCCCACTATACATAATCCCCTATTCCTCCAACCTAGACAATTCTATGATATAATCTTCATTGTACTATAAATACTGTCACCTTCGCCATTATACCGTATAATATAGGGAGGAGCGTGAAAAAATGAAGAATATCTATTTTGATAACGCCGCCACCTCCTTCCCTAAAGCACCGTTGGTGGCGGAAAGCATCAGTAATTTTCTAATCAATATCGGTGCAAATATCAACCGTGGAACATACGACAGTTCCTATACCGCAGCCGATACAGTCTATGAAACCCGCGAGCTTATCTGCTCGCTGTTCGGTTCTTCCCAGCCTACAAATGTCGTTTTTACTAAAAACGTTACCGAGAGCCTTAACATTCTTATTAAGGGATGCTTAAAAAGCGGAGATCATGTACTAATCTCCTCCCTTGAGCACAATGCGGTCATGAGGCCTCTGAACAACCTGCAAAAAAGAGGAATCGAATATACCAGAATAAGATGTAACGAGCAAGGCGCTCTAAACCCTGCCGATGTTGCCGCCCACATTAAGCCACATACGAAAGCGGTCATTATGACCCACGCCTCTAATGTCTGTGGCACCATCTTGCCCCTGCAAAAGATAGGCAAGCTCTGTAAAGAAAATGGACTTACATTTATCATTGATGCCGCCCAAACCGCCGGCTTTCTGGATATTGATCTTCAGGAATACCATGCCGATGCCTTGGCTTTTACCGGTCACAAAGGGCTCTTAGGACCGCAAGGCATTGGCGGAATGCTAGTGAATGACCGATTAGCCCAACAGCTTGAACCCTTTATCGAAGGTGGCACGGGCAGTATATCCGATTTGGAAGAACAACCCTCCTACCTGCCTGATAAATTTGAGGCCGGCACCTTGAATATCCCCGGTATTTACGGCTTAAATGCCGCCTTAA
Source organism: Clostridia bacterium (assembly GCA_018432615.1). Taxonomy (GTDB): domain Bacteria; phylum Bacillota; class Peptococcia; order DRI-13; family SM3-B62; genus SM3-B62. The sequence goes on from JAHDSQ010000002.1 coordinate 38,255, forward strand.
AATATATCCAAAGCACAGGCCTGTCCAATATTCGAGAAGAAGAACTCCAGCTAACAAATGCCTTCATCGAAGGCATTCAAAATCTGGACGGTCCCGCGTTATGCGGACTTCCCACTACTACGGGGCGCACCGCTTTGGTATCGTTGGATTTCACACGCTTAAAGCTTGATAACGCGGAGGTTGCTACTCTTTTGGCAAGAGAATTCCACATTGCCACCAGATGCGGCCTGCATTGTTCTCCCTCCGCCCACAAAACCTTGGGAACCTTTCCCCAAGGCACGATACGGTTCAGCTTTAGTCATTTCAATACAAAAAACGAAATTGAATATGCCCTTAACGCCATCCATAAAATTTGCAAGGGGTATTGAAAGCATAAAAGGAGGTGGTAAGAAGATGAACAGGCCAATGATAAAAAGATTAACGGCAATGACAAAAGCCGCCGGGTGAGCGGCAAAAATAGAACCGGGTGTTCTATCAAAATTACTATGCCAATTACCACAAATGAACGACCCAAACCTCCTGGTAGGTATCGAAACATCAGATGATGCCGCTGTCTACAAATTGGATGAAGAAAACGCCGTTATCCAGACCTTGGACTTCTTTACTCCCATAGTTGATGACCCCTATACCTTCGGACAAATAGCGGCAGCAAATGCCTTGAGCGATATTTATGCCATGGGCGGTAAGCCTTTGCTTGCTCTGAATATCGTCTGCTTTCCTTCCGACCTTCCCCTTGATATATTAGGACAGATCCTCCAAGGCGGGACAGAAAAGGTACTGGAAGCAGGGGCAGTGATTGCCGGCGGGCATTCCATTCAAGATAGCGAACCAAAATACGGACTTTCTGTGACAGGCCTCGTGCATCCGGATAAAATCCTGCGGAATTACGGGGCACAACCGGGCGACACCATCATTCTAACCAAACCCCTCGGTACCGGCATCATCAATACCGCCGCCAAGGGTGAAATGGCTTCTGCTAAAGCTCTGCAAAAGGCTATTAAAGTTATGTCGACCTTAAATAAATATGCGGCCGACATTATTGCCGACCGCGAAATCCATGCCTGTACCGATGTTACCGGTTTTGGACTGATGGGCCACGCTTATGAAATGGCTAAAGCCTCAAAAGTATCTCTAGCCTTCGAACAGGATAAAATACCCTTAATCGAAGAAGCCAAAGAATACGCGAACATGGGACTGATCCCGGCAGGAGCTTACAACAATAAAAAGTATCTCGCAGGAAACTATACCTTCCGGGACGTCCCCCTCTGGTTTGAAGACATTATCTTCGACCCTCAAACCTCAGGTGGACTACTCTTAACCTGTCCTCCCGACGAAGCCGCTATAATCTTAAAGGAATTGGCAAGGCTTAAAATGCCCTCCGCTGCCATAGGCAAAGTCATACCCTTGACAGATCCGCTCATAACCGTTTCCTGAGCTTCTTCTTATCTGTCAAAATAAATATTTTTACTCGTTACAGAAACCGGTATGCCGACAATGATTTGTCCGGACATCATACCGGTTTTTTTGACTACTACGCCAATCCTGTACATAATCCTATTATCAAGATTGAACATACCGGCCGTTTTAGCGGCCGAACCGATGGCGATCCCTAAATCCAGAAGCCGCCATGCACACAGAGGGCCTTCAAATTCCGATCCTTCAATTGTTTTAAGCTCGGCACACTTGTTCTTACCACATGCTCCGCAGTTAAGTCCTGCCGGTGCACTGTCCTTCAAAGAAAGTAAAAGCACTGCTGTCGAATTACGAACGTTCTCCCCATCACGGTCGTAGTTCTTTTTTTTGTAAGTCTTACCGTATTCCAGCATTGCGTCCGCCAGTTCAGTTACCTCCGTACCGGTTAAAACCTTTACATCAACATAATCTTCGCCCTTCGCTTTTGGTGCCGTTATCGCCGAGATGGCCATAAATTCCACTGCCCTGACAATACTTTCCTCAAAGCCCTTTTTCATTATCATTGCTCCTTTCGCCATACTTCTCACCTTTTATTCTAACGGCAATTCAGCGCCAAAACAACCCAATACTCTGATTGACGATAAAACACACCACAATCGCTACAAATGTCGGTAAAGCAAAGGCCAACACGGTCCATTTAACACTTTTGGTTTCTTTGGCAATCGTGTACAGCGTTGTACCGCAGGGAAAATGCAGCATTGAAAACAGCATGGTACATAATGCTGTCGTCCAAGTCCAGCCATGTTCAATAAATAATTCTCCCATGGCCTGCATACTGCCAAGATCGCTCATTTCGCCCCAGGACATATAGGCCATGATCAAAATGGGCAAAACAATTTCATTGGCAGGGAATCCTAAAATAAAGGCCATCAAGATATAGCCGTCCAACCCGATTAGAGCGGCAAAAGGTTGTAAAAATTCTGCACCTTGACTTAACAGGGTCTTATCCCCCACATTGATATTAACCATCAGCCAAATAACAGCCCCCGCCGGCAAGGCGATAAGAACAGCGCGCGTCAACACAAAGATCGTTCTGTCGAGAATAGAACGAACAAGAACGGACCCAACACGCGGCAGCCGATAAGGCGGAAGCTCCAGAATGAATGATGAAGGCGTCCCCTTTAAAAGGGTTTTTGACAGAACATATGAAACCAGTAGAGTAACAATAATCCCCGTCAGAACCATCCCCACAACGACAAAGGTGGCACGGACTTCTCCGCCGGTTTTTGATAAGCCTCCCATAAATATTAAAGAAAGTGCAATCAAGGTCGGAAACCTACCGTTGCAAAAAGTAAAATTGTTCGTCAAAATGGCAATCAAACGTTCTCGCGGCGAATCAATAATACGACAGGAAATCACTCCGGCCGCATTACAACCAAACCCCATACACATTGTCAACGCTTGCTTCCCATGACTCCCGCAAGCCTTAAAAACCCTATCCAGATTAAAAGCTACCCGCGGCAGATACCCCAAGTCTTCCAGCAAAGTAAACAAGGGAAAGAATATCGCCATGGGTGGCAGCATCACAGATACTACCCAAGCCAGTGTTCTGTACGCCCCTACCACAAACAACCCATTAAACCAGGCGGGCAGTCCAAGCAACATCACATAGCCCGTCAGTTTCCCTTCTAATTCGAAGAAAAAATCCGCCAGAATATCCGAAGGTACATTCGCTCCCGAAATGGTTATCCACAGAATTATCCCTAATAATAACAACATTATGGGAAAGCCCCAAACAGGAGAGGTTAAAATGTCATCCAGTTTTCTGTCCCAGTCACTTCCACCTTCCTCAAACCTTACGGCAAACCCCACCGTCTCCTCCGCTTGTGAATAAATACTTCTGACAATTTTATCTTTAAGTGGCATCTCGCCTTGATAACTGTTTAAGCCTTCCTTGTCCATGTTTGCAGTTCCTCCCAGACACTCGTTCTTCAACGCGTTTTATAAGCTCACTATCACCATCCAGTACTCTCAGAGCCAGCCAACGCAAACAATAGTCCTTGCCGATAACCTTTCTAAGATCGTCGGTGACACATTCTATCATTGCCTCAACTTCCGGCTCGTACTTAACAAGACATGGCTGGGTCTTCATCCGGCCGGTAGCCATCCTGGAAATGATCTCCTTCAACTCATAGAGCCCTTCGCCGCTTTTGGCTATAGTAGTTACCACAGGAATACCAAGCCTCTTCGCCAACACCTTTTTATTGACCTTGATTCTTTTGCGCCTCGCCTCATCCATTAAATTAACACACATCACCACCCTAGGGGTTATCTCCATAATCTGATAAACAAGATTTAGGTTTCTCTCCAAACAGGTTGCATCCGTTACAACAACGGTAGCATCCGGGTTTCCGAAATAGATAAAATCGCGCGCCACCTCTTCCTCGCCGGAATTTGCTATGAGCGAATAAGTACCCGGCAAATCAACCAACTTATACCGTGCTCCATGATGGATAAAGCTACCTTCCGCCAAAAGAACAGTCTTTCCCGGCCAATTTCCTGTATGCTGTTTTAACCCCGTTAATGCATTAAATACCGTGCTTTTCCCCGTATTGGGATTTCCGGCCAAAGCAATAACATGGTAATCCCCCGCTTCTCTTCCCATTATTCTCACCCCTGTTTTGAAACAACATCATTCTAAACCTATCTCTATTAAAGCCGCTTCTTCACTGCGCAAGGCAATCATCGCTCCGCGTATTTCATAAAGAACAGGATCACCCAACGGACTCCTCCTGATAACACTTATTCTTGTGCCTTTTACTAAACCGATGTCCAACAAACGCCTGCGCTGCACTCCCGTTGCGTCTAATCCTCGCACAAACGCCAATGCGCCCGGCTTCAGCCTATCCATCTTCATCCATATTCCTCCGTTTCTGAAGAAATAACTCATTGTATTTCTATGTTTTCGCTCTCAAATTGTTACCACCATTTTGAGCGTGCAAAACAAAAAAGGAACCTCACGGTTCCTTAAACAACAAACAACAAAGCTTAACTTATACTAATCAATAAAGGTCGTTACTTCTTTTGCCTCTTTCCTGCCACGAGATGCCGGTACAATTTCAGGCCTGCCGATAGGAATTAAGGCAGCTATCGAATCAGGCTCCGTTATTCTCAAAAAGCTTTCCAACGCAGGACGCGCAGTACATGGGGCTGTCATCCAGCAAGTTCCGTAACCCTTTTCCCAGGCCGCCATAAGCAGATTTTGAATCGCCGCACCGATGCTTTGCAAATCGGGCCGGCACCGAAGGTTACCAATCTCCAGGTCGCTGTACCCGGTTTCCTTCAGCATCCAGTCGGCCTTAGAACGGTAAGAGCGAGTTGATACAACAATAACAGCCGGTGCTTTAGCAAAGAAAGTTGCTGAATTAATAACAGGCTTCAATTCTTGGGGAGAAACACCTGTCTTTGCGGCCAGTTCTTCCAGCTTTATTCTAACAAGTTCAGCCATCTTGGCAATTATCTCCTTGTTATTCACGACATAAAAGTGCCACATTTGCTGATTGCCAGCGTTTGCCGCAAAAACGGACTTTGAAATTATTTCCAATACCTCATCCTTAGGCACAGGTTCTTGTTTAAAAATCCGCACGCTCTTTCTTTCCTGAACGAGTTCGCTGAATTCCATTTGAAAACACCTCATATCTATTACATTTTGCCTAATTCGTAAACCCAATTGTATCTATCTTCAGCCCTACCATATTGAATATCGACCAAGGCATCATATAACCTCTGTGTCACCTTGCCGACCTTTTTTTCATTGATCTGATATTCTTTGTTTTTATAGAACAGAAGTCCAACAGGGGAAATAACTACGGCGGTACCGGTACCAAACATCTCTGTCAGCTTGCCGTTTTCAGCATCACGTAAAGCTTCATCAATATTGATAGGCCTTTCCTCTACCTCATAACCCAGATCGGAGGCCATAGTAATCACAGCGTCCCTTGTTATTCCGGGGAGAATAGAGCCATCAAGAGGCGGTGTAACCAGCTTGTCGCCATAAACAAAGAACACATTCATGGAGCCGACCTCTTCTACATATTTGTGCTCCTTGGCATCCAACCACATGACCTGTTCAAAACCCTTTTTCTTAGCCTCTAACCCTGCCAGCAAACTTGCTCCGTAATTGCCGCCTGCTTTAATGTCCCCTACTCCGCCGGGCATAGATCTGACCATTACGTCCTCAACATATATCCCGATAGGATTAAAACCATTCTTGTAGTATGGGCCAACAGGAGAAAGAATGATATAGAACAAAATCTCCCGGGATGGTTTAACCCCTAAAAAAGGCTCGACCCCTATCATGGTAGGACGTACATACAAGGACGTCATCGGAGCTTGGGGAATCCACTGTTTTTCGTGCATAATAAGATCCTTTAGCGCCTTCATATATATATCCTCGGGTATTTCCGGCATACACATACGTACCGCAGAACGATTCATTCTCCGAGCGTTATCTTGGGGACGAAACATCAGCACCCGTCCGTCCTCCGATACATAAGCCTTCTGCCCTTCAAACACCTCTTGCGAGTAATGCAACATGCACGCCGCAGGATCAAAAGCGAATGGCTCATATTTCTTTATTTTCTTATCGTGCCAGCCCTTCTCCTCGTTATATTTCATCACAAACATGAAATCAGTAAAGTATTGACCAAATCCCAATTTTCCTACATCTTCATATGGTGGTCTCATCATTACCGCCCCCGTTCAAATAATATTGATGTTAAAATACTTATTAAAATACATCATACATATTTTTGTGTTGAATATCAATATCTATTTTTGCTTTCTGTTATATTATAAAGACCAAAAATATATCCACCCGCCCCGCTTTATATTCCATATTTTTTCTTTTTCCTGACAAGGGTCGATAGATCAACACCTAACTGTTTCGCAGCTTTTCGCATTGAACCAAATTCTTCAAGAGCCTTTTTAATAATCTCTTCCTCCGCTGTTGATAAAAGTGTCTTAAGAACATACGTGTTTAAATACTCCGGAACAACCAAAGGATACTCATCCGCAACCTTGTCCTTAATATATCCGGGAAGGTGCTTTTCACTTATGACATTATCCTCGGCCAAAACAACCATGCGTTCGACCAAGTTCTTTAATTCTCTGATATTACCCGGCCAATCATAATTATATAAAACATTTAACAAACATGGATCTATCCTAATGTTCAGACCGTATTCCTCATTTTTCTTGTTTAGAAAATAATACAATAAGGGCTCAATATCCTCTCTGCGTTGGCGCAAAGGCGGAATATCGAGAGATAAGACATTTAAACGGTAATAAAGATCCACTCGAAACTTCTTTTCGGCAACCATTTCTTGCAAATTGCTGTTTGTAGCAGCAATTACTCTCGTATTGATCTTGATTGTACTTGTCCCGCCCAATCGATAAACCAGACCCCTTTGTAAAACATCTAACAGTTTAATTTGAGTCGAAAATGGTATGCAGCCTATTTCATCCAAAAACAGTGTCCCACCGTTTGCTAATTCGAATAGTCCGTGTTTTCCGGTTTTTGAAGCCCCGGTAAACGCACCCGGCTCATACCCGAACAGTTCAGACTCCAAGAGCGAATTGGGTATAGCACTGCAATTGATCTGCACAAAGGGACGCGGCTCTGCCTTACTGCCTAAGCCGTGAATGTAATGGGCCAAAACATCTTTTCCTACTCCCGATTCGCCTTGTATCAACACAGGAGTTTTCACCTTAGCTATCTTGCCGGCCAGCCTCTTTATACCTTGCATAACTTCACTCTGAGCAATAAAATGATCTTCTTCCTCTTCTATGTGCCGGACTATTCTCAACATTTTTCGTTGTGACGTTATAATGTCTTGTCCCATCTCTTTTAAGCTTTCATAAATCCTCATCACCTTTGTTACGTCACATAAATTGAAAACTTCCTCCTTCAATTCACCTTCATCAGAAAAAACCGGTGTTCTTAACAGCAATCCGGTAACACCGTTATAGAACTTTACAACACTTATTTCATCTTCTCCCGCTTCAATAATACTTTTATACTGTTTTTGGGGAACTATTCTCTCCTTAACCAAGTCAATTAAATGTTTACCCTTTATCTCCTCTTTTTTTAGACCGCTTATCTGCAGTGCCACGTCGTTGCAAAAGGTGATTTTGCCCTGATGATCAGTTATACAAAGCCCTTTATAAGAGGAATTAAGAATTCCTAACACCTTTTTAACCTCTTCAAATAAAATCATCTTTTCCACAGAAAATACCTCTCTCTATCGCTCATGATGTTGTCATTTCCGCATATCATGTATGCATATACGCATACACCGTCAAGGCTTCTTAGCTGGACAAGACGCAGCTTGTCTATCTTCATGTATTCTATTTCGCCGGTGCTTGTTCCTTCCGAAATAGAAAATAGCCGCCATTAAGCCATTTGTTTTAAGACAATATCCGGTATGAATTTTGCATATTAAATATTAGTCATATTTAATAAAAAAGGAGGTATAATTTACAAGCAGTATTCTTAACGAAAGGGTTGAAAAGATGAAAATCAAGAAAGCCGCCGTATTCTTTGACAACTATAAGGAAAAGAAAATCCAAACAATGATAATGATGATCGATCCGTTCACAACCGGTAAGGATAACAACCTTTATTTAACTTCTCAAAGTCACACAGAACACTGCGAAAACGATAAACCAAAAAGTGATGGCACAGAAGGGCAAACACTAAGATAATACTCTCTTGATGTTTACTTCATAATCTCTTCTACCCTAGTCACTGCCATCTTAAGCAAAACCGACATGGTTTGCTGCGAATGCATACCGACGATTTCTATATTTTTATGATTAACCGGGATTAAAACTTTGGGCAATGGCGAACTGCAAATTGAGATTGCAATATGCGGCGTTATTTCCCCCAACATCGCATCCGCTAGAATGATACCGATAGGTCCTACCACACATTTCGCATTCTGCAGGCATATCTTAACAGAGTTCTCCCCGGTTGCCCCCTTGTTTGCACCGGCTTTTACCATATTTCTTGTGGCAGCCGAGTTCGTACCCACCGCAATTATCTCCGCAGCAGGCATCTGCTGTCGCAATTGAGTAACGATTTGTGCTCCTAAGCCACCACCCATACCATCAACCACTAATACGCCCATATTCCGTCCCCTCATTTATACTCCATTACAACGCTCATATAATTATAGCATATTAAGATATCAATGCAATTCAACAATTCGATAAACAGCTTGCCCAGGCCTTTTCAGAAGCCTGGGCAAGCTGTTTATCGAATACCGTAACATTTTGGTTGTTACCTTCTGTAACACTCACCATACATGTCTCATATAATGAAAGCAGGCAGAAAGCCTTTGAAGTAAATTTCGCTTCAAAATGCCCACCAACACAACAAAGGAGGCAAATTTATGGCTGAGATAGCAAAACCCGGCTGCGGTTATGGTTATGCTCCTTATGGCTCGCGAAGGGGCTTTTCGACCCTGTTTTTAATAATCCTTATCCTTCTGCTCTTCCCAGGGTTCTTTGGAGGATACGGTTATTAAAGCATAGCCCCTCTAACCGCGGAAAAAGCCTATTGGCATCACTCCAATAGGCTTTATTTTTGCCCTTGATTATCCCCAATGTCCATTTTGAGCACCCGTTTTTTAACCCAATATACAACCAGCAGAAAAACAGGCAGCACAAACCCGTGAGTAAAGATGTATGGCACCCAAGTGTAAACGATCCAGTGCTCCTGATAAGCCACGTCCGGGAAAACAACCTCCGACATTGTCAAAAGGATTAAAGCCAAGGGCAGAACGATTCTTTTATGATCTTTCAACTTCAACAACTGGGAAAACCCTATTATAAACCCATAAAAAAACACTGTGCTTAAAATAAACTGCGTTAACACCCAAATTACAAAGACAATAATCTCTATTCGAGAAAACACTATCCCCACATTTATCAAATTAGCAAGACGGAAAACGGGAAACCTTGAATTAGCCGTTATTGCCCACCCTAATGCTAAGACGGACATCAGTATGGAAATACAGGTAATGCCTCCGCCTAAGAAGTACCCCTTTAAAAAGGACTTTCCACCTTCTTTCGAGTCATCCAAATGTGCCGGATATATCATCAACATTGAAATTGTCATAAAGGATAGAAAACATGAAAGAATCGCTGAGCTTTTCAAAACCGGAATCAGGCCGTTTTCAAGAACCGGTTGCAAGTTCTCTATCTTTGCATTGGGCGCAACCATGACCATGACAAAAACAAACAAAACCGAGGCAATCATTATAAATATTTCAGAGGCACGGGCCAAAGCCTCCAGCCCATACAATATGGCAATAGACATCGCTGCAATATACAATGCTTTTATGACATAATGGGGTGTTTCGGGAATAATTCGGGACGTCATAAAATCGCCCATATACCAAGGTATATGATAAGACATTTGCAGTAAAAGGAAAAGAAAACTGCCGGCAACAATAGTTCCAAACCATTTTCCAAGCAATTCCCGGCTCATCCCCACAAGGTTCATCCGAGGAAACCGTCTTCCCAAAAACAAGTAAATCCATATCACAGGAATACCGAATAAAATGGTCAGCAACGACCCGATCCACGCATCCTGCTTCGCTACGCTTGCTATTAATGCGCCGATGACTAGCACGGAACCTCCGGTTGTCACTCCGGCGGTCAATGAGATGATCTGGCGGCTTGTGATTTTTGTCTCACTCATAACTCTCCTACTCCAATAAACTTTTTATAATTCCCTCGACCGGGGAGTACGTCCACGCAATCAAATCCGATGGGTTGGGAATGTTCCAGCCCAAGGATTTCAATAAGGCAAGTAATATACCCAATCCAACTAAAACGACAAAAGCCCCCAACTCCCTATGCATTTTCTTTTTAGATAAATCAGGGATCTCTATGAGGCATAAAATTATGCTAAAAACAGCGACGAACAAAGCAACAGCTATATCCTGCATTAATCTTCCCCTTCCTTCAAGAACATAGGTTTTGAAATCTGCCCCGCCTGTTTTATCTCTACAGTGATGTCATAATGTACGGGTAGCTTCACATATTCGGTATCCCAACTGTCTTTTAACTTTTTCCATAGCTTTGGCTCTCTTCGATGAATAGCCTCTCCAAACCCAAAAATATCGGAATGCAATTCCTGTTGTGCTTTTTTTTGCACCTTCTCGCAGAGAAGCTTAATCCTTTTTTCCAAAAGCTCCTTTAAAATCTTTCTGTTTTCTTGCTTAGTAATATCCAAAACTCCTTCTACCGCTGCAATATTCAAAGACGTTTTGATTTTCACACAAACGGACGGCTTATCATCCTTACACGAAGCTATCATTTTTGATTGAGAATCACGCACTTCACATACTATCTGGTCCTTTCCGTTATAATAAACTTGCTCTACGTAATTTCCCACATCTCCGATGATATAATGGTATCCTTTCGCTTCATCTTCGGATAACCATCCAATGAGCTTATCCTCCTGAAATACCCCCATCCCTGTATACTGTAATCTTTTTGCATCATTTGAATTCTCCATTTCTGAATATCCTGCTTTAGATATAATTTCAATTCCCGGAAGTACCGGGTTTATTCCATCGGCAAGTATGCTTTGAACCAGAAAGATACTGTTAATAGCGCTAGTAATCCCCCAGTATCTTTCTGAATTCTCAAGAGAAAGATAGAGCTTGACTCCAGGAACAGACTCTAAGGGAGTTAAAATACCCAACACTTCGTTGGCGGTAGTTCCTTTGGCAATAACGTAGTAAAAATCAGTGCGGAATTCATGCTCCCTCATAAAAAAATCCAGTATGTCCTTGATTCCTTCCCTGGCCAAATTTTCCCCCAACACCACCACCCGGACATGTGAATTGTACATCTTTCTGGAGGATTCTGTGGCTATTTTTCTGAGTGCGGAAAACAGGTTTTCCCCCTTCTGAACAAACAGGACAACCGGGTCTTCGTCGCTTCCTTTTTGCATTGCAAGCGCCGTTGGGTTCAGTACTTGCTTAGTGATTAAATAACCTTCATCTGTCTTGTCAATTCCTAAGCAAATGGTAATAGCCAGCGTATTGATCTCACGACTGCTCCAACAGCCGGTGCAAAATAACATCATGAGAAGTACTGGTATAATGGCTTTAGCTTTCATAAGAATCACCTAAATTCCTGATTGCCTTTCTTATTCTTTCGGACCGGATATTCTCCGCCAATCCTTCTTTTATCATCACCATGAAGGCCAAAGGGCCTGTTCTTCATTGCCCAAAAGGGAAAGCGGAAAAAGGTATCCACATTCCCGTCTTTTATCCAGGGGGCAATTGGCGTTAGATAAGGAACACCGATAGATTTTAACTTGCATAAATGGAGTGTTAAAATTATTATACCGATGAATACGCCATATAAACCTGTAACTCCCGCCAGAACCATGAATGCAAACCGCGTTGTTCTGACAGCATTGGACATTTCATAATTGGGAATAGCAAAGCTGGAAATAGCCGTAATAGAAACGATAATGACTATAACGTTGGAAATAATGCCCGCATCCACGGCAGCCTGCCCTAAAACCAAAGCCCCTACAATGGAAATGGCTGGCCCGATTGCTCTAGGCATTCGGATGCCGGCTTCCCTTAATATTTCAAAGGTGTTTTCCATTATTAAAGCCTCTAAAAAGGTGGGGAACGGAACCCCTTCTCTTTGAGCCGCAATACTAATCAAGAGGGGGGTTGGCAATATTTCCTGATGAAATGTAGCAATAGCAATATAGAATGAGGGAATCAAGAGGGTAAGAAAAAAAGCAAAAAATCTCAATATACGCATCATAGTAGCAATAATGTAATGATGGTAGTAGTCTTCACTGGAATGAAAAAACTCAACCATCAGTGCCGGGGCGGTAAGGACATAGGGAGTCCCATCGGTAAAAATGGCCACCTTGCCTTCTAATAGCGCCGCAGCTACTGAATCGGGTTTTTCAGAACTCAGGAAAGTAGGAAAAATAGAGTAGCGGTCATCCTTAATCCATTCTTCAATATATGCTCCCTCCAGGATTGAATCTGTTTCAATCCTTTTGATTCTTCCCTGTATTTCCCGGACCATAGAGTCCTTGGCAATATTTTTGATATACATCAAGCCCACATCTGTCCTGGTCAGATTCCCCAGGGACAGGCTCTCAAGACTCAACGCATTGCTCTTGATTCTTTTCCTTACCAACATAATGTTTTGGTTTATATTTTCTGTAAACCCCTCCTTTGGACCGCGTATAACCGTTTGGGAGGAAGGCTCCTCAACAGAGCGTCCTTCAGTGCTCTCTGTGGGAATAGAAAGGTATTGGCTGCTGCCATGTAATAAAAATACAGTATTGCCGGACAGTAAATCCGCATACAAGTCTATATACCTATCCCCTTCTTTCAGAGTCCTTACTCCGGAAAAATGAGCCCTCAGCACATCTAAAGGCAATGCCTGTCGACTTTTATTTTCTTTCATTTTTAGAATGCTGATTTCCTCAGATAAACTGTTGATAGTTTCCGTATTTACCAGAGTTTTGATGTAGAGACTTGCACAGATAGTATCCTGGTTATCACTCCATTTAAAAGAGTTTACTATTAAATCATCGTTTTGCTCAAAATCGGCTTTGATGTTAGTAATATTTTTTAACAAATCCCGGTAAAGAAAGCCATCTGTCCGGGGTATTTGTTTTTTATTCTTTCTACGAAATACCCTTCTTAGAATTCCCATCCGCTTCCCTCAGGTTTTCCTGTTTTGCCTATTTTAACCGGCAATATTAATATTTATCCTTATAATCCCCAAATACCGTAGACAATGATGCTTTTGCACCAATGCCTACGGTAGGTTTAATGCCGTCTTTTCTCATGCTTATTTTTAATTATGGTTGTTATTTTATATTATTGAGGTATTTTTCTAATTCTCAAGGCATCATGAATTCGCAAGGTACTGCTGTTTGACATTTTCCACATCCGAACCTTGGATCGAATACCGGTGATAACACTTCGCCAAAGTAGGTTGCACAGGTTGGGATATCTTTTCCCTCCCAGGCTATTGCACCGGAAGGGCAGCGTGCAATGCACTCTCCGCACGTGGTGCAGTAATCGCAAAGCACCGTATAGGCACGTGGAGTAGGTTCCATCTTTTCCTCTGTCACTACACTGCCATATCGACCGGCACAACCCTTTTTAGTAATAAGCGATCTGCTTAAGCCAAATGTACCTAGTCCGGCAATATATGCTACATGCCGCTCTGACCAATTACTCTGTAAATCAACTAATGAAAATCGCGGATCAAGACCCGGAGCCACAGCACTGGCTCCATTTTTTCGCAGCAGGTCAACAATGAAAGCACGGAGCTCATCGTTTAAGGTTTCGCCTTGAGTCTGCCCATGGACCCATTCTATTGCAGGCAAGCCATTTTTTGAGTTAGCTCCACGCACCTCCTCTGATAATGGCAAAAAATAAGAAATAACTGTTTTGGCACCTGTCAACCATTCAGTAGGCAAATAATGATTGGGACCTATTACATCTAGACTCTTAAGTTGAACAAACATAGCATCATTGGCATCTGCGATACCAACAAGCGGTTGGTCATAAATCTTCTTGAGCCCAATCTCATCGACCTTGTTTAATGGACTCGTTTCGACAAAATTCGTAATTTTTGTTACAAAAGACTCAAACTTCATAATTATCCCCCCATATTTATCCTCGATACCCGAGATTTTACATTTATTCTCTTTTATATTACAGCAAAACTCGACACTTGTAAAGTACAAACATTTTTACCAGTATTTACTCTAAAATCCCCTCCCGTCTGATTGGGGCACATCAGAGAGGAGGGGAATAATGTTTAAAACATCCGTTGTTTTTATTACCTCAGCACTTGATTACATCGTCCAAGGGGGTATATGGCAGATTAAGGTCTTCCGCTACTGCTGCGTAAGTCACCTTTCCTTCCACAACGTTTACCCCTTTAGCCAATACCGGGTTTTCCGCAACGGCTTTCTTCCAGCCCTTTTTGGCAATTTCCACGGCATAAGGCATCGTAACATTAGTCAGAGCAAAGGTCGAGGTACGGGCCACCGCTCCTGGCATATTAGCAACGGAATAATGAACAACACCATGTTTAAGATAAACCGGGTCACTATGGGTTGTAACCCTATCAATGGTCTCAATCGAACCGCCTTGGTCGATAGCCACATCGACAATTACCGAACCCGGCTTCATTCCCTTAACCATTCCCTCTGTTACAAGCCTGGGAGCCTTTGCCCCCGGAATCAGAACCGCACCGACCAGCAAGTCCGCTTTAGCCACCTCTTGTTCAATATTATAAGCATTAGACATAATCGTCTTTACCCTTCCCTTAAACATATCGTCCAGGTAAATCAAACGATTAAGGTTTTTCTCAATTATTGTTACTTGCGCACCTAGCCCCACAGCCATTCTGGCGGCATTCGTTCCAACAATACCACCGCCGATAATGACTACATAGCCTGGTTCAACACCGGGAACACCACCTAATAGGACACCACTTCCCCCATAGGGTTTTTCCAAAAAGTGCGCACCAATCTGTACCGACATCCTTCCCGCTACTTCACTCATCGGCATCAAAAGAGGCAATCCCCCGTTAGGAAGCTGAACTGTCTCATAAGCTATGCCCACGACCTTCTTTTTTAATAAAGCCTTTGTTAATTCGGGCTCCGGAGCCAGGTGAAGATAAGTATAAAGGATTTGTCCTTCTTTAAATAACTCATATTCCTGCGGTTGTGGCTCCTTTACTTTAATAATCATTTCCGACAAAGCGTATACCTTAGCGGCACTATCCAGTACTTCTGCTCCAGACTGAACGTATTCCTCATTTTCAATCCCGCTTCCCAGTCCGGCGTCTTTCTCCACAAAAACCTTATTCCCTGTATCAACAAGGGCCCTCACTCCAGCCGGGGTGATGCCTACACGGTTTTCATTATTCTTTATTTCCTTTGGCACACCGATAATCATTTTTATATCCTCCTCTGACTCAATAATGCATCATATCTTCATTAAGGCCTGCTCCAAATCAGCCAAAAGGTCTTCGGCATCTTCAATCCCTACCGACATTCTCACCAACCCGTCGGATATCCCGGCCTTCATCCTTTCCTCCCCGGAAACAAAAGAGTGGGTCATAGTAGCCGGATGCTGAATCAGGCTGTCTGCTTCCCCTAAACTAACCGCAACTCTGAAAAGACCAACATTATTGATCAATCTTTCTCCGGCTTGGATTCCTCCCTTCATTTCAAAGCTTAACATGCCTCCGAATCCATCCATTTGTTTTTTGGCCAGCTCATGCTGTGGGAACGAGCTTAAGCCGGGATAGTATACCTCATTTACTTTAGGATGAGCTTCAAGGTATTGAGCAACCTTCATAGCATTGGAGCAATGTTTTTCCATGCGTAACGGTAATGTTTTCAATCCCCTTAACAACAACCAGGCATCAAAAGGGCTCATTATTCCACCTATATCAGTAAAAACACCAGATTTTATATCTCCAATATTTTTTTTGTTCCCAACAATAATTCCTCCGATAACATCTCCGTGACCGCATATGTATTTTGTAGCACTGTGAACCACTAAATCGATCCCCTGCTCAAGCGGTCTTTGTAAATATGGGGATGTAAAACTACCGTCAATTATCGTAATAAGTTTATTGCTTCTTGCTATCTGGGCGACAGCATGCATATCAACAATTTTCATAGTTGGATTAGCAGGTGATTCAAAATAAAAAAGCTTGGTGTTTTCTCTAACGGCACCTGATATGTTGTCCGGGTCACTGGCATCGACATAACTTACTTCTATACCGTACTTAGGAATAACATGATTTAATAGAGATAACGTACAGCCATACAAAGTATTGTCCGCTAGCATATGATCGCCCTTTTTCAGCAAACCAAACAATACTGTAGAAATTGCAGCCATCCCGGAAGCAGTGGCCAGCGCAGACTCCCCTCCCTCTAGTATAGCTACCTTTTCTTCCAAGGCGTTTATGGTAGGATTGCCCAAACGCGAATATATATAGCCCTTCTCCTCGCCGGCAAACCTTGCTGCTCCCTGATTAGCAGATTCAAAGGCAAAAGATGCGGTCTGATAAAGGGGCGGCACCAATGCTCCTGTCAACAAGCAGGGCTCTTGTCCGGCATGTACGGCTAAGGTAGCGAATTTGTGCTTCTTTTTCATTTGAAGTCCCTCTCTTCTTGTACTAGACAACTTTAGTATACAAATACTCTCGCATCCACAACATAAACATCATCTTCTCGTACAATAACCGGATTCAAGTCCACCTCGGCAATATTCTCTTCTTCGATTAACTTTGACAGCTTAAGAATAATATCTACAACACCCTTAATATACTTAGCTTTTTCTGAACGATAACCGGTTAAAAGCTTAGAGCTTTTTACCTCGCTAATCATCTGCTCAACATCGAAAGAAGTCAGCGGTAAAACCCTGACGGATACATCCTTAAAAAGCTCAACAAAAATCCCACCCAGGCCGAATATGATGTATTTTCCAAATTCCGCATCCTCTGAACATCCAATAATAACCTCTACTCCGTCTTTTATCATTTCAGTTATCAAAACCCCGTCAACACAATGACCATACTGTTCTGCCAGCTTCATAATATTACAGTAAGCCTTCCTAACTTCGCTTTCATTTTCCAGGTTAAGTTTTACCCCACCTACATCCGATTTATGAGCTATCTCGGACGAAACAACTTTCATCGCAACAGGATAGCCTATTTCTTTCGCAGCAGCAACAGCCTCATTCTCCTGGCAAACATATCGGCTGGCGGGCAGAGGAATATCATATTTCCTTAGAATCTGATAAGCCTCCGGTTCAAGAAGCATCTCTTTTTGTTTAACAGCTGTGATCACTTAAACCAACTCCTACTTTTTACTTTAAGCTATCAATTTATTGACGACTTTTTTTGAAAGGTTTGCGCTATTGCTTTTACTGCTCTGTACGGTGAAGGGAAAACAGGAAGTCCCTGCTTATGCATCTTCATCGTCTCCTCTACCTGCACCTCGGCTCCCCCGAAAAAGCAAACAACTATTTCCTGATCAATCAGTTCCCTGACCTCAAGAAATGCTTCTGCCACTCCCCGGATAGGGTCGCCTACAATAGGCATAAAAACGTCTATCCCTTCCTCTTTACTAAGCTCCAGCATAATTTCTTTATAGAGAGCGGGATTCGCATCTCCTGTCAAATCGAAAGGATTTCCTACGGTAAAATGCTGAGGGTATTTGGCCTTTAATTTTCTGCAGCGGTCTTCTGAAATCATTGCTAATTCCATATTTTCTTCGACAATAGCGTCACAGGCCAGAACAGCCCCTCCACCTGAACTGCTGACAAGCTGAATTTTTTTACCGCGCAGCTTTTTGGTCATACTAAGAAGCTTCGCACAGTCATAGAACTCTCCCAAATTATCTGTATTGATTAACCCGTACTGTCTGCAAACCCCTTCAAATACTTCTCTTTTTCCGGTGATTGAATTTGTATGTGTATTGGCTGCCTTTTGTCCCGCCTCTGTCTTTCCCGGCTTAAGAATTACAACCGGCTTTTTTAGTCTGGCCGCCATATTTAAAAACGCCTTACCATTGCTGACCGCTTCCAGATAGAGAGCAATCGCACCCGTATTTTTGTCTTGGTCAAAGTATTCCAGTAAATCAAGTTCATTCACATCTGCTTTATTCCCGAGGCTAACAATGGCAGAAACACCTATCCCTTCATTTTCCGCTTGTTTTCCCAGTTCTGCCCCGACACTTCCGCTTTGCGATATAATGGCCATTTTACCCTCTTGTTTAATAAGAGGCCAAGTCGCACACATTTTATTGGGCGTGTAATTAACACCCTGACAATTTGGTCCAACCATCCTTATCTTGTACTTTTTAATAATCTCAACTACTTTTTCCTGAAGCGCCTTCTCTCCGGCTTCGCTGAAGCCGCCTGAAATTATTATCGCTGATTTGACCCCTTTTTTTCCTGCTTCTTCCATAACATCAGGAACCATGTGGTTTTTTACAATGATTACAGCCAACTCTACGTCATCAGGTATGTCTGAAAGAGAGGGATAGCTTTTCAGCCCTAAGACTAATGCCTCTTTAGGATTTACAGGATAAACAACTCCCTTATAACCACCTTCTAAAATATTTGACAAAACAATATTGCCATACTTGCTCGGATTATTAGAAGCCCCTACTACTGCTAAAGATTTTGCTTCAAACAGGCAGGATAATTGTGACACTTTTCCTAACCCCCTCTTAATTGTCTTTTATTATCAATAATCATTCTTCTCTAATTCTGCGCACTTCCAAAACTACCGGGTTAACGGGATCGGGACAGCATCCGATATAAACATCCGGATCCTCCTTAGCCCAAGGATATTGCCCCCCAAACATCAAAGTCCGAATCTCAGGATCAATAGCACTATACGCAAAAATACAGAATCCCGCGGGAGTATACCTGTCTATAATGAATTCGTCCCCTTCTTTGTGTCCGGCAGCACAATTGCCTTTTTGAGAAATGACTTTAACCTTCACCTTATAGCGCCCTGCCATCTGTAGCCCCCCCCTTGTATATCTTTTCCTTATATACCTTGGTTTTTAACTCGGCGGGGGACTCTCTTTCCTCCACCGAGTTAAAAACTGAAATTACAGAACTAATACTAAGTTAAACTGATTAAAGTATGGGATGGGTAACCTGAAGTATCTCCCTGTTGTAACCCGCTAATTTTTTACATCCGTCTTTTGTGATAACGAACTGATCTTGAATCCCAAACTTGCCTGTTCCACCATTCATCTTTAAATGCTCATACACCCAAGGTTCAATTGACAAGACCATACCTTCTTCAATTACCATGTCATTCCAGGCGTCTATGGATGGCGGCTCATGAGTATCCAGCCCCGTGCCATGTCCTCCCATATCTAATACCGGGAAGCCACCTTTTTTGATGGGATCATACATGATGTTCCATATCTCGTTTGCTTTTATACCGGGACGCAAAGCATCTTCAACCAGATCTTCGCATTTAAAGATCAATTCATACATTTTTTTCATTTCATCAGTGACAGGACTGATTTGAATCATCCTGGCTGTATCAGGGGCATAACCTTTGTAATCATAGAACATATCGTAGAAAATATAGTCGCCTTTTACAATTGGAGCACCTTCATGAACACCGATATCGGCGCATAATTCCTTGTTAAGGGCAGCCCGGAAGGAGCCCTGCAAACCGATACTGTCTCCCAAATGACTGGTTCCCAACGACGCAGCTTTGCCCTGGGCAATTCTGCTAAGGTCAAGCTCATCCATGCCCGGCCTGAACTCTTCAACCAGAGCCGAGGCAATCGCTGAAATTGCTGCTACGGAAGTAGAAATGCGGTCGACCTCCAATGGCGATTTTATCATGCGACAACCCCAAATCACTCCGTCGCCGTCAACGATTTTCGCCTTCGGTAATGATTCAATGAAAACCTCAATATCGTTTAAGGGTCTCGGTATCCACATACAGCCCAAAGGCCCTTTTTCCATACCAACATTTTTCTCACCATAACCCATTTCAATTATTAAATTGGCTACATCAACCGAAAGTTCCCTTTGAGATTTCGGCTGGTGCGGATCAAGATAACCGTACATATCCCTGGTCCAACAGAGGTTTTCTGCCGTGCCCATAAAGAAGTCAGGCACAATCAAAACAGGGTCACCCTTTAATGGAATAATTCCTACAGCACACTGAATGCTGGGACATAACCAATGAATGGACTGGAATCCAAAATAGTACCTGATATTATTCCTGTTCCAGAGAACAAGACAGTCCACACCCTTTTCTTCCATCAACCTCTGTGCTTTCGTATAACGCGCAACATACTCTGCATAAGGTACATCGGGATAAGCGGGGGTCTTGATGAATTTGTAACCGCTATACTTTTGCAATGCCATTTCATTCACTCCTTATAATCTAATGATTTTTTATATAACGGTATCATTTACCGTTTTTCCCTATAGCCAAAATCTTTTCGGCTCCCTCTTTCGTTAAAACATATGACGAGTATTCAGCCGGAAGCTGCTCCTTAAGCTGTTTCGTACCGACTTTCACGATCTTCGTGATTTCAGCTACCCTTTTGCCCATAATCCTGGCATTTTTCACTGCTGTCTCGTCGTATTCAGCAATTTTACCCGGTTCATAAACCCTATTCCCCTTAAACGAACCTACTACTCCGGGAACGGTAAGAAATTCTGCGGGAACAACCAGACAATTCATTAGAAGAAGATGGTTAACAAGGTACTGGGCCGTATATTCCTGCCCACCAAAAGTTGCCATGCCCTGGGTTATCACGCCTCCAACCTTGCCAAACCAGCCCGAATCGATAGCAGAAGTAGCTCGCAAAGACCATATTCCCTCTCCCAACCGATCCAACACATTCTTTAATACCCCGGTGATTGAAAGATGATAAACAGGACTGCCGATAATAATGCCGTCGGCCTGCAACCATTTTTCATAGATTTCTCCCAAACAATCCTTATCTTTAAAGATACACAGACTTTTCTTTTCCACGCACTTATAACAACCGATACAAGGAAGTACCCTTTTTCCGGCCAGCGTTATTATTTCCGTTTCGATATCCCCTGTTACCCGTGCTGCTTCCAAAGCCTGATTAACAAGCACCTCCGTGCTGCTCTTGTGCCTGGGGCTGCCAACAATACCAAGAATTCTGCAACTCATCTCAGGCTTTCCTCCTTTCCGGTAATTCAATATCTGTTCCGTTAGTAATTTGGATTAAAAGGGGTAGATCCGGCTATTACTACCCCTTTCACTTTTTATAGGCTATTTAACCCTTAATTACCTCTGACAACATTTTCTTTGACTTTTTGTCGAACAATTCATTCAAGAATTCATCCGGCAGTTTGGCAGTAAAGGAACTAACAATTGGAATAGTTAATCCCGCCACCAACAACGAGGGGAAAAGCGGGTGAATATGGAAAGGCTGCCCCATCTGCTGCCAAATGACGGCTGTCAGCGGTCCCAAAATCATGCTGGCAAAAACCCCATTTGTTGTTGTGCCTTTCCAGTACAGCCCATACAGGAAGGGGAACATGTAAGTCGCAGCCCATACCGCCCATACAAAGGCCATCAAAAAGAGGAACCAACTGGGAGGATACAGAGCCCAGATAGTACCAATAGCCCCCAGTACTAAGGCAAGAATTCCACTTAGGCTTTTGACCTTGTCATCCGTAGCTTCTTTATTAATGAATTTTTGGTAAATATCCCGTGATATTGCCGATGAGGCCATAATCAAGACAGAATCGGCAGTTGACATGGCTGCCGCAGCCATCGCTGTCACCAATATCGCCGCAAAGACAGGATTCAAGACCGTAATTATCAGGGTAGGCATGGCCAAATCACTTGTAGCCATTTCTGTGGGTAAAATCGCTTTGGCCACCATACCACAATGGAAGGCAATATAGCAGGCCACTAAGGAAACGAAGAAACTTACTAAGGCGATCGTGGGTATATCCTTCTTGCTCCTAATAAACATAGTTCTGTAAAGTATTTGCGGCTGTCCAAGCATCCCCAACGAGAACACAAGTACCATGCCAAGCAATATTCCCATTTGAAAATTCCCTGGTGTGTTTGTAAGCTGGGGCGAAATTTCCCCCAGTTTCAGGTAAAGTTCGGACAAACCTCCGACTCGGCTAAGGGCGATCGGGAAGAGAATCAAAACCCCGCCTGTCATCAGCCAACCTTGCAAAACATCCGTTTGGGCCACTGCCAACTGCCCGCCATAGAAGGTGTAAAACGCAGCCAGTGCACCGCTAACAACTACCGCAAGCCAATACGGAATATCCATAGCCTGGGAGACAACAAGTCCCAAACTGCGGTAAATGACAATCAGGTTCCCAACACAGAACACAAAGAGAATTATGGCGGCCCATCCCCTGATTTTATCGGATTTATAGCGTGCTCCCAGGAACTCACTTACTGTTAACGAACCCAGTTTTTTTCTCATATCATACATCGGGGCTGAAAACAGCAAAAACATCACTGCAAGCCCAAATGCCTGGGGAACTGCAAACCAAAGTGCGGAAGCACCGTATTGATAACCGAAACCCGCACCTACAACCAGCGTTGAAGTACTAAAAGCCGTAGCAAAACCTGTCAACGCTATTGTCCATGGTCCCATTTCCGGACACAAATAGTCCTTAAGGGTAGAGCCTTGACTACGTGCTTTATTGGCGATCCAACAGCAAGCAGCCACGTAGATAAGAATAACAACGATTTGAAGAGTCCTCATTCTGTATCATCTCCTTCCCCTGTGAAATTTTGTTTAAGCTTATAGGCCCATACACACACAATAACCGTTTCTAAAACCATCAAAGGATAGATCAACCAACTGTTCCATGGAAGATTCATTGGACCCACATTGTTCTCCCCCTTTTTTATTTAGAATTCAATCAAAGCCTGCCATATTACAATTAGAATTAGCCTTTACATCTCCCCCTTTGTGCTTTTTTCTGATATGTTTCCGGAAACATATCAAGTGCAGATAATTCTCCTGCAGAAGAAGTTGATTATAAAACATTCATTTGCGTCCTTAACCATTCGCAGTATAGTTTTAGCAGTTTTTGTGTCTTTGTTTTCGTTTTATACCTGTTTTATGATAGTTTCTTGTGTATTTATATTCTACACGCCTCTACAATATCCTGCAAAAAAAATAACATTTTTATATTTTTTTTATATATAAAATCCCATATAAAAAAGCTGTTTTCATGACTGTCAGCCAATGAAAACAGCTACCTGTTTTAGCGAATTTCTTCTTGTTAAAATATAGCAAAGTTATTTTACTTCCCATCATCTTCTTCTGCAGGCCCTGTATATCCTTCGATTTTCGCCACAATGATATTTGTTCCCGTCTTTTCAAAATCATTAATCAACTCTGAGGGAACTTTGCAGTCCGTTACAATTGTATCGATTCTATCAAGTTCATAAACATTAATAAAGGCTTTTTCACCGAATTTAGTATGATCGCAAACAGCAATAACCTGTTTTGCCGCTTCAATCATAATTCTGCGAGCTTCAGCCTCTTGAATGTTATAATCGGTGATACCGTCCTCAACGGTTATTCCCCCTACTCCAATAAAGGTCTTATCAACATTGAACTGCTTTAAGCAGTACTTAGTTAAAAAACCTGAAGTGGCAAGCTCTTCTTTTCGAATCTGTCCGCCTAGCATAAAGACATTTATTTCTTGAAGATTGCTTAGTTCAATAGCAATTTTTATTGAATTTGTAAGTACTGTCAAGTTGTTCTTGCCCCTAAGGTTTCTGGCAACCTCCAGCGTAGTTGTTCCCAAATCAAAAATCACCGTATCTCCGTCTCTTATTAATTCGGCTGCCTTTTTCCCAATCTCTCTTTTTTCCGCTTGATTACGTGCTTCTCTGGAAGGGTAATTAACCTCTACTCCTGTCTTCTTAACCAGTGCGGCTCCACCATAAATCCGTTCCAGTTCCCCTTGTTTTTCCAAATACTCCAGATCCCTGCGTACAGTTTCAATTGAAACATTGAACCTTTCAGCAAGTTCCACAACTTTTACAACCTTTTTCTTATGTAAAAGGTTAATAATTATTTCGTACCTTTCATGTGCAAACATCTTTTACCTCCAAAATTTTCTTTAAAGTTGATTATATCATCAATTCGACATAATGTGTATACCTTTCCACACTTTTCAACATAAATAAGGCAAACTTAAGTAGGGCAAAGACATACTGCACACCATATAATAACCCCTAGCGAAACTAAACTAGGGGTTATTATATGGTATTTATAGACGTTTGGTAAACTCCTGAATCTCATGCAATTGCTTTCCCATATCCTCCGTAGCCCCGGCTATTTCCTGGGTGGCGGCAGCTTGTTCTTCACTAACTGCGCTTATTTCTTGGGATTCTTTGCTAATATTGTCAATAGAACTTACTACTTCACTAAGTATGGTCGTTACCTGCTTTGCCGATAAATTGCTTTCTTCAGATAAGCGACGTATTTCTTCAGCCACAACTGCAAAACCGCGGCCGTGTTCACCGGCTCTAGCTGCTTCTATGGCGGCATTAAGCCCTAACATTTTAGTCTGATCGGCCACATGACGAATCATCTGTACAATATCATCCGTTTTGTGGATGTTCTCTCCGGCCTCATAGGAAAGACGTGATAAACGTTCACCCACTTCCGCTAGATTTTGTGAGCCTTTGGCAATTTCTTGAATGCTGCTGTCAACTTCGTTAAAGGATTTATCAAAAACCTGCATTATTCCCTGGAGACGATATTGGTCGTGCAGACTGCTGCCAATACCTACAACGCCTATGATATTCCCTTCTTCATCAAAAAACGGCTCTACAATACATTTATAAGGATTCTTATATTGATCTGCCCCCACTGTTTTTTCAATCCGTTTACGAGACATCAGCACCTGCTCCAAAATTCCCCCTTTGGGAATAGGGGCACCTGATTCTTCCTTGATATCAAGTATTTCCCCCGGTTGAAAGACCAGTATTTTTTCAGCATCTGCAACACCCACAAAGATATCGGCATAGAGCATTTTATTGAGATGCGGGGCTATTTTTGCAAACGCATCTAATAATTCTTTCCCAATAAATATATCGCTTCACCTCTTTTATGGAATTTGATTAACATGTTCCTCTTCGTTTTAACTCTTTTAATATTTTCTCCGGTTTTACCGGAAGTTCTTTAATTAGCACACCGGTAGCTTGATAAACCGCATTAGCCAGGGCTGCTTGGGTGGGAACTAATCCACTTTCTCCAATGCCTTTTACACCATAGGGACCTAAATCATTACTCTCAATAAAGTCCAGTACCATTTCCGGCATGTCTTCCGCACGCGGCACCTTATAGTCAACAAAAGAGTCTGTCAGAACCTTACCTTCATCAATAACATATTCTTCTGTATAAGCATAACCTAATCCCTGAGCAAGAGCCCCGTGGATTTGTCCTTCGGCTAGAAGCGGATTAATCGTACGTCCGCTATCGGTTACCGCTGTTATCTTCAGGATTTCGACCTTCCCGGTTTTTTGGTCAACCTCGACTTCAATTGCCTGGCACCCAAAAGCATAGGTAGGAATATATGTGGCAAAGGCTTTTGTCCTGCCTCCTTCCGGTGCTGTTTCGTCGGCATAGAGTCCATACCCGGAAATCAAAGTACCCTTTTGTGTCACTACATACTTGGCGACGTCCCTTGTGCTAACCTTAGGATCATCCGGCTTATTCTTCATGAATACCATTCCATCAGCGGCATCCAATTCTTCCTCTTTGCAATCCAGCATTGTGGCAGCCACGGAAAGCATTTCCTTCTTCGCATCCCGGGCAGCTGCCAAAGCGGCATGTCCGTCAATAAAGGTCTGTCTGCTACCAAAAGCTCCGGGATCAAAAGGAATAATTTCCGTATCCGCATTGATTATTCTTACATCCTCCATCTTTACTCCCATTCCCTCGGCGACAATCTGAGCCATCGCTGTTGTACCGCCTTGTCCCAGTTCCACAATGGGAGTTATTAACGAAACAATTCCGTCTTCGCTTATTTTTATGTATGCTTCACCGGCTAAAAATCCTCCGTTGCGGGTACTGCAGCCGGTATGAGTCATCATAGCCATTCCAATTCCCCGCTGGAATCTCTTGTTTTTATCCTGTTTATCATACAACTTCCTTTTTTCCGCCCAGCCGGAAAGTCTCGCCGTCTCTTCAATACATTCTTTAAAAGGACAGGTGTTGATAAATGCCTTAGTTGCCTTTGTATACCCTGTCTTATTTGCATTCAATAGACGAATCTCCATCGGATCCAGACCAAGCTTGGCCGCAATCTGATCAAGATGGGCCTCAAAAGCAAAACCGATCTGCTGGTTCCCGAACCCACGATATGCAGTGCTGGGTTGATTATTAGTGTATACTAGGCAACCTTGGTATTTTACATTAGGAGCATCATACAACACAGAATAAACAACCCCGGCAAATCTTACCATATTAAAACCCTGATCGGAATAAGCTCCATTATCCAGAATCACTCGCGCTTGTTTAGCCAAAATTTTGCCTTCCTTAGTTACCCCGGTTTTTAGATGCACTTTAAACTCATAACTCGTTCTGGAATTAAAGAACTCTTCCTCCCTGGTATTTACCAGTTTCACAGGACGCCCGGTGAATTTTGATAAATAAGCGGCAATAGGAACATTAGTATCCATCATGACCTTTTGCCCGAAGGCTCCGCCGGCGGCCGTATCTATCACGCGCACCTTTGCTTTATCAACACCCAGCGCCTCAGCCAGCTGTGTCCGTGTAAAATGCGGGCCTTGTGTCGGCGCCCAAACTGTGTAACTGCCTCCTGCCGCATATTGCGCGATACAACCTCTTGTTTCCATGCAGCAGTGGGCTTGTCGGCTTGAAACAAAATAGTCCTCGAAAATATGGTCGGATTCGGCAAATCCTTTTTCAATATCTCCAAATTCCTTGTCAAGTTCACCAACAATATTACTGCCTTTATCTTCATGAACAAGAGGCGCATTGCTCTCCATGGCTTTAACAGTATCAAAAGTACCCGGCAAAGGCTCATATTCAACCTCAATCAGACTTAACGCCTCTTGAGCAATCTCTACAGAATCAGCAGCCACCGCAGCTATCTCATCCCCAATATATCTGACCTTTTTGCTGCATAAAATCTCTTCATCAACCGAATCCGGGCTGTAGCAGTATACCCTAGGGGGGAGATCTGCAGCAGTGATTACAGCTCTTACTCCCGGCAGTTTGCGGGCTTTTGAAACATCAATTTTACTAATACGGGCATGCACCTGGGTGCTGCGAAATACTTTACCGTATAACATTCCCTGCATCTTCATATCCTGCAGCATTTTATTCTGCCCGGTTACCTTTGAAAGAGCATTTATCGAAGGTATATATTTCCCCACTACCGTCATTTCACTCACTTTTCATCCCCCCTCATTGTACTGGCCGCATCCATAATGGCTTCCTCAATCTTTTGGTAACCGGTACACCGGCAGATATTCCCCCTGATGGCTTTTTTAACCTCTTCGGAGGTCGGATCGTTATTTCTATCAAGCAAAGCCTTGGCCGATAATATCATACCGGGGGTACAATAGCCGCATTGCACAGCGCCTTTTTCAATGAACGACTTCTGAATGGGATGCAACTCTTCTCCCTTGCTTAAACCTTCTATAGTCGTAATCTCACTTCCGTCCGCTTCTACTGCTAAAACCATACAAGAATTAACCGGGACACCATTCATCATAACTGTACACGCGCCACATTCTCCGCTGCGGCATCCATCCTTTGTGCCTGTAAGATCTAATTTTTCTCTGATTAGATCAAGTAGGACTGTTTCCGATTGGACATCAATCTCATAGCTTTCACCATTTACTTTTAACGAAATTGTATGTTTCAAGCAAATCACCTCCCCTTATTTCTTTATAGACTGTAAAGCCCTTTTATAAGCTATCTCAATAGCCTGTGCAGTCAAAGATTTAACAACATCCTGACGATACCACGAACTTGCCCTTACATTATCAATAGGTCTTACCTCTTTTTCGACCAATGTTACTGCTTTTGCTGTCAAATCCGCGGCTTTTTCTATATTCGTCTCATTAATTCTCGCTCCAACAAGCTCATCCGAAGCCTGCGTGACAATGACAGGAGTGGGAGAAACCGCCCCTAAGACGATTTTGGCCGCCGCACATGTGTCTTCGTCTTGCAAGGTAAGAAAAACCGCTACGCCGGCTAAAGCAAGATCCATAGCATTTCTTTTCATTTTGAGATAAACCGCTCCGCTTTTTTTCGAAAACGGCGGAAGCTGAATGTCCGTAAGAATTTCATTTTCTGATAGAACGGTTTTGCCCGGACTCAAGAAAAATGTTTCCAGCTTTAGTTCTCTCTCACCATCTAAGGCCACCGCTTTAGCCTTTGCACCCAGTGCCAGCAATATTGGTGCCAGATCAGACGTGGAGGATGCGTTGCAAATATTCCCACCAACGGTCGCACGGTTACGGATTTGCACCGAGCCCATATCATCCAATATTTCAGTTAAAAAAGAATAATTGCGACAGATGTATTCTGAATCAAGAAGGGAATTAAGAGTGGATAAAGCCCCTATACTAATTCCTCCGTCTTTCGATACACTGACGCCCTCCAAACCTAACCCTTTCAGGTCCACCAGGTATTCAGGAGATATTTTCCCCTTGCGCCACCGGACCAACAAATCAGTTCCTCCTGCTAAAGGTTTTGCTTTAGATCCTTTATCTGCAAGTATTGTACAGGCTTCTTTAATACCCGCAGGCTTCAGATAGTCAAATCTGTTCACTTACAACACACTCCTCCTTTTGTTTTTTGTTAAAAATCAACATTATCGACACCTTTTAAACCAAGCATTTGACGAACTTCTGCGGGAGATGCCGGTTCACAATCAAACTCTCTGGCTATCCTTACCATTTTCTCGACCAGTTCCCCGTTGCTCTTAGCCAATGAGCGCCTGCTTATTTTCAGATTGTCCTCCATCCCGACGCGCACATGCCCCCCTAACATACAAGCAACCGCACCTAAATTAAACTCAGCCGGGTATCCCACACCTATTACAGACCAGGTATAGTTATCCCCCAGTAATTTGTCCGCTTTATTTTTCATAAATAGTAGATTTTCTACAGTAGCCGCGAGACCGCCCAATACCCCCAACACATACTGCAGATGCAAAGGCTGATTTATGTATCCCTTGCGCAGCAAATAAGCGAGGTTGTCAAGATGACCCGCATCATAAATCTCCAATTCAGGTTTAGTATCCTCCTTGTGGAGCATACCAAGCAATGTTTCCATATCCTCAAATGTGTTTTTAAAGACAAAATCCCGTGTCTCCTCTAAAAAATTCTTTTCCCAGTCATAACGGTATTCTTTGACTCTCTCGGCAATTGGAAAAAGCCCAAAATTGATTGACCCTAAACTAAATGAAGCCATTTCCGGTTTTAAAGCCGGCACCACTGATGCACGTTCTGCAACAGTCATTCCATAACCTCCACCGGTAGTCACACAAACAACCAAGTCACTGTTCTGCTTAATTTTACCTGCAATTTCCCGAAACACTTCCGAATCCGAAGTAGGCTTGCCATTTTGCGGGTCTCTGGCATGGATATGTACGATTCCTGCCCCTGCTTCCCTAGCCCGAAATGCCTCTTGGACAATTTCATCCGGTGTTACCGGAATGTATGGACTCTGACTAGGAACCACATCTCCTCCTGTTAATGCTGCCGTAATAATTACTTTTCTCAAAAATCCTCACCCCTTCTTTAAAAAAGAAAACTTACTTCAATAAAAGCCTCAGCTTAGAATAAAAATTAAAAATATAAAAATTATACGTGTAAAAATTTATTTTTTAATAAATTTTTACACGTATATATTATCACATCGTCTCAATCATTGCAAGAAGTTATAAAAATACTTGCACAATGTTTGTATGAAGTTTGGATATTTCCAATTTTGTCGCTGCGCCTAATACTTGCGAAACATATGGATAGCCTTGTTATGCAATCCCTCCACAGCCTCCAGCAAAGCTTCTGCCAGAGTAGGATGAGCGTGGATAGTTTTGCCGAACTCCCCGGTCGTCATGTTGTGTTCAATGGCTAAGGCACCTTCATGGATAAGATCACTGGCATGAGGACCCATAATGTGTATTCCCAGTAATTCTTGAGTATCTTTGCGAGCGATGACTTTGACTAATCCCTCACCTTCTCTCATTGTCAACGCTTTACCGTTAGCTCCAAATAGAAATTTGCTTGTAAGGTAAGGAACTCCCATCTCCTGAACCTGTTCTTCTGTCAGCCCCACTCCAGCCATCTCCGGAAAGGCGAAAACACAGGCAGGCACGACTTGATAATTTACGCGTTTTTCATACCCCATCATTTTTTCAACCGCTGCTTTACCTTCCTCCACAGCAAGGTGGGCCAGCATCTGCCCTCCAATGACATCGCCAATCGCATATATCCCCGGCACAACAGTCATATATTCATCATTGACAATAATTCCGTTCTTGTCGCATGGGACACCCACGGCATTGAGATTCAACCCGTCCAAATTTGCCTTTCTTCCTGTGGAAACAAGTACGGTTTCCACATCCAAAGCTATTTTTTCTTTATCTCTTTTGACCAACAAACAAAGCTGAGTACCGTTTCGTTTTATCTCTTCGACCTTTACTTCTGTTTCCAGCCTGATGCCTTTTCTTTTCAAGCCCATGGTCATTCTTTTTACTATCTCGCTGTCAAACCCAGTCAATATTCCAGGCAGAAGCTCCAGAACAGTAACACTTACTCCCATGGCATTAAGGATTCCGGCAAATTCGATGCCAATCACCCCTCCGCCGATAATTGCCACCGTTTGGGGAAGTTTTTCTATTTCCAGAATCTCTTCACTGTTCATTACTCCGGGCAGTTCCAGGCCGCTGATAGGCGGCTCTGCCGGAACAGACCCTGTTGCTATGAGAATATTTTTGGCCTTTATCCTTTTTTCGCCGTTATCCACCGATACGGTATTCGTATTGTCAAACGACGCCTTTCCGGTAATCAGTTCTATTTTATTGGCTTGTAGCAGTCTCTCAACTCCAACCGCCAACTGCGTTATTATCTTTTGTTTTTGTTCCTGCATTTTCGCCAGATCGAAACTGTAACCGGATACATCTATCCCAAATTCTCCGGCATTTTTCAGGGTATGCAACACCTGGGCATTCTTGTAAAAAGTCTTGGTGGGTATGCAGCCTTTGTTTAAACAGGTCCCTCCGACTCTTTCTTTTTCAACGAGAGTAACGCTCGCACCTAGTTGAGCAGCCCGAATTGCTGCGCTGTATCCGCCGGGCCCGCCGCCGATCACCAATAAATCCCTTATCACTGTCCCGCTCCTTTATTCATTGTTTTTTCGTGGTGGTGTCCACTTCAAGACAGGTTCACGCACGGCCTTGACTTCATCCAGCCTCCCGATAGGTGTACGATAAGGTGCTCCCTTAACAAGTTCCGGGCTCTCCTCGACCTCGCGAGCTATGTGGAGCAATATTTCGGCCACCTCATCAAGCACCTCACGATTCTCGGTTTCCGTAGGCTCAAACATCATGGCTTCCTTGACTATCAGCGGAAAATAAACGGTAGGCGGATGAAAACCATAATCCATCATACGTTTGGCCATATCCAGGGTAGAAACTCCCTTCTCTTTTTGGGTTTGTCCCGACAGGACAAATTCGTGCATACAAGTCCGCTCATAAGGCAAATGAAAGTACTCTTTTAATTTATTCATCAGATAGTTGGCATTCAGAACAGCTGTCTCTGAAACATTTCGCAGTCCTGCGGCTCCCATAGTCATGATATAGGCATAAGCCTTTACAACTACAGCAAAGTTTCCATAAAAAGATTTGACTTGTCCGATTGAAAGGGGCTGTTCGTAATCCCGCATGTAATGACCGTCTCGGTATTGTATTACCGGAGTAGGTAAAAATGGCACTAATTCCTTTTTCACACCTACCGGTCCTGAACCCGGTCCTCCCCCGCCGTGAGGTGTACTGAATGTTTTGTGCAGATTGAGATGAACGATATCAAAGCCCATATCGCCGGGCCGGGTGATTCCCATGATAGCGTTAAGGTTCGCTCCGTCATAGTATAGCAGTCCTCCGGAATTATGGACGATTTCTGCCACCTCAATAATGTTTTCTTCAAACAGCCCCAGAGTGGAAGGATTTGTCAGCATCAGTCCGGCTACCTCTTCACTCATCAACTGTCTTAATTCTGCCGGGTTAACGTTTCCTCGGCTATCCGTTTTTACTTCAATGACCTCATAGCCCACCATTGCCGCGGAAGCCGGATTTGTTCCGTGGGCCGTATCAGGAATAATTATTTTTTTGCGCTGTTCCTCTTTGTTATGTTCGTGGTACGCCCTCATGATCATCAGCCCGCTCAGTTCGCCGTGAGCCCCCGCCGCAGGCTGCAAGGATACCCTTGCCATGCCGGTAATCTCCGCCAGCATTAGATCCATTTTGTATAAAAGCTCCAAACAACCTTGTACCGCACAATCAGGCAAGGCAGGATGAACGCCGGAAAATCCCTCCAGCCTGGAAACATCTTCATTGATTTTCGGATTATATTTCATGGTACAGGAACCCAAAGGATAGAAGCCGCTGTCAACTCCGTAGTTCAACCTTGATAGAGCCGTAAAGTGTCGTATTGCATCTACCTCGCTCACTTGGGGTAACTCAGGATCAGAATTTCTGAGGTATTCCTCGGGCACTATTTCATCGATTACCCTAACCGGCACATCGCATTTTGGCAAAGAATAACCTTTCCTTCCCGGTTTACCGACCTCAAATATTAGCCTCTGACTCATATTTTTTCCACCGCCTTTTTGACCAGCCGGTCGATTTCTTCCCTGCTCCTTTTTTCGGTGACGGCCAGTAGCCAACAATTTTCCAACTCCGGATAATCGCGTCCCAAGTCATACCCGCCGATGATCTCATCTGCGAGCAGCTTGTGGTTCAATTCATTAAGCGGATACCGACTCTTTACAGTAAATTCTTTGAAGAAAGGTTGAGGGAAACAAGAGGTGAAGGCTTCGTTATCCGTTAACCTCTTGTATGCATAATGAGATTTCTGCAAACACAATGAAGCCACTTCCCGTAAACCTTGCTTACCCATAAGTGTCAAATACACCGTAGCGGCGAGAGCGTTGAGCGCCTGGTTTGAACAGATATTGGACGTCGCCTTTTCGCGTCGGATGTGCTGTTCCCTGGTTTGCATGGTCAGCACAAAGCCGGTGTTGCCTTTCCCGTCAACAGTTTGTCCAACGATTCTTCCCGGCATTTGGCGCAGATATTTTCCTTTAGCTGCAAAAAAGCCTAAATAAGGGCCGCCAAAGCTCAAAGAATTCCCCATAGACTGCCCTTCGCCCACCACTATGTCAGCCCCCATCTCGCCCGGTGGTTTAAGTACACCTAAGGATATCGGGTCAACACTTGTTATCAATAGAATGTTGTTCTTTGCCGCCAGTGCGGCTATTTCCTTAACGTTTTCAATGGCCCCGAAGAAATTCGGATTTTGAATGACAATGGCTGCTGTTTCAGAGTTTATTTTGCTCTCGAGAGCGGCAATGTCCGTTGCCCCTCCTTGATAATCGGTTTCCACAACCCTTTGTCCGTTGAAACGAGCGTAAGTATGCAATGTTTTCCGGTACTGGGGGTTAACTGTACGGGAAATAATGATCTCTCTTTTACGGATAATCCTGCAAGCCATGTTAGCGGCTTCCGCTATGGCAGTAGCCCCATCATAAACAGAGGCATTTGCCACGTCCATTCCGGTCAATTCACAGACCATGGTCTGATACTCAAAAATGGCCTGCAATGTACCCTGACTAACCTCTGGCTGATAGGGAGTGTAGGCTGTATAAAACTCAGACCGACTGATGACGTGGTCTACAGCACTGGGAATATAGTGGTCATAAGCCCCCGCCCCTAAAAAACAAGAGTATTCCCCCGTGGTGACATTTCTGTTTGCCAGGGCTTTCATATGACGGGCCAATTCCATTTCAGAAAGCGGCATCGGCAATTCAAGGTCACGATTAAGGCGAACCTTTGTAGGCACATCATGAAAAAGTTGGTCCATCGCTTGATAATCCATTTTCGCCAGCATCGTTTTCCTTTCTGAGTCAGTACCGGACATGTATTCGGACATTTATTGGCCCTCCTTTCTTACAGCTTTGCACACAGCTTTTTGTACTCAACGTGATCGAGAAGCGTCTCCAACTCCGAAGCATCAGTCGGTTCGACTGCTATCATCCAGCTGTCATACGGGTCTTTATTAATACTTTCAGGATTATCGAGGAGTACATTGTTCACTTTCTTAACTGTACCTGACAAGGGCATATAGACATCCGATGCCGCCTTGACAGACTCTACAACTCCCATTGGTTGTCCGCTGGCAAGCACATCACCCTCTGCAGGCAATTCAATAAAAACAATATCTCCCAGAGAGTCCTGAGCATAATCCGTAATACCTAAATAAGCTAAATTTCCTTCCATCTTCACCCACTCATGGTCCTTGCTGTACTTAATCCCTTCCGGTATTTTCATTTTTCCCCTTCTCCTTTCAAACATATTTTTTACTTTTTGTATCTTTTCTTGTAAAAAGGAAGCTTAATTATCCTTGCTTTTAAGGGTTTTTCTCTGATGATGATTTCAATAGTTTTATCCACCTGAGCATGAGCACTTTCAAGCAAGGCCAGCCCAATATTTTTGTTTAAGGTAGGTGAATAGCTACCGGTTGTAACATACCCTATATCCTTGCCGTCAAACCGGACACGGTAGTCATGCCTGGGTATGCCACGGTCAATCATCTCAAACCCTACCAGTTTTCTTCCCGGACTTTGCTCTTTTTGTTTTTTTAGCGCTTCCTTCCCCATGAATACCTCTTTGTCAAGCTTGACAAATATCCCCAGTCTTGCTTCTAATGGAGAGATGTCCCGACTGATTTCCTGCCCATATAAAGGGAGTGCCGCCTCAAAGCGCAAAGTATCCCTCGCTCCAAGCCCCGCCGGTTTCAACCCTTCTTTTTCCCCTGCGGAAAGAAGCTTCATCCATAATCCCGGTGCATCTGCCGGTGAAAGATATATTTCAAATCCATCCTCTCCGGTATATCCTGTGCGCGAAACCAAAGCGTTGACTCCATCGAGTTCGATCTTATCCATGAAGCCATAAAACGGTATGTCAGCCAAATTTATTCTTGTTAGTTTTTGCAAAATAGCCTCAGACATAGGCCCTTGAATGGCAATCTGCGCTACCTTGTCGGAAATATTTTCTATTGTTGCATCCTCTTGGAGGTTGCTCCTGAACCATTGATAGTCTTTTTCGGTATTAGCAGCGTTGACAACCAAAAGATACTTTTCATCATCGAATTTATAGATCAATAGGTCGTCAACTACCCCCCCGTCAGGGTAACACATAGGGGTATAGATCACTTGATTTTTTTTGGCTTGGGAAATGTCATTAGTTACTATTCTTTGTATGTACTTACCCGCTTCCGGCCCTTTTACACTTATTTCTCCCATATGGGATACATCAAACAATCCAGCCGCATTGCGAACAGTGTGGTGTTCGTCCAACACCCCTGAGTATTGCACCGGAAGCGCCCAGCCTCCGAATTCGATTATTTTCCCTCCCAAATCTTGATGAACTTGGTACAGCGGCGTTTTTTTCATTTTTTAATCCCCCCTATCCCTTACCTAATACTATTTTATTCCATAGATTTCCTTCTCAAGTCTCTTTCCGGTAGATGTAGCCGCTAGTCCCCCCTCGGCAGTTTCCTTT
Organism: Clostridia bacterium; assembly: GCA_018432615.1. GTDB lineage: Bacteria > Bacillota > Peptococcia > DRI-13 > SM3-B62 > SM3-B62. The sequence goes on from JAHDSQ010000002.1 coordinate 74,122, forward strand.
AAGACTCCGGGCATAATATCTCCTATTGATTTCATTGCCATAATTACCTCATCAGGGGGAATAACACTTTCTATCCCGGCCAAGGCCATATTAGCTGCTGCCAAGGCATTAACTGCACCTATTGTATTACGCTTAATACAAGGCACCTCCACTAATCCGGCTACCGGGTCACATACTAATCCCAAGAGATTTTTCAGGGCTATGCCACAGGCCTGTATAACCATATAAGGTGAACCTCCACACATTTCTACCGCTGCTGCCGCCGCCATAGCGGAAGCGCTACCACATTCAGCCTGACAGCCTCCTTCCGCTCCCGAAATACTGGCCTTTTTTGCTATTACCATACCAATTCCTGCGGCAGTAAATAAACCCATGACTACTTTTTTTTCAGGCATTTTCTTTTCTTCCATTAGGGTTAAGCAAACCGCCGGAATTATACCGCAGGAACCTGCTGTCGGAGCCGCAACGATCCTCCCCATCGAAGCGTTTATTTCCGCTACTGCCAGAGCTCGCATTATCACACTATCTAACATTCCCGTTCCTAATGTTTTTCCCGCCAGTACGGCTTGCTGGTATTTTCTCGCATCGCCCCCGGAAAGACCGCTCTCTGATTTTGTATCAAGAGCTATTCCATTTTTAGCCGCTTCTTGCATTACCTTTAAATTTGCGGACATTTGTCTTAGAACCTTATCAATATTCTCTTCTTTTCCCTCGGCTTCTTCCATGAGAATTATGTCTGAGATGTTTTTTTGTTTTTCCTCCGCAATATCTGCTAAAGCCTGTAAAGAATCAATATGTACCACTTCATTCTCCCCCCAGCCTTTTTGTCGGTTCAAGCTGCCTTACGCTTATAACGCATTCCAGATTGGCTATGCTTTTTGTGGCTCTTGACGGTACATTCTGATCAAGTTCAATAACCATCAGCGCTTCACCGCCCCGTCGCGAGCGGAACAGGTTCATCCTGGCAATGTTTATGTTGTTTTTGGCCAAAAGCCCTGTTACTTTAGCCACCATGCCGGGAGTATCTTGATGTACCACTGCCAGGGTATGGTACTCCCCGTATATTTCCACCTTTAAATCATCAATTTGTTTTATAACAATATTCCCGCCTCCTATGGAAGAACCGGTCACACTCAATGCTTTGCCGGATTTATCCCTCATTTTTATTACCACTGTATTTGGATGGGCTTCTCTCAACTGTACTTTCTCAAATACTATTCTCAACCCTAATCCCGCAGCTATTTCCAGGCTTGTCTTAATCCGAAGATCGTCTGGTTCAAAGCCGAGCAATCCACCGACGATAGCCCGATCTGTACCATGCCCCTTGTATGTATGGGCAAAAGAGCCATGAAACTGAATCTGTGCCTCCTGCAGATCATCACCCAGCAATCTCCTCGCCATTTTACCAATACGGGCTGCTCCGGCCGTATGTGAACTGGAGGGACCCACCATAATAGGTCCGATAATATCAAAAACGTTCATAAAACCCACCTCCTGTCTCAATTTTACGAATAAAACAACAAAAGAAAACATAAAAAACAGAGGCCTGCTTAATAACAAGGCCTCTGTCCTGTAACCTGAGAGATTGCCGGTTTTGCCGGTTTCCCCATCGGTGCCGCAACAACTGTTGCGAGCTCTCCAGAGTTCGTCAGGGTCGGTCCTTTTGCCTGAGAGTTTCTGCCATTTGCTCCTTCGGCGCCTGCTTTCGCAAGTCTCTCCCGTTGCCCTTCTTCCGAATATCATATCAACTTTGTCTAAATATTACCACAAACCAATTTATTCATCAAGGGTTGATTTGTAATCACGTTAATTTGTAATAACTATTTTTCAACCAAGACGGCTGTTCCTTGTCCTCCTCCGATACATAAGGTAGCTAAGCCTTTCTTAACCCCCCGCTTTTGCATTTCATAAAGCAGTGTTACTAAGATGCGCGCTCCACTTGCTCCGATGGGGTGACCTAAAGCAATCGCGCCACCATTGACATTGACAATATCCATATTAAACCCTAAGTCTTTTGCTACGGCCAATGATTGAGCGGCAAAAGCTTCATTTGCTTCAATCAACCCCACGTCAGCCAATTGCCAGCCGGCTTTTTTTAGGACTTTTTTGGTGGCCTCAACCGGACCTATCCCCATGATTGCGGGATCCACCGCCGCAGAGGCTCCGGCCTTAAAGACTGCCAGAGGTTCCAAACCCATTTCTTCAGCCTTTTCCCTCGAAGCAAGTACCAGTGCCGCCGCTCCGTCATTGATACCCGAGGCATTTCCGGCTGTGACCGTTCCGTCTTTTTTGAAAGCTGGCCTTAGCTTGGCCAAAGATTCTGCCGTAACCCCCGCCCGGGGAAATTCATCAGTGACAAATTCTTTCACGCCGCCTTTAACAGGTATCTGCACCGGCACAATCTCCTCGACAAACCGATTTTCTACGATGGCTTTTTCTGCTTTATTCTGGCTTTTAGCAGCAAAAGCATCCTGTTCTTCTCTGCTGATTTTCCATCTCTCCGCAATGTTTTCAGCCGTGATTCCCATGTGATAGTTGTTCGTCGCGCACCACAGTCCATCATTAACCATAGTATCAACTACCTGACCCGGTCCCATCCTGTAGCCGAAGCGAGCCTTGGGTAAGGCGTACGGTGCCATGGACATATTCTCCATCCCGCCGGCCACAACGATATCCGCATCACCAAGGGCAATTTCTTGTGCCGCTAAACATACCGCCTTCAGTCCTGACCCGCAAACCTTGTTAATTGTCATAGCCGGTACATAATCCGGTATCCCAGCCTTCAAAGAAGCCTGCCGGGCCACATTCTGCCCCAATCCCGCCTGCAAGACACAACCCATGATTACATCTTCGACCGCTTCCGGTTTGACCTGTGCTCTGGCCAAGGCCTCTTTAATGACAATGCTTCCCAATTCCTGCGGTGGGATATCTTTCAAACTCCCCCCAAACGAACCGACCGGCGTTCTTACCGCCCCAATAATTAGAACTTCCCGCATAATCTTATCTCCCTTCAAGTTTTACTTAACACTATATTTCCATTTCTTTCAGTTCGGGGCTGACTATCAATTCAGCCTCAGTTGCTTTTTTCACCTCTTCTATCGTTACCCCCGGCCCTAATTCCTTCAAAAGGAATCCATCTTTTGTAACTTCTATTACCGCTTTCTCCGTTACGATCAAATCTACTTCTTCCTTAGCGGTCAGAGGCAAGGTGCACTTTTTCAGGATCTTAGGACTGCCATCTTTCGCACAATGCTCCATCGCAATGATTACCTTCTTTGCCCCAACTGTTAAATCCATCGCTCCGCCCATACCCGGTACGATTTTACCCGGCACCATCCAATTCGCTAAATTTCCCTTCTCGTCAACCTGCAGTCCGCCTAACACAGTAATATCTAAACGTCCTCCCCTAATAACCATAAAGGAAAAACAACTGTCAAAATAGGCTCCGCCAGGAAGGATCGTAACAGGCTGGCCTCCCGCATTGCTAATATCCGAATCTTCCTGTCCTTTTGGCGGGACAGGACCCATACCGATGATACCGTTCTCCGACTGGAAGGTGACTTCAACTCCCTCCGGTACATAATTGGCTACCATCGTAGGCATACCAATCCCCAAATTTACTAGGTTGCCATTTTTAAATTCCTGCCCCACTCTTCTGGCAATAATCTCCCGACTATTCATTTTACGCACCACCTTTCACTTCAATTGCCGGTTGTTTCGCTGGGACAATAGCGTCCACGAAAACACCGGGCATCATTACTTCATCAGGATCGATCTCACCGATCTCAACAATATTCTCTGCTTCAACAGCAACATAATCGGCCGCCATCGCCATTAAGGGATTAAAATTCCTGCTGGTAGCCCGGAAAACTAAGTTCCCCTTTTTATCGGCTTTATAGGCTTTTATTAAAGCTATCTCTGCCCGCAGCGGTAATTCCAATAAGTACTCCTTACCATTAACAGTAATCTTTTGTTTTCCCTCTTCCACAATCGTACCTACCCCTGTCGGAGTCAAAATACCTCCGAGTCCGCCGCCCCCGGCTCTAATCCTCTCGGCCAGCGTTCCCTGCGGAACCAGTTCCACTTCCATCTCTTTTGCATTCATTTGGCGCCCAGTCTCAGCGTTAGTCCCGACATGAGACACAATAGCCTTCTTAATCTGTTTGCTGACAACAAGCTTGCCAATACCCTTGTCTAAAAAGCCCGTATCATTGCCAATTACAGTCAGATCTCGTGTTCCCTTTTCCACTATCGCATCTACAAATCCCTCCGGCGTTCCTACAGCCAGAAATCCTCCAATCATTATCACACTACCATCAACGATACGATCCATTACTGTTTTCAAGTCACTTATCTTGCTCATTCACACTCACCCCTTTGTTTTTTGTTTTCATTCTCTGCCTATATAACTTAGCAAGTATCATGCCAATCTCAATATACCTCAAAGGCCTTGGTATCTCTGTTTCAAAAAAATAAGAGGGAACAGATGCGATACAATATTGTATCGCATCTGTTCCCTCTTATTTCTAAAAATATGCAGTCAACTCCGTTATATATACGTCCCTTTTCGATACGATATTGCATCACATCTGATACAACATTGTATCCCTAGGAATTGTTCTTTATTCCATATTTTCTGGCCTTCCGGACTACGGTAGGCTGGCTTACCCTTAATACAGCCGCAGCCCTGCGGGTACTTTTGTGCCTGTCTAACGCTTTAGTTATCATATGTCTTTCCAGGTCGGCCACAGCCTCCTCCAAAGACATATCCTGCACCTGGGACAGGATATCAGGCCCTGTCAAATTCTGCTTATATAATAAAGCCCAGATATTCTCGCGGTCAATCACATCTTCACGTACTATAACAACCAGCCTTTCAATCAGGTTTTTCAACTCCCGGACATTACCGGGCCAATTGTAGTCATAGAGAACTTCTAAAGCCTGGCTACTGAACTGTTTACTACGACCGTATTTATTATTAAAAAAGTTCAAATAGTGTATGATCAAAAGCGGAATATCTTCCCGCCGCCGCCGAAGCGGCTGGATTTCTATCGGAATAACATTTAATCTATAAAACAGGTCTTCGCGAAACTCTCCCTTTTTCGCTAAAAGCTTTAGGTCTTTATTTGTTGCCGCGATGATTCTGGTGTCCAGTTTTTGAGGCTTTGTCCCTCCGATACGCGTGACCTCCATTTCTTGCAAGACTCTCAACAGTTTGCCTTGAAGATTTAACGGCAAATCCCCAATCTCATCAAGCAAAATAGTACCTGTATCGGCAAGTTCAAACATACCGGGTTTGCCTTTACTCTGCGCACCTGTGAACGCTCCTTTTTCATAGCCGAATAATTCTGACTCCAGTAAGCTCTCGGGAATAGCTGCGCAGTTTAACTTAATAAAAGGCCCATTCTTGCGCGGGCTATTTTTGTGTATGGTCAGTGCTATTACATCCTTGCCAACCCCTGTTTCGCCTAAAAGAAGCACGGTGGCATCAACCTGAGAGGCCCGACAAGCCAAATCAAGCAACTGTTTTGTCTCTTTGCTCTGCCCAATGATTTCCGTGCTACCCATTTGTTGCTGACGTAAATGCTCCAACTCAAAATGATATTTTCGCGTCAACCTTTCCGTCTTCTCCAGCTTCTCTTTTAAATTTATAAGCTCGGTAATGTCCCGCACTGTGGTAACAACACTTATTATCTCACCATTTTCATCAACAACGGGATTCCCGGTTATCAAGCAACGTTTCGAACCTTTAATGGTATGCATGATTGTAACCGGTTGTTTCTTTTCCAACACAATCAGTGTTACTGACTGCGAATAATAACCTACATCAACAAGTTCTTGCATGTGCTTGCCGATTACTTCTTCCGCCTTAACATCTGTTATCCTGGTATAGGATTTGTTGATACGAGTCGTATATCCCTTGCCGTCAGTAATGTACAAGCCATCATAGACTGAATCGATAATGGCATTTAGCTCCTTGTTCAGTTCTTTGGAAGCTTTCAATTCGGATGCAATATGTTCCAGGTCGGATATATCCTGAAATACGGATACAGCCCCGATAGTTTTACCACCCTTAATTATGGGCGAACGGTTAGTGATAGCCGTTACATTACCAAACTGTATCTTTATGCTATGCTTGCACTCTCCTGTACTCAGGGTGTCCAAAAGTCCTGTTGTAGGGATAACATCCATAACATGTTTCTCTACGGCATCTTGAGCCAAAATACCCGTTATCCTTTCTGCCGCATGATTCCAATTTGTAATATAGCCTTCCTTATCTACCGCGATAATGGCATTATATGCCGCATTTAGTATAACCTCCAGTTTATCATGAGAAAGCTCAATCTCACGAACATATGTCTTCAACAAATCGGTACGGGTAATTATTCCCTTTACCTTCCCGGTATTATCCACCACAGGCATACGACCTACTTTGGTATTCCATATCTCCTTTACAGGGGTTTCCATCGAGGCCGTCACTACTTCGGTAGTCATCAGCTTTTCTACGGGAGTATCGTCGGGAAGCCCTAAACCAACCACATCCATTACATGCCCTTTGGTAAAAAGGCCCACCAGTTTACCCCTTTCATCGACTACAGGAGCTCCGTCAATTTTCTTTTTCCTGAACTCAAAAGCCGCATGTTTAACACTGTCTGAAGCTTTTAAACAAAACGGCTTCGCTGTCATGATATCCTTGGCTTTCTTCATACGCCCCCTCCAATCCGGTCAAACAAACACCCTGCTTTATGCTACTTCTTGCTTAAATTATACCTTGTAAATGCAGACAGTTACTATTATCTTTGGTGTTGTAATCTTTTATGAAATAAATTAGCCACCAAAGATGGCAGCTTCATTTATAAATATCTCCTCTGCTTCCTATTGCGACAATAATTATTACAGCTTCAGCTTCTTCATCTTTAATACTATAAATAACTCTTAAGCTCCCAACTCTATATCTGTATAATCCGGTTAATTCTCCATGTAGTCTTCTTGAGTTTACGTTACTATAAAGATTTTCTTTCAACTCTTTGAAACACTTATTCAATTGGTTCTTTGTTTTTTATTACTTTTTTCATAATACTTGGCCGCTTCCTTGGTTAAAAGAATATTATGCATTAGTAACCACGTCTTCTAATCTGACTAGATCCTCGCTGTTCATTTGAGAAATTCCCTTTTGAATCGCTTTCACTAATTCACTATCACTCATTATTTCATTTGTTGCTTCAACTTCTTCTTTCACTCTTAAAAACTCTAAATAATCTACTACTTGGGCAATCTTTTTCTCTGATATATTATCAATCATCTCATGTGCTCTTTTCCTAAGCTTAACCATAACATCATCCCCCTTTTGGATGTTCTTATATATATTATACAATAAATCAGTGCTTTAATAAGCATCTTTTATTGGTGTTATAGAAGCCTCCTGAAATTCACATGTCTTAACTGCTAACGAAGTCTCTCAGCCTCAGATAGCTCATATTGATGGATTAATGCTTTCTAGATAATTTTGATAGAACCCAAATACCTATAATAGACACAGCCAATATTAATGTGATAACTTTTAAGTTCTTTTTCAACGTTTCTCCTCCATGCAATAAAAGAATTACTGTTGAACTTGATTCATATGAAATGTTTAAATATGAATCGCTTAAAGCCGGATAAACCTCTTCACCAACCGCCGCACATATCCCTTTTTAGACTTATACACATAAGATGCCGGTATTACCGTACAGGAAACTATCAGCAACATAAGCAAAAAGTTTATTGTTGTGGAAGGCACTGCCAAATCAACCGCAATATCCTGAGCAATGTAAAGCATCAAAGGGTGAGCCAAATAAATGTAATAGGAGCTGTCACTTATTTTCAACAACGTTTCCCGCAATATACCGCTGTTTTTCTTATCTAAATAATCGGCAAGGTAAAAATAGAACAAAATCGCAAACACGGAAAATATCAACCAAATCATATTCACGGCAAAGGATCCGAAGAAACTGACCGCAAAGTTGTCTGTATAAAACTGATAGGTGTATAGAAGACACAAGGCCAAATACACTGACCCGAGCAAAAATTTATACCGACTGATTTTCTCTCTCATACATTCATAATTCTTCGCAAAATAACAACCAAAAGCAAAAAAGAAAATGTACTGCATAAAGAATCTATCGATATACTCGAAATAAACATACTTCATAAAAACCACATTCGCGATGAAAAAGGCCAGAATCACCAAATGAGAATTAAATTTAGTAAACACGTAACGAAATATGCCAAAAAGCAAATAAAACTGAGTGATAATCAAAACAAAATAAAGGTTATAAACCATATCGGCATGAAGCAGTTTGTCTAAGAAATAATCGAATGAAAAGTTTTCATACCCCTTATAGATGAAATAATAGTAATAAACAATCGTCCATAAAAAATAAGGCACCAAAACGCTCTTCAGCCTTTTATGCCAGAAACTAAGATATTTTATCGGTCGATCATGATAATTATAAAAAAGTATTACCCCGCTAATAAAAATAAAAGTAGGGGTTGTGAACTTTAAGGATCTGTTTATCAACGAAAAAAGAAGTCTGGTGGTTTCGCCTGCTGTTTCGGAGAATATAGAAACAGCAGTTGTATGCACCAGAATAACCGCCAAGGCAGCCATAGCCCTTAATATATTGACTTCATATAATCTTTGCTTCACGTTACTACTACTATTTTTTATCATTTATTTTAAGAAACCTTTCACTCTACTGTAACGCTCTTGGCCAGATTCCTGGGTTGGTCAACATTGCACCCCCGCACACATGCTGCATAATATGCCAACAGTTGTAACGGAATTACCGCCAGCACAGGGCTGACAATGTTCTCAATACGCGGGATATAAATAACCTCATTGACGGTCTTTAATATCTCAGTGTCGCCCTCGTTCGCCAGTCCGATCACATAGGCATCACGGGCAGTAACCTCTTTGATGTTACTGAGAGTTTTTTCGTAAGTCTTCTCCTGTAAGGCAATAGCAACAACAGGAGTATCGGCCGTCACTAAAGCTAGCGTACCGTGTTTCATTTCTCCCGCAGCGTAAGCCTCGGCATGAATATAGGATATCTCCTTAAGCTTCAGGGAACCTTCTTGAGCAATATGGTAATCAAAACCGCGCCCGATGAAGAAAAGATGTTCACAACCCTTTAGACTTTCTGCCAATCTCAGATAATAATCCTTTTGCCCCAGTATTTTCCTTGTATTATCAGGCAGTTCCTGTAAAGCCGCGAGTATCTTTTCTGCTTTATCTTTGTCAATAGTCCCTTTGACCTGTGCGAGATATACAGATACAAGATACTGTGCTATCAACATCGTAGTATATGCCTTAGTCGAAGCCACGGCTATTTCCGGCCCTGCCCACAAGTACACAGTTTTGTGGGCTTCCCGTGAAATGGTACTGCCTACTACGTTTGTAATCGCGATAGTGGTTGCTCCTTTGGCCTTTGCTTCCCGCAACGCAGCCAGGGTATCGGCAGTCTCTCCCGATTGACTGATAAACAAGGCTAATGTTTTTTCATTAACCAACGGTTCGCGATAGCGAAATTCCGAAGCGATATCCACTTCCACCGGGATACGTAAGAACCCCTCAATAAGCGGTTTGCCGATTAATCCGGAATGATAAGCTGTTCCGCAAGCTACTATAAATACCTTTTCCCATCTATCGACCTGTTTTTTGGTAAATTCCAACTCATCCAGCTTGACCTTCCCGTCTTGAATCCGCCCACTCAGAGTTTTTTTGAAGGCTTCAGGCTGTTCAAAAATTTCTTTAAGCATAAAATGCTCAAAGCCACCCTTTTCCGCTGCCTCGGCATCCCATTCAACGTGAAATACTTTACGCTCGACAGGCTTGTTATCCGTATCGAGGATTGTAGCTTTGTCTTTTGTTAACAGCACAACTTCACCGTCTTCAATAAGATAGACATCCCTGGTGTGATTGAGAATGGCCGGAATATCAGAGGCAATAAAATTCTCCCCTTCCCCCAACCCAACGATGAGCGGGCTGTCCTTCCGTGCCGCAACCAATTTATCAGGTTCATGGATGGATACCACGCCCAATGCATACGAACCCTTTATTACCGCCATGGCTTTCCTGACTGCCTCCACCAAATCTCCTGCATAATAGTTTTCCACCAGGTGAGCTATTACTTCCGTATCCGTTTCCGAGGCGAACACATCGCCTCTCTCTTCAATCAACTGTTCCTTTAATTCCAGGTAGTTCTCAATTATTCCATTGTGAACTACGGCAAAATCATCTGAATAGCCTTTATGGGGATGAGAATTTACATCATTAGGTCTGCCGTGGGTAGCCCACCGTGTATGTCCGATGCCAAGAAAACCGGAAGGATTAAACTCCTCCAATTTTTTTTCTAATTTGTCCAATTTACCAACCGTTTTCACGACTGTTAACCCACCATCTTCTATTACCGCAACACCTGCTGAATCGTAACCCCTGTATTCCAGTTTTTTGAGCCCTGCAAGCAATATAGGGGTCGCCTCTTTCGAACCAATGTAACCTACAATACCACACATATTAGTATTTCCCCCATTCATTGACGCAACCATAGTTAATATAATATATACCATAAAAAAAGTTGCCTGTCATTGTTCAGCGCTTCGGCAACTTTATAATACGATTTTACATTATAACGGCACACTCCACAAGAGATATTCCCTAAATAATCTCATTATTCTTCGAATCCTTTTTCTTCGCCGGTTTCTTCTTCACCATAAATATGCACCCTATTGCGTCCTTTTTCTTTTGCTTTGTACATAGCCGCATCGGCCTCACTCATCAAGTTCTTCAAAATCTTGTCCACCTCGGTTCTCACCTTATTGCCGCGATAAACTGAAATACCGATACTAACCGTAGTATACAGCTGATGTTTCCCCACAAAAAACGGAGTTTCGGCAATTATACGACGCAGGCGTTCTGCCAACAGTTTTGCTCCTTCAACATCCGTATCCGGCAGTGCTATGGTAAACTCCTCACCACCGACCCTTCCTGCCAAATCGCTGACACGAATATTAGTTTCCAGCAGCGAAGAAATATGCACCAGAACCTCATCCCCCACAATATGCCCAAATCTGTCGTTGACGCTTTTGAAATCATCTACATCCAGAAAGAGCATTGCACAACACCTATCGCTTCTTTGAATCAACTCCAGTATTTGTTTGCCGCGTTTAAAAAAGTAAAAACGATTCGCCAAGCCCGTTAAATGATCATAATGGGCGTGTTTTTCCAAGACATACATGAGTTGGGCAACCTTTTCGCCCATTTGTTGGAAGGACTTGTTAAGAACAGCTACTTCCTCGTAGACCGGATCATCAAGCACCGTCCATGAAATCATATCAGCTCTGTAATTTTCATTGAAAGCATCGGCCTTCCCGGCTATCTTTGTTATAGGATAAACTATTTTTTTCGCATAATACCTTATCAACGGATACATAACAAGCGACAAGATAAAAGCAACAAACAGTGCTGCTTTGATAGTAATAAGATGCCCTTCCCCCGGTGCCCCATGGTAATAAAAATACGAACAGACGAGGAGACTAAAAACAGCAGATACAATAACAGCCACCAATGACAGCCTAATCAGTACCTGATAAAGTTTCGGTTTGGTGGAATTAGACAATATTTCCATCTCCTCTGGCTGCTGTACGTTAAGTCTTATTAAACTAATTCACTAATACTTCGACAATTCCTCCTTTTTTTCTATTATTATGAGTTATTATAATTACGGTTTCAGGGCACGATAAGCAATATCCTTGCGGTATTGTCTATCTTTGAATGTTATTCTTTCTACCGCACGATACGCATATTCCCTGGCCTCAGGCAAATCACCGGCACACGCCGTCACAGCTAAAACCCTGCCTCCGTCTGTTAGTAACTTGCCCTCACACCTTTTTGTTCCACTATGAAATACAAGCACCCCATTACCTTCGGTTGCCGCCTCAGCCAAGCCCTCAATAGCATAGCCTTTTTCATAACTGCCGGGATAGCCTCCGGAAGCCATGATAACTGTAATACACGCTTCGTTTTTCCACTTTATCTCAACATCTCCCAGCCTGCCCTCTACCACAGCCAAGATAATTTCTCCCAGGTCAGATTCCAGTCGCGGCAAAACGACTTGAGTCTCAGGATCACCAAACCGGCAATTGAATTCCAAGACTTTTGGTCCTTCCTTTGTTAGCATTAAACCCGGATACAAAACTCCCTGATATGTTCTGCCCTCTTTTTCCATTGCGGTAATAACCGGTTTGAGGATTTTCTCTTCTATCTCCTTCATCAACTCCGGCGATGCAACCGGCACAGGAGTATAGGCCCCCATTCCGCCGGTATTCGGTCCTTCATCGCCGTCATAGGCTCTTTTATGATCCTGGGATGGCACCATGGGAACAATCGTTTTCCCGTCACAGAAAGCCAAAATACTGAGTTCTTCCCCCTCTAGGTATTCCTCGACCACCACCTTTTTCCCGGCGGCACCCAAGACATCACCTGACATAAGGTCTCCTACGGCCTCTTCTGCCTCCTGATGAGTCGTGCAAATGAAAACACCTTTTCCCGCGGCCAATCCATCAGCTTTCACGACCCAAGGACCCGGCAGTTCACGAATAAATTCCCGGGCTTTTACGGCTTCTTCAAAGACTCCATAACGCGCTGTCGGTATGCCGTATTTCTTTAATAAACCCTTGGCAAACACCTTACTGCCTTCTATTTCGGCGGCCTTTGCCCTCGGGCCGAAGGCTTTGATGCCTGCCTTCTCCAGTTCATCCGCCAAACCCAGCGTCAGCGGCAACTCCGGACCAATCACTACCAGATCGATGCCCTCTTTTTTGGCCCAAGCCACTATCCCTTCTATATCATCAACGCGCAGAGCAACACACTCTGCAAGCTCTGCAATACCGCCATTACCCGGCGCGCAGTACAATTTCTCTACAAGTTTACTTTGTGACAGTTTCCAAGCCAAGGCATGCTCGCGCCCACCCGCTCCGACGATAAGGACCTTCATCTTTTTCACACCAAATCACCCCTACACTCCGACTGATATTATTTACTAGTGCTTAAAATGCCTCATTCCGGTGAATATCATAACCAAGCCGTACTCATTGGCCTTTTTGATAGTATCCTCATCACGGATAGAACCACCAGGCTGAATAATACCCTTAATCCCGCGCCTTGCCGCTAACTCAACCGTATCAGAAAACGGGAAGAAAGCGTCCGAAGCGAGAACAGCGCCTCTTGCCTTGTCGCCGGCCTGTTCAAGAGCAATCCGGGCGGCTCCTACCCGGTTCATTTGACCCGCTCCAACGCCAAGTGTCTGTTTATCCCCGGTAATGACAATAGCATTGGATTTTACGTGCTTAACCACCTTCCAGGCAAAGAGCAGTTCTTTAAGCATCTCTTCGTCAGGCTCTTTCTGAGACACAACTTTAATGTCTTCTTCCTGCATCAGCACCTTATCGATTTCCTGCACCAAAAATCCGCCGCTCACCGGTTCGATCCAGTATTCTTGTGACTCTGACTTCTTGTCACCCATTTCCAACAAACGCAGATTTTTCTTCGCCGTCAGCACAGCTAAGGCCTCCGGTGTAAAGGAAGGCGCAATCACAGCTTCCAAAAAGGTCTTTTCAATTTCCTTGGCTGTATCCTCATCAACCGCCCTATTCAAACCGACAATTCCCCCATAAGCGGAGATTGAATCAGCCGCAAAAGCACGTTTGTAAGCGGTACAAAGATCATCGGCAATGGCCGCACCACAGGGATTTGTATGCTTAATAACCACAGCCCCCGGCCCCTCAAACTCTGCGGCAATATTCCAGGCGGCCTGTACATCTACAATATTGTTATATGACAACTCCTTGCCGTGGAGTTGTTTGGCTTGAGCCAAAGTACCTTCGCTGTTTCCGTTAAGCTTGTAATATGCAGCCTGCTGGTGCGGATTCTCACCATACCGCAATTTTTGGATCTTCTCCCCTTTGGTAAACCAAGTATCGGGAAACTCGCCGGGCTTCATGATCCCGCTTAAATAAGTACTGATGGCCATGTCATATTCCGCGGTATGTGTAAAGGCTTCCAAGGCCAATTCGAGACGCACCATACCGTCTAAATCACCATCTTCTTTCAGCATGTTTAATATTCCCTCATAGCGCGCCGGATTAACAATAATGGCGACCCTGGCAAAATTCTTGGCCGCAGCTCTAACCATCGACGGCCCCCCGATATCAATGTTCTCTATGGCTTCCTCCAGATTTACTCCCGGCTTAGCGACTGTCTCTTTGAAGGGATAGAGGTTAACGACTACCATATCAAATGGTTCGATTCCCAGTTCTTCCAGCTGCCGCATATGGCTTTTATCACCCCTGGCCAGTATTCCGGCATGAATATTGGGATGAAGGGTTTTAACTCTTCCCTCCAATATTTCAGGGAAACCGGTAACCTCCGATGCCATGGTAACTTTGACCCCAGCCCCTTTTAAAGCTTTGGCCGTTCCTCCCGTCGACACTATTTCATAACCTAATTCAGTCAATCCGCCGGCAAACTCCTTCAATCCTCTTTTGTCTGAGACACTGATTAATGCGCGCTTTTTCATCCGTTATCACCTTCCCCAATAATCTTAACTTTCCTGCCTTCACATTTGATGCGTCCTTCGCACAACAAACGTATAACCTTAACATAAATAACGTGTTCCTCTTTTAAGATACGCGCCGCCAGGCTTTCCTCGTCATCGTCCTGTTCGACCGGCACCACGGCTTGCATGATAATCGGGCCCGTATCCACTCCACTGTCGACAAAATGCACCGTACACCCGCTGTAACGAACACCGTAATCCAACGCCTGCCGGTGAGCATTGAGCCCCTGAAAAGACGGCAGAAGCGAAGGATGGATGTTCAAGATAGGAACATCGGCATTTTCAATAAAGAAAGAACTTAACACCTTCATATATCCTGCCAATAAAACATAGTCAACATCATATTTCCGGATAATATCAAGTAATTCCTTTTCGTAATCTTCTTTCTTTCCATGCCGACGCGGATTGACCCAATAAGCGGGGATTCCATACAGACTTGCTTTTTCCAAAGCCTTAGCTTCTTCTTTATCGCTTAATACGGCTACAACACGAGCGTCCAAGACGCCGCTTTCACAGGCCTCAATAATTGATTGAAGATTACTGCCTCTCCCTGACGCTAGTACCGCAAGCCTTAAACGAGACATTATTCAATCCCTCCAATGGTAACACCCGGTTCTCCCTGAACAACCTTGCCGATAATGCTGCATTCTTCCCCTTTGGCCTGCAAAATCTCTTGCAACCTGTCGGTATCCTCAGCGGCGACAATTAATATATAGCCAATACCCATATTGAAGGTACGCAACATCTCCCTGGCAGCAATTTTACCCTCCCGGGAAAGCAGTTCAAAAACAGGCGGTACCTTCCAGGAACCATACTCAATTTCTAAATGAGTTCCCGGAGGAATGTTACGGGCCGGGTTCTCCCAAAGCCCTCCCCCTGTAATATGGGCCATACCCTTTATCCTTATTTCCTTCAGTAGTTCTTTAATCAGCTTCACATATATTCTGGTCGGCCTTAACATCTCTTCTCCCAGTGTTCGACCAAGTTCCGGCAGGTACTTGTCCGTCTCCCAACCGCAAGTATCGAAGAACACTTTGCGTGCCAGAGAATACCCATTGGAATGCAACCCGTTTGAGGCCAAGCCGACAACCACGTCCCCTTCCTTTACCGAACTGCCGTCGATAATCTTTTCTTTATCGACAACACCGACGGCAAAACCAGCCACATCGTATTCACCCGGACGGTAAAAACCGGGCATTTCCGCCGTTTCACCCCCGATTAGAGCACAACCGGCCTGCCTGCAGCCCTCTGCTATACCCGCAACAATTGCAGCTACCTGACTTGGTTCAAGACTGCCTACCGCCAGATAATCCAAAAAGAATAACGGTTCCGCGCCTGAAACAAGAATATCGTTTACACACATTGCTACACAGTCAATTCCGATCGTATCGTGTTTTCCTACCTTATGCGCTACGGCTAATTTCGTCCCTACACCATCTGTCCCTGCCACCAACACGGGACATTGATAATCCTTCAAATCAGGAGCAAATAAAGCGCCAAAGCCGCCTAAGCCACCCAGCACCTCTTTGCGATATGTCTTTTCCACCAACGGCTTGATCATCTCCACAGCCTCGTTACCCTTGCTGATATCCACCCCTGCCTGCCGGTAGGTCATACCCTCTTCCTTTTTCATGTTCCGGACTCCCTTCGTACATTTCGCGGTATTTCTAAAACATGCTTGCCCAGACCTGCTCTGGCTGAAACCTCGATAGGGTACTGTCCATCAAAACAAGCCGTACAAAAACCTGTTTTCCTATCTACCGCCCTGTATAACCCTTCTATGCTTAAATATTTTAAAGAGTCAGCGCCAATATACTCCCGTACTTCATCAAGAGTTTTCTGAGCCGCAATCAATTGCGAACGTTCCGAGGTATCAATTCCATAATAACATGGACCCTTCACCGGCGGCGAAGTAATTCGCAAATGAACTTCTTTCGCCCCCTTATATTTTAGCATTTCTACGATTTTTTTGCTTGTGGTCCCTCTCACCACCGAATCGTCAAGAAGGACTAATCGTTTGTCCTTCACCAGATTGGTAACCGGATTAAGCTTCATCCTTACCGCCAAATCACGTTCGCTCTGCTCAGGCTTGATAAAGGTACGTCCGATATAGCGATTTTTCATCAACCCCATATCAAATACCAATCCCAACTGTTCCGCATAACCCAGTGCTCCGGCAATCCCTGAATCAGGAACAGGTACCACTAAATCGGCTTCTACGGGATGTTCCTTGGCCAGTTCCCTGCCCATCGCTCTGCGCACCTGCATAACATTTATCCCGTCTATGTTCGAATCTGGACGGGCAAAATAGACGTACTCAAAAATACAAACTGCCTTTTCTACCGGTAGCACAAACTGCTTCGAGCATAAGCCATTCTTATCAAGGGTTACGATTTCACCTGGATTCACATCCCGGACAAATTCGGCCCCCAACGGGTCCAAAGCACAGGATTCGGAAGCAATGAGATAATCTTCCCCCAGCTTTCCGATACAAAGGGGCCGATTACCGTACGGGTCCCTCACACCAATAACCTTATCCTCCGTCATTACCACCAGAGAATATGTCCCTTTGAGATCGATCATACATTTCATCAAGGCGTCTTCAATGGTCCCCTGTCCATAGCGGGCTATCAAATTCACGATAATTTCAGAATCAATTGTTGACTGAAAGACAGAACCGTTGGCCGCCAGTTTTTCCCTTAATTCATCCGCATTAATCAGATTTCCATTATGGGCAATCGCCAAGCTGCCCTGAAGATACTGACATACCAGAGGTTGGGCATTAACGGCCAGGCTGGCACCCGTTGTCGAATAACGCACATGACCGATAGCCCCAATGCCTTTTAATCCCTGTAAAATATCCTCCGAAAAGACTTCGGAAACCAAACCCATTTCCTTATGCAGCTTGATCTCACGACCGTCTGTAACCGCGATACCCGCGCTTTCCTGGCCGCGGTGCTGTAAAGAATACAACCCGTAATATGATAGCCTGGCAACATCCCTGCCAGGCGCAAAGATGCCAAAAACGCCGCAGGCCTCTTCCATCTTATCTGCCGGTTCATCCCAATCTACATGTCCATATAACATGCTATTGCCCTCCGATACTTTTCCTCCATGTCGCAGACGGCCAACCG
The DNA here is from genome assembly GCA_018432615.1 of Clostridia bacterium. Classification (GTDB taxonomy): domain Bacteria; phylum Bacillota; class Peptococcia; order DRI-13; family SM3-B62; genus SM3-B62. The sequence goes on from JAHDSQ010000002.1 coordinate 91,913, forward strand.
CACTTTCCAGCCTGAACCGTTAATTGTCAGGTATTCACCGCCTACATTGCCTAATACCTTATACGGCACCTTGTTTATACTCAATCTGCTCAACACTTTTTCCATTTTTTCTTTATGAGCCGTTACAATGATCCTGGACTGTGATTCTCCAAAAAGCAAGCTACTGGCCTTCATTTCTTCCGACAGCACAACATCCGCACCGAGGCCTCCCGCAATACAGCATTCCGCCAGGGCAATCGACAGACCCCCTTCGGCGCAGTCATGAGCGGATTTCACTAACCCCTCCTTAATCAAAGCCAGGGTTGTCCTCTGGATAAGCCTTTCCGCTTCCAGGTCAATACTCGGCGGTTTCCCGGCCTCCAAACCGTGGATAACGCTAAGATAGGCTGTACCGCCCAACTCATCCTTATTCTCTCCCAAAAGTATTATGATATCATCCTCATCTTTGAAGCCCATCGTCATGACCCGGGAGATGTCCTCCAGCAAACCGACCATACCTACCACAGGTGTCGGATAGATTGCTTCTCCTTTTGTTTCGTTATAGAAGCTGACATTACCGCCGGTAACAGGAGTTTCAAGCGTACGACAAGCCTCGCTGATGCCGGCTGCCGCTTCTTTAAACTGCCAAAATATTTCCGGTTTCTCCGGATTGCCGAAATTCAGACAATCAGTAACTCCCAAGGGCAACGCCCCCGCACAAACCAGATTCCTAGCGGCTTCAGCCACGGCAATCTGTCCCCCCTGACGGGGATCAAGATACACATAGCGGGCATTACAATCCGTTGTAGCGGCAATCCCTTTGTTTGTCCCCTTTATTCTCAGCACGGCGGCATCCGAACCGGGTCCCACCACAGTATTTAACCCCACCATATAATCGTACTGGCGGTAAACCCATTCCTTGCTGGCGATATTGCCCGTACCCAGCAAAGTCATCATAACCTGTCCGTAATCCCCCAACTCGGGTAAAGTGCTTAAATCATATTCCTGTGCCTTGATCAGATACTCAGGCTTTTTGGCTTCTTTTGCATAAACAGGGCACATTTCTGTCAAGGCTTTGGCGGGGATACGAGCTGCTACTTCATCCCCTTCCTTAACAGTCAAGTAGCCGTCATCCGTAACCTTCCCGATAACGACCGCCTCCAGGCCCCATTTGGCGAAAATGTCCTGTACAGCTTTTTCCGCTCCGCTTTTTGCCACCACCAACATTCTTTCCTGTGACTCAGAAAGCATTATCTCATAAGGAGTCATCCCCGTCTCACGGCGGGGCACCTTAGCTATATCCATTTCCATACCGGTCCCGGCCCGAGAAGCCATTTCACTGGAAGAACTGGTCAAACCTGCAGCTCCCATATCCTGCATACCAACCACGTAACCGGTCTTGATCAATTCCAAACAAGCCTCCAAAAGCAGCTTCTCCATGAACGGATCCCCTACCTGAACGGCCGGGCGTTTTTCCTCTGATTTTTCATTCAATTCCTCTGAGGCAAAGGTCGCCCCATGAATCCCATCCTTGCCGGTCTTAGCTCCCACGACCAGCACCGGATTTCCGGGCCCTTGGGCTACTCCTTTGGCAATGTCCTTAATATCGATTAGCCCGATGCACATAGCGTTCACCAGACAGTTTTCTTCGTATGACGGATGAAAATACACCTCTCCGCCTATGGTTGGAATGCCGATACAATTGCCATAACCGGCAATCCCCGCCACAACACCGTTAAACAGATAACGTGACCGTTTGCTTTTCAGGGAACCGAAACGCAAGGAATTAAGGGAGGCTATCGGTCTGGCCCCCATCGTGAAAATATCACGGATTATTCCTCCTACTCCCGTCGCCGCTCCTTGGTAGGGCTCAATGGCCGACGGATGGTTATGGCTCTCTATTTTAAAGACTACCCCTTGACCGTCCCCGATGTCCAATACACCGGCATTTTCCCCCGGACCCTGCACAACACGTTCCCCGGTAGTAGGAAAAGACCGCAGCACGGCTTTGGAATTTTTGTAACTACAGTGCTCAGACCACATTACACCGAAAATTCCCAGTTCAACCTCATTAGGGTCTCTTCCCAGAATTCCTTTGATCATCCCATATTCCTCTTCAGAAAGTCCCATTTTACGCCAAAATTCCTTCTTCACGCCACATCACCTCCCTGCCGCCATCCGGCAAGCGACCTAAACAATATTTCTCCGTCTAACCCGCCTAATATTTCTTCCGCGCATCTTTCCGGATGGGGCATCATTCCAAGCACATTGCCCTTTTCGTTACAGATACCGGCAATGTTGTTAAGAGATCCATTGGGATTCGATATCCCGTTGATCTCGCCGTTTTCATCGCAATAACGAAAAACCACCCGGTTTTCTTTCTCTAACAGCTCCAGGGTTTCCTCATCGGCCACAAAACTTCCTTCCCCGTGGGCGATAGGTATTTCCACTATCTCCTTTTTTTTGTATAAAGAGGTAAACGGAAGATCGTTTCTCTCTACCCTCAGTCGGGTATTATGACACTGGAACTTCAAACTGGGGTTTCTTACTAGAGCCCCCGGTAAAAGACCTACCTCGGTCAGGATTTGGAAACCGTTGCAAATACCGATAACCAGCCCGCCCCCGGCGGCATGTTCCAGAACCTTCTCCATCACCGGCGAAAAACGGGCAATTGCCCCGACCCGCAGATAGTCGCCGTAAGAAAACCCTCCCGGCAGGATGACACAGTCAACTTCCTTTAAGTCTCTATCACCATGCCATAAATATTCCACAGGCTCTGCCAAAACCTTATCAATAACATGATAACAGTCGGCATCACAGTTTGACCCCGGAAAAACCACAACTCCAAATCTCATTATTCGACCACCGCCACATTGATTTGATAATCTTCAATAACCGGATTCGCCAAAAGCTTGGTGCACATCTCTTCAATTCTTTTATGTGCTATTTCGTCGCTATCGACATCCATTACAACCTCGATGTGTTTTCCTACTCTTACATCAGAAACCTCAGGATAACCGAGGGAATGCAAGGCTTTATGCACAGCACTGCCTTGCGGATCAAGGATATTTTTTTTGAAAGTAATGGTTACAACCGCTTTAAACATCTGTTTTTTCTCCTTTTAGACGTTTTAGTATCTCCTGATATGCCTCTTCGACCTTGCCGAGATCGCGCCGGAACCTGTCTTTATCCAGCTTTTCATGGGTTTTCGCATCCCAAAAACGGCACGTATCAGGAGAAATTTCATCTCCCAACATGATTTCTCCTTGGTGTCTCCCAAACTCCAATTTGAAATCCACCAGTTCAAGCCCCAGGGGTTTTAAATATGCGAGCAGTATCTCATTTATCTTCAGGGCCATTTCCTCGATGGTATCCATCTCTTTTGGGCTTGCCAGTTCAAGAGCCTTGATATGATACCTGTTTATCATGGGGTCACCCAGTTCATCATCTTTGTAGTAGAATTCCAAGACCGGAAACGGCAGCTTTGTGCCCTCAGACTTGCCAAGACGTTTAGCCAGGGAACCGGCTGCTATATTGCGGACAACAACCTCCACCGGAACTATTTCTAAGTTCTTGACCAGCATTTCCCTTTCTCCGGTCAACTCTACAAAATGGTTGGACACCCCTCGTGTTGCCAGCATTTTAAAAAATATAGCCGAGATCTGATTATTATAATACCCTTTATCCCTTATTGAACCCTTTTTAAGACCGTTAAAAGCGGTGGCATCGTCTTTATAGTGCACCAAAAGCAATTCGGGGTCAGCCGTTTCATAAATCTTCTTGGCCTTCCCTTCATAGAGCATTTTTAACCCTTTAGTCATAAACAAACCCCCTTCTTCTCTTAGTGTCTGTCGAAATCAAGCCAGCCCCGCCCTTTTAAAAATGTAGTCGACATTCTTCGTATGATGGGCGTAATCAAAGAGGTCGTCCACCTCTTCCTCATTCAAAAACGACATGACCTCTTTGTCTTCAAATACCAAATACTTTAGATCCTTCTTCTCGTCCCAAGCCCGCATGGCGTTACGCTGTGTCATCTCATAAGCCTTTTCCCTTGCTAAGCCTTTCTCCACCAAGGCAAGCATTACACGTTGAGAAAAAATAAGGCCGTGGGTTTTTTCCACGTTATCGCGCATCGTCTCGGTATTGACCTTAAGTCCGCGTAAGACCTTTGTCATTTGACGCAGCATATAATGCATAAGAATCGTGCTGTCGGGAAGGATTACCCTTTCCACTGAGGAATGACTGATATCCCTTTCATGCCAAAGAGCAATATTCTCGTAAGCAGCCGTCGCATTGCCCCGAATAAGCCTCGCCATGCCTGTAATCCGTTCCCCGATGATGGGGTTTTTCTTATGAGGCATAGCAGAAGAACCCTTCTGCCCCTTTCCGAAGGGTTCTTCAACCTCCAGCACCTCGGTACGCTGCAGGTGTCTCAACTCAATAGCATATTTCTCCAAAGAACCGGCAATAACAGCTAAGACAGACATAAACTGCGCGTGACGATCGCGCTGAATAACCTGTGTTGCCACCAGAGCCGGCTCTAATCCCAACTTATCACAAACATATTCTTCGATTTGCGGAGGGATATTGGCAAAAGTCCCTACGGCGCCGGATATTTTCCCTACACTCACCGTCTTGATTGCTTCCCTCATCCGCACGATATTTCTCTCATTTTCCGTATACCACAAGGCCATCTTTAAGCCAAAAGTCACGGGTTCGGCATGGACCCCGTGTGTCCGTCCCATCATCAACGCATCTTTGTATGTACGCGCCTTTTCCTTCAAAGTATCACTTAACGCTTCTAATTCAACTAAAATCAGCTCACCCGCTTGTTTCAGTTGCAAAGACAGGGCGGTATCCAGGACATCGGAAGAGGTCATTCCCAGATGTATGTATTTTGCGTCCTCCCCTACATATTCACCAACATTTGTTAAAAAAGCGATAACATCATGTTTTGTCGTTTCTTCAATTTCCTTGATCCTAGCCACATCAAAGGCAGCCTTACTACGGATGTTTTGGGCAGCCTTTGTCGGAATCATTCCTAATTCCGCCATGGCCTCACAGGACAAAAGCTCTACCTCCAGCATGCATGCCCAACGGTTGTCCTCCGTCCATATTTTCCCCATTTCTTGTAGCGTATAGCGTTCAATCATCTGAAACCCTCACCTCTTTTTAACCTTCCATTTCCTCAACAAGCCGCCCGATTTTTTCGTTCTTGACGGCTACTTCCTTGGCCATTTCAGCCTTGTAATTTTTAAAAGCCTCCCGTAAAGAAGTATCTTTGACCCCTAAAATCTGCACGGCAAACAGTGCTGCGTTCTTGGCCCCGTCTATACCCATGGAAGCCACCGGCACTCCGGAGGGCATCTGCACAATAGCATAAAGAGCATCCACACCTTGCAAAGCCGTAGCATTTAGCGGCACCCCTATTACCGGCAGCGGAGTCACCGCCGCCAAAACACCCGGCAGATGGGCCGCGGCACCGGCACCGGCGATAATGACGTCGAAACCACGTTCTGCCGCTTCCTGAGCCAGTTTAAGAGCTTCCGCGGTCGTTCTGTGAGCCGAGGCGACATGAAGCTCAAATTCGACTTTAAAATCCTTTAGAACCTGCACGGCCTTTTTCATAACAGGCCAATCCGAATCGCTGCCCATGATAATAAGAACTTTATTCATGGCTTTTCCTCCTACCTCGAAAAGTTATCGCTGTTTGAAAACAAAAAGTGAGCCTCTCCGGACGATGTACTAAGACTCACCTATTAATAACGCCAACGAACTTATATTCATATCTTACCCACAACACGGTGTCATGTCAAGAAAAAAGCGAACATTATTTCCGCTCCTTGCTATTTTATTCGTATTATTCTTTACACCAACTCATATCCCTGGGTAAAGGCTTTCTTGTTAATTTCCAAGAACTTTGTCGGAACTTTATTTTCCAGGGCTTTTAACCAAATTTCTTTAGCAAAACCCAGCCTGCGCGCCAAAACCCCCATCAGCACAACATTAGAGGCCTTTGCATTGCCACATTCCGTAGCAACAGCCAGAGCATCAAGGGAAATCAGTTTTTGCACCCTCCCCTGTATGGTCTCCACAATGCCGCTGGGGTAAACCGCCTTACCCATGATAACCGGAACCGGTTCAATCACCTGGGTACCGGTAATGATTTCACCGTCCGGCTTGAGAAATGACAACCAACGCAAGGCTTCCAATTGTTCAAAGGAAAGTATAATATCGGCTTCTCCCTCCTCTACAAGGGGTGAATAGATCTCATCGCCCATTTTTACATGGGTTACGACACTACCGCCACGCTGAGCCATCCCGTGTATTTCCGACATTTTAACATCCAACCCACTCAACAGGGCAACCTCGGCTAAGATCTTGCTGGCCAGGATTGTTCCCTGTCCGCCTACCCCGACGAGTAAAAGGTTTATCTTATTCAACATCTTCACCCGCCCTTCTGATTGCTCCTACCTTGCAGACCTGTGTGCACAGATTACAACCGTTACATATCTCAGGATTTATGGTTACTCGACCATCCCTTAACGCAATGGCCGGACAGCCCAAAGCCATACACTGTTTACAATTGATACACTTAGCCTCATCGATCACCATGTAGCCGGAGGCCGCTTTTTCCAAAAGTGCACAAGGCCTTTTGGCTATTATCACCGACACTTCTTCAGCAGCTGTTTCCTCCTTGATGATGGCTTCCAGATGAGCAAGGTCAAAAGGATCTACTTCCACGACCCGTTTTACACCTAATCCCTTAACTAAGCCGGCAATGTTAACGGCTGCTGTCGGCTCATTCTTAAGTGTTTTCCCCGTTGCCGGATGCTGCTGGTGTCCTGTCATGGCCGTGGTGCTGTTATCCAGAATCAGCACGGTTCCTTTTCCTTTGTTGTACAGCATGTCAACCAACCCGGTTATTCCGCTGTGGAAGAAGGTGGAGTCCCCTATCACCGCCACGATCCTCTTAGCCAGTTCGGGGTTTGATTTTTCCATCCCTAAAGCCGTACCGATACTGGCACCCATGCAAATGGTCGTATCCATAGCTTCCAGAGGCGGAAGGGCTCCTAAGGTATAACAGCCAATATCACCGGTAACTACCATTTTTAGCTTTTTCAAGACATAAAAGACTGCTCGGTGCGGACAACCGGGACACAGCACAGGAGGTCTGGCCGGTATTGATGGCAGTCCCTCCCTTGTTCTTTCCTCATCAGGGAACGAAGCTAACCCCAGCTCTCTATTTATCTTTTCCCTGACCATTTTAGCGCTGAGTTCGCCTATTAGCGAGAAAAGCCTTTTTCCGTCTACCTTTAGCCCCATAGTTACAACCGCTTCCTCCAGAAAGGGCTCTAATTCTTCAACGACAAAAACCCGGTCCACTTGGGAGGCAAAGTCTTTCACAAGCTTTTGGGATAAGGGATAAGTCATCCCCAGCTTCAAAATGCTGGCCTGTGGAAACGCTTCTTTAACATATTGATAACAAATGCCACTGGTAATGATCCCGAATTTCCGGTCTTTAATCTCCGTAACATTTAACTCTGTTTCACCGGCGTACTGCACCAATTTCTCCGTACGTTCCTCCACGACCGTATGCCTGATGCGCCCATAGGCCGGAATCATGACATATTTTTGAGCATTCTTGGTATATTCCTTCTTCACTACAGGAACCGGCTCTGCCAGTTCAACCATCCCCTGCGAATGTGCAATACGTGTCGTGATCCTCAACATCACCGGCGTATCGAAAGCCTCGCTGATTTCAAAGGCTTTTTTTACGAACTCTTTGGCTTCCCTGCTGTCGGCAGGCTCAAGCACAGGTATTTTTGCCAACCTGCCATACCTGCGGTTATCTTGCTCGTTTTGTGAACTATGCATCCCCGGGTCATCAGCCGAGACAAGAACAAAACCCCCGTTGACCCCCGTATAAGAAAAGGTCAAAAGAGGATCGGCGGCTACATTGACGCCCACATGCTTCATCGTAACAAGAGTTCGAGAACCGGCTATACTCGCACCTACACCGACTTCAAAGGCTACCTTCTCGTTAGGAGACCACTGGCTGTATATTTTCGGATACTGAACAATGCTCTCCAGTATTTCCGTACTCGGTGTACCCGGATAACCGGCTGCTACTCCCACTCCTGCCTCGTACGCTCCTCTGGCTATAGCTTCATTCCCTGTAAGCAATACTTTCATTGATTAAATCCCGCCTTCCTTACCTAATGCAGTATTACAATTATAAATAATCATAACCGTCACCCTACATAATAATTACATTATTTGTACCCCCGGTCAATACTTTTTCATCTTCCATCATTTTTTTCATAAAATCGACATTTTTTCCTTAACTTTTGTTATCATATATTAAAATAGATTATATCAAATCAAGGAACGGAAGTTATACTATGCGAAAACAAAGGGCTGTGTTTTTTAATTCCCTGTTTGCCGTAATTACAATTAAAATCGCTCTTATCCTACTGGGCATCTCCGACGCAGAAGCCGCCTCGCTCCTTACCGGTATGATAGCCGTTATCTGCCTGTTGCTTCTTTTGCCGGCTGCTTTAAAACACCTGCGGCCTTTGAAGCCATGGAAGGAAGGTTTTGCCCTTGTTTTCATGCTTTTTCCCATAATTCTGATGCTTTCCGATCCAATTATCCATACTTTCCGTTTGTCCTCACTGTTGCAGCAAAGAGCCGTACCACTCCTACCACCGGAACCATCCCTTTGGTCACTACCGACGGTACATTCCGTTCTTTTGTGGGCCGGTAACTTCATCCATTATGCTGTTCCCTTTTACTTCATAGGCTATCTTTTCTCAAAATCTTGCGAAGGCAAAAACCCAACCTTAAAAGGTGCACTCCTTTACACTTTTATCCTCTTGTTCCTTTGTTCTCTCTATTTCTATGCAAAGTTCGGATTAAGCACCCTGCTTTGATAAATTATTCAAAACCGTGCTCTCCATGCTTTTCTTCTCTTTTTTCATTAAGGGAAAGATAAAGATTACCTTGAGTATCCAGGCCTCCATAAAAAACATCCCTTGGATTATTTATTCCTCTTTTGCCCAGCTCAATGTTTAACCATTCATCATTTAAATCAATTGCCTGTAGATTTTCTGACATTACTTTACCATCAATAATAACGTCGGCTGTCAGGCCTATGTATTTAGTATCCAACCCCATATCTGCCGGAGTTGCCGGTCGTTTTTGAGATTTCAGTAAAACTGATAATTTGCCGTCTGATTCGAAAATGGCATATTCAACGTCAGCTATATTGAATGTATTTTTTTCTCTAAGCATCATCATCAGATCCGTTAATGTAAGACGTGCTCGCCTCATATTTTCAACAATTAATTTACCGTTTTCTATCATGACTATTGGTTCAGAATCAGTAATCTTTGATAAACGGAAGTTCTTCAGATTAAGAAAATCAATCAAGATTACAATTATAGTTAAAGTTAACAAAACAGACATTCCCGATATAAAAGATTGCTGCCTATTAACTGACATATTAGCTGCTACCGAACCAATTATTACACCAACTACGAAATCAAAGAAGGTCATTTGAGATATAAGCTTTCTGCCTATTAATCTAGTTAAATACAGAAGAAATAAATATGTGATTAGTATTTTTACAGCTGAATCAAGAATTACGGCAAAAATGGTGTTCACCTACTTATATTTTAATATTAACCAGGTTTGAAAACATCTTTACCTCTTTGTGAAATGACTTGTCGAAGTATGCTATTTTTGCGTATAGCAGGGTTTTTTACAGTCTGAGAGAGCCTGAAATTTCAGGCTCTCTTGTGTTTGCCCTTATTATCCTTCGTTCTCTTCTTTGCCTTCTTTCTCTTCTTTACCTTCATTGTCCCCTTTTTTATCTATCTTTTCCATAAACTTATCCAGGATATCGGGGACCATCTCCAGTACCTTCTCCATATTGTTCCTGCCTTTAAGCGGGATTATCGATACTTCCTTCCCTTTTATCACAAGAATGCTATTGGGCGTAATTTTCGCCCCGACTCCGGCACCTTCCCCCGTACCGTCGTTCCCTTTAGGGTCCTTGCCGGAACCGCCTCCGGAACCAAGCCCGAACCCGATGTCAATGATGGGTACAATCGTAACCTCGCCAATGGTCTTCGGTTCTCCGACAATCGTCTCGGTCTTAAAGAAGTTCTCTAGCCTCTCAAAAATCGTATTCAGCGTTCCTTCTATTTTTCCCATCTTTCTACCTCCTCATATTTTTATCATGCTATGCCCAAAAGGCATTAACTTGTTCGCCATAATTTCCATAGTACTGTTCTGACCCTTTTAGACACAATAAAGCGCAGTATGTAGAAAAACAAAACTATCGGCCTGATTCTACCCAACACATACATTCTAAGGTCACGTACCTCCCCGGTAAAATCCGGGGTAATTCTTATTCCCGGGATTGCTGCCCTCACTGCAGCCAACAGCCCGGTGTAATAGGGATCATCAAATCCCAATGTTCCCTTTACCTCACATTTTCGAGGTAATATGCGACAGATTATTAATTTAACTGTTTTAAACAGTTCCGCTAAAAACCCTTTATCATTCAATACCGCTAAATCACTGATTCCGAAAGGTCTTTTTCTTTCTCGTTTTTTTCTTTTCCCCTTACTCCTTGTTTTATCCTTTCCTTTATTGTCTTCCTTATCCCCTTTAAGCGATGTCTTTTTCATCACAATACCGAATACGCTGACAATAAATTCTTTTTCCTTCTCCTGGTCAAAGACAACGAATGCCCGTAAAGGCCCTGTCTGAAGGCTGACCTCCCCGCCGAATGTTTGCTCCCAACGTCCAAAAACCTCATAACTTATCGGCATCATCATTACAAGCAGAACGAGACAAATCGCCCCCAGTATTACCCATAAAACAACCATTATCTCACCTATTTCACTCGTAAGAATAGAATCGGTTAGAGAACTTGCCCCTCATCGTCAAGTAATCCTTTCTCCTGCATGAATCTCATTAAAAGCATGGCTGTGGTACCGGTTATCTTTAAGCAATTCCTTAAATGCTCACGGGTATCGAACTCGAACGGGTTCAAAGCACGACAGCACGTAGTACCAAATTTTTCTTCAAAAACCTTGTGAAAATCGTTGGCTAATTCATAAGCCGGTTCACGGCTTTCTTGAATGTCTTTTCGACCCCTAAGCAGGCTTAATATCATCGCCGATCCTGCCAGTGCGCCGCACATACAGCCTGCATGCCCCAAGCCTCCGCCAAAACCTGTGGCTATTTTCAATACGTCCGACTCCATATCAGGGTCCACATATTCCATAAAGGTCTTAAATAAGGATTCGGCACAATTATATCCCTCTCTAAAATAGTTTCCTGCTTTGTTTCTGGCTTCTAATACTAGGTTCTCATTCATATGCCAATTATCTCCTTCCTTTCAGTATCTATCTTATCAAGAAAACATCAGATTACACAACACCATTTATCTCAAAAAGCAACCGGTATAAATGAGACGCTCTCCAGTTAGAATAATACATAAACCTTATATTAACCTTAAAATCTTTAGTTTGGAGGAACCATGCTGGTTATCGCACTTCGTGCTTTCATCCTTTATATGCTTGTTGTGGTAGTAATGCGCATTATGGGTAAACGCCAGATTGGAGAGCTGCAACCCTTTGAACTCGCTATCGCCATTATGATTTCCGAACTGGCAGCGATTCCCATGTCCGATACGGACATCCCCTTATTAAGTGGCGTTATTCCTATCTTAACCCTGCTTTTTGCTCAGGTGACACTCTCATATGTAAATATGAAGAGTAATAGCGCTCGTTGTGTACTTTGCGGTCGTCCCAGTATCCTGATCGAAAAGGGACGCATCAGCGAAAGCGAATTGCGTCGTTTACGCCTAAATATCAATGACCTGATGGAGCAGCTGCGGGTGAAAAACTATGCCGATATTACTAAGGTGGACTACGCTATCATGGAAACCAACGGACAGCTAAGTATAATCCCCAAAGGCCAAAACCGTTCCCTGGCGCCAAGTGACCTCAATATTAAAACAGCAGACGAAGGATTGCCGCTCACCCTCATCGTAGACGGAAAAATAATAAAGCACAACCTCACTATAACAGGAATGACCGAAGAAAAACTGTACCATGCACTACGTCAAGAAGGCGTACAGAGCATCAAGGAAGTATTCTTTGCCAGCCTTGATAAAACAGGAACGCTACACTGGCAGCGGAAGGAGAGTGCCAAGCCATGAAAAGCTGGTCTGTCCCCCTAGCGCTACTTTTACTGATATCGTTAATAGTTTCCTTAGGATATGGCAGCTACCATCTCCTGCAAAAAGGATCCACTGAATTACTCCTCCCTGTTGAAAGAATAAAAGAGTCCGTTTTGCGGGAGGATTGGCTGTCAGCCGAAAAACACTTTCGTAAAGCAGTAAATACATGGCAAAGAGAAAACAAATACTGGCCGATGCTCATTAACCATCAGGAAATGGATAATATCGAGGAATGCCTCAATAGTTTGAAAAGCCATTTGCATTACAAAAACAGCAATGAGGCCGTAGCTGAACTCTACAACCTCATTTTCTATATCAAACATATTCCGGAAAAGGAATCTCTTAATCTGAAAAACATCCTTTGAATACCTATCGTGCTTAATTCTTTATTCGGCATACACAAGAGTGAAATAACTGGTTGTTTCAATTGCATCGTTTTGCAATATCCTGCCCGAATTGGTATGATCAACAATCTCAAAACTCATGACTCCATTCTTTTCCGCCGTACGCAAAACAAAAGAGAGGGATGCCGGAGAATCAAGATGATCACTACCGAAACGGTAGAGAGCAGGGTAATCAAAATACCTTATCGCATCTAGGGTCTCCTCATCCCTTCTCTCCGCCTCATTTTGGGGCAAATAGTGGGAAAAATCTACCGAACCCAGCACAACGACGCTCTTTCTAGCAGCGCCTTCGTTTTCAGACAACACAGCCTCCAGTATCTTGTCAACCTCCGTTACACTTACATCACGATGCAATATCAAAGGCACTATTTCCGCATCAGGTAGATAATGCTTAAGAAAAGGCACAACCACCCCGATCGAATGCTCGCTGCCTAGGACTTCCTCATCACGGGCCGCCAACCCTTTATCCAATAGCCCGGATACGATATCCTGCTGTGTGTTCACGATCCCTTCTGGTGTTTGCCAGTCGTACAGCCCTGTAATGACCCTCTCACCTACGTGCTTATGGTTAGGTCCAACAATCACGATTATCTCAGGTTCTTGCAAAGCAAGGATTTTCATGAAACGGGCAATTAATTCCCCCGCCAGTAAATGATGAGGCAACACACCTGAACATATTTCGCCAAATCCTTTATAACATTCACCTTCGATACCCTCGTATTGCCCCTCTGTCTGCAGAATGAATTCCTTAAGCTGTTGGTCTGTAACAAATACCTCAATATGCGCCGAAGCAGCATTATGTTCAACATCAAAGCCCCGTTCGAGGCTCCCGTTGGTGGTTTTTAGCCCGCAGGCACAAGCACTGAGCACCACAATAAAAGCAACGATAAATACAATTATTTTTCTTCTAACCGTTCTCATTTTATGGCAATCCTGGTTTCCTGCCCGAAGGCACAGATCTCATCATACTTCATATGACTTATCAATGGGGGCTCAGCCACAAATCCACCAGGTGATACGACACGAGCATAATACTCTATCGTCCCTGTTTTTTCCCTCACCGTAAAGACCACTTTTTGTCCCTTTACTTCCGAGGGATACTTCAACCAGCATGCCCTATCACGAGGCATGGCTGCCGCTCCTTCAATATATCGCAGCCCTGCGGGAAGGATATCCACTATCTCATAATCTCCTGCAGGCTGTTCTTCACTCACACTGTAGGTTATCATCACTTTAACCAGATCCGACCTGTCAAAACTCCTTGTTGCGACTCCCCCAACTGTGTATTCCCTGTCAATATTCATACCCTTCCTTGGATTAATGCTTTCTGCATTATGTGGCACAGTATAAGCAGTTAAGACGCCAACCTTGCCCACAACTCTATTTAAGATAATTTCCTCCGCGTCTTCCGGCAACAGGGTCAAACTCAAAATCCGGCTTTCGTCCAGTGTTTCCTTCTCGAACTGTCCGTTCCTTTCGTAGGTCAAACTTGCTATTGTGGGATCCATGTACTGCAAGAGATACTTCAAAATCCCCGCCTCATGCAATGATATCAGTATGTTATCCGCAGGGTTTTCCAGCAGATACTGGTAGAGCCCGTACTTTTCCGGCCGGTCAAGCCGTGCTGCCAGCAAGGCCATCTGGGCTGTTGACAGGATAATGTCATCCTGTTTACTTCCGACTTTCATCCGAAGTGTTTCTCCCAATTTTTCACCATATGCCTCCTGCAGTTCCGCATATACAGCAGAAGCATATGCCCCATTCCCTGCATCTAGAGAAGCTAACGCCAGACGGAACTTCTCCTCCGGCGAAAGTCCCTCCTTCTCCAAATACTTGTTTATCCGGAGCAAAACCGGCTCTTCTAAAACGGCTAATCCCCACAATGCCGGCGTTTTATCTTCAATCTCGTCCTTTTCTAAGAGCTCATAGAAATACCCAATTAAAGCCTTTTTGTCAAAAGCCTCCGCATTTACCGAAGCGGCCAACGCAGATAACGCAGGTTCGCTTTCAGCGTAAGGCAGTATTGCTATTCCCCCATCCTCCTGTTGGTATTGTAACAACTCGACCTCTCCTGAGGCAGCATGAAAATAATCCTCATTAGCAAAATAATCATTGAGCAGCCGCATAGCTTCATAGCCGCCAAGCCTCTGTTCCAGACGGTTTCCATTCTGACAAGCCGTTTTATATAAGCCCTTCAAATATTGCGACCTTTCATAATCGCTGAAAACTACCGTGAGGGGTTCCGTAACGCCTTCTGGGATCCCAATTATTTGCCCTTCCACCGCAGTACTAAAAGTTGTAACGGTCCGCTCCAATAACGAATCGACAACCTTTAGCTCCCTGGTAACTACATCAGTATAACCGTTCGCTTTCGCTTCCGCTGTGAGGGTATAAGTACCTTTTTCCAGAGCGGGCAGAACCCAGTCATAGGAAGTAAAGGAAAGCCCACTGCCACTTCTTTCAACCGTCTTGCCATCCGGGGCAACCAGCTTGAATTTATATTCTACACGTTCTCCTGCCTTTATTCCTTCCCCAAATGAACGCAGGATCACTACCGGTATATCCCCGTCTAAATAGACATCATTAATGTTCATTTCTACAAAGAAAGGTAACCGTACCGGTAAAAGCTCGGTACCGCTTTTCGCCTGCAAGTCATCCGTCAAGGCATGATAAGTAATACGCCAGGAAGTCAGATTATCAGGTAAAGTAATTTCCGTAGCAGCTTTCCCTTTACTATCGGTTTCAAGGGTGGAAAACAGCAAGGCATCCTTAAACTCTCTGCGTTCACCGCCGCCTTCCCCGCCGCCTTCAGCAAAATTAAGCTCCCGTGGGTATCCATGGGATACACTTGTATGGAAATTTCCATAAATATATTTGGTGTATAGCTCAGATAAAAAGTCAACACTTTGCTCCTTTAAACTGAAAAGTGCTTCGTCGACAAGGCTAAGACACACCTTGGCCTGCACAGGTTTATCATTATCATCTGTAACACGTACCACCAATTTGACCTCTTCCTGGGGCTTGTATTCTTCTTTGTCTGTTGCTACCTCAACCTTAAGAGCTTTGTTTTCTCTGGCAAAAGGGACCAATTTAGTCGGTGTCTCATGATAAAACCTTCCGTCAAAATACACCCCCCCGACATTGACATTAGGTATGTACATATCGGTAAAAGTAAACGTATAATCCGGACTGTCGGAAACTGAATATTCCTCCGCTACATCCCCACCGCGGAAGTAAAAATACCCGCTTGCCCTTTCTGTCAGTTGCTCATCATTCTTCAGAAACACAAGGCCTACTTCTTCCCCAGGCGCAAACTGCTCTTCTCCTTGTTTTGTTTCAAGGTGGTAATACTGGTAAGCATCATAATATCCCTGATTACTGTTCCCTTTGCCAAGCCAAACCCGCCTTGAAAATTCGTAACCCTCATTATCTACTGCTGTCAAATCAATATAATATGAATCATCCTGAGGCAATTCAATACTTACAGTTGCCCTGCCCTTGCTATCCGTGGTCATAATGACATCATCGACATGCTCGGCAGAATGCTTCCACAGATATTGCTTAACGACCTTTTTACTCAGATAATCGTATCTCTCACCTTGCTCCGTTTTTTCCCACACATCCCGATATATCTTACCCTGTATCGTGCTATTAGGCATAGTCTCCGCTATAAAATTCTCCTCACTGGGATACTCACCCTCATTGATTCTGCTCAAATCCACCTGTGAAAGAACGGCATTGACCACCACATAATCAGCTTTCCATTCGGCTTCCGCCTGTAAATATACTCGGCTTCTAAATACATAAATACCGCTTTCAGCCGTAATCTCTCCATATTCCGGCAAGGCCGTTCTTACACCCAGATAATTGATGCGGTAATTACTCGATTGGGTGCTGGACATCTTTCCGGTGTATGGTATTTCTGCGACACCCTCTTTATCGGTCACAACCGCTTTGGTTTCATCATTGATTCGGCATTCCAAACTCAACTGCGGGACCGGCGTTCCTTCAAAGAAATGCGCGGCAGCCTTAAAGCGTGTAGCTTCCCCGGCAAAAACAGCCTTTTTCTCAGGTTCAACCGTCAGCTGGTAAGAAGGTTTTTGATAAGTTTCCACCGAAAAACCACGTGAAGCCATGGTCACCCCATCGGCTTTAACGGTTAGGTAATAGTAGCCTGGTTTTAACTGCGGCAATGCGATCGCCCCAGTGTAAGTATTTCCTTCTAGAGGAATTGTTTCAGAAACAATGGGGGAATTTCCCCAGGCCTCGCCATGATAGTAGCGACCTGCCCCTTCCAGCTCGACTTCAACTTCCTCTATTTCTCGGTTATCCTCACTACGTACCGCTAAAACTCCCCAATAATTCACCATATCGCCGGGTTTATATAACACCCTGTCAAGGTACAAGTAGCGCCAATAATCTTTGCTTTGTAATCTCTCCTCCTGTCGGTCTTCGTTAATAGTATTGTCCAATCTTGCCAATACTTCATAGGAAGAACTGCTAACTAGGGCATAAACAGCTTCAGTAGCCGTTTTATTCTGCCCATCTTCCTCACCGTCGGGCAGCAATTCCTTATTAATAGAAATTACTCCGTTTTCGTCGGCTTTCACAGTCTTGCCATTTACCGGCAAGCGTGCACGCGCTTCGGAAGGCGGGGCTTTTGTTACAAGATCGTTTACCCATAGAATATTTTTCTCGCTGTCTGCAACCTGATAAACCCCAAGATTACTTACCTGGAATCTAACCTGTGTTGAAGCTTCCCCCACCTTAATCTCTGCAGCATAGTAGCCTAACGGCAATGCTTCGGGAAACACAATGTAATGTTGATAATCATTGACCGTCAATAATTCTGTGTTGTATTCTCCTACCTTGCTCAGCTCGGTGAAATCTTCCTTGTTTTTAACTCTTGCCACCGGGGCCCACTCCGGTACTGCATCGCTTTTTTCCAAGGCGGCAATATATTCTTGATAACCCGCATAACGATAAACCTTAATATTTAAAGTCGGTATCTGATTTTGGGGAACATAGTACGCCGTAAACACAGGCTCTTCGCCTCCGGCAAAGGCAGCCGTTTTATCTAAAATATCAAACTCATATTTGACTTTGTCTTCCTTTTTTTCGTCGGTCTCAAAAGAAAAAGAGTAATCATAGCCAAGCTCCTCCTCGCTCTTTAAAAGAGGCAAGCCCTTTTTTATACTAACCGTATATAACGTTCCCGGGTTCAAACTCTGAGGAACAAAAACAAGAGTGTTTTCATACTGTTCAAAATGCCCCTGTACCTGAGGGGAGATGCTAAAATATTCTGCCATCACTGACAAATCAAAGCTATCATGAGTGAAAATTATTTCTATTCCTGTATCAACCGGTACAAAGGCCGCACTGTCACGCGGCAAGGTCCCCACTACTCCAAAGTCCTTTTTCGTTTGAAAAGCCCAGGTATTGCATTCTCTGTCCTTTCCGGTGGGGTCCAATGATAAAGTGTATATCTTATTTGCCTCTAACTGCATCAAGGGTGTTACTTTATACTTCCTGCCGCCGTCATCCTTCTTTAGTTTATACTCCACAGCCGGCTTTATCTTTAAATACTCTTCAACTGTTTTTTCTTGAAGAGGCTCTTGGCTGATTATTTCGAAAGCCGTATCAACCGACGCGCCTAGTGAATCTTCCTTAAGTGCTTTTATTGTTAAGGTGTCGCTGAAACCGTTTTCTGGCAGGCTGGCTATTTCGCCGACCCGATTCAGTCCCCAAAAAACCCCTGCAAACAGCAGCACCACCAAACCTATACTTGCCCAAAGCAATAAAAACCGGAGCCGTTTACCATGCTTCAATATCAACTTTTTCGCCCCCAATAAGCAAGAAGTATCCTTCGCATAATTATATACTAACAATACCATATATCTCTTATTTTTCCCAGTTTAACAAGATAAAAAGTAAAAACAATCTATTCCAATTATAAGAACCCCACCCGACATTGCAATCAAAGATTGCTGTCGGGTCCCGGGAACCTTGTTGTTTTCACAATAAGAACCCCACCCGACATTGCAATCAAAGATTGCTGTCGGGTCCCGGGAACCTTGTTGTTTTCACAATAAAAGGGAGGAGCATCCCAATCGGCAGAACCGATTTGCTCATCCCTTTTTAAACAAAAATACCACCTTATTACGCCCCTGATATTGCCCGGGCAATTAACATCCGGTATCCTTTGAAACCCAATTTTTCTCAGCTAACAGCTCGGCGATTTGCACCGCATTCAATGCCGCGCCTTTTAGAAGATTGTCGGCTACAACCCACATATTCAGTCCGTTTGGTATACTGTAGTCCTTACGTATTCTCCCGACAAACACTCCATATTTGTACTGGCAGTCAGCGGCCAACGGATAGGCATCATTCGCCACATCATCGATTACTGTAACACCGGGGGCCTCAGCCAGTATTTTTTTTATCTCTTCCACGGAAGGCATGGGTTTTTCTGTCTCAATGTTTACCGCCTCGGAATGACAGCGCACCACCGGAATTCTTACCGCTGTAGCCGAAACCTGAATGCTTTCGTCCCCTATAATTTTCCTGGTCTCATGATGCATTTTCATTTCTTCCTTGGAATACCCGTTATCGAGGAAAACATCGATATGCGGTAAGGCATTGAAAGCAATCTGATGCGGATAAACACTGTTTTTTATTTCCTCTTGGGCAATGTAAGCACTCACCTGTTCGTTCAGTTCGTCTATCGCTTTGTATCCGGTTCCGGAGACGGCTTGATACGTAGACACAACAATTCTTTTAATCTTATACAAATCATGCAGTGGCTTCAAGGCAACCACCATCTGAATGGTCGAACAATTAGGGTTGGCAATCAGCCCTTTGTGTTTTTTAGCATCCAGCGGATTAACCTCAGGCACAACCAAGGGAATTTCCGGATCCATCCGGAAGGCATTACTGTTGTCGATTACAACAGCTCCCTCCTCAATCGCCATCGGCGCTAATTCTTTGCTGGCCTGCTCCCCTGCGGAAAATAGTGCAATATCAACGCCCTTAAAAACACCTTTATTGACCTTCACCGTTTTATAAGTGCGTCCCCTAAAAGAAATTGGCTCTCCTTCATTTCTGCGCACCAGAGGTAAAAGTTCAGACACGGGCAAGGAAGATTTTTCTAAGGTAGCAACCATTTCTCTTCCCACTGCGCCCATTCCCACAACCGCTATGCGATACTCTTTCATTCTACGAACACCCTTTCTCTATTAAGTTTCAGCATTAATCCTCATTTTATAGTGTCTATTCTCTACGGACATTTATCTGCCTACGGCGGATATTTATAATAGGTATTATACAGCTTTCCATTAGTAAGTCAATAGTTTTTTGCTGCTCAATGTTTTTGCTACTCATCAATGAGCAGTCTTAAAAAAGAAAAATCAGCTAAAGGACGTGCCTTAGCTGTCGAACGCTTCTGCCCCCCTCCTGCCCCTCGTGAGATAGTTCTCCAACCGGCATCGGGCAAACCACCGGTTGACAGTCCTGCATCTCTTAAATGCAGAACCAGCGCAATGAGTGCGGTAACTCACTACACTTCGGCAAACGCCCCTTTGACTCGCTTCACGGCTACCACACTCCACGAGTTACTCTTGACGCCTGCGCCCCTACCCCACCCGCAAAAGAGTGAGGTAATTCCTATTAAGCTTTGTTATATATAGTATTACCCGGAAACGCGTTTGTCAATGCTTAAGAAGTGTACTATCGGATTCCTTTAAAGCCATTTGTCCCTCCAGATAATCTACGAACTGTTTTGCAGTACGTGCCGATCTGGTGTTAAAGCTCAATTCCCACTTCAAAGCCCTTCGCTTCAATTCCTCATTAGTTATGGCTATCTTTCTCTCTTTGACCATTTTTTCAACAATCGCCAAATATCGCTTCTGGTCCGGTGTGATAAATGTCACCGTTATACCAAACCTATCCGCTAAAGAAAGTTTCTCCTGCATAGTATCCATATGTCGGACATCGTCGTTTCCGTCAAAGTACTGGTCCCTATCGGTAAATTTTTCTTGCACAAGATGTCTTCTATTAGAAGTAGCGTAAACCAACACATTTTTCGGTCTAGACTCCAAGCCGCCTTCCAAAAGAGCTTTTAAATCCCGGTACTGTCCCTCCTGCTCATTGAAGGAAAGATCATCAATAAAGAGTAAAAACTTCTGCGGATGACCGGCCAGTAAAGCGACAACCTCAGGAAAATCTCCTAAATCCTGTTTTTGCATCTCTACCAGACGTAATCCTTCTGCGCCGTACTCATTGACTAAGGCCTTGACCGTTGAGGATTTTCCCGTACCCCTATCACCATACAAAAGCACATTATTAGCAGGATATCCCGCCAGGAACTGTTCAGTATTCTCAATGATCTTTTCCTGTTCGTTTTTATACTCATACAACTGTTCCAAACGTACCGGATCAGGATTTGCAACCCCCACCAGCTTGCCCGGACTGCCGTTTTTCACCCAGCGAAAGCAATGAAACCGCCCAAAGATACCCACACCATTGTGATAATAATGCCGGCATAAAGGCTCTAAAACCTCGCCCCAATCCTCCGTCTTTCGGAAACAATCTATTAGTTCGGATGAAGCTTTTTCGTTTAAACTTTTTTTCATTGCCTCTTTTCGGCTGATTCCTTCCCAGTCAGGCAAAAGCTTCTCATCATAATCCTTCCTTAGTCTCTTTGTCAGCATACTCCGCAGGGACGCACCGGAAACAGAAGCCAAAAGCTGCAATTGTTGCAAGTCTTTCCCGGCAAGTTCCTTAAGCTTCTCGGAAATGCTTTCACAAGGCAAGGATTCTGCTTGGCGGCTGAAGACGTTATCATCCAGCAGAATCAAGTTAAGAATATATTCCTGCCAAACGTCGTTATCCCCGGCCCCTGACTCCACCGCATAAGAAAGGAAATTTGAAACAAAATCCAAATAATACTCCAAAACCTCATCTTTCGATGCGTTCGTCTCCGCTACCGCCTTTAAAAGCTTCATCAGTTTTTTGACATAAAAATCTTTTAAAATATTCCTGTACACTAATATCTTAAACTCCGACTGCAGTATTTTTACGGCTTTATCCATATTTGTCTCCTATCCCCTTGTTCTAACCAGGTTAAATATTTCTACTATTATAACAATAATTGCCGAGACCTCACAAGGCCCAGAATAAAAAAGTTGGCATCAAGTAAACATTGATTTGTGTCCGGTATTAATCTAGAATTGAAACAGATCATACGTTAATCAACAGCGAGCAGGAGAACATAATCATGAAAAAAATTCGGCAAACAGCTATTTGCATTTCTTTAGCCCTTTTATTTCTGGGTAATCCCTTTCTGACCGGGGCAGTTCCCGGGACACCTTCTTCACAAACAGCTTCGGAAAAGGAGCCTTCCTTATCGATACAGCCCAGTCCTCGGGGCAAAACCGATATTGTCATGGACAAATCCAAAATATACCTGGAATTATCCGAGGAAACAACGACTCTTAAAGCAGATTATTTCCTGCTAAATCCGACTGAAAAAAGTGATAAGCTGACTATGTCTTTGCCGGCTGAACTTCTTTTGATTGATGATGGTGCAGAGGCTACAAATGACGATACGCCTAGCAATGATGCCGAACCACTCCCTCCTATCACAATAGAAATCAGCGACAGTGAACAGGATATCGACTTTAGATATAACGAGGATGACAATACCTATCTCTGGACAATAGCCTTCGAGCCTCTGGAAACCCTTGAACTGCATATTGAGTATCAAACCAAGAACAGTGTCAATGAGAACGGTCTGACGGTTGTGGGATTGACCAATCCTCCCGATACCGGCTTTAAAAGCGCCGCAGGATTCTCAAGCAGCGTAACTGTCGGTTTTACCGAGCCTGAAGTAAATCCGGGCAACATCGTATCTTTAGAACCGAGAGATTATACAATCGACGGAGATTACTTTTATTGGACCTGGGATGTTCCTGAAGACTTGTGTGATCTTGTCCTCTGTCTAAACATAATTAACGAAAAAGCCACCTGGACGGAAGAACTCACCACCGCTGAAAAAACCCTTCTCTCTGCATATATCGAGGCCGGCAACTACCGCCAAGCCGCCGCCGTATTCGCAAGAAGATGCGAATTGGTACCCAAAGAAAAAAAAGAGGCCTTACGCATAGGCGAAGCGTATTATTTAGAAAAAGCCAGGGAAGAAGATAAAGCCAATACAGTATGGGAAGAACTATATTTTTATGAAACTACGACTCCTCGTGCTTACTGGGCTCTTGGCAAGGCAGCGGCAGGCCAAGTGACAAAGCTCTCTAAATACTACACCAGAGTCAAAGAACTGCAGGTTCATCCCTTGATACAGGAATGGCTGGCAGCACAGCTTCCGGAAGAAAAATTCGAATATTCGACGCCTGTCTTCCATAGCACCTTGGCAGAACATGAAAAAGGTACGGCCGGATTGAATCTGCAAACTACCGTTGTCGATAGCGACGGTGACATTAAGGAAATTACCCTTGATTACTACTGGGAGGAGAGAAATGTTGCCAGTATTCCCCTTCCTGTCACACCCTTCAAATACAAACATAATCCTTCCTGTTTTATTGAAGCAGAAGGTCCGCTGCTACGAATATATTATGAATTCTTCGTAGTCGACAAGTCCGGAAACCAATCCTCCTCCGGCAAAAAAGAGGCCTTTTATATTACCGACGAAATCACCGGTCATACGGAAAACCTGTCCGGCGCCAATTTGGTTCTGGCCGACTACTCAGCCGAAGACCAGGACGAAATCAGAAAATGGTTTAAAAGCTATTTGCAGATGCTAAACGAGTCCGATTTTATCTCTTTGCACGGCGGTACGCCATACTTTATTTTTCTGGGTAAGCGCCACGATTATATCGATGAGTATCAAGGGCCGCTCTTCTTGCTGTATTCACCGCCGCCCTTTTCTCCCGTCATGGTAAAGAATCAAGTTCACGGTCATTTTTTGTCTCACCTGTTCGGTTTGGGGTGGAACAATTTACCGGAAAAGCAGTTGTCCGAACTGGGCGATAGCCTTCTATTAGGAAAAGGGAAGCACGTCTTGACCCTCAAATATCTACAAGCCAAAAACCCTGATGATTTTAACACGCTTTTGTATAATGTCGGCTTGGGAATGAAATGGGAAGAAGCCATAAAGGATTTATACGGTTTAAACACGATACAGCTATGGCTTTTATCTTGCTGGCATGCCTGCCGCAGTATGATTATCGCCATAATCCTCATCATAGCCTTTGCCTGGCTTGGGAAGAACGGCCATCTGGTAAGATTTATCCGCGCTCTGCAGAAAGAGTAAAGGTTGCGGAATACCTTAACCTCATAGTATTATTACTGAAAGGGGGCGAGAATGCATGGAACCCATTATCAGTGCCAAAAACCTCTCAAAGCATTACCGGATGGGCGAGGTTACGGTTAAAGCCCTGCAAGAGGTTGATTGCGAAATATACCCGGGGGAATTTATCGTTATTTTCGGTCCTAGTGGTTCCGGAAAAAGCACCTTGCTAAACCTGATTGGAGGAATGGACACCGCGACCGGAGGTTCTTTGCTTTATAAGGATACTCCCTTGCATAACGCCGATTCCAAACAGCTTACCCTTTTTCGCAGAAATACGGTGGGATTTGTCTTTCAATTCTACAATCTAATACCAAATTTAAACGCCTATGAGAACGTTGCCCTTTCCGCCCAGCTCTCCTCTGACCCTCTTTCCGTCAAAGAAATGCTGGAAAAAGTTGGCCTGGGAGAACGGCTGGATCACTTTCCGGCCCAGTTGTCAGGGGGAGAACAGCAACGTGTCGCCTTGGCCCGCGCTATTGCCAAAAACCCGGAGATCTTGCTCTGCGATGAACCGACAGGTGCCCTGGACCACCAAACAAGCATCCAGGTATTAAGGATCCTCAGGGATTTCTGTGATGAATTCAATAAAACAGTCTTGGTCATTACCCATAACTCCGCTATCTCTAAAACAGCGGACAGAATCTTCTATCTCAAAGACGGCAGACTGGTACGTATTGCTACCAATGAATCCCCACTCCCGCCGGAGAAGGTGACATGGTAATGCTATTCAAAAAAATGCTGCGCGACCTATTGGAGAATAAAGGGGCTTATTTTGCCTGTACTGTGATCATCACCATCGGATTGATCATCTTTACCGCATTCTCTATTGTTTCCGATAACCTTTTTCTTTCCCGTAACACCTTCTACCACAACCAAAACTTTGCCGAAGGCTTTGCCGAAGTCGAAAGAATGCCCCGGGAGAAAATCAAAGAACTTTCTTCGCTGCCGGGTATTGCACAAATTGAAGGACGCCTGATCAAAGACGTCTTAGTACTGTTCCCCGACCGGACGGATAACGTCTATCTCCGTATTGTCTCTGTAGACCCCGAATCGCCAAACCCTATCAATGGGGTCTTGCTGGATAAGGGAATACCACTTGCTACCGGTAGAATGAATATTTGGGTTGATAATAATTTTCTTGAAGCAAACGATTTGGAGTTGAACCAAGAGATAGAAATAATTGCCGAAGGCAGAAAACGAAGCCTGCAGATAGTCGGTTCCGGTAAGAATCCTGAGTTTATCTATGCTATGCGTACCGCCGGCGAACTTTATCCAGACCCTCAAACCTTCGGAATTGCCTATATCCCCTACGAGATGACAAAAACCCTCTTTAAAGAAAATGGCATGATTAATAATATCGTCTTTACCCTCAAACCCGGTGCGGAGTATCAGGATGTTGAAAATACGTTAAAACCAAAGCTGGATAAATACGGTCTAAAAAGCCTCTATCCCCGCAAAGACCAGAGCAGCCACCTTATTTTGGAAGAAGAACTGTCAGGTATTGAAGCCATGTCTTTCAGTTTGCCTCTTCTCTTTTTATCAGTAGCCAGCTTTATCCTCTATATCATGCTCAAGAGAATGATTGAAAGCCAAAGGGGACAAATCGGCATCCTCAAAGCCCTGGGATACACCCGTACTGAAATCCTCACTCACTATATGTCCTACGGGGTTATTCTGGGCCTATTAGGTGGAATATTAGGCGGTCTTTTGGGGGCCTGGCTTTCTTATCCGTTTACATCTCTCTATGAAATGTACTTCAATATGCCGGATTTACGGGGAAGCTTTTCGCCGAGTTATCTTCTTTTCGCGATATTATTGTCCCTCCTCTTTTCGACTATAGCGAGCTACCAAGGCTCCAAAGCCGTCCTGCGGCTGGAACCGGCCGAAGCAATGAATCCTCCGGCACCGCCGGTTGGAAAAAAGATTGTTCTGGAAAGCATCACTGCCTTTTGGAACATGCTGACTGTCCAGGGCAAAATGGCAACCCGTAATATTTTCCGTCATCCCGGACGCAACCTCTTTATCCTGTTGGGTATCATGTTTACCTTCGCCCTGCTGGCCACCCCCTGGGTTATGAAAAATATGGTAGACATCATGATTTTTGATCAGTATGAAAAAATAGAGGTCTATGATGCCAAGGTTTCCTTAGCCTACCCCCTTGATAAAAACAGTGTTGAAAAAGAGCTGGCCCGTTTCCCCGGTGTCCTCAAAGTAGAGACGAAGGCTGAAGCGCCGGTGACCCTCAGCTATCTCTGGCATAAAAAAAACGTTGTTCTTTTGGGATTACCCTCTGACGGCGATCTGCACCGGATAATCGACAAAAGCGGCAAGCAAATCAGGCCGCCTAAAAACGGTATTTTACTGTCGGAAAGACTGGCCGATTTGCTTGCGGTAACTACCGGAGACGAACTACTGCTTACCAGCCCTTTTTTTAAAAACACCGATACTAAAAAAGCAGTCTTAGTAAGCGGGGTAGTATCTCAGACCCTTGGGATAAATGCCTATATGGATTTGGAAGCGTTGCATAACCTTTTCGGCCAGGGTGATTTTGTCACCACCGCCATGATCGGTATGGAAAGACAGTTGATACCTACCCTGCAGCAAGAGTATCGAAATGCTGCGGCTGTCAGCAATATTGAGAACCAAACCGAGCTGTTCAGGAAAATGAAGGAATTAATGGCCTCTTACGACGCAATGATTTACAGCATGCTCATCTTTGGCATCATCACAGGCTTTGCCATCATCTACAGTTCCTCAATAATTTCCCTCTCGGAACGCAGCCGTGAACTGGCTTCTATGATGGTCTTGGGCATGACACCTGCCGAGGTGCTCTCCGTGATTACCTTTGAACAGTGGTTCCTCAGTGCACCGGCCATGCTGGTAGGAATCCCTTTGACTAAACTGATGCTTAAGGGCATGGCTCAATCGGTCAATAATGACATCTACACGGTACCCACCTCATTGGATGGTGTCTCCATAATCAACGCCTTTTTGGTCACAGTAGCCTCAATTTGGATTGCCCAGAGGTTTGCGGCCAAAAGGATAAAAAAACTGAGAATTGTCGATGTTTTAAAGGCGAGAGAATAGCGAGAAAGTAGGGGACTGTTATGAAGAAAAAATGGAAAGTCATCTTGGGTTCATTGATATTTGTCTGTATCGTGACAGTTATTATTCTCAACGGTTTAAAACCGCTCCCGGCCAGGCTTTTGGAAATCCACCCCCAATCTATTGCCAAAACCTTTAAAGAAGAAGGCTTGGTCGTGGCCAAAGAAGAATACCTCATCCACACTGCCTACGGCGGGAAGGTGGCTTCTCTTTCGGTACAGGAAGGACAAAAGGTAGCGGCGGGGGATCTGCTCGTTGTCTTTGATGACAGTGAACTGCGCTACCAACTGGAACAACTGCAGGGTCAGTATAAAAGCCTGAAGGCTCAACAGGAAATGGAAATTAAGAAAATCTCTCCGGAGAGAATGAAAGAATTATACGAAGCAGGCGCCATCAGTCAAAAAGAATACGAGGACGCCTTAAGCACCGTGGAGTCTGATTACTACCCCGGTCAATTGGAAGCCCTCAACGCTCAAATCGAGTTAACTCGCTACATGATTAATGAGGCTAATCTCACCTCCCCTGCCCCGGGCCTTGTTACGGCCTTAAATATCAAAGAAGGAATGGTCCTCCCTCCGGGTTCTCCGGTTGCCGGCATTATCCAAAAAGACGGTTACGATGTCGAAGTATATGTTCTTTCCGAAGACACTGCCGGTATCTCAGAAAACATGCCGGTTACCCTCATCCGAGACAATAAAACTCAAAACGTGGGGTTTGCGGGAAAAGTAGTTAAAATAGCCCCTACCGCCGAAGAAAAAATATCTGCCCTAGGTCTTGTAGAACAACGTGTCAAAATAACGGTCGAACCGGATATCCCCAAAAGCCTGGAGCTAAAACCGGGTTACTCCCTCTATGTGGAATTTACACTTGACAAACAAGACGACAAGCTTGTTGTACCCAAAACCGCCCTCTTCACTTATCAGAGCAGTGACGCTCTCTGGGTCCTTCGTGACGGCAAAGCTGAAATCCAGACAGTGACGACCGGCTTTGAAAACGATAGGGAAATTGTCATCGAGACAGGTCTTTTGGAAAACGAACTCGTCATTCTCAACCCACAATTGGAAGGACTCAAAACAGGTAAAAAAGTTATCTCCGAGTAAAGTGTGTCATATTTTGTTAATGCTTTTTTTCCTTTTTCGGCAGGAATCCCCATTTTTTCGGCGAATAAAGGATTGTATTGAAAAGGTGCGTCGAAAAGGCCGAAGAGAGGGATTATTTTGAGGAAGAATCAAAAGCATACGAAAAGAACAGCAATCATTCTAATCGTCATTCTTATGTTTGCACTCGTCTCTGTTGTCGAAGCGACAGAGTCGGAACTGAAGGAACAATTAGACTATTTGGACCAGAAAATTCAGGAGCAGGAAGACATTTTAAAGGAAAAGAAAGGGCAAGAGAACAGTGCCCTCGCTGAGCTCCGCCAGCTCAATAACACCCTTTCCAGTGTTGAAAAAGACTTGCAATCAACCGAGAGCCAGCTTAAGAAAACACAGCAGGAACTGGCCAAGCTCGAGCAGGAAATAGAAGAAACAGAAACAGAATTAGATAATAATAAAGGAATTCTGAGTAATCGCCTTGTAGCCATGTATGAACAAGGAGAAGCCAGTATTTTTGAGGTTTTGTTGGACTCGACAAACTTCTCTGATTTTCTGACCCGTTGGGACTTTTTCAGTCGGCTGGCTGAAAACGATTCGGTATTGATTGCAGAGATTAACGGCTCGCTCAAAACCCTTCAAGATAACCAAAATCTCGTTTTGGTTAAAAGAGATAACCTGAATAAATTGATTGATGATAAAGGTAATCAACAAAAACAAATCCAGATTGCCAGTTCCCGTCAGAAGGAAATATATAACTCTATCAAAAGCGACAGGGTTACCGTTGAACAAGCCCTGGATCAATTAGCAAAAGAATCTCAGAGCATCACAGTCCAATTGAAGAAATTACTGGGCAATGATAATTCCGTATATTTAGGTGCCGGAAAAATGGCCTGGCCCACTCCCGGTTATACCAGAATAACCTCCGATTACGGCTGGCGCAAACACCCCATTCTTAAAACCAGACGTTTTCACACAGGAACGGACATTGCAGCACCTCATGGTTACAAAATCGTGGCAGCAGAGTACGGAACGGTTATTGACGTAAGCTGGCATGACGCCTACGGTCGTTTGATTATGATTGACCATGGCGGAGGCATTGTCACCATGTATGCCCACACCTCAGCCAGTCTGGTAAAACCGGGCGAAACAGTCGCCAAGGGACAACAAATCGGCAAAATCGGCACTACCGGTTGGAGCACCGGACCGCATCTGCATTTTGAAGTACGTATCAACGGCGATACTGTAGACCCCATGACTCATCTTAAATAATTCCCTGTCTTAATGTAAACGTAAAAAACCCTCCGCGCAGTTCTCTTGTGAACTCACGGAGGGTTTTCTATTTTTAAAGCAATACCAAGGTAGCACCGCAACCCTTCCTCATTCATGACGCAAAGCCACGATGGGATCGAGTTTTGCCGCCTTATAAGCCGGGTAGCCGCCGAAGAAAAGTCCCACGGCAAAAGCAAAGGTAAAGGAAATCAAAACGGATGCCGGAGATACGGCTGTCGTCCACCCGCCCAGGATGGAGATTAGTAGAGATACCCCTATCCCAGCTGCAATGCCGATAACGCCTCCTCCGACGCTTAAAAATATCGATTCTACCAAGAATTGCTGCAAAATGTCCGAGCTCTTTGCTCCCAATGCTTTGCGAATCCCAATCTCTCTGGTTATCTCCGTAACGGATACCAACATAATATTCATGATCCCAATACCACCTACCAAAAGGGAAATCCCGGCAATAGCTCCCAACATCAGGGCAAAGGTCTGAGTCGTACTGTTGATAGTGGACAGCATCTCATCCTGGCTCATGACCCTGACCATGTTCTCCCTTTTATATTTTTGATAATAAATTGAAGTAACATGCGCCACCGCAAGATCGGCTTCTTCCCCGCTTTTGGCTTTAAGATAAATTGTGTTGACATCCGTCGTCAGAGACAAGCGTTGAGCCAGTGTAACCGGTATCAGAATTGTGTCATCATTGTCCTGTCCCATGGACGAACCCTTCGATTCCAACACACCTATTACAGTAAAGTATTGCCCTTTGATATTAATTTTTTCTCCTAAAGGAGACTTTCCCTCAAACAGCTCTGTTATCACAGTTTCCCCAATGAGAGCGACCGGCGTTCTGTTAGCAATCTCGTCTGCGGTAAAAAACCTCCCTGAACCGGTATTCAAGTTCCTCACCTGGGGGTAACCTTCGCCTACCCCTTCAATTGCGGCATCATACGTATTCGTTTCCCACTTGACCGTCGCATTTAAATTAACCACAGGCACCGCTTCCGTTATTGTCGGTACCCGCTCCAACAGTTCCTCGGCTTCCTCCATTTTCAAAGAAATACCGCTTCCCCTGTTAGACATTACCGTAATCATGTTGGACCCCATACTCTCAATCTGTGCCGTAATATCACGGGAAGCGCCTTGAGCAACCGAAACCATGGCAATCACAGCTCCTACCCCGAAGATGATCCCCAAGGCCGTTAGAAAAGACCTCATCTTATTGGACTTGATACTGGCCCAAGCCATTTTAATCCCTTCCCAAAAGTTCATAGCTCCACCGCCTCGACTATCCGGCTGTCGTTTTGCAGCAACCCGTCTCTAAACCGCACTACCCTCTTGCAATTCCCAGCAATCTCATCATCATGAGTAACCAAAACAATGGTGATACCTCTATCATTCAGTTCCCGAAAAATAGTCATTACCTCTTGACCTGACCGGCTGTCGAGGTTTCCTGTAGGCTCATCCGCCAGAATCAAAGGAGGATCCCCTGCCAGCACCCGTGCTATCGCCACCCTCTGCTGCTGCCCTCCGGAAAGCTCCGAGGGCAAATGATTCTCCCTGTCACTTAACCCTACAGATTCTAAGGCTTGTTTGGCTCTAAGCAATCTCTTTTTGCCCGGCACACCCCTGTAAACAAGGGGCAGGGCCACATTTTCCAAGGCCGAAAGCTTAGGCAGGAGATTAAAGCTTTGGAAGATAAAACCGATGTAGTGATTGCGTAAATCTGCCAGCTCATCATCGCTTTTTATCGAAATATCCTCACCGTTTAAAATATACTTACCCCTGCTCGGGCGGTCCAAACAGCCGAGAATATTCATGAACGTCGATTTTCCCGAACCCGAAGGGCCCATGATGGCTACATACTCTCCCTCATCAATTCCAACACTCACATCCCGTAAAGCTGTTACCGATATCTTCCCCGTGGTATATATCTTATCCAGACCTTCTACTTCAAGCAGCATCAACCTGCACTCCTTCCCCTTTATGGCTAATCTCTCGGACGTTGACCACCGCCACCGGCAGGCGGAGCAGCACCGCCGCCCATGTTCATCCCACCCATGTTCGGCATACGTACCGTCATGTTGCTTGAAGACTCTGTTGTCACATAAACAATCTTGTCTCCTTCCTCAAGTCCCTCTACGATTTCAGCAATAACGCCATTGTTAATGCCTACCGTAACAGGCGATAACACTTGCCCGCCATCTTCTGTCAAGACACGCACCATATTCCTGCCGTTTTGAGTAACCAAGGCCTCCGCAGGTATCAGCAAGGCATCATCCTTTTGTTCAAGATGTACCGTAGCGCCGGCAGTCATTCCTCCTTTAACTCCTTCTCCCTTTTCTACCTCCAGGCTGACGGTATAAGTAGTAATACCATTCTGGGTCGTGCCTTCCTGATCAATCCTTATAATTTTAGCCTATAATTCGATGCCGGAAACCGCATCCACCGTAACAACGGCCTGCTGTCCAACGCTCAGCTTGCTGATGTCCAGCTCGTCAATTGTAATATCCAGACCATACTTGGAATAATCACCTATCACAGCCAATTCTTCATAAGCCTTTATCTCGTCACCGACACCAACCGGTATGCTCATTACAGTGCCGGAAATCGGCGTTATAACGGTAAGGCTCGCCAACTTCTCCTGAGCATCCAAAAGCTCCATATATCTTTTTTCTGCCGTCAACTCCTGCTTCCTGAGCACACTGGCTTCAGGATTTAATAATTGTTCCAGTTCATACTGGGCCTGTGCCAGATTGTATTCCGCTTCTCTTACCTGCCGGTCCAAATCCTCATTCTCCAGGCGCATTATGACGGCACCCTCCCTAATTTCTTCTCCCTCCCGGCACAGTATTTCCGCCACTGTGCCGTTTGAATCCAGTTTGATGCTCTTTTTCTCAACATAACGAAGATAGCCGGAAGCCTGTTTATATATAAAAGTGTCTGTATCTTCATCCCGCACCACATATACGGTGTTGTATGTACTCATCCCTTCACACAGTTCCTCACCGGGGTCATTAATTGCTAAAATAACCTCAAAAGTGGTAGTTCCGCTGGAAGACAGATCACCCACAAAGGCTATTTTTTTCACAACTCCGGTATAGGTCATGCTAATCCCATGTACATATATTTGAGCTTCCATCTCCTCCGACAAACTGTTGATGTCGGTATCCTTAAAAGAAGCCACCACCTCCATTTCATCGGCAGTAGCAACCTGGACAATCTCTGTTCCCGCATTTACTTCTTCACCCTCCCGCAGGTCAAGGCTTAAAACCCTGCAGGCAAAAGGAGCTTTTACAAGTAAATCTTCTTTTGCTTTCTCTTTCTCCTCAAGGGCTATTTGGTATTGCTCAACCTTCAGCTCGGCCTTTTTCCTGTCCAGGGTATTTTGCGCCGAATCTCCCGTCATATCGTTTAGATCGATTTGGGCAATTTCCCATTCCAACTCTGCCTGTCTGACCGACGAATCAACTTCTTTGTTTTCAACCTGCATGATTACTTGGTTTTCCTCTACATAATCGCCGGCTTCCACCATTATTTCCTGAACCTTGCCTTCGGCTTTCGTAGTTAAAGACTTACTTAAAACCGGTTCGATTACACCGGTTCCACTCAAGGTATTTTCAATGTTACCCCGTCTTACCGTGGTTGTTAAATACTCGCCTGAAACCTCTGCGCCCTTTCCCCATGCGCTTGTGAAAACTCCAATCACACTGGCCGCCACAAGCAGCAAAACTCCAATTGTAATGACTTTTCTTTTCTTTGACCAGTTTTGCAATCTAATACGGTCTTGCAAAAAACCCATATATTTTCCCCCTTTTCCCCTCCTGCTTATAGGACTGTTTAGCACCGTAACAAATTTGAATTTAGCATAGCACACATAATTTACATATCTGTGAACAGACTGTGAACAGGTCCTGAACTTTTACCCATTTTTATCTTATTAACCAGCCTTAAGACTCCCACTGACAGGACTCTCACCCGTTAGGCTGCGCCCATGCCGGGCTCACCATTATCACATCCAGACGCCAGATAAGACGTCCGCATGTGAATAAATGAAATCCAAAATATTAATTATACTAAATGACCGTTCAATAGATTATTTGACCTTTTTTGACCTTTGCCTATTACCAAACCATTTATTGTATAATATTCTTAGCATAATATTCATTAAACAAAGCACTGCTTAGGAGGTGAAACACTATGGATTTTAATAAATATACGCAAAAGTCGAGAGAGGCAGTATCTGCGGCACAAAGTCTGGCCGCAGAAAACCATCACCAGGAGATAACCGGAAAACACCTTCTTCTGGCACTGTTGACCCAAGAAAACGGTATAATACCGCATGTCCTTGAACACGCCGGGATTGAGTTCACACCTCTGCTGGCTCGGGCCAAAGAACTTCTTGATAAAATCCCGGGGGTTTTTGGATACGACGGTCCTCTTCATCTGGGAACCGGATTAGCCCGGGTTTTCAGCCATGCCGAGGCTGAAGCCGCAAAAATGAAGGATGAGTTTATCAGCACCGAACACCTGCTACTGGGGCTTTTAGAAAAGGGAGAAAGTGATTTAAAAAGCCTTTTGACCAACAGCGGACTGACCCGCAACTCCTTGCTGAATTCACTGAAAGCCATTAGGGGAAACCAACGGGTAACCAGTGAAAACCCTGA
Organism: Clostridia bacterium; assembly: GCA_018432615.1. Lineage (GTDB taxonomy): Bacteria > Bacillota > Peptococcia > DRI-13 > SM3-B62 > SM3-B62. Next base: position 126,061 of record JAHDSQ010000002.1, read on the forward strand.
AGAGACATATGAGGCTTTGGAGAAATACGGACGTGATCTAACAGCCCTCGCCCGGGAAGGCAAGCTTGACCCGGTTATCGGCCGGGATGACGAGATCAGGCGTGTCATCGAAATCCTTTCCAGAAGAACAAAAAACAACCCCGTCCTGATAGGAGAACCTGGTGTCGGTAAAACCGCTATCGTTGAAGGCTTAGCTCGTCGTATTGTAGCAGGAGACATTACAGAGGGACTGAAGGACAAGCAGGTTATCGCTCTGGATATGGGGGCCCTGATAGCCGGGGCTAAATACCGCGGAGAATTTGAAGAAAGGCTGAAAGCTGTCCTCAAGGAGGTACAAAACGCCAACGGTCGTGTTATCCTCTTTATCGATGAGCTGCACACCATTGTCGGTGCCGGCGCGGCAGAAGGGGCCATGGATGCCGGAAACCTGCTTAAGCCCATGCTGGCACGAGGTGAACTCAAAGCCATCGGGGCAACCACCCTGGAAGAATATCGTAAACACCTGGAAAAGGATGCGGCCTTGGAACGCCGTTTCCAACCGATAGTCGTCAATCCCCCCTCAATTGAGGATACCATCTCTATTCTGCGGGGCTTAAAAGAACGCTATGAAGTCCACCATGGTGTACGCATCCAAGACGGAGCTCTGGTTGCAGCAGCCACCCTTTCCGATCGCTATATTTCAGACCGTTTTCTGCCGGATAAGGCCATCGACCTGGTAGACGAAGCCGCTGCCCGCTTGCGCACCGAAATTGACAGCCTGCCGACTGCCCTGGACGAAATCAACCGTAGGATAATGCAGTTGGAAATAGAAGAAGCCGCCCTGAAAAAGGAGACCGATACGGCTTCCCAAAAACGCCTGGAGGATATCCAAAAACAATTGGCAGAACTAAAGTCTCAGGCTCATACCATGAATGCCCAGTGGCAAATCGAAAAACAGAGCATATCCCGGCTCAGAGAGCTGAAAAAAGAAATAGAAGACACCAAGCTGGAAATCGAAAAAGCTGAACGCAATTATGACCTGAACCGAATGGCAGAATTAAAATACGGCAAACTGGACGGGCTTGTACGCCGGCTAAAACAGGAAGAAGAAAACATAAGCGGAAAGCAAGAGACAGGCATGCTGCTGCAGGAAGAAGTAACGGAAGAAGATATCGCCCGTATCCTCAGCCGCTGGACAGGTATTCAAGTCAGCAAGCTGTTGGAAGGAGAGAAAGAAAAACTAATCCGCCTTGATGAAATCCTGCATGAACGCGTTATCGGACAGGACCGGGCGGTGGAAGCAGTCGCGGATGCCATCATCCGTGCCCGGGCCGGGGTCAAAGACCCTAACCGTCCTATCGGCAGTTTCATCTTCCTCGGTCCTACCGGAGTCGGCAAAACAGAGCTGGCAAAGGCCTTAGCCCAGTCTTTGTTCGATGATGAACGCAATATCATACGTCTGGATATGTCGGAATACATGGAGAAGCACACGGTCGCTCGCCTTATCGGCGCACCTCCCGGGTATGTAGGACACGAAGAAGGCGGACAGTTAACAGAGGCCGTACGCAGACGCCCCTATTCGGTTCTTTTGCTTGATGAAATCGAAAAGGCACACAACGACGTTTTCAACGTCCTGCTGCAGGTCCTTGATGACGGCCGCCTCACCGACGGCAAAGGAAGAACGGTAAACTTTAAAAACACAATAATCATCATGACCTCCAATATTGGTAGCCAGGAAATCCTGGAATCCTCCCAACAAGGCAGTGACAACTATGAAGCAATGAACAAAAGGGTTTTGGGCCTCCTACATGGCTTTTTCCGACCGGAATTTTTGAACCGTGTCGATGAGATTGTTGTCTTCCATGCCCTGGAAGCTCAACACATGTTGGAAATAACCCGACTGATGCTCGAAAATCTGAGTCATAGAATATCAGAGTCCGCACATATTTCCATCACCTGGACAAACGAGGCTTTGGAATACTTGGCCAACAAAGGTTACGACCCCAGCTACGGAGCACGTCCTCTGAAGCGCCTAATCCAACAGGAGGTCGAAACCCCTCTGAGCCGTTTGATAATCAAGGGAGATGTCATACCTGATTCTACTGTCAACCTCATACAATCTTCCGGGCATCTTCTTCTGAAAGCAGGTAACTAAATTATATTTTTAAGCTGTTCGTCGTATTTCCTTGATATATTTAAGGAATTTAGGCGAACAGCTTTTTTATTTAAAGTATGCAGTTTATGTTCTGTCCTGGCCTGCAGGAAATCATTCAACTATAGCGAAAGAATATTAAGGGATTGATTATATACCCAGAAAATTATGTATTATGGAGGGTTAATTATGTCAACCACGCTTATCTTTAACGGAAACCTCATCCCTCTTACCGGCCAAGGAGTTATTGAAAACGGGGCTTTGCTGATTAAAGACGGGATAATAGCCCAGGTTTTCAAGGGGCCTCTCCCTGATATCAAAGCAACATACAAGATAGATGCCGCAGGAATGTATATCCTCCCCGGTCTGACAGATTGCCACACGCATCTCATGGAATACGCCGCCGGAGAAATCCACAAGGCCCAGGGCAAAGCCCAAAAAATGGCTGGGATCGCCAACCTCCTGACCTCTTTAAAATCAGGGGTCACTAACCTGGGGGAACACTGTCTCGGGCATTTTGCCTTCACGCAAACGATTCGTGATTATCAAGAAATCGCCGACAGTCTCCCTCTAAACGTGCGTCTGGCCTGCGGTTGCTGTTTTATTGGCACAGAGCCCTTGGCTCTTGTCTCCTCCACCAGGCCTGCTCAAGTAATCAAGAAAACCGAGCTTACTGCCGAGGACTACTATCTGATGGCTTCGGCCTCCGATTTCCCCGGCGAGAACATTTTTATCAATGCCACCGTTGCCAGTTTGCCGCTTTCCGCTGCCCCACGGGCCGGTGAAATAACCTTTTCCTATGAGGAAATAAAGAAAATAGTTGAAATCTTTCATTCCGCCGGTAAAAAAATCGGCGCTCACATTGAAGGCGACGAGGCTGCTTTGATGTTCATCCGGGCCGGCGGCGACGTGATACATCACGGCCATAACTTAAGTCCCCACCTTGCCGATTTAATGCGGGAAAATAAAGTAGATCTTGTAGTAACTCCACATGCCGGCACCAGCGCCAAACCTACCTCTCCCGTTGAAGTGCTACATTTCCATGAAAGGGGAGTCAAGGTTGCCCTGGCCAGCGATTCATATATACCGGTCCATCCTGAGGCCGAATGGACAGATTTGCCTTCCGGCTACCTTGCCGGTCCGGAGGATTTTATGACAATATGCCAACCCATTGCAAAACACTTTTTAGATAAGGGCGTATCCCTGGAAGACACCCTGAAGCTCTTTACCATCAATGGCTGTGAAATCCTCTCCTTAGAGAACGTTGGTTCCTTCAGCCCGGGAGATAAAGGCAACGTCATTATCTGTGACAAAATACCTGTAATTGAAACGACCGACCCCTCTTCGGTTAAATGTGTAGTCTATGAGGGTGAAGTAATAATACAGAAGTAAGAGCTAAACACTAAATTTCTCGCCCTTTTGCCCGATTATATCAGTATAGAGTGTTTTACAAGGGAGGGAATGATTTGAAAATATCGGCTTCGACTATGGCCTTATCCGCGGCCCATCTTAAGCTGGAAAAACAAGAAATAAAGGAAAGCCTGACCATCCTGCAGCGACAGCCACAAGACAACCTCAACCTGAACTCAGTAGATTTGCTGTCTCCGGCAGGAGATGTTTCTTCATACGGCGCTGCTCTCCAAACGGGCAGCACAGAAACTGAAGCTCTAAACCGGACTGATTCAGATTGCGAAATTACTGAAAAGGACAAACTTAAAATAGCGCTGCTTGAATCCTTTATCGAACACCTTACCGGGAAAAAATTCAAAATACGCGTACCTGCACTTCGTCTCCAAGACACAGAACACAATAATACCGCTCCTCAGAAGGCTGAAGCGGTCACAAACGGCTGGGGGTTTATCTACAGAAGAGATGAGTTGTATTACGAAAAAGAGATGACCTCCTTTAACGCACAAGGCCTCGTGAAAACAACCGATGGACAGGAAATAGAAATAAATCTAACCTTTAATATGAGCAGAGAGTTCTTACAGCAAAACAGCATCGAAATTATCGGCGGAAATGCAGCTAAAATCGATCCTCTGGTAATAAATTTCGACGGACAAGCTCCGGTGCTAACCGGAGAAAAATTCGCCTTCGACCTTGACGCGGACGGAACAACAGAACAAATCTCCTTTTTGCGGAAAAACAGCGGTTTTCTCAGCCTCGATCTCAACAACAACGAGAAAATCGACGACGGCAGTGAACTGTTTGGCCCAAAATCCGGCGATAGTTTTGCTGACCTCGCTGCCTACGACCATGACGGTAACGGTTGGATAGATGAAAATGATACCGTTTTCAATAAGCTACGCATTTGGATAAAAGACGAACAGGGCCATGACCAGCTTCTGGCCCTCGGCGAGGTAGGCATTGGTGCAATATATCTGGGCAGCATCAACACCTTGTTTTCCCTCAATGATATTCAAAATAACAATCTTGGCCAGATCCAACGTACCGGATTATTCCTTAAAGAAGATAAATCAGCAGGGACAATACAGCATATCGATTTAGCAATCTGAATCATTATGGTCTCATATCCCAAAAACGCTGACTTTTCCCTCTTATAATCTCCTTTGTCGGCTCCGGGGGCCAAAGTTGAATATTTCTTCCTTCCCGCATAGCAGCTACCAAATGATAGAAAACATTAGGATTTTTTTTCTTTAATTCGTGAATTAACTCTTTTGCTTCTCGTCTTTTTGTATCGCCGTCCAGCGGACAAGGGTTTGCTACCACACTCAAACCCAGCCGCTTGACGGCGCTTTTTATTTCGGTTTCACGCAAGTAAACCAAAGGACGAATAACAGTCACCTCGGTCCGGTCTAAATACGTTTTAGGTAAAAACGTTGATATTTGTCCGGAATAAATAATACTCATCAAAAAGGTTTCCACGGCATCATCCAGATGATGGGCCAAAGCAACCTTGTTATACCCTTCTTCTCTGGCGTAATTATTAATAATTGCGCGCCGAAAGTATGAACAACGCGCACATGGTGTTTGCTTATTATTATTTAATATTTCATCCGCTATTTCGGCTCTGGACAAATGATAAGGTATTTCCAGTGCCGCACACATTTCTTGCAGGGGCCCAAATTCCGTCTCCTCCTGCCTTTTAAACCCAGGGTCAAAGGTAATTGCCCCCAGTGTAACTGAAAAGGGCAAATGCTTAACAAGCACAGCAAGCGTGTACAAGAGAAGAGAACTGTCTTTTCCCCCCGAGAGCCCGATCAGGACACTATCATCAGGCTCCAGCATCTCAAATTCTACTACTGCCCTTTGTACTGTTCTTATTATTCTTCGCGGTAAAGAAAGGCGCATGTATAATTCCCCTTTATCTGTCGGTCTAATAAGTATCTTCCCCGAAGGCCAGCCTCTTGTCAAGGAAAATCCTACCCCTATGAAAAACTACCCCTTTGCGATCATACAATTCTTGACGAAGAGAAGGGAAACTTGGCTTCTGCCAAGTTTCCCTTCTTTTAACGTTACTCCCTCTCACCGCGAGGGGGTGGACCAAAAATACCAAAGCCCGGACCGAACCCCGGACCGGGACCAGGACCGGGACCTCCCGGTTTTGAACCGGGTCCGCATGGCGGGCGAGGGCCATAACCGGGTCCGTATGGCGGACAAGGTCCATACCCAGGGCCATAGCCGGGTCCGTATGGCGGACAAGGCCCATAAGGTCCTGGACCCGATGGTGATTGTTCAATCTGGTACTGGAATTTTTGCTTACAATGAGGGCAAATTATTTCAAGAGGCTTCTGTCTATCCATATGATTGTTTTCCTCCTTAATCCATTATAATTAGCTGTCCGTACATAATATGAAACAGCTCTTGGAAAGGTTAACCTTTCTTCAGGAACGGATTAAGGCTTCACACCGAAAAATTGGTTGTCCTAACGACACAAATCTGGTCTCATATTCGGTCATAGCATTTTCTCTCTCAACCCCGGCATGCAAATCATAAGTGATCCGGCGGAGTGAAAAACCTTCGTTCACAAAGGCATGCAGGGAATACTCAAAAAAGCTCCGGTTATCTGTTTTAAAGTGTATTTCAGCATTGTCCTTTAATACCTTTTTATAAATACGAAGCATTTCAGGGTATGTCAACCTTCTTTTCTCATGCCTGTTTTTTGGCCAGGGATCACTAAAATTTAAATATAACCGTTCAATTTCTCCCGACGCAAAGTAATCCACAAGTTTTTCCGCGTCCCCCAAAAGGAACCTGATGTTTTCGTCTTTCAAATCAGCCTCTTGTGTTTTTCTTACTGCGTGCCACATGACCTCCGGAACTCTTTCCAAGCCAACATAATTAATTCTCGGATTTTTCGTAGCCATTGCTGTTAAAAAAGCCCCTTTACCTGTCCCCAATTCGACGTGTATCGGTTTATTGTTGGCAAATATCTCAGCCCATTTGGTTTTTATGCATTCCGGTTCAAAGTATAAAAGCCCGGTGTATTGTTGTAATTTTTCCTTTATTCCTGCCTTTCTTCGCAAACGCATTGTATCCCTCCTTGTGCTTCCATCTCAAATGATATAGCCTTTTTTCTTCCGTTGCAACACTAATATATCGTGATTCTATTCAGGAAATCATGAGTTTTTTCAAACAATAAACCTACAGTAAACCAGACTGGAATATAATCCAACCTGATCAGGCCGTTAATATGATAACTGGCTGTTAAACTGTAATCCCAAGGACAGGCTCCTAAAAGAATGCTCAACAGCCAGCCGGTTGCATACTCAATACCGAATATAGCCACAGTCCACACCGTTCCCCGCACAAACCAATGAACTGTCCGCAGGGCATCATGAATTGGCTCCAGCCAAACTGCCGAACCGTACACAAAAAACATCCATATGTAGGTAAATGCAGGCATTTGCATGTTGCCCTGCAGTAAAGAAAAAAATCCTGTCCATAATACTTCAAGGGACCATCCCAATATGCCGTAAGCAATAAAATGTGTAATCATGATAGTAGTTTGCTTAGAAAAAAAGAAATTATTAACTCCTAAGAAGCATAACAACACGTAACAAAAATATAATAATATTTGCAAAACATATTAAGTCGTTGTATACTGAGTGTGTATCCTTGCTTTCTGCTTGTGGGTTTCTAAATCTATTCTCTTTCCTAGATTAGATTTAATGATCCTTTCAAGTAAGCAGGAAAAATTCTATACTCGGGAGGAAGAGAATGGAAGACAAAACCATTGTATGCAAAGATTGTGGTGAGGAGTTTGTCTGGACCGTACAAGAGCAAGAGTTTTTTGCAGAAAAAGGATTTAAGAATGAGCCTTCGCGGTGCCTGGTATGTCGCAAAACACGCCGGCAGCAAAACAGCGGAGAACGCCAGCTCTATACGGTGACCTGTTCAAGCTGCGGCATCGAAACCCAGGTTCCTTTCAAGCCAACCGGCGTAAGACCCGTGTATTGCCGTGACTGTTATCAGAAGCTGGTGCTAGAAAACAACGAAGAATAGATAAACTTCTACATACCAGAATACCAAAACAACCTGAAGCGTCCTGCCTTTACAGTAGGACGCTTCAATAATTTATTGGCTCACCATTCTCATCAAGGCTTGCCGAGCAATATTTTGAAAAGCAGGGGTTTTTAGCATTTCCAACAGGCTGTCGATTTGTTCCTCACTCAACTGTTGCAATACGACCTGACCATCTCCTGATTCCGCAATGTTTTTCTCCATTGTTTTTAAGTTTCCTAAAACCTTTAAAATCGAGTCAATCTTATACGTTCCTTCATCCATAAGTTTGCGCACCCTGCCACAGTTTTCCCTTAACCTGCCAATATCCTCCCCCATAGTCTGCAGGGCAGCAACCGTATTGTCATTTGAACCTGCCACGGCGGTATTATTTCCCACACCTTCGCCTCCCTTTGGCTAAGGGGACGCAGCCATCGACTGCGCCCCCTTAACTTCTATTAATAGCCATAGCCGCCAAAGAAACTCGGGAAAAGAAGCAGAATTAAAATCACCAGGAATAATATTGCAAAGTTACTGCGACCAGGATAGCAGCCGGGAGCACTTGTTTCTGCCATTGATTTATACCTCCTTTGTTTTTTTCGGGATTTTTATCCCTCTTGCCTTCTCTATGAGAAGAAGAATGTTTTTGTACTAATATAAAGGATACGTTGGTCTACAGATACAAGAAAATAGTATTACGAGCAGAATGATCCCAAATATTATCCAAATCCAATTGAAACCCCCATAATACTCAACGCCAGCACTTTGTTCCATCATAATCCCCTCCTAAAAGTTGTTGGTTTTACTTTTTTGTGTTCCTTCAGTAATGCCTATGCCCGGAAAGAATAGCAGGATAAAGATAACTAAGAATGCTATACCAAATGCTTTGGAATAAGATACTTTATGACCTAGTACTGTTATCATCTGCTCCTTTTGCTTTTCCGCCTTTCTTTTAACGGGTTCGGCTTTTTTAAATTGTTCACTTGCGTTTTTTGGTTCCCCTTGTGTTTCCTGAACGCAACCTGCATCATTAATCATCCGCCCCTACCTCCTCTGTGTAAATATTCTATGACCGACATTTATAAAGCGTTACAATCATTTATTGTTGCGCATTCTCCTCTTTACCGATCAAAATACTTACAAGCAACTGCCGCAATACACCTTGCAACGCCGGTGTCTGCAGTAATTCGAGGAGATCATCAACGGTATCCTTTTCTGTCTTCTGATCTGTCACTTGTGCAGCGGAATTAATATGTTTTCTTTCCTCATTCATTTTGATGATTTCAATGATTTGTATTGCACTTTCCATTTTATAAAGAAGATCGTCAAAGAAGGCTTTGGCAAGGTCGACCTGTCCTCTAATACTATTCAACCCAGACTCCGCCGTTTCAAGTTTGGTAATTAACACCTCACTTACAACGGCGCAGTTTTTTTGTTCTTTTATTTCATCCTTTGATTCGGCAGAGTCCTCTAAATCTAAAGGCAGCGCCGACGGCCTCTGCGGCTCATATGTCCTCTGCTTATTTGGATAATACGGCGCACGTCTTGGCATTTCTTGCCTTCTGTCTCCGTTGTAAGTAAATCTTAAACTCGCCACAGCTTCACCTCTTTTTTGCCCATCTCTTAACATTTTTCTTTATCTTTATCATATGAGATCCCTTTAGTAAGTGTGTTTGGTTCCCAGCAAGCCCAGTACCGACGTTAAATCCAGACTGCCCACCTCTAAAGCCTTATTGAGCAGTTTTTGAGCAGCAATTTGTTCCGGGAGGCTTAATTCCTTACCTTGTTGAAAGCTTGTTAAAATCCTTTGGGCGTATTCCTTATCTTCTCCCTCTAATCCGAGCTGCCCGACAAAATGCTCTATTTCCTCCTGCTTCATTTTTTTAATAGCTTCAACTATTTGGGGAAGAGAAGATAAGGCCTTCATAAATTCACTCATGCTCACGGCTTTCTCCACATCCTTTTTTTGTTTTATACAAAATAATCCTATTCAACACACACAATTCTTGTGCATGTTTCCGCTTATTAAAATATACTTCCGATGATACAAAAAAAGCACCTGACCCCTTAAATCTTGGATCGGTGCTCTAAAACTTTTATGTTCAGCTTTTTACCAGCTTTGTCCCTTCTTGGTGCAGTTTTTTTAACATAATGACATTTTCCGTTAAGTAATCAAAGCTGTCGTCATGACTGATGACAAACACCTGTCGAAAGCTGGCTGTTATTTCCGGAATAAGCCTGGCCAGATTTGTACGTCTCGTCTCATCAAGATTTGCAGTAGGTTCATCAAAAAAGCCCAATCCTATACCTGAAAGATATTTTAACAGTGCTAATCTTACGGCCAACGCCGCTGTCATCTTTTCCCCTCCCGAAAGCTGGCTGAAAACGCGTTCCCGTTCTTGCCCGTCCAAAACATCTACAATCTTTATATCGTAATCTTCTCCCCAATAAAGAAGAACATTCTCGCCCGCAACTTTACGATATATCATATCCGCTTCTCTTCCCAGATATTGGCGATACACTTGTGCCATCTTTTCCCCACTCTTATTCAGCACTCTTCTAATCAACCCAAGCAGTTCTTGGGCTTTTTTTTCTGTTTCCAGTTTCTTCTCTAATGCCCGGATACGCTGTTTAAGCTCTTCCTTTTCTTCGACCAGTTTCTGATATCTTTGAGCATCTAGTAACGCACGCTTAAATTCTTCTTCTTTTTGGCCTTTCTCTCCCAACAATTCCTCCCTCTTTTTTCGCAGCTTTACAAGTAGCTCCGCACTATAATCCTCTCTTAAGCAACTCAGCCTTTTTTCCACTTCCTCCGACTCCAGCTGCATCCTTTGCAACTCTGCTTCTGCAAGACTGTCATCCTTTCTCAGTATCTTCTCTTTTTCGGCACTCTCGGAATTCTGTACGTACTGACGGTACATCGGCTGTAGTTTTTCAATACTGATCCTATTTTTTTCCCAGCTAACATCTAACCCTTGATATAATTCGGCCTCTTTTTGCAAAGAAAGGATTTCCTTTTGCATGACACTGAGCTCATTAGTCTTGTTTTCAATTGTTTTGCTTTGCTTCAACTCACTCAAACTGTGTTTGATTTTCTTATAGCGTTGTCTCAATAAATCAAGTCTTTCTTCATAGATATTGACTTCTGCTTGGTATTGCCGCTGCAAAGCATCTGATTTTTCCGCAACCTTATTCCAGAAGGATTCCCCGGAGTTTCTGATAGCTTCGAGCATTTTGATAAAAACAGCATTGCTCGCAGTAAAATCCTCTATTAACTCAGGCGTCTCAAACTCAGTTGAAGAATTTTGTTTTTCAATATCCCTCAGCCCTCTACCGTAAGCTTGCAAACATTCTTCCAGCTCGTTTTGCAGAGGACGTAGCTCACTCATAAGCTGTTCTTGCTCCGGCCCGCCTTTTTTCAGTATGGCTTGTACGGCATCTTGTAAACGCTTTTGCTCCTCAGAGGCTTCGATATTTTTCGCCATCTTCCAAACAACAGTCTGCTCCGTCAGCAGTTCTTTTTCCCATCTATCCTGTTCTGCCCTTATCTTTTCCCATTGTTGTTTTTTATTCCTCAGTTCCAATAATTCTTCCTGGGCCTTCTTGGCCACAGCCAAATCCTTTTCAAGCCGTAATACCTTTTCTTCCAGTATTGTTTTCCGTGGCAAAATTTTAGCGATTTCTTTCTCAAAATAACCTGTCAAGTCTCCCTCTACATTTTTACAGGGCATTTGCAAAAAAGGACATAGCCCGCCCCGGGAAGCCTGCTTGTTTTCTTCCAAGGTATCCATCCTTGTCTTGATATACTGCAGTTCCTGCCTTGCCAAGTCATACTCCTCTGCCAACGATTCTATATTACGAGCCGCCTGCTCCAACTCTTGCCATCTTTTCAACGCTTCCTCTAACTCTTTTTCTTCCGTCACAAGTCGATAATACCCGGCTAGTTTTGTCTCTATAACTGCTTTCGCCTGTCGTAAATCCTCCAATTGCTTGTCAATACCGCGAACGTGCTCCCTTTGCACAGAAACGATTTCCAGGACCCTTTCCATTCTGAGCTTATTTTCAAACTCCTTACCACGTTTACACTCCGCGCGCCGCCCCTCCTGGTCTACTTCTTCCAATTCTTTTTGCCAGGTCTCCTCTTGTTTGGCCCGATTCTCCTTTACCGCATTTAATTCGGCACAAAGAGCAGCCGCCTTATTCTCTAAGGCTTGCAAGCCCGTCTTCACAGTATCTCTTTTTTTCCTTTTGTCTTCCAATTTCCTTTGTATTTCCAACTCCCTACAATACTCTTCGTAAGCCGGCCTTGCTGCTTCAGCTTTCTTACAGCAAACAACGACGTTCTTTATTTCTTCTGCCAGTTTCTCCCTTTGCCTACGAAGGTTTTCACTCTTTATCTGCAATAACTGTTGCTGTTTTTCATTTTTTTCCAGATCAATTCTCAATTGTTCCTGAGTATTGATCTTTTCTTCTAAACCTTTTAAGGATTCGTTTACCTCTCCCAATTTGCTCTTAAGCTTTCCTGCCTTCTCTTGGGAAACCGCCAACTCTGTTTTGCACTCTTCATAATCCTCTGTTTTGACGGCCATTACTTCTTTCTCGTTCTCTTTTTTCATAATACCGTTTTGAATAAAGGCCTCCAGGCTTCTTGTCTTTTCAAAAGATAAACGGTAGCTTTCCAACTGCAAAATGGTATTAAACTTTCTTTTTCTTTCCGACGCTTTTTCCAAAAAAGGAGCAATAAATCTTCCCTGAGAAACGCCGATAATATCTTCGAAAACCAACACAGGTTCTAAATCTCCCGCCATACCTATGGCTTCCGCCAGCCAGGCTTTAACGTCCTTACTACCGTGCAATTCACTAAGCTCTGTCCCCGTCTGCTCATCAAAAACTACCCACGCCCCACCTGTGGGATTACGCAACCGCCGCTCAACACGGTAAATCCTTTCATCTGCCGCTTCAAACACTACCGTTATCGTTCCGCTCTTTTCACCCTCTCTGATAAACTGACGCTGTGCAGAGAAGGGATGCGCATCAAAAAGTGCATAACCAATGGCCTCAATGATGGTGCTCTTACCGGCACCATTCATTCCGCTGATAAAATTAACACCTTCATAAAAGTTGATTGTTTCCAGAACATAACTTTTTATATTCTCCAGGGTCAAGCTGACAAGTTTCATGAGTGTTCACCCGCCTCATCTGCCACGGACTTTTCTGCCTCATCCTTTGCGAGTCCGGCATGCTTTAAAAGCAGTTCAAACAACTCCGCATCTTCTTCTTCCGCAAGGGACATTTCCTTTATTTTCTGCACGATACCGACCGCAGTCTCTAAATCGTCGGTCTCCCAAACACGTTCATCGGCTAAAAGCTGTTTTAAGGCGATTCTTTCAATTTCGGCCCGCCGCGCAAAGCTATTTACTTCTATAGCTTTTCCACCGAAAGTATCGGTATGATTTAAAACCTCCACATACAGGGCATTGTATTTTCCCTTGACCTCCTCCGCAAGAGCTCCGGTGTCTAACTGTATAGGATTAAAAGCGATCTCACCCCGCAGTTTTATTTGAACCTGCGAGCCACTTACGGGTGGTCGATTATCGAGTTCTTTCATCATTCCGGCCCGTACGGTGTCTTGCTCCGCAAAACCGTCCACATTCACATCGTACAGGGCAACAGGCCGATGTATAGTACGTATGTACCGGACAATTTTTCCCTCACCACCGATGGTTACATGGTAAAATCCCTTTTCCAGTTCCGGATGATATTCGTCTAAATGGACACATTCCAAAGATCCGGGGTTATATATCCAGTCATCTATTTCATACCTGCTGTGGATATGTCCCAAGGCAAAATAGTCCACCTGCCCACGAAAGGGCTCCAGTTCCCCCTTGCTGACACCCCCTAGATCCTGTCCCATTAATCTGTTTACAGCGGCATGCAGCATGAAAACGGAAAAGTTCTGTCCTTCCCCTTCTTCATCCTCCTGCAAAATGGCAGAAACCTCCTCCAGCCTGCTTCCGGTCGTAACCCCTAAGTATCCCACTCCATAGACCCTAACGCCGCACAAATCGATCTGGGAACCGTACCTGTCCTTTTCATCCCAGGGCCGCATCACAAGCTTCCCCTCTTCAAAGGCAGGCGAAAGGAGACAAATATAGCCCTGCTTGTTTAAAAACCCCAGCCAGGAACCCTTGTCCTGGTAAAGGGCTTTATCGTGGTTGCCCTCAATGGCAATCACAGGAATATTTGCCTCCTTCAAAGGCTCTAATAATTCAACAGCCTGTGTTAAAGTATCGGCATTGATAGATCTTTTATGAAAAAAATCACCGCTGATAATGACAAAATCAACCTTTTCGTCTTTTGCGTAACAAACAACCTGTTTAAACCCTTGCGCAAAATCCAACAAGCGCTGCGGTTCGTTATTTTGCTTATGTCCCAGATGAATATCCGCACAATGAAGAAAGGAAACGTTTTTCATCAGGTTAATTCACTCCCGCTACAATCACTTTCCCATCACCACAATTTTATCCTATCAAGCGGCCAATAAGTGACCAAAGCCTTGCCCTTTACGCTTTCAAAATCCACAAAGCCCCAGGCGTGGGAATCAAAAGATCTGTTTCGATTATCGCCTAAGACAAATATTTTTTCTTCGGGCACGATGGTTTTTTCAAATGTATAACTCATTTCCTCCGCCAAATAAGGCTCGTCCTGAGGATTATCATTAATATACAGCTTACCGTCCTTTATTTCGACCTCATCGCCGGGCAAAGCAATAACTCTCTTAATCAGATCATCCTCCAGCTGTGACTGCTCGGGCGGCTCGAATACAATAACTTCACCTCTTTCAATACCTTTAAATCGGTGGGTTATTCTTTCCACAAACAGTCTGTCACCTGGTTGAATACTGGGAACCATCGAAACACTGGGAACTATCCTATTATCAAGAATAAATGACCTGATAATAACCACCAAAATAAGCGCCACAAGAATAACTTGAATCCACTCTTTTATTTCCTGCCTGTTCATAAACTCCTCGACACCACTTTTCTTTTTTCAAATATCTAATCGCTCTGACTTCTTAGTATACAGGAAAATTAAGTAAATGTTAAGACCCTAGTCCCGCATTTTTGAGGTCCACTTTTACAACATAGGCAACAGAAACGAGAAAACCACAACAACAATAAGGTTAAAACCAATATTTAATCTGGGAACGACATTCCAAGAGCTTTCACCGGATATTCCCGCCATTAATAAGGATATAGCTGTGAAGGGTGAAGATGTGGCAGCAACGATGTACCCCAGTAATAGCATTTGAGCAAAAGCCACCGGAGATAATCCCAAAGCCGCAGGTGTCAAAATAGAGGACAAGACCGAAACACTGACGATGGGATGGATGCCAACAAGAGAAATAATCCCCATAATGACAATTACCGTGAAAACAGTCAGCCACACAAACGGTATCTTATCCAGAGGTATATATGAAAAGAGCATGTTGCCGACTCCTGTCATATCTAAGACTTTACCGAAAAAACCAATAGCGGCAAAAAGTATTACCTCATCCTTAATACTTGGCAGTTTTACCTTAAAAAACCATAAGGTCTGTTTCCTGTATACATCAAGTTTCTGAAAAACAACGGCTAAAAGCAAAGGATAAATAGCTGCTGTAATAATGATAACCGCCAAAAAGCTTAAAGCAAAAGATGCATTGAACATTACAACAAATAGAATCAACCCTAAAAGTACAAAAAACAAGTGTCGGAGGGAACCTTCAGAAGCTGTGATGACCTGTCTTACATCGCTTGATTTTTCTTGTTCTTTAGTCCCCTTCTCTTCCATATCTTCTAAGACCTCAGGTAGTACTCTTGTGGTATCCTTTCTGTCACGATGCAAAACAAAAAACGCTATATTTACCAACAACATATACACCACCGAAAGCAAAAAACCACTTGGCGCAATCTCCAGCCAATCAAGTCCGGTACAAGTAATAACAGTAGCTACAGCAATATAGTTTGGTGCCCACAGCACTGCGGCCATGTTACCCCTGACAAGGGCCTGATAGAAACCATGCTTTACCTCGTATCTCTCAGCATTTCTTCTCAGCAAATTATCCAGCATATAATCGGTGGCTATATTCAAAATAGTACTTATCAGCAACGTAAGCCATGATACCAGGATTAAAAAACCGCTTTTGCTTTGGACCCTTTTTACAAACAATGCATTGATGGACTCCCGATAATCTTTGTAAGTCAGTGCTACGGAGAAAAGAGGTAACGAAAGAAAAAAGGCGACTAAACCGCCATTAGCGGTAAAAGCCGTTATCCATCCTCTGGTATCTACGCCGCCAAAAACCAGAGCAATAATTCCCGCCCCAAAAAGAAAAACAGAAATGATGCGAGTCGAATATTTAGCCTTCGGAAAGGCTTGCAAGACAAGAAGCAGTAAAATAAAAGCATACGCATAAACCAAAAATTTGATAGAAAAAAATTCACCCAATAGGTAAGTTACTATAAAAATCAGGTATAGAATCCACATCTTATGTTCAAAACGTTCTAATAACTTTATCATGATTATTCCTCTATTCGTTAGACAATCATACTGATTCAATATATTATAGCGAAATGTTCCCTGTAAAAGACAATTTATAGGCAACTTCTGCCACAGCATATGACGGCTATTGCTTGCCTCATTCTACCACCTGCTTGTCCTAATTTCAACATAAGGAAAACTCGTTACAACCAAAACCTATGCTCTTGTATATTTAAAATACACACCTCCTTATAACAAAGACAGCAAAATCGAAAATACTGTCGCAAGAACCAGATTAAAACAAATATTCAACCTGGGAACGACGTTCCAGGAATTTTCGCCGGTTATTCCCGCCATTGTCAAGGATACGCCTGAAAAGGGCGAAGAAGACACTGCTACAATATATCCCGTCAAAAGCATATATGCAAAAATCACGGAAGATATTCCCATCTCAGCAGGCACTAGCAGAGAGGATAATATTGATACACTAACAATCGGATGTACCCCAATCATCGAAACGATTCCCATAAAAATGATAACCGCAAAGATCGCTAAACCTGTAAACGGTATTTTTTCTAAAGGTAAATATGAATAGATCCCACTACCGATACCTGTCAATTCCAAAGCCTTACCAAAAAATCCTATTGACGCAAAAAGAACGACCTCATTTTTGATACCGGGCAGCTTTGTTTTAAAATATATTACGAGTTGCTCCTTATATACAGTGATCTTTTGAAAAACAACAGCCAGCAATAAGGGATAGATAATGGCCGTAACAACGATAATAGTCAAAATGCTTAATGAAGAAAAGAGATTGAACGAAGCAACCACTAGAATCAGCCCCAAAAGTACATATAAAAGATGACCGAGGGAACCGGCGGGAGCGGATATACCTTTTTCCGTTTCGCTACCCTGCTCTTCTTCCTTAGCATCCTGTTCTTCAAAAACATCCGGTAATACCGTTTCTTTATTCTTTCCGAATCTATATGAAAAAAAAGTTGCCGCATTTGACAGCAGCATATACAGCATGCCCAGCAAGAAGCCGCCTGGCGCTATCGTCAGCCAATCAAGGCCGGTACAGGTCAGCACCGTGGCTACCGCAATGTAATTCGGTGCCCATAGTGCCGCACCCATATTACCCCTGACAAGAGCCCGATAGAAGTCTTGCTTGGCCCCATAGTGTTTGGCACTTCTTTTCAGCAGATCGAAAAGCATATAATCTGTAGCTACATTTAGAATCGTACTTGTCAATAATGAAATCCACGATACCAGAATTAAAAAACCGCTTTTGCTCTTGATTTTTTGCTCAAAAAGGTCATTGATGGAATACCGGTAATCTTTATAAGTTAAAGTTATGGCAAAAAGAGGCAGCGAAAGAAAAAAGGCAACCAGCCCACTATTGGCGGTAAAAGCTGTTATCCATTGCTCGACGTCCGACCCGCTGGCAATCAGAGCGGCAATTCCCACCCCGAAAAGGATTAGAGAAATAATCCGGTTTGAACCCACTGACTTTGGAAAGGCTTGAATAACAAGCAAGAGCAAAACTAAGGCAAAAATATAAGACAAGAAATCGTTATGAACAAACTCTCTTGTCAGGTAAATTAATAAGAATAACACATACAATATCGAAATCTTTTTCATATCTCATTTCCTCTGCCTATTGCCATTAGTCCGGTCCTGGGAATCTTCTTGTATACACAATGAATCGCTGCTTGCGAAAATCCTCGCAAGCAGCTCTTTCTAAACCATCCGACTGTCTGGAGTACTGTTTTCACAAATCAAAAAGCATTTCAGTATATACCGGAAGCGGCCATAATTCCGCATCCGTAACTTCTTCCAGTTTATCACCTGCATTTCTTAGATGCAACATGCCTTGAAAAACTTTATCGTGATATATTTCTGCTTTGCTTAAGATTTCCTCTGTTTCCCGGGCAATATCCAAGGCCTTCTCAAGCCTTTCCGTCTTTTCTTTTAATTCCGTGATTCCCAGTAAGACCTTCTCCAAGGTGCCCTCAATTGCCGAAACATCTGCACTGACCGTTGTTGCACATATCTTGTTTACCGCCTCCCCTAACTGTGACGCATATTTGATCACGGCCGGCATGATACGGCGTTTTGCCATATCCAGCATCGTCAGTGCCTCGATGTTGATCTCCTTACAATAACGTTCCAAAGAAATCTCATATCGTGCTTCCAACTCTGCTTTGTTTAGGACTTTATGCCTTTCAAAAAGGTCGATAGTCTCCTTTTTGATTAATACCGGCAGGGCTTCGACTGTTGATACGATATTTGGCAAGCCGCGTTTTTTGGCCTCCCTTACCCACTCCTGTGTATAGTTGTTACCGTTAAAAACAATTCTTTTATGCTTGTTAGCAATCTCCTTGAGCACCCCTTGCAGTTCGGCGCGAAAATCTTGGGCGGTCTCCAATCTGTCGGCGAGCTGCCTAAGTGCTTCAGACACGATGGTATTTAAAACAAAGTTGGGTCCGGCAATGGAAATTGAGGAAGGCACCATCCTGAACTCAAACTTGTTCCCGGTAAAGGCGAAGGGCGACGTCCTGTTTCTGTCGGTGGTATCCTTTGGCAGGGGAGGCAAGGTAGTCACTCCAACAGACATATTTCCAGCGTCTTTACATGTTTTGGCGCCACCGTTGCCTAATTGTTCAAAGATATCGTTAAGCTGTTCCCCCAAAAACACAGAGATGATCGCCGGGGGAGCTTCGTTGGCACCTAGTCTGTGATCATTTCCCGCATTAGCACAGGAAGCCCTCAGTAAACCGGCGTAATCATCCACGGCTTTAACCACCGCGCAGAGGAAGAGCAAAAACTGTGCGTTGGCATGTGGCGTAGAACCGGGTTCAAGTAAATTCTGCCCATCATCCGTAGCCAGCGACCAGTTGTTATGCTTGCCTGAACCATTTACCCCGGCGAAGGGTTTTTCGTGGAGCAGGCAGACAAGCCCGTGCCTGGAGGCCACCTTCTTTAAATAATCCATGACCAACTGGTTATGGTCGGTGGCAATATTTGCGGAATCGTAAATGGCCGCTATTTCGAATTGTCCGGGGGCCACCTCATTATGCTGGGTTTTCGCTTTGACGCCCAGCTTCCACAACTCCGTATTAAGCTCTTTCATAAAAGCCGCCACACGTTCCTTGATGGTGCCAAAATAATGGTCTTCCATCTCCTGTCCCTTCGGGGGCATCGCTCCAAAAAGAGTCCTGCCCGTCAACAACAAATCCTCTCTCTTGTGATAATACTTTTGGTCGATAAGAAAGTACTCCTGTTCAGGACCCACCGTGCTGATAACTCTTTTCGCCGTATCGTTGCCAAAAAGTCGCAGTACTCTCATCGCTTGCCTGGACAAAGCCTCCATTGACTTTAAGAGAGGTGTTTTTTTATCCAGGACTTCTCCGGTATATGAGCAAAAGACTGTCGGAATACAGAGGGTCACCATCCCTGCATCCTTCCGTAAAAAAGCCGGCGAGGTGCAGTCCCAAGCAGTGTAACCCCTGGCTTCAAAGGTAGCCCGCAATCCCCCGCTGGGGAAAGAAGAGGCATCGGGTTCACCCATAATGAGCTCCTTACCTGAAAACTCCATCATCACCTTTCCGTCACCAGAAAAAGTGATAAATGAATCATGTTTCTCGGCAGTGACACCCGTCATCGGCTGGAACCAATGTGTAAAATGCGTGGCACCCCTTTCCACAGCCCACTCCTTCATGGCATTGGCTACAACATCAGCGATGGAATCATCAAGTGCCAGCCCTTCCGCAATCGTTGTACGCAGCGCTTGATACACCGGTTTTGGCAGTCTTTCGCGCATAACCGCATCATTGAATACGTTTTCCCCGAAAATTTTCATGCTCCATACCCCTTTCCATCGTTCGTTTCTACTGTTTTGCTTTTTGAAAGTAGAACAAAAAAAGGCGTCTCAAAAGATTAACAATAAATCTTTGTGAGAACGCCTTTGCCCTCAAACGATAATTAACTTTTCCTTGCTATTAGGCTAACACAATATTTTCAATCCGGCAAGAGCCTTTCTTCATGTATACATTATTCCTGGGCCCCGGTTTCCGGTTCTCCGTTTTCCGAGGAAACTGCTTCTTGTTGATTACCCTCCCAGAAATTAAGCAAATCATCGATTTCCTTTTGCAGCGAACCAAAGGTCTCCCAGTCACCTTCCTTCAATTTCTCCATAGCCTGCCTGTTTAAATCAACGAGCCTTTTAAGGATTCCATCGGGGTCTTCATTAATATCAATAATAGTCGGAGGCTTTGTATCATCCCTGTCTTTTGTACTTTCCCCGAACAAAACGGCTAAAGCCTGCTCAAGGTTGTCCTCCATCACAATTTTATCCTGGTAGAGCACAAATACTTTTTTCAACTGCGGATACTTGTTTTGCTCGGATTCGATATACAAGGGCTCAACATATAATAGAGAATCGGCTATCGGATAAACCAGTAGGTTTCCTCTAATAACGTTACTTCCCCCTTGGGCCCACAGGGACAATTGCCCGGAGATAGTCGGATCCTGGTCTATCAGAGACTCAACCTGATTAGTACCCTGCACCTGTTCACCCTTAGGGAATTTGTACAAGAGCAGCTTGCCGTAATTATCACCGTCCGACCTCCCGGCCAGCCACGCCACCATATTCTGTTTACGGATCGGCGTAAAGGCACGCATGAGGACAAATTCCGATTTTTCTTCTCCCGGAAGACGAATAATACTGTAATACGGTTCCTGTGTTATTTGCTTTCCGGCATAATTTTCCTGGGCGATCTCCCATCTGTCCTCCCTGTTATAAAAGACGGTTGGGTTGCTCATATGGTAATCCCGTAGCATGACGGATTGTACATTTAGTAAATCTACCGGATACCTGACATGCTTTTTCAAATCAGCAGGCATTTCGGCAGCTTCCTTAAACAGCTCGGGATAAATGTTATCATAGACCTTGATGATAGGATCCTCATCGAAAATGTAAAAATCAATATCACCTGAATAGGCGTCGATTATGACCTTAACACTATTACGCAAATAATTGTAGCGACGCGACTCAATAGCCTGGGAGTAAGGGTATCTTTCTGTTGTCGTATAGGCGTCCATCATATAATAAAGCTTGCCGTCTTCACCTAAAACAAGGTAAGGGTCACCGTCATAGAGCAAGAAGGGAGCAATTCTGTATGCTCTTTCTTTAATTCCTCTTGTCTCTAAATACAGGCTTTCTGAGGTGATATAGCTTGACAGCAGGTACTTAAACTGCACGTCCCGCATGGCGAACAAGACTCTGTTCAGAAAAGTCATAGGAATTCCTTTATTGCCCTCATAATAATATTCCTGGTTATCGTTACCCTCAGGATAATCAAATTCCAATAATCCTGTTTTAACAATGACATTTTCATTGGTGGATTCGCCGTAGTAAATACGCGGCTCTTTCACCTTAAACACTGTTGACTGGGGGGGTATATCCTTGATAAAATACTCCGGCAAACCCGTAGATGTAATAGCGTTGGCAGGGCTCATGGCCAAACCAAAACCGTGAGTATACTTAAACATCTGGTTGTTAAAGTTCTGGGCTTGCTCCGACAAGGCTTTCTGGTTCATTTCCCGGGCAGAAATCATGACATGGGTGAGCTTCCCATCAATAAGGTATCTGTCGGAATCCACATCAATAAAATCAAAATATGAGCGGATCTCCTGCTGTTGGGCAAAGGTGCTGTTTGTAGCGCGATGGTCCAACAGTCTGATGTTGCTGATGATTTCATCGTTTTCCTCAATATCTTTCAGCGTTAACTCCCCTATGGGGTACTCTTCTTCCTTCATATCGTCAAGCCCGTAAGCCAGCCTGGTGTATTCAATGTTACGTTCTAAATAAGGTAATTCCCTTTCTAGTTCTTCGGGATCGACTACAAATTTCTGATAGAGACTCGGATAAACCCCCGTAATAACAACACTGCAAATAAAAAACACCAGAATAGAAAAGAGTGCTGTCTTTATTCTTTTGCGAAAGGTAACTACTATGAAGCCTCCCACCAACAGCGCTAAGACCATCATAATAAAATATGCGGGCATTCTCGCTCCGATATCGGCAGCACCGGCGCCAATCACAGAGCCGGTCTGTGAATAAAGGAGTTCATAAGACGCCAGCTTGTACTGCACAGCCTGAAAAGCGATGAGCAAGCCCAGCAGTACACCGACATGAGAAATACCTCGTTTTTCCACAATGGTGATGATACGGGAAGTAATGTTCTGAGCGGTGATTTCCACGTTGCGCGGCAATAGTAAAATATAAAAACCAACCGCAACGATAAGATTGACCACCAGCCAGGTTGTCACAAGGCGGTATAGCAACCAATAAATCGGCATCCTGAATACGTAAAAACCTATATCTATCCCAAATTGCGGATCCGCCAACCCAAAAGGTACCGCATTGAACGTTCTGAGTATGGCCAGCCATAACTCCCCAGAATTACCGACCACAATCGCGGCAGTAAACAAGGCCACCGGCACGGCAACCATTTTCTTTAAAGGTTTTTTGGCCAATCGGAAAATCAGGATCATATTTGCCATATTGAGTACAAAAGCGGCTATGAATATGGCACCGCCAATAGTCAGTTTAGCATAAAAATTACGCCAAAAAACCGAACCGTACCCCAATACGTCAAACCAAGTCAAGTCAAGCTTGAGGGTAATAAAAAAACGAGCAAAAATAAATACAAGTATCAGCAAAGCAATGATTATCCGTTTAGGTGTAAATAATCCTCGCCAATTAATATTACTGATATTTTCCATATGCCCGGTATTTTTATGCTGTCCGAACATCCCATCACTCCTTTAAGGTATTGTGAAGGTAATTAACACATTAAAGTATATCATAAATCAAAGGAGAGTTGGACAGTCCTTTTTACAGTATTTTTTACCCCTGCCTAAATGGAAAGGATCGAGGCTAAACGATAATCGTCATAATTCAACTTTTTCTTCCTGTTTATAATACTCTCAAATTCAATACCTTTAATTTCGTTCCCGGAAACCGCCATCATAATCCCTTTTTCTCCCCGCAGTATTCTCTTTACTGCTTCGGCGCCCATACGACTGGCCAAAATACGGTCAAGGGCGGTAGGTGAACCGCCTCTTTGAATATATCCGAGAATGGAAAGACGGGTATCCAGCCCAGTAAGCTTACTGAGTTCCTCTGTTATCTCCATGCTGTGCGCCACACCCTCGGCCAATAAAATGATGCTATGACGCTTGCCCCTTGCCATCCCCCTTTTAACATTTTCCGCCACCATATTAAGATCTAACTCAATCTCCGGCAAAAGCAGTGATTCCGCCCCGCCGGCTAACCCTGCGGCCAATGCGATCTCCCCCGAGTTTCTTCCCATTACCTCTATTACAAAGACCCTTTCATGGGAAGTAGCGGTATCCCTAATCTTGTTTATCGCATCCAATACGGTATTAACAACCGTATCGAATCCAATAGAATTATCTGTACAAGGAATATCGTTATCAATTGTACCCGGTATTCCCACTACAGGAATCCCCATTTTGTTCAACTCAAGGGCTCCGCGAAAGGTACCGTCCCCTCCAATGGTTATTAAAGCCTCTATTTCTTTTTTATGCATATTTTCCAAGGCCTTTTCCCTGCCCTTTGGGGAGCGAAACTCATCACAACGGGCTGTCTGTAATATTGTGCCCCCGCGATGGATGATGTCGGCGACTGAGCCTAATCCCATCTCGATAAAATCACCGTTTATCAGACCTGCATAACCCCTTTTGACACCACATACCTCCAGGCCGTGATAAATGGCGGTCCGCACCACAGCACGGATAGCGGCATTCATGCCCGGCGCGTCGCCTCCACTGGTTAAAACCGCGATTTTTTTCATAGTATTATCTCCCCTTCGTCAGATTCTTTTAATATTATACACAACAACATGTCTTTCTATTTTGCGGCATGCTCCATGTCATAATTGTTAAAAAAAATTTATTTTTAAAACCAATTGACTAAAACGTTTTCCTCCTGTATCATATTTGATAATCGTATTTAGGATAAATATCACATAAAGGTTTCGACGGAAAGAAAAGTGCTCCTCTTTATGTACAGAGAGCCGGTAAAAGCTGAAAGTCGGCAATAAACGAGCATGAAATGATCATTCCCGAACCGTTGTATTGAATGAGTGGTATTATCACCGCTTGCGTAAATACAACCGGCAGCCTGTCCAAACAGGCGCGGCCACCGTTAACCGGCCGGGGTTTACGGCTTTTTGCCTGCGACCTGTCGAGTTCGTCGGTGCAAATCGACGAAAAATTAAGGTGGTACCGCGAGGATACCTCTCGTCCTTATGATGCTTGTGTGCATATTCATAAGGGCGAGTTTTTTTTTGCAAACATTATAGTAGGAGTTGATTAACTTGTGTGAACTAACTATTCAGGAGATTTTAAAAGCAGCTCAGGCACTTAAAAACGTTGTTGTCAACACCCCTCTGCAGAGAAACGACATCCTCTCGGAAAAATATCAATGCAATGTCTTCTTAAAAAGAGAAGACCTGCAAATCGTCAGATCCTTCAAGATCAGGGGTGCTTACAACCTAATCCAAGACCTACCCCAGGAAGCCATTCAAAATGGTGTGGTATGCGCCAGCGCCGGCAATCACGCCCAAGGGGTGGCCTATTCCTGCAGAGCATTGGGTATACGGGGAAAAATCTTTATGCCTTTCACGACACCCAAACAGAAAATCGACCAGGTCAAGCGCTTTGGCGGAGAATTCGTTGAAATCATCCTGACAGGGGACACTTTCGATGATGCCGCCCAACAGGCTCAAAATTTATGTAAAGAAGAAAACGCAGCCTTCGTCCACCCCTTTGACGACCTTAGAATCATCGCCGGACAAGGAACCATCGGCATAGAGATTATGAATGACATGGAGGATGAAGTAGATTACGTTTTCTCGACAATCGGTGGGGGTGGACTAACCTCGGGCGTCGGAACATATATCAAAAATATCAGCCCGCACACAAAGGTCATCGGAGTTGAACCTGCCGGCGCTTGCGCGATGAAAAGGTCTTTTGAAAAGAATAAAACGGTGACCCTCAAGACAATAGATAAATTTGTCGATGGAGCGGCCGTCAGAACTGCCGGAGAACTCACCTTCCAAATCTGTAAAAAGGTTGTTGACGACATTGTGGTCATACCTGAGGGACATGTGTGCACTAAAATCCTGGAAATGTACAATGAAAGTGCCATTATTGTCGAGCCGGCCGGAGCCCTTCCCGTTGCCGCCTTAGACTACTATAAGGATAAAATCAAGGGTAAAAACGTTGTCTGTATCATCAGCGGCGGTAATAATGACATTGAAAGAACTCAGGAAATCAAAGAAAAATCTTTGCTTCATGAGGGTCTCAAACACTATTTCCTGATTAATTTCCCCCAGCGCCCCGGTGCTCTGAAGGAATTCGTGGTAGAGGTCTTAGGTCCCAATGACGACATTGCACATTTTCAGTATACCAAGTCTAACAACAAAGAAAAGGGTCCTACTCTTGTCGGGGTAGAACTTAACGACAGAAACGATTACGACCTTATCATTGAGAAAATGAAACAAAAGGGTATTCAGTACATGATCATCAACGATAATCAGGAGCTCTTTAACCTTCTCGTTTGACCAAGGCTGCTCTACTACCCGTTTAAAGCCCGCATCTATCGGAGGACTCCTATAGATGCGGGCTTTTCTTTGTTCACTTTAGTTTTTCTTCTCTTTATCTTTATCTTTGACCTTTGCCCAAGTGTCGCGTAAGGATACAATGCGATTAAATACGAGAACATCCCCTTTACTGTCGGGATCAACAACAAAGTAGCCCTGTCTCATAAACTGATACTTTTTACCCTTCTCTGCTTCCTTGAGGCTTGGTTCAACCATACAATTGCCCAATACCGTCAGCGACTGAGGATTCAAACGCGACTCCAGCTCGTTTTGTCCTCCCGGTTCTTCTGCGGCACCTTCCTCGAGAAAGAGGTAATCATACAACCGCACCTCGGCTTGTATAGCATTTTGGGCTGAAACCCAATGCAGTGTGCCTTTTACCTTCCTGCCGCTATTATCACAACCGCTTTTTGTTTGCGGATCATAGGTACAATGAACCTCTAAAACCTCTCCTGTTTTCTCGTCTGTGACAACACTTTCAC
This sequence comes from Clostridia bacterium, assembly GCA_018432615.1. Taxonomy (GTDB): domain Bacteria; phylum Bacillota; class Peptococcia; order DRI-13; family SM3-B62; genus SM3-B62. The sequence goes on from JAHDSQ010000002.1 coordinate 152,355, forward strand.
ACTTAATGATATAAGCATTCTTCAGCCGCACCTCACGACCGGGGGCTAAGCGAAAGAATTTTTTAGGGGGCTCTAACATGAAATCATCCTGTTCAATAAACAACTCCCTGGAAAACAGGAGCTTGCGCTCGCCCATTTCCGGATTCTCCGGGTTATTCTCAGCAACCAGCTCCTCCTCCAACCCTTTTGGATAATTATCAATTATCACTCGTAAGGGCTTTAGGACTGCCATAACACGCGGAGCCTTTTTGTTTAAATCTTCCCTGACACAATGCTCTAACAATGAAATATCCACCACACTGTTGCTTCTGGCAACCCCGATCCTTTCACAGAAATCGCGGATGGACTCCGGGGTATATCCGCGTCTCCTCAACCCCGAAACCGTCGGCATTCTTGGATCGTCCCACCCGCCGACATGACCTTTTTCCACCAGTTCCCGCAGCTTTCTCTTACTCATTACAGTCCGGCTCAGGTTAAGACGGGCAAACTCCATTTGCTTGGGAGGACTTTTAAACCCCACATTCTCAACCACCCAATCGTATAAAGGCCTGTGATCTTCAAATTCCAAGGTGCAAATAGAATGTGTAATTCCTTCGATTGCGTCGGAAAGAGGATGAGCAAAATCGTACATGGGGTAAATACACCATTTATCGCCGGTTCTATGGTGCGACGCCCTCAGGATTCGGTACAAAACGGGGTCACGCATATTAAGATTAGGGGACGACATGTCTATCTTCGCCCTCAGCACTCGAGTTCCGTCCGGAAACTCCCCTGCCCTCATCTTCGCAAAAAGCTCCAGGTTTTCCTCCCTCGTTCTGTTGCGATAGGGACTGTCCTTTCCGGGCTCCGTTAAAGTACCCCTATACTCCCTGATTTCTTGCGCATTCAGGTCGCAGACGTAAGCCTTACCGCTTTTTATCAATTGCTGCCCAAATTCGTACAACTGCTCGAAGTAATCCGAGGCATAATAGATGCGGTCTTCCCAATCAAAACCGAGCCATCTGATGTCTTCTTGGATTGATTCGACGTATTCCAAATCCTCTTTGCTGGGATTGGTATCGTCAAACCTCAAATTGCATAGACCGTTATTTGAGCGGGCAATGCCAAAATTTAAACAAATGGATTTGGCATGTCCGATATGCAAATAACCGTTCGGCTCGGGCGGAAAGCGGGTATGCACCCTACCACCGTATTGCCCTGAGGTGTTATCCTCATTAATTATACTTTGTATGAAATTTGTTGGTATCACCGTTGAATCTTTAATAGTAATATCCCTTCCCCCCTCGTAAAATGGTAAACGGATAAAAACAGTATATCATTAATTTCCCTCTTTGACGCATAATTTTAAGCCCGGAACCGCATTCAGTCTCCAATCTGCCCAGTCTCTTGCCATGTAACGATAATATCCGGCAGCGGCAATCATGGCTGCGTTATCCGTGCAGTATTCTATCGGTGGAATGTAGAGGGTTTTCTTTTCCTCTTCGCACCTTGTTTTGAAACGTTCACGCAGTCCGGTATTGGCGGACACTCCACCGGCCAGTAGGATCGTCTTGACACCGTGTTTTTTGGCAGCACACATTGTCTTCTCAACGAGAACCTCGATAACACTTTCTTGAAAACTTGCGGCAAGATCAGCCTTATCAACCTCTTCTTTTTTCATGGCTACCTTATTGAGATAGTTCAATACCGCCGTTTTCAAGCCACTGAAGCTAAAATTGTAGCTATCCGCCCCTAACCAGGCTCTAGGCAACTCGATGGCCTTGGGGTTTCCTCTTTTGGCCAGCTTGTCAATCATCGGCCCCCCGGGGTAACCTAGGCCCATCACCCTGGCCACCTTATCAAAGGCCTCCCCTGCTGCGTCATCCTGGGTCTGCCCTAAAAGAAGATACTCTCCATGCCCCTCCATTTTCACCAACAGCGTATGTCCACCGGATACGACCAGGCAGACCAGCGGAAATTCTATGTCCCGGCTGACTAGCCAATTGGCATAAATATGACCTTCAATATGATTTACCCCTATCAAGGGCAAGCCCAGACTATAGGCCAAAGCCTTGGCAGTATTCACCCCTACCAATAAGGCCCCCGCCAATCCCGGGCCATAGGCGACCGCAATCCCACTGAGATCGGAAAACCCCAGCTTCGCCTCGGCAAGAGCCATCTCGATCACCATGTTGACTTGTTCTAAATGGTGCCTTGATGCGATTTCAGGCACAACTCCGCCATACTTTTGATGTATTTTTATTTGCGAGGCAACGACATTAGCAAGCAGCTTTTTACCATCTGCCAGGATTGCTGCCGCCGTTTCATCACAACTTGTTTCAACGGCAAGGATTATTTCTTGTTTAGCCATTTTTCTATCTCATCCTTTATCTCATTCTGCCCTTTATAGCTTTTTCCACATAATAACCGCATCCTCTTGCGTATCTACATAGTATCCTGGTCTGATACCCGCGGCTTCAAAACCAAGTTTTTCATATAACGACCTGGCTGTTGAATTGGAAATCCTTACCTCCAGTGTCATTTGCAAAACACCTTTTTTCCTAGCTACGGCAAACAAACCGTTCATCAAGAGAGTTCCCAGAGATTTACTGCGATAATCCGGCGCAACCGCAACATTGGTAATATGAGCCTCGTCAATAATTATCCACATCCCCCCATAGCCTAGAACCTTTGCAGGGTCCCCCTCCGGGGTGGCTACAAGATAATGAGCAAATTCGTTATCACTCAGTTCACAAGAAAAGGCATACGCGGACCAAGGCGTAGGAAAAGACCTTTTTTCTATTTCAACAATCCAGGGAATGTCGTCCATTCTCATTGCCCTCAGGGTATAGGCCAACTCATCACCCCCGCTTTTTTAACCGTGCTTCCGCTTCCGACGGCCTCAGATACATCGGTTTCAAGCTATATATATCTTCGCCGCCTTCTTCCCGCAGCCTTTTTTCCCCTAACCAGGCCACTGTTGCAGCTCTTGCCTGCAAAACTCCGGGAAGAGGAAGAAAAGCGTTTTGCCCTAGGACTTCCTCCCAAATATCGGCATAAACCATCGTTCCGTCGCCCACCAACACAACAGGCTCCCCATAAGAAGACAACTCCTTTACCCATTCCTGCGGACAAACAGCCCGATAAGGAACCAACTGCTCGGTTTTTTCCCCGCCAAAGCGGAAAAGTGTTGTATAAACTTCCTGTTTTCGGGCATTAAGCACCGGAGACACAAGCCCGCTACAGCCTTTCATTGTATAAGCCAGGGCCAAAAGTGTGGGCACACCGGTCAACAGAATTTTGCCTCCCTGGGCTAACCCTTTGGCAGTAGCCATACCTATCCTCAACCCGGTGAAGGAACCGGGACCGCTGGCAACGGCTATCCCTGTAACATCTTGTAACTTCATCTTGGTTTGCACCAGCACATCATCTATCAGGGGCAGTAATTGTTCGGAATGGGTTAACCCGATATTAACGGTTATTTCTCCCCTCAGACAGCCGTCCTCAACCAAAGCAACCGACGCCACGGAAGTTGAACTGTCAATTCCCAGTACAATCATTTTTTTTCAACTCCTCAACCATCTCTTCCGTTTTTTTCCCGTAGGGAATCAGTTCAAGCCGTCTTGCAGCTTCTTTATCTTCCCGATAAGAATGTGCTATCCTGACCAGTAAATATTCCTTTGGCAGATACTCCTTTACCAAATTGCTCCATTCCACTGCCGTAACACCCAAACCATAAAAGTATTCTTCATATCCCAGTTCCTCAATGGCTTGTGAAGATGGTAGCCGATAAACGTCAAAATGAAAAAGCGGCAACCTTCCCCCTTCATAAATATGCAACAGCGAAAACGTAGGACTGGTTACCGGTCCTGCAGCCCCCAACCCGGCTGCCAAACCTTTGACAAACAATGTCTTTCCCGCTCCAAGCTCTCCTTCTAAGGCAATCACCTCTCCGCCTGTTAAGCGTTCGCCTAGGCGACGCGCCAACTCGAAGGTCTCCTCAGGAGCAAAGGTTTCATATGTATTCACACCACAACACCCAAACTTTCCTCTCATTAACCGGCTCTAAAACCCCCGTTACCGGGACTCACTCCATCAAACCTCCGGTGGACTCGCATAAGCTTCCTTGCCGTTGACATAGACTCTTTTTATCTTAGTTCTCCAATCCAAGGGATGCCCCGAAAGGACCAGCATATCGGCGTCTTTTCCCTCTTTGAGACTGCCAATTCTATCATCAAGCCCTAAGATACGAGCGGGATTAATCGTTATAGCCTTCAAGGCTTCCTGCTCGTCCATCCCATGTCTGACCGCCAGGGCAGCACACAGGGGCAAATACTGCACAGGTATGACGGAATGATCGGTTGTCAAAGCCACCAACACACCCGCCTTGCTCAAAAGCGCTGCTGTTTCCCAATTCATTTCAGCCAACTCAACCTTTGACCTGCTGCTGAGAGTCGGCCCCAAAACAACAGGGATATCTCTCTTCACAATATCCTTGATATTTTTATGTGCTTCCGTTCCATGCTCCAGCACCATCTTCACCTGAAACTCATCGGCAATCCGTATCGCGGTAGCAATATCATCGGCTCTATGAACGTGAGCACGCAAGGGTATTTTTCCCTTGAGAACAAGGGCTAAATTCTCGAACCCCAAGTCATGCTCAACAAGCTCATTCTCTTTCTCCGCTTTTTCCTTCTTGGCAAGATAGTCCTTTGTGTCAATAAAGGCTTGCCGCAAGAGAGCAGCTATACCCATTCTGGTGGAAGGCATCTTCTTTTGCTCGCCATAAACCCTTTTCGGGTTTTCGCCAAAAGCCACCTTCAAGCCCGACTGTTCTATCAGTACCATGTCCTGCAAACATTCGCCCACCGTTTTTAACACCATTGTCGTCCCGCAGACTACGTTTGCACTGCCCGGCCCCGTCATCACCGTCGTAATTCCGCCCTTGATAGCATCTTTAAAACCCAAATCATACGGATTAACGCCATCTAAGGCCCTCAACTCCGGGGTAACGGGTTCAGTCATTTCATTTAAGTCGTCACCCTCCATTTGATAAATCTCTTCCAAGATACCCAGGTGAGTATGGGCGTCAATATATCCCGGCACCACTGTGTTTCCTCTCTCATCCAGCACCTCTGTTTGGGAAGGCAAATCCAGGTTTTCGCCCACCGCAATTATTCGGTCTTCCTCCCAAAGCACAGAGCCGCTCTCTATTATCCTGCCGGTCATAGTGTATATCCTGGCATTTATTATTGCCGTTTTCTTCATGGTATCCTCCTTTAGCTGCTCCGGATCAGCGAAAATGCCGACCTTATTTCCCCTATCGTTTCACCGCGGTAATTCTTGATTTTCTTGCGGGCATACGGTTTAAGCATCTCGCTTTCCTCTTCTGTCAATAAACCTAACTCCTGTAATACCGAAATAATTACCGGGCCCAGTGCCCGCATGTCTCCGTCTTCGATCTTGACGGCAATACCCCAACCCTTACCGGGCACACCAACACATATAATACCCTCATTTCCGTCTTTGACCAACAGCTTGTCCCCGGTAATGTTCATTATTTCCGTTGCCAAACGTCCTGCCCCGGCTATTATCACCGGGTTGTTCAACATGGCCTCGTGGAGGGTACGGCAGGCCTGTGCCCTTTCTGCACTGCAGTCATCCGGTTTGGCCCAACGAGCATAGGCAAGAGCCATTCTGTAAAGTGGCATACCGAAGACAGAAACTCCGCAGCCATCAACACCCACTATGATTTCGCCCTCCCGCAATCCGGCAAAAGACCTTACGGTGGCAAGCATCAGCTTCTGCACAGGGTGTTCAGGCAAATAGTACCCTTCTTCTTCCCAATGATGGTATTTAACCAAGGCAAGCATACCGGCATGCTTGCCGGAGCAAGTACAGTGAAAAACCGAAGGCGATTTACCCTCCTGCACCAACTTAACAGAAGATTTTTTGTGCAGCGGAAAATGAGTGCCGCACTTCAGAGCATCTGCCGATAAGCCCAATTTTTCCATAATATCCATGCCGATACGAACATGCTCGTCCTGCCCACTGTGTGAGGCCATGATCAGAGCCAACTCTTTTTGAGACAGGTTGTAGTATGCCGCAGCCCCGCTTTCAACCACGGGCAAAGCCTGCATGGGCTTGGCTGCCGAGCGCAGATATGTCACATAAGACGGGTCGCCGACACTGGCTATTAAAGACCCTGAGATATCCACCACCGCGACAACACCTCTGTGCATGCTTTCAATAAGACTACCCCTTGTTACTTCTACCAGCTTCTCCGTAAACATTATCTAATCCTTTCTCTTACTACTTATATTTTCTATTCTTATGCATAATTTCCCTTTTATTCGCCTCACAAACCAATTCTCTGAAAAGACGAAAGGAAACGTCATCGGACTTCCAACAGCATTCAGGATGCCATTGTACACCAAACACACACCGGCCGTCTTCTGCTTCAAGGGCCTCAATCAATCCGTCACTGCTCCGGGCAACCGCCTTTAGTCCGCTTCCGACAAGCCTCACTCCTTGGTGATGAAAACTGTTAACGCGGATCCTCTCTTTTTGGACAATACGATACAAAAAACTTCCCTTATCCAGCTCAACATAATGGGTCCCATGGTAACGCGGCGCCTGCTGCATGTGCTCCTGTCTTGTCACCCCACCTAAATCCTGATAAAGCGAACCACCTACCGCTACATTCAAAACCTGCATACCGCGGCAAACGGCTAAAAGAGGTTTTTCCCCGGACATGGCCATCCGGGAAAGCAGAACTTCAAAATCGTCTCTTGCAGGAGTGATTTCTCCGATTCCACGCAACGGTTCCTCTCCATAATACAAGGGATCAGGGTCTCCCCCTCCGGAAAGGATCAAGCCATCGATGCATTGATAATAGCTCTCGGCCAGATCTGCTTTTCCCGTAGGAAGCAAAACAGGGATGCCTCCCGCCTCGTATACCACCTGTACATACTCATCATGCAAATGATGCCTTTTTTCGTCCTCTCTCCAACCACAGGTAATGCCGATCAAAGGAGCCAATAGGACTTCTCCCTTCAGCGCTCTCTCGTCGCCATCTAACGCTTCTAAGACCGATATATGCTTTCTTTAATGACTTTATTATATTTTTTTATTGGAAAAAATCAACCTGTATCGCTTCAAAAAAAACAAAAAGACAGGTACACCCCTGCCTTGTCTATCTGCTCCCAAATTCCCTTTTTCTTTACAAATCAATTAACCCCAGGCTGATTTCTATAGCCTCGTCAATCTTCTTCATAAAGTCGTCATTTAAGGTTGAAACCTTCTCCTTTAAGCGTTTCTTATCAATGGTACGTATTTGTTCCGTCAACACTACCGAATCCTTCTCCAGACCACAGCTTTCTGCGCAAAGTTCCACATGGGTAGGCATTTTTGCCTTGACCACCTGACTTGTAATAGCAGCAACTATAGTCGTCGGACTGTATTGGTTGCCAATATTGTTTTGTATTATTAACACCGGTCTGGTTCCCCCTTGCTCAGAGCCAACGACCGGGCTTAAATCCGCATAGAATATATCGCCCCTCTGCACAGCTACCATTTCAACCGCACTCCACAAACTTGCGTTCAATACGCACGCGGACTTCTTCCTCATAAGCAAAGGCTTCCTGAGCCAAATGGAGGTTGATACGTGACATCTCCAAATAGCCGAGCCGCATTTCCTCTCGCAAGCGGCTTTTCTTCTTCTCCGCCAAGTAATAGCGGACTGCTTCTCTAATAAGCTCACTGCGATTCATCTTCTCATCACAGGTGAACCCGTCCACTTCTTGCAAAAGTGCCGTAGGCACTGAAATCATTATCCGTTTATTGGCAACCACAAATAAACACCCCGCCCTTATATCTAATCATGCTACCTAATTATATATATTGTTTGCATATACCGTCAATATATCAGCAAAAATAATCACCAAAACACACAATCAAGGGTATATCCTCGGCACACGGGAAGATATCATACAAACCACCTCATAATTTATAGTGCCCAAAATACCGGCCAATTCATCAACGGAAATATAATCATCGCCGTCTTTTCCCAACAGAGTAACAACATCTCCTCGTTTGACCCGTGGAATAATTTCCGTTGCGTCGAACATGAATTGGTCCATACAGACTCTGCCAATAGTATTTGCTCTCATCCCCCGGCAAAGCACTTGTGTTTTTCCCGATAAAAGACGAGAATATCCATCGGCATAGCCCAGAGGAAGTGTGGCAATAACCGAATCTCTTTCTGTCACAAAACGTCCGCCGTAGCTGATGGAAAAACCGGCCGGAACTTCCTTCACATGAGAAATCTTAGCTCGCAAGGCCATCGCTTGGCGCAGTTTTATGTTTTTAGGCAACACTTCGTCGGACGGTTTAAGACCATAAAGCGCAATCCCCGCTCTCACCAAATCAAAATGAGCTTCGGGGCAGGACATTAAAGCGGCGCTGTTCGCAGCATGCTTAATCCTGAACTTGAAGCCTGTTTTGTTTTCCAAAGCGGTACAAAAATCCTTAAATTTTTTTAATTGCCTAACGGTATAGCTTTTATCCTTCTCATCGGCCTTAGAAAAGTGAGTAAAAATGCCTTCCACTTCCACCTCAGGCAAGGAAATAATCCTTGCGGCTTGAGCAAGGCCCTTCTCATCGGCAGGTAAGCCAATCCGACCCATCCCGGTATCTACTTTAAGATGGACAATCGCCTGAACCTTCCTTTCCCTAGCAATTCGCGATAACTCTTCCGCCTCCTGCAGGGAGTATATGGTTAAAGTAATCCTGTTTTCCAAAGCACGCTGATAATCCTCCACGGGTGTCCAACCTAGAACAAGGATCGGTTTAGCAATCCCTCCTTCTCGCAACAAAACAGCCTCTTTTGTGATAGCCACGCCAAAGTAATCGGCACCGGCCTCCTCTAATGCTTCTGCACATTCCACAGCACCATGTCCGTAGGCATTCGCTTTGACCACCGTCATCATCTGCACGGAAGGCTTTACAAGTCCCTTGAGTTGTCGGTAATTATGAACAATGTCCTTCAAATTAATCTCAGCCCAAACCGGACGTCCACACTCCAACATATTATCCCACCTCTGTTGTCGTTGTTTCCAGATATCGAAAGGCATAGGGCAGTCTTTCCAAAACATCCCCGGCCATAACACTTCGTTCGCCCAGTTCCTTAGCGGCAATCTCTCCTGCTAAACCATGGATATATACCCCCAGCACTGCTGCTGCAACCGGTTCTACCCCTTGAGCCGCTAACCCGCCAATAACCCCGCTTAGTACGTCCCCGGAACCGGCTGTTGCCAGTGCCGAACAACCCGACGAATTGATGAATACTTGCCCTTGAGGCGTTGCTGTGACAGTAGCAGCACCCTTTAAAACCACCACCGCGTTAAAATACACAGCAGCCTCCTGTGCCGCCACTACACGGTCCTTCTGCACCTCCGCAGTAGACAAGCCCAATAATCTTGCCATTTCACCGGGATGAGGGGTTAAAATAAGGGGACATTGCACCCGATTGAGAATACCACCGTCCAGGGCTAAAACATTCAAACCATCGGCATCTATAATCAGGGGAACATGAAGCCCTTCCAGCATCTTCTCCAATAACCCACGTATTTCCGCAGTGGCACCCAGCCCCGGTCCGAAGATAACAGCTTGTTTGCCTTGCATCCTTCTTTTTATCTCTGTACCGGCAGCGGAAGAAATCGTCCCTTCCTTTGTCTCTTCCACTCCGCAGGTAATTACCTCCGGGTTCACCGCGTCAAACCCCTTCGCTAGTGAAGAAGGCAGACAAGCCGTAACTAATCCGGCTCCGGAACGCAGGACCGCTCTGCTTGCTAAAAAAGCCGCCCCTGTCATTCCTGTTGACCCGGCTACTGCCAAAACATGCCCGAAGGTATTCTTAAAACCTTCTTTCTGTCTTGGCGGCAAGAGCTTTTGCGCAAAAGTTTCATCAATATAATATTCTTCCGTCTCAACAATTTCTAAAGCCTTCTGTGGCAAAGAAATACGGGCTACCTCCAGTAACCCGGTATATTTTTTCCCCGGAAACATCACCAGCCCCCTCTTGGCATAGGCAAACGTTACGGTGTACCCGGCAAAAATACACTCTCCCTCCACCTCGCCGGTATCGGCATTAAGTCCTGACGGTACGTCAATGGCCAAAATAGGCACGCCGCTTTCGTTAACGGTTTGGATCGCCCGGGTCGTAGCATCATCCGGCTTGCCTCTGAAGCCGGTACCGAAAATACCGTCGATAATCAAATCACACTGGTTAAGACGCAGCTTTAACAAGTATAAGCTGTTTTCATCATTCAAGCAGTTATAGTTTATCCCCAACTTATCTAGCAGACCCCAATTTATCAAGGCATCTTCTCCGAATTGATCAGGTGGAAAAAAGAGGAATAACTTCACTTCCGCTCCCATCTCAGAAAGATGACGTGCTGCCACAAGGGCATCACCACCGTTATTGCCCTTGCCGGCCAGAATCAATACCTGTTTGCGGCTGATGCCGTCAAGTATCTCAAAAGCTTTTACGGCCACAGCTCTTCCCGCGTTTTCCATCAACAGCAATGAAGGTATCATATACTCATTAACTGCCCAGCTATCCATCTTTTTCATGTCTGTCCCGCTAACCAGCCTCATCTTTTCCACCCTCCGCAGTCTTTTCTTCCCCCACCGCCACAGCCGCCGCGTAATCACGGCTATGGGATATGCTAACCTTAATGTAAGCTATGTTCCTTCTTTCCAGTATATCATTAATTCCAGAAGAGAAAACCACTTTCGGGCAGCCTTGTTGATCCGGCAAAACCTCCATATCATGCCAAGAGAAGCCTCGTAAGCCTGTGCCGATACACTTCATAATCGCTTCCTTGGCTGCGAATCTGCCGGCGAGAAACTCCGTGGAACCAGCCCGTCCCTCATAAACAGCCTGTTCAGATGGAGAAAGTATCCTCCTATAAAAAGCAGGATGCCTTGATACCGCATCCTTGATTCGAGCTGTTTCAATTATATCTATGCCTACACATAGCATACCCACATACCCCATTACGCCTTTTATTTGTGCCCAAATTTTTCCCTCATAACTGCAGCCACCTCTTGTGCGATCCTCTCCACTTCCCCTTTTTCGGGGCCTTCCGCCATAATCCTCATCAGGGGTTCCGTACCGGAAGCTCTGATGAAAATTCTGCCCTTGCCCTTTAAGGCCTTTTCAGCCTCCGCAATAGCATGACATACCGTCTCATCACTTTTCCAGCTTTCCTTATCACACACCTCGACATTTATCAGCGCCTGAGGAAAACACTTCATTTGCTGAGCCAGTGTGCTAAGAGGTTTTTCCGCTTCCTTTATCGTCCTCATAAGCTGAAGTGCCGTAAGCAGCCCATCCCCGGTTGTACAATGCTGTAGGAAAATAATGTGCCCGGACTGTTCGCCTCCCAGCACTGCACCTATATCCTGCATTTTTTCCAGCACAAAGCGGTCTCCTACTTTTGTTTCATACACCTCAACTCCGGCTTTTCCAAAGGCTTCTCTCAGTCCTAAATTACTCATTACTGTTACCACAATCTTATCCTTCAGTTCTTGTCGTTTCTGCATGGCTAATCCGCAAATAACAAGAATTTGGTCTCCATCAACAATTTTCCCGTTTTCATCGACAGCGATTACACGATCCGCATCCCCGTCAAAAGCTACCCCGAAATCCGCACCATATTTGACAACAGTCTCTTGCAGTGCCTCCGGTCTAGTCGAACCGCACCCTTTGTTAATATTTAAACCATCAGGCAAGTCATTGATGCTAATTACCTGCGCCCCCATCTCGTGTAAAACACGGGGTGCTACTCGATAAGCCGCACCATTGGCACAGTCGACTACAATCTTCAAACCATGCAACCCACAGGGAACGGTACCCTTGAGAAAGCGAACATACCTCTCGTCGGCGTCGTGGAAGTTAATAACACGTCCCACCTTTTCACCGGTCGGTCGCGGTATCTCCTTCATTCCTCCTGCCAGAATGGCTTCAATCCTTTCTTCCAAGGTTTCCGCCAGTTTAAAACCCTTGCCGTCAAAAAATTTTATACCGTTATCCGGGGCCGGATTATGAGAAGCTGAGATGACCACCCCGGCAGAAACATCGAGCACACGAGATAAATATGCTACGACTGGAGTCGGAATAACCCCAGCCACATAAGCGTCAACACCTGCAGAACAAATACCGGAAACCAACGCTCCTTCCAGTAAAGGCCCCGATATGCGAGAATCGCGTCCCACAATGATAGCGGTTCTTTCTTCTTCTTTTCTCCATAAAAACCCGGCAGCTCTGCCGAGTTTAAAGGCCAGCTCAGGCGTCAGTTCCTTGTTGGCCAGACCCCTGACTCCGTCGGTTCCGAACATCTTCGTCATTTACGCCATTCCCTTCAACAAGCATACTACTCTTTCGTTATCTTTACCTCAACTTTGCCGGGATCGACCTCCTGCACCTGGATGCCTTCCTTCACGCTAATCCTAACATCTAATTGGTAAGTACCCGCTTCAAGTCCTTTGGCATCAACGGAGGCTTTAATATCATCAACTTTGAGTGCTTCCAATTCCTTACGGGAGCTCCTGACAGTAACCCTGACTTTTTCGGGAGTACCAAGAATATTCATTCCCTCCGGCTTATTGTCAATTCTGACGGGTATATCCGGGATAGTCTTCGTCACAGGCGCTTCCTCTAATTGAATCAGCACCTTAACCACCGGTTCATACAAGAGCCCTACTCCCTCCGGCGGAGTAAGCGCCACCTGAACGGTAAGGTTTTCTTGGATACCTGCAATATTGATTGGCTGAGTTTGGACATGATCTATCTCCATTATCCTCTCATAGGGTCCGGTTATTTTCACGGTCTCCGGTTCAAGGATAATCCTGGCAACCTGCCAATCATCCTTGGGATTACCAATTATACTAGGCTTGATGGAAACTGTCTTGGTGGGAATATTTTCGATGACCGGTACATATACCTGTACAGTCAACGGGGTTACCTCCAAATTATTGGTTGGAACGACGTCACCCTCTTGGTTAATGATGTTGATAGGAAGATTCAAAACCAAGTTATCCGAAGCTTGGTTTAAGTCGACGACGACCTGGGCCATTTCCAATTGCTCCAAAAGCTGTTGAGGTCCCCTTACAACCACTCGTGAGGTATTGAGTTCCGGTTCATAACTGGAATACCCTTCCGCCACCGAATTGACCTTTTCCACTTCCAGTGACAACTGTTTTTCCGTAATCGCATCAATATCTAATTTGACACTGGTCGGCTCATAACTAATAATGTCAACCCCGGATGGCGGTTGTACCTTAACCTGAAAGCTGGACTCCCCGATCTGGGTTTGATTTAAATCTACCGTTACCTTAATGTCATTGGCTGTCAACCCGTTAATAATCGAATACGGACCCCGCAGCCTTACCTCAACATTCTCCGGTTTTTCTCCCGTAACCAGACCATCCTGTAAGTTTATATAGGAGATAGGCACAGAAAAGGGCTTGTCTGTCATGGGATTCTGCAGATTAGTCACAAAAAACCACAACAAAAAAGCGAGAAGAATCGCAACTATTTTGTATATCAAATCTTTCTTCAGTAACTCCTGCATACTACGACCTCCAATTGAAAAACGACACAGCGGAATGATTATTTTTTGGCTGGAGCCGCTTACGGAGAATCTCTTTTAATGTGTTCTCGTCAAGATACCTGGTCAGTCTTCCCTCTTCTGCCACAGAAATAACTCCTGTCTCTTCGGAAACAATAATGGAAACTGCATCCGATTGTTCGGTAAGACCCAGTGCCGCACGATGCCTTGTTCCCAATTCCTTGCTGAGATTGGGGTTTTCGGAAAGAGGCAAGAAGCAACCGGCAGCTGCCACACGATCACCGCGGATAACCACTGCTCCATCATGCAGTGGGCTTTTGGGAATAAATATATTTATCAAAAATTCCAAAGAAACCAACCCGTCAATTTTCGTACCGGTTTCAATGTGATCATTGATTCCCGTTTCACGCTCAAGGATAATCAAGGCCCCGGTACTGTTTTTAGCTAAAACCTTAACAGCTTTCGTCACTTCGTTTATCAGCTTCTCAAGAGACTCCTGATTCAACACTGCCATAGGACGTGCAAAAAACTTGCCTCTTCCCAGCTTCTCCAAGGCCCGCCTTAACTCCGGTTGAAAGACAACAGGCAAGGCAACAATCAAGACAGCCTGGAGGTTTTTCAGTATCCAACGGAAAGTTGTAAAGCCGAGCCACTCACTGATCAAAGAGGCTATCACCAAAACGGCCAGACCCTTGATAAGCTGAACGGCACGTGTCCCTTTAATGATCATCATTGCCTTGTAAATGACAAATGCCACTATGATTATGTCTATCACAGTTATGACATTGATATAGCCCAACACTTCCTTCAGCAACGGGTTCAAACCTCCTTTGGCAAAAGCCGACGTTCCTAAAATTCTAATTCTACAGCAGATATTGATATTCCTCTTTTCTTCCATCCCTTGAATACGATTTAAGTTAAATTTTTATAGTATTTTACAATATTTCGTGGTATTATTTACCTGTAATGTAAGTGATTATGATTGGAAGGCCACAGCCAAGAACTCTGTTCAACCCGCTCTCTGCTAGAATAATACATTGTATAAAACCTTTCAAGTACAAATATATTTATTTTCTTATCAAACATGTTATTTATGGTATAATGTTATGTTGAACCACGAATGAGGGGAAATGCAACATGTCAAGAAAATGGCTGCTGCCAATTACAATCATGTGCTTTATCGCCGGCTTCTTCTTGACCTTTCAATTAAAGGTTATGGCAGGCATATCGACCGTTAATCCAATTAGTGAAAGAAACACTAATCTCATTACGATAATCAATGACCTGGAAGAAGAAATAAAAAACCAAGAGGAATTGATTGGCGAAACACGTGACAACCTTGATAAGCTTCAAGAGGAGCAAATAAAGGGGAGACTGCAGGAGCTTCAGGACAGCTTAAAAACCGCTAAAATCCTGGCAGGACTCACTCCCGTGGCAGGAAAAGGAATCGTCATTACTGTTGACGACAATACTGAAGGATTGAAAGCCAATCCTGACGATGACCCAAATAAATATATCATTCATTACAGCCAACTGCTTAATATTGTCAGCGAGCTCAAAGTAGGGGGAGCAGAAGCGATTTCTATCAACGGACAACGTCTGATAACTACTTCAGAAATCCGTTGTGTAGGCAATTTGATTCTCATCAATACCACCCGTATCGCGCCGCCTTTTGAAATAAGCGCGATTGGAAGCCCGCGGCTCCTCGCGGAAATCGTGACGGCAAGCGAATTAGCAATAATGAAGCTTTCCAATTATCCGGTTGACCTCAAAGAAGTGGAAGAACTGATAATACCGGCATATAAGGGAGACTTGCAGTTTAAGTATGCCCAAACAAAAGGGGAGAATTAACACCATGTGGATACTACCGCTCTTGGGACTGCTCGCGGGAGCATTCATAGGCTCTACTCTAACCTATGAAGTGCCGCCAACCTACATCAAATACATGTCTATCGCTGTTTTAGCTTCTCTTGATTCTGTGTTAGGCGGTGTTCGTGCCTTGCTGGAAAACGACTTCGACAGTACAGTGCTTCTGAGCGGTTTCTTCACTAACGCCCTTCTGGCAGCACTTTTGGCTTATCTAGGGGATCGTCTGGGTGTTGACCTCTATTTGGCTGCCGTCTTTGTTTTTGGGGTTCGCCTTTTTCAGAACCTGGCAAACATCAGGCACGGCCTCCTGTCACAATTACGCAACAATAAACAGGAAAAATGAGGTGGAAAGGGATGAAACGAAAATGGTATCTTACCATTACAGCAGTGTTTTTGGTGATGGGCATTCTTCTCTCCCTGCAATTCCGTGCGCAAGAGAACTTTGCCAGCGGGCTTACTATGCAAAGAACCGAAAACCTTATCGCTATGGTACGGGACCTGTCCAGTAAAAGGCAGAATCTGTCCTTTGAAATCCTTGACCTTACCGAAAGATTGACAGCGCAAAAACAAGCCGAACGTGATGACAAGCAGCTTGTATCCAATATAGCAAATGAAATGAATAAGCTGAATATCATTACCGGCGCTACCGAATTGATTGGACCGGGCTTAACTATTACAATAGACAGGTATATGCCTATTTTATATATTGATATTATCAACATCGTCAATGAATTATGGGCCGCAGGAGCAGAAGCCATTTCCATCAATGACCAGCGTGTAACCGCTAATAGCGCAATTTTTTATGCCGAAAACAGCAATAACGTCTTCTTGACTGTGAATAATCACACGATCGACTACCCTGTGGTAATCATGGCCATAGGCGATGCAGCCAACTTAGAGAAAGGCTTAACCATCCCCGGCGGAATCATGGATAATCTGGCACTCTTCGGTGCCTACCCGGTTCTGGAGAAGAAAGATGAAACAACAGTCGTGGCCAGAAATGATACCCCGCATTTCTATTTTCTGAAGGAGTATAAGCCTGAAGATACGTCATCTTCGGAAAGCAAACCTGCCGCAAACAACCAAATACACAACGATTGACAAATCCCCTGGCCGGCTCAAGGAAAAACCGACAGGGGATTTTTTTTTGCTCATCTCAAGCTCTCCAATCTCTTCACCGCATCCTGCAAGGTAGGAATCAGTCCCGTCATACCCAAAGACCCATACCTCTTGTGACATAGCCGGAGAATAAGTAGTATCTTCCATTTTCGCCCTTCCGACAAAACTGTTTTACGCTGACTAAAATTGCCTTCCAACTCGTAATCATACACGACTTCACCTATTTTGTATTGCTTATCTATTGCGGCTACCTCCTGTTTGACATTTCCTCCGTAAGCATTGATTTTGACCAATTCTCCGCATACATAATATTCAACCGGCTTGGCACTGTCGCAACACGCCATTCTTGTCGGATTCTCACAGTAATAATAAAGGTAATCTTTATCCTGCATAAGCTTCGCCCCCGTTTCTAAAAAAGGAGGGGTAAACCTACGTCCGGAAGTATTCAAAAAGACCAGGGCGGAAGATGCCCGATATCCCGCAAGATTTGCTGCCTCAAATAATGACCCCCCCGTCCTTAAGGAAACAACCATCTGATAGAGCTCACTTACCGGAAGACGATATTTCCCCTTTTGATACATTCTGCCATCGGTGAGCCGTGCCACTTCACGTTCAATATTGACAAGCTCAAGAGGATTTTTTGTAAACAAAACCAGTTCTCCTTCTTTCAACAGAAATTCACAGCCGATCCTATCAAAAACATTAAAATCCCCCCCTATTTCTTGCTTCCGTTTCAACCACTTATAAAGAACAATGCCATCACTCTCCCCAACTTGGAAGGTGTCCGGTCGGTTTCCCAGCCATTCCCTCAGCGTATCGGTTTTTAACGGCTCATAAACAGAGCAATAAACAAGGTAATTATGCGGATTCTCGGGATGGTCGTCTTCAAGGGTCATTCTGTCTGACTCCTCACAGGCGTCAATATAATAAAAACCGTTTTCTTTTGATATCCGCATCTCATAAGATATTTTGATAACCTCACCTGCATTCGTACTGATGATGGCATGGGCTTGCAACGCATAAGAGTCTCCCATTATTTCGCAGGAATCCACCCTGGTTTGCAAAAAACTGCAGCAATCAAAGACAGCATTACGGTGCATTATGAATTCCTCTCTACTTGGCAATAAAGCTTTTCTCTGCCTGCTGGATAGGTCGTAAAGCAAAGCATTATCCAACCTCCTGAGGGCAGATAAATAAATACCGGCGGATTCCTTAGCGGAAGGAACCATATTCATCGTTTTACGGAGCAAGATTATACGATCGACTATGTTCGTATCACATTCCAAGAGAAAAGAAATATCGGTATATTTCCAATCCGGACACGTACCAAACAGCAAATGCCGGCAATAGGCGTCCTGTAACAAAGCCGCCGCCTCAAAATAACTCAGGCGGACATAATCACCATAATACTTCCTTTTGCTGCCCAGCAATTCCCCGGTTTTGATAGTCTTTAAACCCTCGTGATTAAAGCACAAAGAAAAATCCTGTATCCATATTTTATCTGCTTGACGGTTTTTTTTCCAAAGTATTACCAAATTACAAACACCGGATTCTCTGGTTTGCGAGACAAAAGCCTTATAAAAAAGGGCATGCCTAAAATTATGATCCCCCTTCTCCTTTTTTATCCACGCAAACTGTCCTCCCCCGGTGTTTATTAAGCTCATAATTGTCCACTCCCTTATGTACTTTTTACTGTTTCCTTCGCTATTAATCCTTCCTTTCCTTTAAAATTTTTCCTCTATTTTCCAACATATTTCGTCAATAATTCTTATTTTCTCCTAAATTAAAAATAGAGACAAGCGGGTCATTTCCCTACCCCGCCTTGTCTCTATTTTTAATTGTTTTAAATTTAAGCGCTTACGGCACTTACTCCCCGAAGAAATTGGCCGCCGGCTGCTTCCAGCACCTCGCCTTCCGCAAAGGCCAGCTTACCATTGACCCATACCTGTCGAATCCCCTCAGAAAACAGGGAAGGATTATTTATACTTGCTACATCCGTCACTGTCTCTTGATCAAACAGAACAAGGTCAGCCTTAAACCCGGGTTTTAAGAGGCCACGATCCTTTAGTTTTAACCTTTTTGCCGGCTGCGCAGTCATCTTGGCAACAGCCTCTTGTAGCGAAAGAACCTTTTCTTCCCGTACCATTCTTCCCAGTACTCGTGGAAATGCACCGTAAGCTCTGGGATGATAAGCCCTTCCCCCTTCATAAAGCTGCGAGTCACTGCCAAAAAAGACTTGGGGATGACTCATAGCCATTTTTACATTCTCTTCACTCATGGAATGGAAAAAGGTTTTTCTTCCCAGGTCGGTACTGGAATAGGTATATGGATAAACATCCGCCGTGATATCAAGACCGGTCTTTTTAGCTTCCTCCAAAATTCCCAGGAGTCGGGGGAATTTATCCCAGTTTCTTTCGTATCCTGCTTTTGTATGACTGTACTGGACCGGTACTCTTGCTTGCAGTCCGATTTCTACAGCCTCCTCCAGTGCGGACACGACCTGATCGTATTCGCTCCTGATATGTGTGGCGTAAAAGCCCCCATGTTCCCCTACAACCTCACACAAGGCGATCAATTCTTCTGTGGTAGCATCGTGCTGCGGATAATATTCCAAGCCCGTTGAAAGCCCAAAAACGCCGCTCTCCAGGCCATCAGCCAGTATCCGACACATCTTCTCGATAACCTCCGGCGATGCTTTTCCGGTCTTATGCCCACCCATAGCCAGATAACGTATGGTCTTGTAGCCCATCAACAACCCGTAATTTATCGGTGCATGAGAAAGCTTTTCTATGTATTGGTTCAGATCTAATGGTGAAAGCCCGCAATTACCACCTATCTGTGTCGTTACCCCCTGTGCCAAAAATGGTGCCATACTCCCGTCTTTAAAAAGGTAATCCTCCGTATGGGTATGTATGTCGATAAAACCCGGCGTAAGTACTAATCCTTGTCCATCAAGCTTCCTGACACCTTCCGGAGCTTGAAATTCACCTACCGCCGTGATGCACTCACCCTGCACGGCAATTTTCCCATAATAAGGAATGTCTCCTGTTCCGTCCACCAGCAAAACATTTTCGATGATCCAATCGCACTCAGGTATCGATTCAAAAGGCTTTTCCGTGCTCTCCATACCTGAGGCCTGGGGTTTCCCTCTCAGAGGTATCAGAAGAGAAGCTGCGGTAACGGCAGCTGTCGCACCTACTCCCGTTAAAAACTGTCTTCTTGTAAGCATTGTCCGAAGCATGTCCTTTCGCCAAGCATTCTCATTAATACTACATCATTCGTCACCAAAAATGAAAAACCTTCATTTTCTTACAAATATTTTCCCGGTAATAATCGAGCCTCTCTTATGAAATACTAAGGTAAATCAACAAGAGAAAAACAGGTGTAGGCATGTTTCGTTTTTTTTTCAGGAAATTTAATTACCTGACCGGTTTATTCAAAACAAAGAAACCGCCCAAGCATGAAAACAGCGGCGAAACTGAAGGTACGGACGACCTTAAGTTTCACCGCTCACTAAAGCGCAATCTTTCCTTGCTTAAAAGCACCCTGGGGGAAAGCTGTGACCTCATTCTTCGTGAATTTTCCTTTGGCACAGAGCCCGAAATATATGCTGCCTTAATATTCATTGACGGCCTCGTTGATAAGGCTATGATCAACGAAAGCATCCTTCAGCCTTTGTTATACGATACACGACTTGCCGGAGTCGATCAGGAGTTCTCCCTTGCCGGTATGAAGGCTATCAGCCGCCGTATGCTGGCGGCGGGTGAAGTGAAACTAACAGACAAACCGGATAAAGCAATTTCTCACATCCTGGCAGGAGACAGCCTTCTTTTGGTTGACAAAGACTCGCAGGCACTCATCATCAACTTACGAGGCTGGAAAGCACGGAGCGTTGAAGATCCGAAAACCGAATCTGTTGTTAGGGGTCCCCGAGAAGGCTTCACTGAAACACTTTTGACCAATACCGCCATGCTGCGACGGAAACTGAAAGAACCGGGATTACGGATCGAATCCTTTGTTATTGGCAAAAGAACCCGCACAGACGTGGCTTTAGTCTACCTGCAGGAAATCGTCAAACCCGGACTGGTCGAAGAAATTAGGCAGCGTCTCAGAAGAATAGACACCGACTCTATTCTCGAATCGGGGTACATAGAAGAATTTATTGAGGACCATCCTTTTTCCCTCTTTGCCACCATTGGCAACAGTGAAAAACCGGATACCGTCGCCGCCAAAATCCTCGAAGGCAGGGCGGCCATACTCATCGACGGCACACCCTTTGTCTTGACGGTTCCCATGCTCTTTATTGAAAACTTTCAAAGCGCTGAGGACTACTATTCCCGCCCGTATTTCTCCTCGTTAGTCAGAATGCTGCGGTTTTTATCCTTCTTCATCAGCATCATGGCTCCTGCAGTATATGTCGCGTTGAACACCTTTCACCAAGAACTCCTTCCCACCCCTCTCTTGATTACTATGGCCTCAGCCCATGAAGGCGTTCCTTTTCCCTCGGTGGTGGAAGCAATCGGCATGGTAGTTGTTTTCGAAATCCTGCGGGAAGCAGGCATTCGCTTACCCCGCCCTGTTGGGCAGGCCATCAGCATCGTAGGCGCACTGGTGATTGGAGAAGCGGCTGTCAGCGCCGGCCTGGTGGGCGCACCTATGGTCATAGTGGTATCTTTAATGGCCATTTCCTCCTTTGTTGTACCCGCGCAACTTGACGCAGGTGTCGTCATACGTCTGATTTTAACCGTTCTAGCTGGGTTTATGGGGGCATTAGGCATCTCCATCGGGCTTTTATTCATTTTAATTCATTTGTGTTCTCTAAGTTCCTTTGGTTATCCTTACCTCTCGCCACTGTCTCCTTTTTCTCCCGGTGGCTTGAAGGATGTTTTTGTCCGTGTTCCTTTTTGGGCTATGTCTAAACGTCCCTACAGGCTCAGCAGACATGATGGGCTGCGTCAAAAACCTGACCTAATGCCGCTCAAGGCCTCTAGTAAAGAATAATTAGCGAGGTGGCAGCCGATGAAGAAAGATAATATAGCAGGCATCTCCTATCCCAAACTGTTTTTTTTCCTGCTTCTCACCCTTACACTTATAACGCTTCCGGGCTGTTGGAACCGGAGGGAATTGGACACACTGGCTATTGTGGCGGGCGCAGCCATCGACAAGATTCCCGGAGAAGAGAAGATTAGGATTACAGCACAGGTAATAAATCCGTCGGCCATGCAATCCCCCCAAACGGGTGAAATGTCGGCGGGTGCCAAGGAATACGTCAACTTCTCGGAAACCGGCACAACCGTATTCGAGGTGGCCAGAAAAATCACCACTTTTTCCAGCCGCAAACTCTATTGGCCCCACAACCAGGTGCTGATCCTCAGTGAAGACATCTGCAAACACGGTATCAGTCACTGGATTGATTTTTTTATCAGAGACCATGAGACAAGGTTGCGGGTCAAGGTCCTTGTCTCTGAAGGAGAGGCCAGAAGCATTCTTGAGAAAGAGGCTGCCTTGGAAAAATTACCTGCCCGGGAAATAGGCGAAATTGTGGACGGCCTTGCTTCCACATCCATCGCCCCTCAAACCACACTCCGGGATTTTCTTTGTCGCATGCTCGAAGACTCCGGCGCCCCGGTAGCACCCCTGATTAGTTTAAAAGAAAAGGAAGGCAAAAAAGAAACGCAAATTTCCGGTACAGCGGTATTTAAGAGGACAAGGCTTGTTGGAACTCTTGATCCCTTCGAGTCACGGGGCTTCCTTTTTATCACCGGTAAAGTCCAAAGCGGTATTATCCTAATCAAATGCCCGGGCAGCGAGGACTTATCCAGTTTGGAAATAATTAATGCCGGCAGTGAAACCGTTCCCTTAATCAAGGACGGCAAGCTCTCTGTTACCGTAAAAATAACAGAGGAAGGCAATCTCGGCTGTCAAATGTGCGGCTCGGATTTAACAAAGCCTCAAACCTGGCAACTTTTGGAGGAAAAACAGAACAAAGCCATCTTGGCGGAAGCCATGTCCAGTGTAAAAAAAGCTCAAGAACTGCGAGCCGACATCTTCGGTTTTGGCGAAGCCTTCCACCGCAAATATCCGCTAAAATGGAACGGACTTAAAGAGAATTGGGACGAACACTTTGCCAATCTGGAGGTAAACATCGAGGTGGAATCTCATCTCCGCCGTTCCGGGCAGATCTCCTTGCCACCCCACCACGAGAGCCGCTATTATAAGGAGAATCACCTATGAAACTTGTGAAAGAAAACATATCCGTTCCAGAATACTATGCCCTTATCTGCGTCATGGTGTTTGGTGTTGCTTTGGTCTTTACACCTACCCTGCAGGCAAAAAACCTGGCCTGGCTGGCCATACTTGTCGGTACAGGAGAAGGTCTGGTATTGTATGCCCTTTTCTCCACCCTGTACCTCCGACATCCCGGAAAAACTCTGATCGAAATCAACGAACTCGTTTTCGGTAAAAGCATTGGCAAACTAATCTCCCTGTCTTACCTTTGGTACTTCACTCACTTAGCCTCCCTCAACCTAATATCCTACGGCGACTTTTTTCATATGCTATACCCCGAAACACCACTTTTCGTCCTACTCCTTTTAATGACGGTAGTGTGCATTGCCGTTCTGCGCGCAGGTATTAGTGTTTTAACAAGATGCGGTCTGATATTGGTCCCCATCATTCTTTTTTTCTACATATCCGATACCTTCCTGCTCATCCGGGATATGGACCTAAACAATTTGCTGCCCTTCAGAAATGTAACCCTGCAGGATTTTTTATGTGCGTCCCACGCAGTAGGCACGGTACAATTCGGTGAACTGATCGTGCTTTTGATGATTACCCCCTTTTTGACAGACACCACAGCAGTAAAATCCGGCAAATATGCCCTCCTTTTAGCCGCCCTTTTACTTGCCCAAGCTGCGGCACGCAATACCGCCGTATTAGGTGTCCTGAAGGATATCCTCGTCTACCCGACCTTTCACGTCCTGCAGCTCATTAACATCGCCGATATCCTGACCCGCTTGGAAATAATAATTGTTATCAACTTTTTCTATATCGGCTTTATAAAAATATCCGTCATCTATTATGCGGCGGTTAAGGGCACGGCTCAACTATTACGGATGCGAACCTACCGCCCCTTGCTCATCCCCTTTGGAGTGCTGATAATTATCCTTGCCTTCCTAAACTTCGATTCCAGCCAAGAAAATTTTATCTTTGCCTGTAGTATCTACCCGTACTACGCCCTCCCCTTTCAGCTTTTCTTTCCGTTAGCCGCCCTTTTGCTGTCTTGGCGAAAAAATAAGAAAAAGAAGGTGAAATAAAGTGCCGCTGCTTCTTGTTCTTATCTTCATCGCCCTTTTCCTTTATGAGTTGCCGGGTCTGTTGGCAAATAACTACCGCTACGAGTTGCTCATCTTCTCCCTTTTTTTATCCTTTTCTTTTTTATTATGCCTATTAAAGCTACTCAACTTCGACTTGCCCAGTCCCGTTAAAGTAATAGATACCGTAGTCTCGTATATTCTACGTGTCCCTTGCCGCCTTTAGAAAATATTGATAGTTTTGCTCTCTCACGCAGGAATGTCCGCAGACAATGTAGAACTAATCTTCTAGTAAGGAAAGAGGTGGACATTCTTGCCGGACAAACACATTTTTTTGCGACCTGGTGATAGAATCAACTTCAAAGCCGTCTCCCCCCTTTATCGTGAAAAATATGAAGCCGAAGTAATGGGTGTCAAGGATAGTACTTTATTTGTGTCTATGCCGCTTTCCCAAGGAAAATTGGTTCTTTTGAGTACCGGAACTCCTCTGGAGGTAACTTGCCCTTATGGCCGTTTTTCTTTTGCTTCTGAGGTCTTAAAGCGCGATTTCCAACCCTCTCCCCACCTGGTACTGCAACTCCCTTACTATTTATCTGCCAAAAAAAACAGAGCCAGGGTGATAACAGTCACCAGTGGTAAAGGCGGCGTAGGCAAAACAACCTTTACCATTAATTTTGCTATCAACCTCGCTCAAAAGGGATACCGCGTTTTTGTTATGGACGCGGATTTAGGAACCGCTAATATCGACGTCCTGCTGAACATACAGCCGAAATACAACCTCAATCACGTCATCAACCGGGAGAAGGAGTTATTAGACATTGTTGTGGAAGGCCCGGGCGGCTTTCATCTCATCCCCGGCGGTTCCGGAGTCCTTAGCTTAGCCGACATGGAGGAATGGCAGTTCAACCGCGTAATTTCCGGACTCCAAACACTGGAAGATTACGCCGATATTATTCTTATCGACACCGGTGCCGGTTTAGGTAAAAATGTAATCAATTTCGCCTTAGCCGCCGATAATATCATCATCATTACAACACCTGAGCCTCATTCCATCACCGATGCTTACGCCGTCGTTAAGGTGCTGAACCAACAGAACAAGAATCTTGTTCCCTATCTTGTCTTGAATAGGGTAGAATCAGCTAAAGAATACCGGGCAGTAGCCACTAAAATAGAACAGGTTATTTACCGTTTTTTAGGTATGAAAATTTCACCCCTCGGTTATGTCCTGGATGACCCTGTGGTACCGAAGGCCAATCGCAGGCTCGAACCCTTTTCTCTCAGTCATCCCTCATCCTCCGCAGCCCGTTGTCTGCAAGCCTTAACCGATAAGTTCGTACAACCGGAACAGCCTATATCTTCTTCTTTTTCCGAATTAGGATTTTTTAACAGGCTGAAAGAGCTTTTTAAATAAATAAGGAAAGTTATCCCACAACATTCGCTCCGGCTTGCAAGGCTTGAGCGTTCAAAGAAATCAGATGGTGCTTGCTGCTTGGGAGCACTTTTTTTAATGCCTCCAATACCGTAGCAGTGCTCACAATTTGTTCTGTAGCCAGAATCGCACCCAACATAACCATATTGGCGGTTCGCACCTCACCCAACTCGTCCGCCAATTCATTGGCAGGCACTTGACAGACCTTAATGTCTTTTCTTTTTACTTCGACCTTAATCAAGGAGGAATTGACGAAAACCCAACCTCCCGGTTTCACTGTCGGTTCAAATTTTTCCAAGGAAGGCAAGCTCATAGCCACAAGAATATCCGGCTCTGCCACCAAAGGTGAATTGATGGGTGATGTTGAAACAGTCACCGCACAGTTGGCAGTACCACCGCGCATTTCCGGTCCATAGGAAGGTATCCAGGTAACCTCTTTCCCTTCAACCATGCCGCTTTGGGCAAGGATTTGACCCATAGACAAAACCCCCTGCCCACCAAAACCTGCCAATATCAATTGCTTCAACATTCGCCATCTACCTCCCCTGCTTCACGGAACACACCTAACGGATAGTAAGCCATCAACTCCTGCTTGACCCATTCAATCGCCGCCAACGGGCTTAAATGCCAATTGGTCGGACAAGCCGATAAAACTTCAACCAAAGAAAACCCCCCGCCTTTTACTTGCAACTGAAAGGCTTTTTTTATTGCTTTTTTTGCTCTTATGACGTGCTTAGGATCATGAACCGACACTCTCTCCAGATAAGCAGGCCCATCAAGGGAGTTTAATAATTCACAGACACGGATAGGGTTGCCCTCTCTTTTGCTGTCCCGACCATAAGGGGATGTAGTAGTTTTCTGCCCCTTTAAGGTTGTCGGAGCCATTTGGCCTCCGGTCATACCATAAATGGCATTATTGACAAAGACCACCGTAATATTTTCATTACGGGCTGCCGCATGGATAATCTCCGCTGTCCCCATGGCTGCCAGGTCTCCATCACCCTGATACGTGAAAACAATACTGTCGGGACTAGCCCTCTTCACCCCGGTTGCTGCCGCGGGCGCTCTACCGTGTGCCGCCTGAATAGCGTCAGTGGCAAAAAATTGATAATTCAC
This sequence comes from Clostridia bacterium, assembly GCA_018432615.1. Classification (GTDB taxonomy): domain Bacteria; phylum Bacillota; class Peptococcia; order DRI-13; family SM3-B62; genus SM3-B62. The sequence goes on from JAHDSQ010000002.1 coordinate 178,817, forward strand.
CACCGAACAACCGACCGAAGAAACGCAAACGGTGTTGTCTATTATCCCCAGTTCGTCAATAACCTCGGCTACCAGCCTGTGAATGATCCCATGATGACACCCGGGACAGTAAGAAAACTTTTCCTCCGTCAAGGCTTTGGGACGTTCAAAAACCACTCCCATCTATTCCACCCCCCTGCATTCAAGGCTGATCTTTTTGATTTCCTCATAGACCGCTTGGGTCGTCGGTGCCATCCCACCGGCCCTGCCATAAAACCGCACCGGCAATCTTCCCTCAAGGTAAAGACGAACATCCTCTACCATTTGGCCCATACTCATTTCCACCGCCAATACACCCCTGGCCGCAGCTGTGGCCTTCCTTAATACTTTCTGCGGAAATGGCCACAATGTTATGGGGCGAAACACACCTGCCCTGATACCTTCCGCTCGTGCCTTTTCAACGGCAGCCTTGCAGATTCGTGCCACAAGCCCGTATGCAACAACAACGATTTCCGCATCCTCCGTCAGGTACTCTTGTGCCATTGTCTCATTTTCCGCTATCAACTCGTATTTTTGGGCCAGTTTGATGTTATGCTTTTCTAACTCCTCAGGATCAAGATAAAGAGAAGTATGGACATTTCGTTCTCTACCTTTTTTGCATCCAACCGCCCAGGTTTTTTCCGCAATTTCGCTTTTTTTGATACCCTCAAAGTCAACAGGTTCCATCATCTGTCCCAAAAAACCATCACCCAGAATCATAGCAGGGTTCCTATATTTATCGGCAAGGTCAAATCCTGTGCCGACCATATCCGCCAACTCCTGAACCGAAGCGGGAGCCAAGACAATAACCTTGTAATCCCCATGACCGCCCCCTTTGGTCGCTTGAAAATAATCGGACTGAGCCGGTTGGATACCTCCCAGGCCCGGTCCCCCTCGCATAATATTAACTATCAGACAGGGTAATTCAGAACCCGCAGCATAGGATATCCCTTCCTGCTTCAGGCTTATCCCCGGTGAAGATGAAGACGTCAGGACCCTTGCTCCTGTTGCAGCCGCTCCATATACCATATTTATTGCCGCTACTTCACTTTCTGCTTGGAGGTAGACCCCCCCTACCTCCGGGAAACGCCTTGCCAAGTACTCCGGCAGTTCACTCTGGGGAGTAATCGGGTAACCGAAAAAATAACGGCACCCGGCAGCAATAGCAGCTTCACCGATAGCTTCATTTCCCTTCATTAAAACTTTAGACACTTCATACACCTACCTTTCTATACGAATTACGACGTCAGGGCACATCATCGCACAAAAAGCGCACCCGGTACACCTGTTTACATCTGTGATTTGAGCGGGATGATATCCAATAGAGTTTATTTTTTCACTCAATTCTATAATTTTTTGTGGGCAGTATTCCACACACAGGCCGCAACCCTTACATAATTCCTCATTAAAGCTCACTTGCGCCACAAGGCCACCCCCTTCCCTTATCAGACAGTGAAAGAGCGCCCATACGGTCCGCCCTTCAACACTCATATGTTTTTACTTTTCTATATTATTTCACATTATCCTTCTCTTTCTGAATTTTAATTTCAAGAAGACATGCAACCGAAGTCACATGCTTATTAACTCTTCAACTATCGCTTCCCCCATTGCCTTGGTGCCGACCCTTTCCTTTCCCTCGGACATGATATCATCGGTCCTCAGTCCTCTATCCAACACCTTGTTCACAGCAGATTCGATCTCATCCGCCGCTTTTTTTTCATGACAAACAATCCTCAACATCATCGCTACCGAAAGAATGGCCGCTATCGGATTCGCCTTATCCTCTCCCGCGATGTCAGGCGCCGAACCGTGAGCGGGTTCAAAAAGTGCCGGACCTTCCCCTGTGCTTGCCGACGGCAGCATGCCTAAAGACGCTCCCAACACACTGGCCTGGTCCGATAAAATATCACCAAACATGTTTTCCGTGACAATCACATCAAACTGGCCAGGTTTCCGACACAACTGCATAGCACAGTTGTCAACATACACGTAATCCGTCTGGATATCTGGACACTCGGCAAGCATTTCCCCGGTTATTCTACGCCACAGGCGTGAAGTGTCAAGAACATTAGCCTTATCAACAAGAGTCAGTTTACCGCCGCGTTGTCGGGCCATGTCAATAGCCACTTGTAAAATACGCTTGATTTCAGAGCTTGAATACTCGATGGTATCATAAGCCTTTATTTCATTTCCGCAGTCTTGCGTTCCCCGGGCACCAAAATATGCTCCGCCTATCAATTCACGCACAACCAACAGATCTACACCGTCGACTATCTCCCTTTTGAACGGTGACTGATCTATGAGCTGAGGCCAACATTTAACCGGGCGCAGGTTTGCATACAGACCCAGTTTTTTGCGAATATCCAGCAAGCCTTTTTCAGGCCTCTTTTCCACCGGCAAACCGTCCCATTTCGGCCCGCCTATCGCCCCCAGCAGAACGGCATCACTTTGCAGAACCAATTGGCCTGTTTCTGCGGGCAAGGGTTCGCCGGTTGCATCAACTGCATTGCCTCCGATTAGGCCTTCTTGCAACGTATACTCTAAACCGCATCTGTGAGCTGCCTCCCGTAATACCTTGATGGCCTGGTCCATCACTTCCGGACCGATGCCGTCACCGGGAAGCAGAGCAATCTTAAACATCAGCTTTCACCTTCTCACTGACATAAGGAATCAAGCCGCCCTTTTCCAATATTTCCATCATGAACGGCGGTAATGTTTCGCTTTGATAGGTTTGCTCCGTAGTAATATTCCTGATGATCCCTTTGATGGGATCAACCTCCAACCGATCACCTGCCGCGGACATTTTTACGGTTTCCGGTGAAACGATTACCGGCAACCCTATATTAATGGCATTTCTATAGAATATCCGCGCATAATTTTCTGCTACCACGCAGCTAAACCCGGCATGCTTAATTGCCACCGGAGCATGTTCTCTGGAACTTCCGCACCCGAAATTTTTCCCAGCTACCAGAATATCACCCTTTTTTATTTTCTCGTTCAACTTTGGAAATACGTCTTCCAGGCAATGCTTAGCCAGATAAGTAGGATCCGACTGGTTCAGGTATCTGGCTGCGATAATCAAATCAGTATCAACATCCTGTCCCACTTTCCACACATGACCCTTTAGTATTTGCATTGTGCCACCTCCTCGGGTATCCCAATACGACCCAAGATTGCCGAGGCTGCAGCCACAGCAGGGCCGGAAAGGTAAACTTCGCTTTGCGGGTGACCCATGCGTCCCACAAAATTCCTGTTAGTAGTTGAAACGGCCCTCTCACCCTTTGCTAATATTCCCATATATCCTCCCAGACAAGGTCCACAGGTCGGCGTACTTACAACTGCACCGGCCTCAATAAAAGTCTCCACCAGGCCTTCTTTCACGGCACGCAAATAGATATCCTGCGTCCCGGGAATCACAATAGCTCTGACCTCTGGATGGATCTTATGGCCTTTTATGATCTCTGCCGCCTCCACCAGGTCTTCCCACCGTCCGTTTGTACATGAACCTATCACTGCCTGGTCTATTTTAACACCGGTTGCTTCCGAGACAGGCTTTGTATTGGAAGGCAAATGGGGAAAAGCCACCTGTGGTTGCAAGTCGGTCACGTCTATCTCAATAATTTTTTCGTAAACTGCATCCTCATCGCTTTCGTATATCCGCCACTGTTTTTTGGCCCGCTCCTTTACATAGCTGATAGTCTTATCATCCGGAGCAATGATACCGTTTTTCGCTCCGGCTTCTATAGCCATATTGGTCATGGTCATGCGAGCATCGACAGACAAATCGTCAATAGCCTCTCCGGCAAATTCAATTGTCTTGTACTGGGCTCCGTCAACTCCTATCTTGCCGATTATGGCAAGTATATAGTCCTTTCCGCTGACCCAGCGGTTTTTCGGTTTGCCGTGCAGTATGATTTTGATGTTCTCCGGTACCCTGAACCAAATCTCGCCCTGAGCCATTCCTACAGCCAAATCAGTGCTGCCCACGCCTGTCGAAAAAGCTCCTAAAGCTCCGTAAGTGCAGGTATGCGAATCTGCTCCAATCACCACATCACCCGGAACAACCAGACCTTGTTCCGGTATGAAACAGTGTTCAATGCCGCAGCGGCCAACTTCGTAGTAGTGAACCAACTTTTGCTCTGCGGCAAACCTCTTGATTTCCAAACACTGTTGAGCCGAAGGTATATCTTTAGCAGGGGCAAAGTGATCGGGAATCATCAGAACTTTGCTTTGATCGAAAACACTTTTGACTCCGATTTTCTCGAATTCCTTTATGGCCATCGGCCCTGTAATGTCATTAGCAAAAACCAAATCAAGCCTTGCATTGATTAACTGTCCCGCCGCTACCTCTTTTAAACCCGCATGTTCCGCCAGTATTTTTTCGGTTATTGTCATACCCATACTTAACAATTCCCCCTATTTCTCAGACCGTTTTATTGCCTTTCTTGCAGCAATTCAGGTTGGGCTCTGACTATTTTGTTCAAGGCATTAATATAGGCCCTTACACTGGATTCAATAATATCTACGCTCAAACCGCGGCCCATAAATGTCTTGCCGTCAATGGCCACCCTTACTACTACTTCACCCTGTGCATCTTTCCCGTGGGTTACTGCATTAATATTGTATGATTCCAGTCTGGCCGGCAGTTTAACTATTTTGTTGATGGCAGCGTAGGAAGCCTCGATAGGACCGTCAGCGCAAGCCGCTTCCTCAACGGGCTTGCCTTGCACAAGCATTCCGATGGTTGAAGTTGCGGTAATATTCGTCCCCAGGGTGACACGCATATGATTTAACTCGTAAACCTGTTCACTATCTGCAAACATCTCATTATCAACAAGGGTAATTAAATCCTCGTCCAGTATTTCACTTTTCCTATCGGCAAGCGCCTTGAATTCATTAAAAATCTTTTCTAAAATTTCTTCATTCAAATTGAATCCAAGTTTCTCTAACTGCAATTTAAAGGCATGGCGTCCGGAGTGTTTGCCCAGTACCAGCTTATTACTGCTTATCCCAACCATTTCCGGATTCATTATCTCATAAGTCGTTCTTTCTTTAATAACTCCATCCTGATGGATCCCGGCTTCGTGAGCAAAAGCATTTTTCCCGACGATAGCCTTGTTGTGTTGGACACGCATACCGGTCAATCTACTGACCATGGTACTTGTCCGGTAAAGCTCACGAGTATTGATGCTTGTCGAAAAACCGAGATAATTTCTTCTGGTGTACAACGCCATTACAACCTCCTCTAAAGAGGCATTCCCGGCCCTTTCGCCGATTCCGTTGACAGCCACCTCAACCTGCTGAGCTCCGTTGCGCACAGCCGCCAAGGAATTAGCCACCGCCAAACCCAGATCATTGTGACAATGAACACTTATCACAGCTTTATCAATATTCGGAACTCCCTCCCTGATTGCCTTGACAAACTCACCAAACTCCCAGGGAGTTGCATAGCCCACAGTGTCGGGAATATTTATCACATTGGCACCGGCATCAATGGCGAGGGTAAAGACTTCGCATAAAAACGGGATTTCACTTCTGAAAGCGTCTTCTGCCGAGAATTCCACATCATCGACCAAGCTTTTTGCCATTTTAACATACTTGGCGACCATTTCTTTCACTTCTTCTTCTGTCTTGCACAGTTTCTTGGTCATGTGTATTTTCGAAGTAGCCACAAAAGTGTGTATCCTGGGTCTTTCAGCATGCTTGACGGCCTCATAGGCACTTTTGATATCAGCCTCCCCGGTACGTGCTAATCCGGCTATAATAGGTCCTTTGACCTCTTTGGCGATTCGGCTTACCGAGGAGAAATCTCCCGGCGAGGCAATGGGAAAGCCTGCTTCAATCACGTCAACACCCAAACGTGCCAACTGTTGAGCAATCGCCAGTTTTTCATCACTATTCAGGCTAACTCCCGGTGACTGCTCTCCATCGCGCAGAGTTGTGTCAAAAATGTATATTCTCTTTCCGTTTTGAACCATTTTTCTCTCCCTTCCCTCGTCACGTTCCTACCATCTCATCCAAGCCGGAGCCGGTGAGAACTATAGGATAAACGTTTTCTCTTGCAGGTACAACAACTTCCATAATAGCCATTCCTCGATGCTGAACAAACTGTTCCATCTTATAAGCAAGCTCTTGCCTCTTTGCTACCCTGAGACTCAGTGCCCCAAAAGCCAAGGCTAAATGATGAAAATCAGGGCTTTTTGAAAATTCCGTAGACGAGTACCTGCCTTGACAATAGTGGTCTTGTAATTGTTTTACCATTCCCAGCGTTTGATTGTTAATGAGAATGATCTTAAGTGGCAAACCCTGCTCCAATGCGGTTCCCAATTCAGGCATCCCCATTTGAAAACTTCCATCCCCTGTTATAACGTAAACGTTACAGTCAGGGCAAGCCACCTGTGCGCCAACCGCCGCGGGTATACCATACCCCATGGTCCCCAGTCCACCTGACGATATGAATTTCCCCGGCAGGTTAGTTCTTATTTTTTGTGCGGCCCAAATCTGGTGTTGGCCGACATCGGTTGTCACGATACAATCATCTGTTAATCTTTGATTGAGGTTTTCTATTACGTCTGCTGCTGAAATGGCATCATCAGTTACGCCTTCCTCATCTTTCCCCGAGCCGACGACCGGCCTATCCTTCGCCCTATATTTTGCCTTGATTTCAGCAATTTCTGTCCTCCATGGCTGGTTTTCTTTAGCCTGCAGTCTTTTATTCAACTGCCCTAAAACCACTTTGAGGTCTCCCACCAACGGGACATCGACACGCATATTCTTGCCTATCTCAGCGGCATCGATATCTATGTGAACAATTTTAGCATGGGGAGCGAATTTGGCAGTAGCACCCGTAACCCTATCACCAAACCTCATCCCCAAGGCAATAAAGAGATCGCAAGCCTGTACGGCCATATTTGCGGCTGCCAGTCCGTATGTTCCCAACATTCCCAGCGCCAGCGGATGATCCTGAGAGATACTGCCTCTTCCCATCATAGTAGTCGTAACGGGTATCCCGGCATTCTCAACCATATATAATAATTCTTCCGTAGCTCTGGCGGAATTCACACCGCCACCGGCACAAATCAAGGGCCTTTCTGCCTTCTCTATCAACTCAATCACTTGCTTGATTTGTCTGATATGTCCGTTAATGTTCGGTTTATAGCCCCTCAAGTCGACCTTCTTGCAGTCGATGTTCTCAGCCATGGCTGCGGTGACATCTTGAGGTATATCGATCAATACGGGTCCGGGCCGCCCGCTTTGTGCGATATAAAAGGCTTCCTTGATAATACGAGGAATATCCCCCGCCTCCTGTACAAGGTAGTTATGCTTGACAATCGGATCCGTTATCCCGGTGATGTCGACCTCCTGGAAGGCATCTGTTCCAACCATGGAAGTCGCCACCTGCCCTGTTATAGCAACAATCGGGATCGAATCCATATATGCGGTAGCGATACCAGTGACAAGGTTGGTGGCCCCCGGCCCCGAAGTGGCCATACAAACACCTACCTTGCCACTGGCCCTGGCATAACCGTTTGCTGCGTGGGCTGCTCCCTGCTCGTGTCTGACCAGTATGGTTCTTATCTCGGTCGCGTCCTTTAAGGCATCAAATATTTTCAGGGCCGCACCCCCTGGGTAACCGAAGATAACCCTGACGTTTTCTTTTCTTAAGCTTTCAATTAGGATCTCCGCCCCCAGTTGCATAAGTAACACCTCCAAATTAATCTACATCTCTTTTTTCAACCACGGCATCTTATTTCTCAGTTCTTTTCCTACTACCTCTACCTGGTGCTGTTCATCAAGCCTCTTAATGGCGTTAAAACGCGGTCTTCCTGTTTGGTTCTCCGAAATCCAATCCTTAGCAAAAGTCCCGTCTTGGATTTCCTTGAGAATCTGCCGCATCTCTGCTCTTGTTTCTTCCGTAATCAGGCGTCTGCCGCTGACCATATCACCATACTCGGCCGTATCGCTGATCGAATACCGCATCCCGGCAATCCCGTGTTCATAAATCAAATCGATGATAAGTTTCAACTCATGACAGCATTCAAAGTAGGCAGATTCCGGCTGATATCCGGCCCCAACCAAGGTATCAAAGCCCGCCCTGATCAGTTCTGTCAAACCGCCGCATAGTACACACTGCTCCCCGAAAAGATCGGTTTCGGTTTCCTCCTTAAAAGTAGTCATCAGTGTTCCCGCCCGGGTGCAACCAATACCCTTGGCATAAGCTAAAGCAGTGTCCATGGCCTTGCCGGTGGCATCCTGATAAACCGCAACTAATCCCGGTATCCCCGTTCCTTCCAAGTAAAGCCTTCTGACAAGGTGTCCCGGCCCTTTTGGAGCAACCATAAAGACATCTATATCTTCCCTAGGTTTGATCCTGCCGAAATGAATATTGAAACCATGCGAAAATGCAATTGCATTGCCCGGCTTAAGTCCCGGTAGTATCTCACCATAATAAACATCCGCATGATTTTCATCAGGCAACAAAATCTGCACAACATCGGCCATTTCTGATGCTTCTGCTACCGTATACACCTTAAAGCCGTTTTTCTCTGCCTTCGCCCAAGACGAACCTCCCTTGCGCAGACCGATAATAACATCGACCCCACTGTCCTTTAGGTTTTGTGCCTGGGAATGACCTTGACTCCCGTAACCGATAACTGCTACTTTCTTGCCCTCCAAATAACTTAAATTCGCATCCTGATCATAAAACATTTTTGCCACAGTATATTCCTCCCTTTAATAAATTATTATCATACTGAAATACAAGCATTTACTTTTGTCCCCTAACTATCGACACCCTTCCCGTTCTGACTAACTCCATAATACCAAAGGGCTGTAAGGATTTAATGATAGCCTGTATTTTCGCATCATCACCTGTTGCTTCGACAATCAGCGAACGCCGTCCAATGTCTACAATACGGCACCGAAAAATCTCCACAATCTGCATTATTTCCTGGCGAACTGCAATATCTGCATTCACCTTCAGCAAGAGTAGCTGCCTGTCGACCGTCTCTTCTTCTGTAATATCATTGACCTTTATTACCTCGACCTGTTTATTCAACTGCTTGCTGACTTGCTCAATAATCTTGGCATCGCCCTCAACAACAAGGGTTATACGCGAGACGGAAGAATCATCCGTTTCACCGACCGCCAGGCTTTCAATATTGTAACCGCGGCGGGAAAAAAGTCCAGCCACATGCGATAGGACACCGGGTCTGTTTTCAACTAATACGGCTAATGTGTGCTTCACCTTTCCACCTCCCCAGCATTTCATTGAGCTTTCCTCCCGGAGGGATAATCGGTAACACATTCTCTCCCTGGCAGACCGCACAATCAACAATGACAGGTCCGGGCAGCCTAAAGGCTTCGGCGACAATCTCGCTTATATCGTCTGTTTCCCCTGCCCGCAATGCTTTGATACCGTAGGCATTTGCAAGCCTCACAAAGTCAGGATTACTGTCAAATAACGTCGAAGCGTAGTGCCCTTTAAAAAAGAGTTCCTGCCACTGCCGAACCATTCCCAAACAGGAATTATTCAAAATGAACACCTTGAGCGGCAGTTGATGGTTGGCAATAGTCGCTAACTCTTGAATGTTCATTTGGATACTTCCGTCTCCGGTAAATAGAGCCACAGCTTCATTTGTTTTGCCAAAGGCTGCTCCTATGGCGGCAGGGAGACCAAAACCCATTGTCCCTAAGCCCCCGGAAGTCACAAAGTTTCGCGTTTTTCCTATCGGATAAAACTGAGCAACAAACATTTGATGCTGACCTACATCAGTCACAACCACGACTTTATCGCCGACCTGCCTCGCAACCTCTTCAATGACGGTTTGTGGTTTTAGTCCACCCTCTTTTTCGTAAAGAAGAGGATACTTTTCCTTGAAGATCGTTACCTCCTGCAACCATTCCTTTGTTGCAAATTCTAATCCTTTTTTCTTTAAACGACTTAACATCTCAGTTAGAAACTTGGCAACATCGCAAACAACCGGTATGTCCGCAACTACATTCTTTGACAATTCCGCCGGATCAATGTCCACATGAATGATTGTGGTCTCCGGCAGGAAGTTCTCCGGCTTTCCGGTAATCCTGTCGCTAAACCTTACCCCCAGCGCGATAAGTACATCAGAAGAGTTCAGAGTAAGATTAGCGGCCGGCATACCGTGCATCCCCACCATTCCCAGACAGTTTTCGGCTGTATCCGGGAAGGCACCTTTACCCATAAGCGTAGTTACCACAGGCATCTTTGTATAATTGACAAACTCCCGTATAATTTCACTAGCCTGCCCGGAAACAACGCCTCCGCCTACCATGACCAATGGCCTTTTTGCCTCATGCAAAGCAGCTACAACCTTATCAAGCTGCTCCGATAAACCATTTTTTAAAGGAACCTTGCGGGAATATTTTTTCTCAAGCCCTACCTGAGAATCCACTGTCCCGGCAAAGATGTCCTTGGGCATATCGATCAATACCGGACCCGGACGTCCTGTTGTAGCTACATTCCAAGCTTCTTCCAAAACTGACGGTAATTCATCCATCTTTTTTACCATATAGCTGTGCTTAGTAATCGGCATCGTTATCCCAATGATATCCGCTTCCTGAAAAGCATCTCTTCCTATACTATCGAGATTAACCTGTCCCGTAACAGCAATGAGCGGAACGGAATCAAGATAAGCATTGGCAATACCCGTAACTAAATTGGTAGCACCCGGCCCGGATGTTGCAAAGCACACACCCGGCTTGCCGGTCACTCGTGCGTATCCGTCTGCCGCATGAACCGCCCCTTGCTCGTGGCGGGTAAGGATGTGTTTAAGACCGGAACGTCCTAAAACGTCATAAAGAAAGATAACAGATCCACCTGGATAACCAAAAATATACTCAACACCTTTTTTTTCAAGGAAACTTACTAGGTATTCTGCACCATTCATTTCTACACCTCCGGATGTTATTTATTCCGAAGAGTAAACGGCTCCTTTGTTGGCTGAACTAACCATCCCCGCATAGCGGGCAATATAACCTCCCAAACCTCTGTCCGGTGGCCCCGTCCATTCCTTCTTGCGCCGTTTAAGCTCTTCTTCTTCCACTAGTAAATCGAGTCGCCGGTTAGGTATATCTATACTAATCATATCGCCCTCTTTAATTAGGGCTATCACCCCCCCTGCCGCAGCTTCGGGTGACACGTGTCCAATGGACGCGCCTCTGGTCGCTCCTGAAAATCTCCCGTCGGTGATCAATGCTACACTTGAATCCAATCCCATTCCTGCCAGGATCGAGGTCGGGGTAAGCATTTCACGCATTCCGGGACCTCCTTTCGGCCCTTCGTAACGGATAACCAGTACATCTCCGGCTTTAACCTCACCTGCCAGAATGGCCTCCGATACTTCTTCCTCGCTGTCGTACACACGAGCAGGCCCTTTATGCACCATCATTCCTTCAGCAACGGCACCTTGCTTGACAACGGCACCCTCTTCTGCCACGTTGCCTCTCAAAACCGCAATGCCGCCGTCTTTACGGTAAGCGGTCTCTAAGGTACGTACAATTTCTCCCTTAGTGTTCTTCGCCTTGTCCAAAAGCTCCTTGAGCCTATCAGCCCCTACACATTTAACATCCTTATCGATCAAGCCCGCCTTATCAAGCTCCTTCATAACCGTCATAATTCCGCCGACCTCATCCAGGTCTTCAATAAAGGAATTACCGGCAGGACTGAGTTTGCAAAGCTGTGGCGTATTACGGCTTATCTTGTCGATCATATCTATATCGAGGTTGACACCGGCCTCGTGAGCAATTGCTGTTAAATGCAAAACGGTATTAGTAGAGCATCCAAGCGCCATATCCGTTTTCAGGGCATTTTCAAACGCTTTTTTCGTCATAATATCACTCGGTTTCAAGTCCTTCGCCAAAAGCTCCATAATCCGCTCTCCGGCATTCTTGGCAAGACGGCGACGCGCCGCAGTCACTGCCAAAATCGTACCATTACCGGGAAGTCCCATTCCCAATGCTTCGGTAAGACAGTTCATGGAATTGGCGGTGTACATCCCTGAGCATGAACCGCATCCCGGGCAAGCATTCTCTTCCATTTCCCAGATTTCCTGATCGGACATCTTCCCATTGCTATGCTTCCCTACTGCCTCAAAAACATCGCTTAATGCTATTCTCTCCCCGTTAACTTTCCCAGCCTGCATGGGACCGCCACTGACAAAAATGCTGGGCAAATTCAATCTGGCAGCCGCCATCAGCATTCCCGGAATTATTTTATCGCAATTAGTGACAAATACCAGGGCATCGAAGGAATGTGCCCTGACCATCACTTCAATAGAATCGGCAATCAACTCACGACTGGCCAGGGAATATTTCATTCCCACATGGTTCATCGCAATTCCATCGCACACCGCAATAACGGGAAATTCAAAGGGAACCCCTCCCCCATACCGAACCCCTGCCTTTACGGCCTCGGTTATTTCCTTAAGATGAATGTGTCCGGGCACAATGTCGTTATAGGGGTTTACTACCCCTATAAAGGGACGCTTCATCTCCGCTTCAGTTATTCCAAGGGCTTTTAATAACGAACGATGGGGCGCCTTGGTAACACCCTTTTTAATAGTGTCACTCCTCATAACTCCTACCTCCATTTTTTTTATATACCTGTTATTTGACACGGCAGTTTCGGAAATACACTTATATAAAAACCGAGCGCAGGTTCACCTTTCCGGAACATACCGCTCGTGCCGTCTATTGTTGTTTAAATTGCCTGATCTGATGAATTTCCCTTGCTGCTAATTCGGCCTGCTTTGTATAACAGTTTTAAAATGTACCGCTTATTATATATCAGGTATTTAAATACCATGATACTCCGCTGTTAGGATAACTGTCAATAACATTTTCGCAATTTGCACACTGTATGCATGTATTTTTATAAAGCAGACACTTAATTCCTTATTTCTTAGTGGTATGCTACAATATGTTTAAACAATAAGAAAGGATGAAAGCTATATGGAAATCACCATATCACAAAAGGCCTCGAATAAAATCCTCGAACAAATCGGCGAAACACCTTCTAACTACGCCCGTATTACCTTCAAAGGTCACGGCTGAGGCGGTCCCCGCTTGGGCTTTGCTCTGGATGAGCAAAAAACCGATAATGACAATGAGTATCAGGTCAAAAACATTAACATTCTCATCGACAAGAAATTGGCCAAAGGTCTCAGGAGCATAGAAGTCGATTACCGCAATTCCTTGTTTGGAAAAGGCTTTATAGTTAACTCCCTAAGCAACTAGCCTCCCGGATATAAAGAAAACTAGGGCTTCCGATAGTATAAAAAATCCTCTCGTCCCAGACAAACTTCTTCTTTGTCAGGGACGAGAGGAATCTCGCGGTACCACCCAGATTATCCTCATCAGGCCAAAAGCCTTGAGAATCACCTTCATTAAGTATATTAACGGCTACCACCGGTCCATCCTACTTATGCTCCAGCAAGTTCGGACGAACAGCTCCGGGACGAGTACACTTAATCTTGTGTGCCGGCTTCCACCTGCCCCGGCTCTCTGTAACACTTCGGTATAAGCATTTCCCATCATCACCACTATATTTATTATCCACTCTTTAAGCTGCTAAAAAATATTATTGTTAACAGTATAGTGGTGTTAGGTCATGTTGTCAATTGTTTTTTTTTGTTATTTTTTACCTACTCTTTTCTGCGGAACCTCTCTCCAACACGATTTCCCATTAAAAATGTAATTGAATACAATCCCGCTAAACCAACCAGCGTATAAACTATCCTGCTTATGAGGGATGTTTGTCCGCCAAAAATTGCTGCCACAAGGTCGAAATTAAACAAACCTATGAGACCCCAATTCAAGGCACCGACGATAACCAAAACGAGAGCAGTGGTATCCATAAATTCACTCCTTCATTATATTAATAAATACAACCATAGCTTACTTTATTCTTCCACAATTTATTCGTATTTTGCACAATTAGTACCCTTACAAATGCCAACGAAAGGATTTTGCATGATGAAAAGCATCAAAAATAAGCTGAACAACAGAAAAATCGGCATATTGGACAGCAAATCATTCGTCCAACATGCCGTGCTATTGCCTCTCATTATGAGACAAAATGAATCCTCTTTATTAAGTGAGCCTTATTTATTATTCGAGGTGCGCTCCTGTCATCTCAAAAACCAGCCCGGAGAAATATGTTTCCCGGGCGGACGGATTGAAAAAGCGGACACCTGTCCGCTTGATGCGGCTCTCAGAGAAACGGCAGAAGAGTTGGGGATCAGCGAAAAAAGCATTGAAATCTTAGGAACATTAGATGTCTTATATACCCCTCATCAGCTTCAAGTCCACCCCTTCGTAGGTATCATAAATAGCGATATAGCTTTATCTCCTAATAAGTCCGAAGTAGAGAAAGTATTCTTTGTTCCCTTGAGTTTTTTTCTCAACAACAGACCGTTTTCCGCCGACGTAACTGTCAAAATGGAACCAAAGGATAACTTCCCTTACCATCTCATACCTCAAGGCAAGGACTACAAATGGAGGCAAGGAAAGTATCCCGTGTATTTCTATCAATATAACGAATACATAATCTGGGGCATCACAGCCAGGATACTGAAACACTTTATCGATATCCTGAGGGACGGTTCTTCTGGCTTTTTGAAATAGTTTTCGGAACCACAAGGACAATTTCTCCTGGTTGAAATCGTAAGCGTCGTCTATGATTTGAACTGCCGTACAAGACCGTCCAGTTCCTTGCTTAACTCAGATAGGATTTCAGAAGCATCCATAACATCTTTTATACTTTGTGTCTGCTGTTCAATGGTTCCGGCAGCTTCTTCAGTACCCGCAGCCGATTCCTCAGCAATACTCGCTACTTCTTGCAGAGCCGCCCCCGCCTGCTCACTTGAACTGGATATTTCGCTAACCAAGACCGCAAGCTCTTTGATTTGACGGGAACTCTCATTATTCCCTTGCAAAATATTATCAAAGGCTTCTCTTGTTCTTTGAGAGGTTTCCACACCTTTAGTTACCTCAGCGCCCGCCTCTGACATCAATACGGCAACCTCGTTAGTGTTAACTTGAGTCTTTTTTATTAAATCATCAATGTCATTTGTTGATTCCTGCGATTGTTCGGCAAGTTTTTTTATTTCTTCAGCCACAACCGAAAAACCTCTACCTGCTTCCCCTGCCCTGGCCGCCTCAATAGCGGCGTTCAAGGCTAGGAGGTTTGTCTGCTCCGCTATGCTATCAATAATTTCTATGATTTTGCCAATTTCCTCTGATTGGGTTTTCATATTGTTAACTGAACTCTCAACTCTTTGTGTGTATTCTTTAATTGATCTCATGGCATCAATACTATCAGCAATAGTCTGGTTTCCCCTCTGAGCATTCTCCATAACTTCGTCAGCGTTTTTATCCAGCAGTTTTGTTTTCTCATTTATACTCCTTATGCCACCAACCACCTCATCCACCGCTTGAGACGTTTCTGCTACCTGCTGGCTTTGTTCCCCAGCCCCACTGGCGATTTCCTGAACAGTAGCTGCTACCTGTTCACTTGCTGTTTCAATCTGTTTAGTATTTAAGGCAAGCTGTTGACTGCTTGCCGAGACATTTTCCATTGCTTTTTGTATTTGAGTAATCAAAAGACGCATATTCTCTGCCGTTTGATTGAAAACGTCCGCAATCTGCCCAAACTCGTCTTTAGTTTTTAAGTTTATCTTTCCGGATAAGTCATTTTGTCCCATTTTTTCTCCGAATTCAGTTAGTTTATCTAAAGGTTTTTTGATAAACAATCTTATCATAAAGTAAGCAATCACTGCTGCAAGAAACACGGTAACCGCTACCGTAATCACCTGCAAATAAGTCTGATTGGTTGTAAAGCGTCGACTAAAGTCTAAAAACCAAGCCTGCAGAGAACTAAGTAATAAAAATGCCAGCACAATTGATACCGTAATCTTAAGTTGTAAACCTGCTCGTACACGAGTATAGGAGGAATTATTTTTCAAAAAGCGTATTGTGGTAAAATTCTTTTTGTCAGACAAAGTAACACCTCTTTCTTCAACGGATTATTTACATTTTTTCGGTTCTTTTTGAATGTCTTGCAAAAAGAGTATCGTGCCGTGTAACGCATTGGCTTCGACACATAAACCTGCTGAAAAACTTAATACTTTGCAACCTGTTACCTTCTCGATTTCTGAGTATAGCTGCGGCCTAATATGATTGAGAATTTTTTCCCTGATAAGTATCACCTCCTCCTTACCGTTAGAAATCCTAAGCATTGTCTCTTCCATAGGTATAATCGTTTTATAACAATAAAAGGTGGCAATATTTTTGTGTACCCTAATCCACAAATCCTCTGGGCCTTTCCCGAAATATTCCAGATGAAGTTTTATAATGAGTTTTTTCAGTTCCTTTTCCAGGTTTGATATTGGTTGAAGCAAAGCTGACCCCCCCTATAAAAATAATAAATACGACTATTGCTATATTTTACACTTCTGCGGGCTGCATTATTTACAGAATCTACAATAAGTACTCCACCCAACAACGCAATCAATAATTGCTGTTGGGTCCTGGGAATCTTGTTTATTCGCAATAAAAAAGCGCGCTCATATCTGTTATTCACGCGCGTTTTTTATACATTCCCCAGTTTTCACTTTATGTAACATGAGGAACCTTAACATATAAAAAACACACCAAAATTAACCTGCAAATATGCAGTAAATTTTGGTGTGCTTAAAATCCAAACAATCAAAGCCTCAACCAAAAAAGGTTACAATAAATACCAATAATAGTATTTATCACGTTATAAACAACATAGGTCCTTTTGTTTATGGTTTAGGGACTTATTTCCTATCTATTACCCTCCATTCGACATTCTTTGGCAAATTCCTTCCTCAATAAAAATGCACGGATTAATTTTTCCTTATAATCCACAGAGGGAACCTGAGGAACGGTTCTTCTGGCTTTCTTAAATAGTTTTCATGTCGATTAGTGTTTGTTTCTGTGCATTATTAGTGTGTTTTAGTGTTATTTCTATGAATTTTTTCCTTGTTTATTACACTAATAGATGCTATAATACTGGCAGTTTATGAAAGGAGATTGCCAGTATGTATAGAAAAGTAAGTGAATACCTAAAAATTTGGAAAACGAGTCCCCACCGCAAGCCATTAATTATCCAAGGAACAAGACAAGTCGGTAAAACCTATTCGATACTTGAGTTTGGACGTGAATATTATGAGAACGTTGCATATTTTAATTTCGAAACAAATCCCCAACTCATTAAAACATTCGACGAGAACATAGACCCATACTACTTGATTCCTATTCTTTCTCGTCTTGCGGGCCAAACCATTATCAAAGAAAAGACACTTATTGTACTGGACGAAATCCAACTCTGCGAACGCGCCCTCACTTCACTCAAATACTTTTTTGAAAACGCACCGGAATACCACATCATTGTTGCCGGCAGTCTTTTGGGTGTGGCAGTAAACCGTGAAAAGTTCTCCTTTCCTGTCGGCAAGGCAGATATGATAACCTTATATCCGATGGATATGGAGGAATTTCTGCTTGCCTGTGGCGAAGACGATTTGGTTAAGCACATAAAAGATTGTTTTGCCAAAGACAAGCCAATGCCTTCTGTTCTTCACGACGCAGCTCTCAGTTATTATCGACAATACCTTGTTGTTGGCGGTATGCCGGATTGTGTAGATAAATACCTTGAAACCAAAAACTTTATTCTGGTCCGTCACACACAGGAAATGATACTTGCCAGCTACCTTAACGATATGAGCAAATACAACACCACCAACGAAATCAAGAAAACACGGCTTGTCTACGATAATATTACCGTTCAGCTCGCAAAGAAAAATACGAGGTTTCAGTATAAACTCATCAAAAAAGGCGCAAGAGCAGCAGAGTTCGAAAACGCTATTGAATGGCTTGTCCTCTCCGGTATCGTTACCCGTATCTATCGTGTCGAGCAACCGAAAAAGCCCCTGGAAAACTACCGTGATATTGACAACTTTAAAATCTATGTGTCGGATGTCGGTTTGCTGTGTGCAAAAAAAGAGGTTATCCCCGAAGATATTCTCTATCTCTCCAACGAGCTTGATGACTTCAAGGGCAGTATGGCTGAAAACTATATCTGTTCTCAATTAACAGCCAACGGATACACAAGCTATTACTGGACTTCCAACAGAGAAGCGGAGGTTGACTTTGTAATCCAGCGAGAAGGAAAAATAATTCCGGTTGAAGTAAAGTCTGCGGACAACACAAAGGCAAAGAGCCTTGGCGTCTATATCGCAGCCTACAAACCGGAATACGCCGTAAAGTTTTCAACCAAAAACTTCGGTTTTGAAAATGGGAAAAAGACCGTACCATTGTATGCAGCTTTTTGTATGTAATCATAAGGCCTAATTCAACAACTGGCCTTTCAGAAAGAAATCCATCAGTAAATGCCCTTCGGAAAAGTTTAATCCGGACTCACGAGATGCGTGCTCGTCGTAGGCCTGCCCTTTATCATCTTTCCTATCGTTGCTTTGATAAATGAGATAAGGAACCGGTTCCGAGGTATGGGTACGCAGTTTCAAGGGTGTCGGGTGATCAGGCAACACCATGATTTTATACTCCTCCCGCATATTTTCAAGCCCTTCCAAGATGGGCTTGGCAACACGGCTATCAATGTATTCAATGGCTTTCACCTTGTTTTCTATCTCGTAACGGTGGCCGCACTCATCAGGTCCTTCCAGATGAATATAGACAAAGTCCTGTCCGTTATTAAGGGCTTCCAGAGCAGCCTGGGTCTTACCCTCATAATTCGTCTGATAATTCCCGGTCACTCCTTCTACATCTATTGATTCCATCCCGGCGCAAATGGCTATACCCTTAATCAAATCAACAGCCGAAATAACAGAACCCTTTAAACCATATTTTGTGAAGAAGTTTGGCAAGGCAGGTTTTTTCCCTTCACCCCAAAGCCAGATTGAATTCCCAGGGTTTAGGCCCTTTTTCTTCCTCTCCAGATTGACCGGGTGTTCCTTCAACAAGGTACTGCTTTTTATCATCATCTCGCTGAAAATATCCCTGTACGGCCCTTTTGGAAGATACTTCTCTACCTTTCTCCCGATAATATCGTGGGGCGGTGTCAGTTCAAAATCAAAGGGCGCGTTATTCCACAGCAGAATATGACGATAACTGACCCCTGCATAAAAATTCATATCCTCTTTCCTCAGGTTCATGTTGATGTGCTCCAGTAATCCCCTGGCCTCTTCACTGGAAATCTCGTCCGAGCTATGGTCAAGCATTACCTTGCTTTCATAAGGCTCATCCTCGGAAAGGGTAACTAGATTACAGCGAAAGACAACATCACTAGGTGCAAGTTCCAAACCAATGCTAATAGCCTCATAAGGTGAACGTCCCGTGTAGTATTTCTTCGGATCATACCCCATCACAGCCAAATTAGCCGTATCGCTTCCCGGTGCCATCCCGTCGGGAACTGTCTTGACCATTCCTACCCTGCCATGCCTGGCCAGATAATCAAAGGTGGGGGTTTTAGCGGCCTGAAGAGGCGTTTTCCCTTGCAGTTCGGGAACCGGATAATCGGCCATACCGTCTGCCAAAATAACTACATATTTCATCCTTTAACACTCCCATCTGTTACTTTTCAATTCCCTCTCGGGCTGTGACACCTTCCTCATAGTAATGCTTAGCCTGTTTCATCTCCGTAATCAAATCTGCTCTTTGCAAAAGCTCCGCCGGAGCATCTCTTCCGGTTAATACCAACTCGACGTTCTCAGACTTCGTCTCGATCAGATGAAAAACCTCAGCAAGGGTCAGCATCCCATGATTTATCGCTGCCATTACCTCATCAAGTATCAACAGGTCACAATCCTGACCCGCGGCGAATTGTTCTATTTCAGGCATAGCCCTTTGAATACTCCGGCGCAGGTTCTCTTTTTCCTCATCATTAAGCTGCCAAAAGAATTGTTCGCTTTCGGCCGTTCTATATATTTTAAAATCGGGATACAGCCTTTTTACGGCCTGTAACTCACCGGAAAAGGAACCTTTTAAGAACTGATACATGACAACCTTCAAGCCACGGCCTGCTGCTCTCAAGCCTAAACCTAACGCAGCCGTGGTTTTCCCTTTTCCGTCACCGGTATAAATCTGAATGTATCCCTTTTTCATCTCCACCCAGCACCTTCCTCTAACCCCCGTACTGTCTAAGTCTGCTATTTCCCACGATGATTCAATTGTTCCAACAGTTGTTTCACGCTCCTGACAACAACAGGGTAGTCCAAGACAGGACGATTTATCATAACAACGCGAAGCCCAAGTTCCAGGGCCGCCTCGATTTTTTCCTCCGCTCCCCCGGTTTTTCCGCTGTCCTTAGTCACCACAACCCCGGCCTGATATTTTTTATATAACTCTTTATTAAGCTCCTTACTGAAAGGTCCCTGCAAGGCAACTAGGTTGTCGGGTCTCAGACCCATTTCCTCACATTTCTTTAAGACTGCACTCTGGGGCAGAACTCGAGCCGTAAGGCGTGAAAGGGGTATGACTCTGCAGAATTCCTCCAAATGATTACTGCCCACCGTCAGAAAAACATTATCCCCATGTTCTAAAGCTTTATGCGCTGCCTCCTTAAAGGTATCGACCCTAATAATACCTTCCCCTTGCCGCAACGCCGCCGTCTCCTCCCGCTCATACCTGATATAAGCAGTCTCAAGCCGTTGACACACCTCCATCGCCATCTGCGAAACCCTGACAGCATAAGGATGAGTAGCATCAACAACCAATTCGGCATCTTTTTCTTTGATGAGCCGTTCCAACCCGGAGCTTTCCAAGGCACCGGAAAGAACGTTTGTATCACCATCCTGCTGCAAAAGCATTTTACCATATTCCGTAACGGTTGTCGCCACAACCTCATAGCCCCGCTCCCGTAAAAGCGCGGTTATTATTCGACCGTCCTTGGTCCCCGACAAAACGATAATCATAGGCGATAACCCCTCGGTGTAAGCATTTTTTCGTTGGCAACATAGGTATGAGAGCTTCCGATAATCACTACGGAAAACATATCTACTTCTTGAATCGGCATCTGTTCCAACGTGGTTATTACTTTTGATTGTCCTTCACGTGCCGCATTGCGCACAATACCCACAATCGTATCGCCCTTTCTGTATCTGAGAAAAATCTCCCGAGCCCTGTCGATATTGTGAGGCCTGCCCTGACTGCGCGGGTTATATAACACCGCAACAAAATCTCCCTCTGCCGCCAGACACAAGCGCTTTTCAATTACCTTCCAAGGCGTCAGCAAATCACTCAGGCTGATCAGTACCGTATCGTGCATCAACGGCGCACCCAGAACAGCGGCAGCCATACTCGCCGCCGTGATGCCCGGGACAATCTCTACACACACCGGCTCCGGTGCGGCAGCGTTCATCTCCAGCATGGGACCGGCCATCCCATATATCCCCGCATCGCCACTGCTCACCAAGGCCACCTTTTTTCCTGCCCGGGCGTGAAGAAGACACATTTCACAGCGCTCTTTCTCACGTTTCATCCCGGAGGAAATCACCTGTTTGCCCTCGAGCAAATCTTCTATCAGCTTAATATAAACGTGGTATCCTATCACAACATCACAGCTGTCGATCGCCTCAATAGCCTTTATTGTCATCTGTTCCCTGGCTCCCGGGCCCAATCCTACGACAAATACCTTCCCTTTTGTGTTTTTCTTGTCATCATTCATTAGCAGCATCTCCTTACACCACTGTTACATCAATATTGCTCCCCTATCTTTCACAATAGCTACCGTTATCCCAGGGTAACAGGTCTTAGAAGCAAGAACCTGTGGTTCTTTAGCCGTAAGCCAGGCAGCCGGCTCGGCTACCGCCGTCACGCCGACTTGCTTTTTAACAAACTGTGAGCCCACAAATTTTCCCTCAACCCTCTGTATTTCCTCAGCATTTACACACATCAGGGGCACGTTCAGTTCCCGAGCAGCCTCTTGTAAACCCTTTTCTTCCCTTTTGAAATCAATAGTGGCTAGGTGTAATATGCTGTTTATGTTTATCCCAAGACCCTCCAGACAATCCCGTACAGCGACAAGAATATCACTCTTTTTTTTGCCCTTACGGCAGCCCACACCGACGATGATGTTACGAGGCCGCAAGACAACATACGGCACACCGGTTCTTTCAACTACCTTTTCCTTCTCCGTAATATATATCATTCCCTGCAACTTTTTGCTTTCCAAGATGTCATTGACCCCATTTTCCTGACTGCCGGAACAATCTTTTTCTGTACCATCGCAGCTTTTGAGCCTCACGATTTGCACCTGTGGAGGAAATTCTGCCTTGACCTTTACGGTGGCATACATGCCCACGTTCTTCCCCTCCAGCAAAGACATCGCTATTTTTTTCCAGTCAGACAGGTTTTCAATAACACAACCGTTTTTGCGGGCTAAATCATCCAAGGCAGGGATCCCTTCTACATCCGTTGCGGTGGTAATAACAGGCACTGCCCCGGTTTTCTCCCCTATGACGGCTGCCAGTTCATTGGCCCCACCGAGATGTCCGGACAGTAAAGGCACAACAAACCTTCCTTTCTCGTCCATGACTATGACTGCAGGGTCCTTGGTTTTATCCCGCAGCAATGGTGCCACACTCCTAATGACAATGCCTGCCGCCATAATAAATATGAACTGGGAGCATTCATCCCACAGGGAGGCAATAGTCGTCTGCAAACCACCTGCCATGATACAGCCGTCTTCCAAACTCTCCTGATGCCTCTCGGGGACATACAGCCGAGCTGCGGGAAATTCTCTTTTCAACCTTCTGCCTAACTTAACAGCCGTTGCTGTCAGGGCAACGATCGCCATCATGATGATGCTCCCCTATACTCATGAGAGAAATTTTTATCGTAAAGTCTGGAAAGTTCGTATTCATTGCCCAGGAAATATCCGACCAAAATCAGTGCTGTTTTGGTGATCCCAGCTTCTTTCACCTTTGCGGCGATATCCTCCAGCGTACCGGTAACTATTTTTTCGTCAGGCCAGGTAGCTCTTTGCACCACCGCAACCGGGGCTGTTTTTCCATAAGAAGGCGCAAGTTCGGCTACCACATCCTCGATCATGGCGACGCTCAAAAAAATTACCAGTGAAGCCTTGTGGGCCGCCAGACTTGCCAAATCCTGTCCCGGCGGGACAGGGGTCCTGCCTTCGCGGCGTGTGAGAATGACCGTCTGCGCAACACCGGGCAAAGTATATTCTGCCTGCAAAGCGGCTGCGGCTCCGGTAAAGGAACTGACCCCGGGGATAACCTCACAAGCAATACCCTCCTCAGCGAGTCTGTCCATCTGCTCCCGAATGGCACCATAAATACTGGGATCTCCGGTATGCACCCGAACTACCACCTTGCCCTCTTTAACACCCCGCTTCATGACCTCCAAGACCTCTTCCAGCGTCATTACGGCACTGTTATATATCTCCGCTCCTTTTTTACACCCTGCTAGGATTTCAGGATTAACGAGTGATCCTGCATAAATAACGATGTCGGCTGCGGCGATCTTTTTTTGTCCCTTAATGGTAATCAGTTCCGGATCCCCCGGTCCGGCCCCCACAAAACACACCTTCATCTTTTCTTCTTCCTTCCTTCGTTTTAGCTTCATCTTGTGCCCCAGATAATAAATACCGGATTCATCGCCTGCAGGGCTGTTTTCGTCCCTAATTCCCTGCTTTTGGCGATACTCACCATTATCATTTCCACTCCCGCAAAACCCTCTTTCTCAAGAGCTTTCATGCCTTCATACATGGTTTCCAGCAGCACCGCGTTAATAACCAGTCTTCCCCCCGGCTTGAGCAGCTCCCTGCAGTAGGTCACTATCTCCCTGAAGTTTCCGCCGCTGCCCCCAATAACCGCACAATCCATCTGCGGCAACCCCTTAAGACACGCAGGAGCTGTTCCCGCTACCACCTCAACATTATCAACGCCGAAGCGTTGACAATTAGCCTTGATCAATTTTCGGGCAAGAGGCTCCTTTTCTACCGCATAGACCCTGCCGGCATAAGCAAACAGTGCGCACTCCACAGACAAAGAACCAGTCCCCGCACCGACATCTAGCACACACGACTCAGCGGCGAGCCGTAGCTTAGAGAGCGTCAGAACGCGGACCTCTTCTTTGGTCATAGGCGTTTTATCCCGCAAAAACTTATCGTCTGCTATCCCCGGTACCACTTTCTTCATCCTACTCACAGTTCAATCCTTTCTCTTGTTATCGCACGCCACTGTCGTCGTACACCACCATTACACACAGTCCCCTTGTCTTTATTCCTGCGCATTCCTCCAGCGTTGCGTTAAAAACCTTTTCATCCGAATAAGAGAGATTCTCCCCTACCAGCACCCTTCTATCTTTTACACCGTTTTCCGTCAACAACCTGCAGACCTGACCAACCCCCATTTTAGCATCTGTCAAAAAGGCTACCTTATTTTCCTCCTTGACGGTTCTTACAAGGTCGGCGACTCTGCGACCGTGCAGACTGACAAAGCAAGCATCCTGCCAGGGCAAGACCCCTTTGGCAAAGAGGTATTGCAAAGAACTGATTCCCGGATAAACCTCCAGCTCACCGGGCTCAAAATACCTCAGCAGGGTCTGCAGGAAACTATAGAAACCTGGGTCACCGGAAACCAAGACCCCTACCTGTTCAACTCGGTATATTTCCTGTATTTCGTTCACCACAGCGGAAATATCTCTTTTAATAACAATTTCCCTTTTTCCGACATCCCGAAACAATTCCAGGTTCCTACCGCCCCCGACAAGCACGCTGCACTCCCTCGCCTTTTTTTCGACGATGGGCAGCACATAATCAGGACTGCCCGGTCCTACCCCGAGAACAAATACCTTTTTGCTCACTTAACCTTCATCACCTAACTCTTTTATTATCCTGCTACCCCATTCATCAACTGCCAACAGCCCTTTCGTATTTGAAAAAAGGACCGTTCCCACCTGCATCTTATCACCCACATGGCACCGTGCCCTTTCACCTGCTTGTTTCACTATCTCTGCGGCCAGCCCCGTGATACCTTTTTCCTCCAAAAGTTCCAGAGCCCCACCGGTTGTATTCATCTTCAATATCGTCCTGATCGTCTCCTGGTCAGCCCCAAAAGCTCCGGCATAGGCTGCCATGGTCTCCATACGGGCATCGGCAACCTTACTGTGGGTGTTAAATATACCCGCGGCTACCTTGACCAGCTTGCCCAACTCTCCCACCAACAATGCCTTCTCAAAGCCAATACCTGCCGCCTCCCACAGAGCGAACCCAACAAAATTACTCATTTTGATAACATTCTTCTTCAAGCCCAGCTCACGCTGAATAAAATTCTCACCATAGTTACCGAACACCAGAATGATATTCTTCTTCCCCTCCGCCGCCAATACCTTCATTTCTAAACGCACCGACTCCTGCCAGGCTTCGGAGGACATAGGCTCCACAATCCCCGTTGTTCCCAGGATTGACAGGCCCCCCACGATCCCAAGACGAGGATTAAAGGTTCGGGCGGCCACCCTCTCTCCGCCGGGTATCGATACGACTAAACGTACTCCCTTACCTGGAGGCAAGACCTTTTCGACTTCCCGCTTTATCAATTCCCGAGGACCTGGATTGATCGCTGCCTGTCCAACTTCCACGGCCAGTCCGGGTTTAGTAGCGATTCCCACCCCCGATCCTCCTTCAATGCTTATCCCTCCGGCGGTCTCAAACGCCTCTACCCTAACACAAAGACCGTCAGTAACATCAGGATCGTCTCCGGCGTCTTTACGCACAGCACAGGACACACCCTCTCCGCTTACCTGTCTATCAAGCACGGCAAGACGCAAAACCGTACCTTCGGGTACTTCTATCTCAACACTCTCCGGCATCTTGCCCATAAAAAGCATAAGCGCCGCAGCTTTCGCTGCTGCTGCGGCACATGACCCGGTAGTGTATCCTCTTCTCATAATCTTGCCGTTAACCACTCTTGTACCAAGATTCAACGTTCTTCTTCCTCCATCAAATACAACAAGGCATTAACTATTGAAGCGGCTACATTGCTGCCTCCCTTTCTCCCACTGGTGAGGATACTCGGTATCGGTTTTTGCGATAACAATTCCTTCGCTTCCGCTGCTCCCACAAAACCTACCGGCACACCGATGATTGCCGCAGGATTCGCTTTTCCTTCTTCCATGAGCTCCAGCAGCCTGAAAAGAGCCGTAGGTGCATTTCCGATAACGAATACTCCGTTTTGCTCATCTCTCACCGCCTTTTCCATACAGGACATGGCCCTCGTCCCGCCGTTTCTTTTCGCCTCCTCTGCTACATCCTTATCCTGCATGAAACACCTGACCTCAACACCATACTGAGCAAGCTTTTTCTTGTTGATACCAGCCTTTGCCATTTCCGTATCAGTCACAATATGTCTTTGTTCTCGAATTGCCGCGATTATTTTCGCAATTGCATCATTATTGAACCTGAGTATTTTTGCATAATGAAAGTCAGCTGTCGTATGAATTACTCGCTTAATAACCTTAAGCTTTAAAGGTGGTACAGTTACATTCCCCAAAATCCCGGTAATTGTCTGCATGCTCTGCTTTTCAATTTCAACAGGATCAGTAAGATATTTCCCCATGTCGATCTCCTTTTACTAATGTTTTGTGCCAATTAAATCAATTGTAGAACATCACCTTATATAAATCAACACAAACAGTTTTCTATAGCCCTCAGCACCTTACTGTTACTTCCCCTATCCTTTACGGCTAAGCGGAAAAAGCTGTTGTCGAGGGAAACAAAGCCCTCCGGCTTTCTGATCATAATGTACTCTTTTAACAACCGCTTTTCCAGCATCTTTGCATTCCAACCCTTCTTCAGCAATTTAAGAAGGAAAAAACTGGCCTGACTTTCATACACCCTTAGACCGTCCATCTGTGCAAGTCCTCTGTACATAAACTCCCTTTCCGAAGTAATCCACTCCCTGCTTCTCGCTTTGAAACCCTCATCTTGCAAAAGATACGGACCCAAAAGACTTGCGAGGACATTGACCGTCCACGGCTCTTGCCGGATTTCCATCTTTTTTAATATCCGGGAACCGGCTAGGCAGTACCCTAAACGGAGACCTGCCAGGGAAAAATACTTGGTAAAGGCCCGCAAGAGGATGAGATTGTCAAAACGAGCCAAATCAGCTACAACAGTCGCGGCCAAAGGATCATCGGTAAATTCCACAAAGGTTTCATCCAGCAAAACGACGACATCGTTTTGCTTTGCTTCTTCCAATATCTTCAACAACTCATCCTTGGCTATTAAGTACCCTGTAGGGTTATTGGGATTACACAAGATCGTCATATCATAGCCGTTTCTAAGGGTTTGTAAAAAGCGGTCGGTATCCAAAGCAAACCCAAGACCCTCCTTAAGCTGATAGTATTCCACCTCAGCATTACTGCCCCGCAAAGCCCTTTCGTAATCGGCAAAGGACGGTACCGGAAGGAGCACCTTTTTTGGCTTTAGAGCACGCACTGCCAGATATAGCAGTTCTGTAGCCCCGTTGCCAACCATGATTTGCTCCACAGGACAACCGGTATATGCGGAAATGGCTTTTTTTAAATCATGATAATCCCGGTCGGGATAGCATCTGATTTCTTCGATATTCTCCAGCAAATAATCTTTTATACCCTCCGGCCAAGACACCGGATTGATATTGGAACTGTAATCAAGAAATTCACCCGGTTCAACCCCTAGTTTTCTGGCATATTCCCTGACATTGCCTCCGTGTATCGCTTTTCCCTCAGTCATTTTCTTTAGCACATCCTTTTTTCTTTTTCCGGCTACACAATACCGACTAATTTAAACATTATCATATAGAAGAACGCTAAGGCCAAAAAAACCGTCGTTTCCATAATCCTCACCGCATCCTTGATATCCCGGCGTTCGACAGCCTTATCGGCTTCACCCAGATAAGGCTTTTCTACGAGTCTTCCACCGTAAATTGCCCTGCCACCCAGCCGCAAGCCCAAAGTCCCGGCCATGGCAGCTTCAGGGTAACCGGCATTGGGGCTTTCGTGTTTTCTCTTATCCCGGCGCAAAATCTCGTATCCTCTCTTGGCATCCTTTCCCCAAACCGCCCCGGCTAAAGGAAGCAAATACCCGGTAAGCCTAGCCGGGATCCAATTCAAGATATCGTCAAGCTTAGCCGAAGCCCAGCCAAATTCCGCATATTTCTCATTTTTATAGCCAACCATGGAATCTAAAGTACTGGCGGCTTTATAGGCCATGCCCCCAGCAGGACCTCCCAGGAAGATATAAAACAGCGGAGCGACCACCCCATCCGAGGTATTCTCCGCCACCGTTTCCACAGTCGCTTTGATAATTTCTTCCTCATCCATATTATGAGTATCCCTGCCGACGATTCCTGCCAACCGCTTTTTTGCCAGTTCAAGATCGTTTCCCTCTAAGGCCTTATACACCCCTTCGGCTTCGCAAGCCAAGGAACGCATAGCCAGTGCAAAATATATCAAGACAGCGCTAAAAACCAAATACAGCACAGGAGCATAAATCCGCACAGCCTCAAGGCTTCCTCTGGCAACACCGTAAGTAACGACAACCGTGGCGGTCGTCAGCACCACGCCCCCTGCCTTCAAACCGAGCAACTCCGCAAAAGCACCGCGCAAGATATTCTCTAAGGCGGTAATGAACTTCCCTATTATCCTGACCGGATGCGGAAACCACACCGGGTCTCCCAACAGTAAATCCAAGACAAAACCAAATACAATCTGCATCTCCATCTTCTCTACCCACCTTGCCTGTTCTTAGCTCATCGCCCTATAGCGCTGTAAATCCCTGTCATATCAAGGTTTTCTCGCACCGTCCCGGCCAGCCGCTCATATTCTTCTTCCTTCAACTCCCTCAGCGGCTTAGGAACCGTTTTGATGGGAGCAAGTCCCTTTTGCTCCCTAACCCTGTTCAATATTTTCCTGGTAAAGGCCGTATTGTCAAAAATACCGTGAATATATGTGCCGAAGACATTGCCGTCCCCATTGATATAGCCGTCGACGACCTCCGTTTTTCGGCCCAATCTGCTTTTTATTTTAATAAACGGTCTGCTTCCCGGTCCTTGGGAACTGACTCCCATGTGGATTTCATAGCCCTGCAGAATTTCACCGTCCAAATCCGCCATGGCAGGAATTCCTCCGGCAGTCACGCAGGCTTTGACCTGAGCAGTCGTCTTTTCCTTTAAAAATACAGTCTCCATATCTAAATATCCCAGACCGCGCATTTTACCGAGTCCTGACTCCGTGTGATACGGATCCGACAGTTCTCTTCCCAGCATCTGATAACCGCCGCAAACCCCTATCAGCAATTTGCCTTTGCGCACATGCTGGGCAAGCTGCTCTTTTAGACCCGACTCCCGCAGATAGCGCAAATCCTCCAGGGTGTTTTTGCTTCCCGGAATAATCAGAACGTCGGGCTCGCCTAGGCTTTCCCCTGTCTTGACATAACGAAGTTTAACATCCTCAAAGTAGCGCAGCACGCTGAAATCAGTAAAGTTTGAAATGTAGGGCAAGCGAATCACCGCAACCTCTAGCTCCCCTGCTCCCACTTTCTCACTGCGGTCAAACTCTTCCGTCACGCTGTCTTCCTCATCTATATGCAAAGTCATGTAGGGGACAACACCAAGAACCGGTACTTCTATCAATTCCTCCAACTTCTTCAAACCGGGCTGAAGGATGGCCGGATCACCGCGAAATTTATTGATAATGACTCCCTTGACCCTTTTTTTCTCCTCTTCACTCAGCAGCATCATCGTACCGTAAAGAGAAGCAAAGACTCCTCCCCTGTCAATATCACCAATCAGAATAACAGGAGCATCGGCTATTTCCGCCATCCCCATGTTGACAAGGTCATTCTCACGCAAATTGATCTCCGCCGGGCTTCCGGCTCCTTCAATCACAATAAGGTCATAACGGCTTTCCAGTCGGTAATATTTTTCTCTGATCATTTCCCTGAGTTGCGGCTTGAAGGCATGGTACTCGGCCGCTGTCATATTCTGATAAACCCGTCCGTTTATGATAACCTGAGAGGTCTTGTCACCGGTCGGTTTGATCAGAATGGGGTTCATTTCCACGGAGGGCAAAATACCGCTTGCTTCCGCCTGCACAACCTGGGCCCTGCCCATTTCGTGCCCTTCTGCGGTAATAAAGGAGTTTAAAGCCATATTCTGCGCTTTAAAAGGAGCTGTGCTGTAGCCATCCTGCCGGAAAATCCGGCACAATGCCGCTGTCAACAGGCTTTTACCCACGGAGGAACCTGTTCCCTGCAGCATGATACATTTCCTGTTCATTTTGCAATCCTTCCTTCTACTCTCACTGTTGATTCCGGCTTTTTACCCTGACTACGAAATTTTCTGCAAAACTGAGGTTGGAATACAGGTGCAAATGAGGATAACCCGCTGTCCCGTTTCCTTTAATATATCCGCACTCCCACTGTCTTTCGACCTCTTTGTTCTTAAGCTTACTGAGCTTAAAGACAGTTCTTTCTTCCTCGCCGCTGACCTTGGAATGATGAAACTCATGTATTTTAATAGCATCGCCCTTTTTACCCCATAGGCAACTGTCCTTCAGCTCCAACAGGGCATAGCCGAACCTTTGCAATCGCTGAGTCATCTGACACGTCCCGCGTAACCAGCCGGTCATGGCAAAACGCTCACCGGCAAAGTCCTCTAATTCCTCCAAGAGATACATCAAACCGCCGCATTCGGCGTGGTACGGCATCCCGGCGGCAAGAGCAGCCTTGATGCTCTGTTTCATTTTTGTATTCTCTGCCAGTTCCCGGGCAAAAACCTCCGGAAACCCACCACCCAGCCAAAGACCCTTCACCCCTTCGGGTAAAGCCTCATCCCGCAAAGGACTGAAGAAAACAGGCTTGACCCCCGCCTCCCGCAAAAGATCAAGGTTATCCCAATAATAGAAATTGAAAGCCTCATCGTTGGCCACCGCTATTTCCGCCGGTTGTCGATCAACCTCACTGCCTTGCGCACTCATTGCAGAAAAATCCGTGGCAGAAGATGAAGAAAAGGCTGGAACCGACTTATTCCAAGCTTTTGCGTGGTTAACGATCTCATCAACCTCAACCGTCTTTTCCACCATCTGCGCCAGCCTGCCTATCTTCTCCTTTAGCTGTGGCATCTCCACACTGGGAAGCAGCCCTAAATGACGGCTGGACAGCTCTATCTTTTCATCCTTCGGTAAATACCCAAAGGCTTTCAAACCTGTGTAACTTTCCACTGCCTCCTTCAACAAGAGGTAGTGCCTTTCACCGCTCACACGGTTGAAGATTACACCTGTCACATCGAGATCCCCGTCAAATTTCTGGTAGCCCTGTACCATTGCCGCCGCACTTACGGACATCCCGGCAGCATCAATGACAAGGATTACCGGTGCCTTGATTATCTTGGCAATCTGCGCCGTACTCCCCTTATCGCTGCTAATTTCTGCACCGTCGAACAACCCCATCACACCTTCGATGACAGCAATATCCGCACCGACCATGTTTTTCTGAAATAAGTACAGGACAGTCTCTTCATCCAGCAACCAGCCGTCCAAGTTCCGCGATTTTCTACCGGTGATAAAGGTGTGGTAGGCCGTATCGATATAGTCCGGGCCAACCTTATAGGGCTGTACCTGCATCCTCCCGGAAAGTGCGGCAAGAAGACCTAAGGCTGCCGTTGTTTTACCGACTCCACTCTGTGTACCGGCAATAACCACCCTGGCCTGATTATTCTTATGCTTCATTGCTGTCTCACCTCTTTTTAGCAATTATTGTGGAAAGGTAGTCAATACCTTCCTCCCCGATACTTTCTAATTCATGGCAGATCCGTTCCTCAGGCAAACCACACCGGCTCACCATCACAGCATCACGCATATGTCCTGATTCTTTTAACCTTTCCACTATTTGCTGGTAATTTCGATAGGCCTTTAAAATAACGAGGTTATCTGCTGTTTCCAGTATCCTCTCCAGGTTTTTTTCATCTGTAACCGCCGGAACAATAGTCAAAGCCTCGTCCCCTTCGGCCAGGGTAATCCCGGTCATGGCGGCAATAGCCGCATAAGAAGTAATTCCGGGGATCGTTACAATTTCATGTCCGCAATCCCGCAAATTCTTTAAAACATAGCCATAAGTGCTGTATAACATAGGATCCCCCAGGGTGATAAAAGCGACCTTTTTGCCTTCCTGCAGATACCCTAATATTTCCCGGCTATTCTCAGACCAGGCTCCGGCAAGAGTCTCCTTTCCTTTAACCATGGGAAAAACCATTTTCACAATATCTGTATGAGAAGGCAAATAAGGACGAACCACGGACAATGCCGTGCTTTCTCCCGTGTCTTTAGCTTTAGGCGCTACTACAACATCTGCCGCTTTTAAAGTGTTGACTGCCTTTATCGTTAACAACTCGGGGTCTCCCGGCCCCACTCCTACTCCATATAGTATACCTGCCATCGTTACCTTATCCTCTCTGCTAGATCTATTAACTCATTCCCTGTAATAAACCCATCAGGTTGCAAAGAACCTTCCGGTGATTGTAATACATCGTTTATCACTGCCTGAATCTCATTATCCTCCAAACCTGCTGACCTACATAATACTTGTACCGCTAATTCCCTAGTCACCTTCTCGTCAGGACGGAATTCTTGACCATATCCGTCTATATAACCGGCTAAAACAGCCGTTTCGATGAAATCAAGCCCGGGATGGTCAAAACGCACATCCACATAATCTCCATAGACGTGCCCATCGGGAGACTTAGCATAATTCCGAGACGTCGGTACATAAATCTCCTGATGATTGAACATAACGGCTGCTTCCGCCATCTGAGCCCTAGTCAAGTTTTCTTGTCCGGCGAAAGCATCCAGACTGTCCATAATCTCCGGGTAAAACATCCTGGCCAGTTCCTTGACCCCTTGAGAAAAACGAAAGGTAGGGCTGGAGATAAGCTTTTCACTTATTGTATATACCCTTCCCTCTTCCACAGCCTTGATAGCGTAAAAACCCGGCCTTTCCTTAATGCCTTCCGCGGTGACACCAGCACTCATACCACCTACTTGTGCCACATATACATCTATTTCCACAGCCTTTTCCAAAATCCTCTCCGCACCGTAAGCGGCAATAGACGAACCCTCCTGCAAGCCTTCCGCATCGGAAGCAATATTACGACCTCCCGCAAATTTAATGGCCAAGGCAGGCATAGCATCCAAGGTTACTGTTCGATAGTTGTTTTCCGTAGATTCGAAATACACGCCAACCTGTTTATCTACCTTAGCGGTAATGGTCTGTATTGAAAGGATTTCGTTTTCAAACTGCGCCAAAAGCCCTTGGGCCTTTTCCTCTTTGCCCGTCAAAAGGCCCAGCTTTTCAATGTATTGAGCAAATCCGTCAAAGCTTTCGGGATAGAGACTGACAACATTTATTTTTGCTTTTCTCAAAGCCTCGACGAATTCCGGTTTGCTACGCTCAATGAAGGGTCTAATTAGCACAAGATCAGGCTCGGCGGCAATAACCTTTTCCGGATCGGAACGGTAGTCGTAGACATCTTTTTCCGCAACCTGCGGCGGATAATTGTCCGTTTTGTACACCCCGATAATCTCCTGCTCCAAACCCAATGAAAATAGGTTCTCCGTATGGGCCGAATAAAGTGAGATGATCCTTTGCGCCGGTTCATCCATCTCGATGACAAAACCGGAATCATCGGTGAATTGGATTTTTGCCCGGTCAGTTTCCGTCCCCTGATTGACAGCCTCACTACCGCAACCGGCAGTAAAAAATAGCATCGCAACCGCAAATAAGCAAATCAGTCTTTTCATCTGTCATCTTCCCCCCTTGTCATATGATTGCCGTCCAGACAATCCTGAATATGATCTACATAAATCTCCTGATATCCGATATTCTCACCCAAGCCATGTAAATAGGTTTTAACCGCAAACCCTTCCTTCTCCAAAATGGTTTTCCAGGATTCCTCTTCATCCCCCGCCATGTCATTTACAGCATGGTCACCGGCCACAACCATATATGGCATCAAAATGACCTCTCTGATACCCTTGGCACGTAGCTTTTTTATCACATCAGCAAGACTGGGATAACCCTCCACGGTACCCAAGAAAATATTTGGCAGACTATCCGCAAGCTTCAACTGCAAACAGGAATAACAGGCATTGGCAAAATGCTCGGTTCCATGCCCCATCAGCACCACTGCCTGACTTTTCCGCAACTTTGGCAGTTGCTTTTTTAGAGCTTCCACTGCGGCATCATAGTCTTCAATGGTAGTCAAAACAGGCCTGCCTACGGAGATCTTCTCAAATTGCCCTTCATAAGCCAGCGCAGGTCCCACAATTTTTTCATTGTATTCTTCACCGGGAATAATATGCAAAGGTTGAATAATAACCTCCGTGAAGGCCTCCGCCTTCATCCTTTTTAAAGACTCTGCTAAGCTTTCGATGATCACACCATCTCTCTCACGCAGCTTTTTTCTGATCATATTGGAAGTAAAAGCACGACGCACCTCATATCCCGTGAAACACTCTTTGATCCTGTTTTCACAGGCTTCAATGGTTATTTGACAGGTATCATGATGACTTGTTCCGAAACTCGCCACAACTATCCCCTTCTTGGCCATTATGTTTCATCCTTTCCAAAATCACTTATTATCTAGGCAGTACCACCAATCCTCTGCTGCCGATTTTTTTCACATTTATCTTAAACAAGGACTTGATAAAAGTCGGCTGCATGACATTTTCCGTCTGTCCCCACTGCAGCACCTGTCCGTCCTGCAAAGCAAGAATCATATCGCTGTAAGTATCAGCCATATTCAAATCATGCATGATGGCCACAACCGAAATACCTTCCTTCTCCACGAGCTCCTTCAGCAAATCAAGGGATTTGACGGAATAGCAAATATCCATAGCCGAAAAAGCCTCATCAAGAAAGATGACCTCCGGAGTCTGGGCTATGGCCCGAGCCAGAAAAACCCTTTGCCTCTCCCCCGCACTTATCTCCGTGATCAGATCAGAGGCAAACCTTAATGTATCGGTTTTCTTCATAGCCTCGTATACTATTTCAAAATCCCGTTCCTTCAGTTCCCGACCTCTATCCTGAAAAGGATTGCGTCCCATCATGACTACCTCTAAGCAGGTAAAAGGAAAGCGGACAACGGTATCCTGTTTAACAACCGCTATTTTCTTGGCCAGCTCAGGTATCCCGTACTCGTTCAATGGTTTTCCCGCAAAAATGACTTGCCCCATCTTTGGCTTGAAAAGACCGGTCAAGATCCCAAACAAGGTCGATTTACCGGAGCCGTTGGGGCCAATAATGGTTACAAAGCTCTTCTTTTTGACGCTGAAACGCACCCCATGCAGCACCCTTTTATTCTCATAAGCAAAGCCCACATCCTCAATTTTGTACACCCTTATCCCTCTTTCGCAAAAGACTTTTTACGGTTTATAAAAATATAGATAAAGAACGGCCCACCCAATAACGTGGTGACGACGCCCACGGGAACCTCAACATTCAACAGAACCCTTGCCCCTGTGTCGGCTAACAGCAGCAGCTCACCCCCCAAAAGCGCGGAAAGGGGCAGGAGAACACGATTATCGGAGCCAACCATAAAACGAAGCAAATGGGGAACAATCAAGCCTACAAAACCGATAATCCCGCTGATGGAAACACACACAGCCGTTATCAGCGAACCGCAAACCAACAAAATCCGACGCAGTCTTTGGGTATCTACCCCTAAAGATCTGGCCTCCTGCTCACCCAAACACATGATATTTAAATCTCCGGCATAATAAATGCAGATCCCAATGCAAGCCAAGATTACAGGAAATCCCAAGGTAACATCTTCCCAACCCCGTGCCACCAGACTACCCATCAGCCAGCCGATAATTGCTGATACCTCTTCACCCGCGATGCTTTTGATCATACTGATGGCGGCCGAAAGAATAGTGCTCACGATAATACCTGCAATAACCAAATTAGAAGTGCTAAGATGCCCTTGCGCTCGAGCCACAAGAACTACAAGCCCTAAAGTCAGAAAGGCTCCGACAAATGCCGCCAGAGTCACCGGAACAAAGTAATACGGCAAAAAAATATTAATATAAATGGCCAGAGAAGCCCCAAAAGCCGCTCCTGATGAGACTCCCATGGTATATGAATCCGCCAGAGGATTCATTAAAAGGGATTGAAAGACCGCACCTGAAACCGCCAGTCCACTCCCGACCAACACTGCAACCAGTATTCGCGGAAAACGAATATCCCAAATTATAGCCGTTTGAGCCTCAGTAAGATTCAGGAAAAATGAATTATCCCCGCTGATTTTCCCAAGCACAACCCTAATTATCTGTCCGACAGCAATTTCCGCTTTGCCCTGACTCAATGAAAACAGTATTAGAGTAAAAAGCAGGGCAAGTAGTGCCACAGTTATGATCCTTGCCCTATGGTACTTGTAGTCTATGATTTGTTTTAGAGTCTTCTGCATAGATTTCACCGGTCTTTTCTTGTTGAATTTAGACTGTGCCTCTGCCGGGCACGCCCACAAACAAAAGTCCCCCAGTTATTTACTGAGAGACTTTTCCCATCTAAAAGAATCCCGTGCCTTTCGCTCCCCCGCGGCGCACTTCCTCCTACAGGCAGGTCTCCTGACTCGCAGTTCATCCTCCTCTTCTGCCTTCCCATGTTTACGCACAGTGGCTTTTCAACCGAAGATTTGTCACCGCTCACAGTGGTGGGTCCGTACCGGATTTTAACCGGTTTCCCTATTCTCTCGTTAACAAGAGCACCTGTAAGTCCGATATTCAATTGTATTAATAATGGTTTGCTTTACCAGCCTATATGACATTCTAATACATTGCCCGTATTTCTTCAATCACTAATTTTCACGCATTTTTTTATTCTTATACGATTTTAAAACAAGATCCTATCGCGATATACATAAACATTCATCACTAACCCCAAAGCAATCATATTTGCCAACAGCGCACTTCCCCCGTAGCTGACAAACGGCAGGGGTATCCCTGTGATAGGCATTATTCCTATCGCCATGCCAATGTTCTGCAAAATATGAAAAGCAAACATAGAAATTACGCCAATAACTATTAAGGATCCAAAAGGATCTTTAGCTTTCGTGGCAATCTTAATTCCCCTATATAACAGTAGGAAGAAAAAAAGAAGCATCAAGGCTGATCCAATAAATCCAAATTCTTCGGCCAGTACACTGAAAATGAAATCAGTCCACTGCTCCGGCAAAAAATTTCCCCCGCTCTGGGAACCCATCATCCAACCTTTACCCAAAAGCCCGCCGGAGCCCACTGCAATCTGCGACTGGATCACGTTCCATCCCCAACCCCTGGGATCTATCATAGGGTCAACAAACACTATCAGTCTCATAAGCTGGTACTCTTTTAACGGCAGCCACAAGTCCCAGGTGTAATGGGCATAAATAGCCAGTACCACCAGACCTATACCCCCGGCAAACAGCGAAGTCAATAAAAGCGGCGATGCCCCTGCTGCCAACATCATTCCAAACATTATCGCCACATAGACCAAACCTGTACCCAAATCGGGCTGCATCATAATCAACAATAACGGAATCCCCACATAAATAAACACGGGAATAAAGCTCTTTAACGTATTTAATTTCCCGATCCTCGGGGCAAGGAACTGTGCCATACCGATAATCAATAAAGTCTTAACGACCTCAGCCGGCTGGAAGCCAAGCGGCCCAATATAAATCCAGGCTTGAGCCCCTTTCGTCTCCGTCCCTAAAAAGAGAACCGCCAATAGAAGCAAAAGATTAAGGATATATATGTGAGTAGCATACTTAGCCAATTTACTGTAATCGACAGTCAGGACTAAAAAAAATGCTACTACCCCAACTGCCGTCCAAAGCAACTGGCGCTGAACAAAATCAACACCAAACCTTTCACCGGCATTGTGGGAGGCACTTGCTAAAACAAAGAAGCCCATCACAAGAATGAGCGCCACATCTAATAAGAGCAAAGGATCTATGCTTTTTAATACCTTAGAAATTCTCATGTGCAAACCCTCCGCCCTAATTATACCTCATCAAGACATATCCGAGAAGTACAAGTTCGTGTCTTTAGGGCGGAAAAATGCACAAGTATATTTTGCCATTTCATTCTAAATTGAAATCCTGTTTATTTTATTAATGGGAATATTAGCCGTAAGTGCTACAGACTTATCGTCCGAATTAATCGTCACCTCTGTTCCGCGACGGTCAATATCCATGTAATTGGATATCACCTTTAACATATCCTCCTTAAGTGCCTCAAGAAGCTGAGGAGAAATACTCGTCCGATCATGCACAAGCACCAGACGAAGCCTTTCTTTCGCCACATTCTTGCTACGCTCGCTGCCCCTTCCTAAAACTCTCCCAAACAAATCCATTACACGACCCCCTTTCCCTTTTAGGCCTTAAACCCCAAGAGTTTCCTCAATTTACCCATAATACCGTTGCTGGTCTCTAAAGAAATCAGCGGTACCTGCTCTCCGGTTATTCTCTTAGCAATATTGCGGTAGGCTTGACCCGCCAGAGAGTTGGCATCTAGCACAGCTGGTTCTCCCCTGTTGGTGGATACCACAATGTGCTCATCTTCCGGGACGACTCCGGCCAACTCTATAGCCAGAATGTCTATCATATCATTGATATCCATCATATCGCCCTTCTTAACCATATCAGGTCTGATTCTGTTTATCACCAGTTGAGGATTTCTCAGTTCCGCCGCCTCTAAAAGACCTACTATTCTGTCGGCATCGCGAACAGCCGCAACCTCCGGAGTCGTTACAACTATAGCCCTTTCTGCTCCTGCAATAGCGTTTTTAAAACCCTGCTCAATCCCTGCCGGACAGTCTATTATCACATAATCGTACTCTTCCTTGAGTTTTTCGGTCAATTCTTTCATCTGCTCGGGGCTTACGGCAGATTTGTCTTTGGTCTGAGCTGCCGGAAGAAGCACTAGGTGTTCGAAGCGCTTGTCCTTAATCAAGGCTTGCCTAAGCCTGCAGTTACCTTGCGCCACATCGACAAGATCGTACACTATCCTGTTCTCCAGGCCAAGGACTACATCAAGGTTTCTCAAGCCGATATCGGTATCCATCATAACGACCTTGTAACCCATAGAAGCCAGGGCAGTACCAATATTTGCGGTTGTAGTAGTCTTGCCTACGCCCCCCTTGCCGGAGGTTATTACAATAACTTCTCCCATTAATCAATTCCTCCTGTTAATTTCTATGTAATTTCCTATCTTTTTCATATCCCTGACTATAACGGCACCTTCGTAAATGTGGGCAACTTCAGGTCCAGTAGGGTCTTCGTCCGGTGCCCTGGTGATATAGTTGGCAATTCGCAATTGAGTTGGTTGCAGCCTTATCGCCCCTACCCAGGCTCTTTCATCACCCGCCGCTCCCGCATGGACTGTTCCGCTTAATTTCCCCATCACCAAAACATATCCGGAGGCAGAAACCTCAGAGCCGGGCTTGGTATCTCCGAAGACAATCACGTTTCCTGCGAAAGAAACATCCTGCCCGGAGCGAATATTTCTCCTGACAATCAATGTCGGCAAATCGCTTACTTCATCAATATTCCGTTTGCTTCCTTCTTCGTCTCGGGACGATACCCGCATCTGCCTGTGTTGTCCCTTCTTTTCGCCTGTTCTAATCGCTTTTACCTTTAACCCGTTCTCCTGAAACAGTCGCCAAAGAGAACCCACCTGCTCCGGCGTAAGGATACGCCCTCCGGCTTCAAAAACAACGCCGGCACCTGCAAAGAAGGATTTTCCTTTCCCCTCCAAACGCTCCTTGAGGGTATCAAAGACATCTTCCCATTCTGCTTCGTCATTGCAGCGGACAACAAGTCCTTCCTTATTTCCTTTAAACACCACAACATCGTTTGTCATATCCGATACCAATCCCTCCAGGTGTACTGCATACTTAATCTAAGTTCGCTGTTTATAAAAAAAAACCTGCAAAAAAAAGGGGCTTTTTTCCTTGCCCCTTAATCAACTATCTCATGTTCTACTTCCGACAACTCCAAAATGGACTTTTCTTGTCCGATACCAAAATACTCTTCCATGAGAGCTTTGGCAATATATCCGGCAGATCCCCCTCCGCTGTATCCGTGCTCAACTACTCCGGCAAAAGCGATTTGCGGATTATCGGCAGGCGCAAAAGCAACGAACAATCCGTCATAATCATCTTTTTCATAGTCCGCCCTTCCTGTCTGAGCCGTACCGGTCTTGGCACCTACCTTTATTTCCTCAGGGAAATCACTGAAAAGAAAGTATGCCGTACCTCCCGGCTCAGTTACTGCCTGCATACCTCTTTGGACCTCTCTGATTGTATCCGCGGAAATAGATGTTTCCAGCACAAGCTCCGGCTCGTATTGCTTTAAGACCTCTCCTTCATAAGAAATGATCCTATCGACGATATAAGGCTTGTACCGGGTGCCGCCATTGGCAATAGTAGACACATAATTAGCCAATTGAATAACCGAATACTGATTGTACCCCTGCCCAATCCCTGTATTATAGGTATCCCATGTGTGCCATCTGGTGTAATGATTTAACTGTATTTTTCTTTCTTGCTCCCAAACATTTATTTTGCCGCTAAGCTCACGTTCCAATCTTTTTTTCTCGCTTTCATCAGCGGCTGCCTCAATATTTTTTTGATACTCATCCTCGATACCTTTGATTCGCTCGTCAATCTGTTTATTTATACGATCCGCTCTGGCACCAAACTCCTTCTCCTGCCATTCCAAATGGGGTAAAAGGCCGGAACTCTCGTAAGGAAGATCAATCCCTGTTCTTTGACCCAGACCCAGCTCTGTCCCTATTCTGCCAATGGCCTCAATACCGCTGCGCGCGGCCATTTCCTGAAAATATACATTACAGGATTTGGCAAGAGCCGAATAAAGATTAACCGAACCATGCACGTCCCAGCATTTGATATATGGAGACTCCCAATACCTACCTGTACAGGTTAAATACTCGTCAGGCGAAACCACACCTGACTCCAAAGCGGCAATAGCCGTCACCATCTTAAAAGTCGAACCCGGTACATAAGCACCCTGTAATGCCCTGTTCCTGAGAGCCGGAGGTTCGTTGCTGAAATAGTAATCCGCCTGTTCCTGGGAAAGTGAATTACCGTTAAAATCTGTCGGATCAAGCTCCGGCCGGCTTGTCATCGCTAAGACTTTACCGGTTTTAACGTCCAACAACACGGCTGCTCCTGCCTGGGCTTTCGGATGGTCTTTTTGTACCTTTTCCAACACTTCATCGAAACTCTTTTCCATGACACGCTGTAATTCAAGATCAATCGTTAAGATTAAATCGTTTCCGGGGATAGCCGGAATTGTCTGGACCTCTCTAACCGGACGGTTCAAAGCTGTTACTTCCACCTGGCGATATCCGTTTTCTCCACGCAGATCATGCTCATACACCTTTTCGATACCGGTCTTGCCCACCAAATCAGCCATACCGTAGTCTTCAAAACCCGGCTCCTCCAATTCTTCCTTAATGGAGTGCACATAACCTAAAAGGTGTCCCGCCAATGTTTCATGCGGGTATGAACGCTGCGGCTGAGCAATTATGCTAACCCCCGGCAGTTCTCTCCGCCTTTCCTCAAACACCGTAACCAACTCAATAGGGATATCTCTTTTAATAATTACCGGCTCGTATAACCGTCCGCTCTGAGATTTGATCATATTCTGAATTTGCTCATACGTAATCTCCGGATCATCTAATATCTCTACCAATCTGTTAACAACTTCATCCGAATTTATTTGGGAAGTTCCGTCCTCATCACTCATTCCCATATAATCCAAACACAAATTAAAGACGGGCCTGTTGGTGGCAAGCACCTGCCCGTTGCGGTCGAGAATTTCACCCCTTGGTGCTGTTTCCGGAAGCCACCTCATAATGTTTGAAACTGCTTTTGTACGGTATAACTCAGTCTTAATAATTTGCAACCAAGCTACCCGGACAAACATTACCAGAAATATGGCAACTATCACCCAGGTGTAAATTTTTAAGGTTTTTTCCAGGATCAGTTTGGATTTCCTTACTTCCATTAGTCTCTCCTCTTCATCCGAAGCAATCTCCTTTTATGAAAGCTTTCCCAAAAACGAAATTTCAGGCTCTGCGTCGTTATCTTTCATATTCCAAAAGAAAAAACGAGAATACGTAAAAGGAACCAAACACATGTTGTATATCGCTAAAGGCAAAGCCTTCCAAAGCAATAATTCCAGAGTCCAATCTAAGCCCATCATTTTACCCAACATCATATACACAAACTGATTAAAAATCGTGCCGATAAAGAGACTGACAATAGGCACTAAAAGGTTCTCACTAAATGTCCGGCCTGCCATCCAACCGACAAATAAGCCGGTAGCCCCTTTCGACAGGGCATTCATACCAATAAAACGACCCAGGTAGATATCTTCCAGCAACCCTAACGAAAAACCAAGTATGCCGCCTTTTCCCATGCCTTGTAGAATGCTGAAAAATACAACCAGTACCAAAACTATATCCGGCGTCACACCGGCAATAGCAAAGTGAGTAAACAGTGTCGATTGCAGCAACAGTCCCAATAAGGCAAGCAAAAATAAAACTAGATAGTTCATGGGGTTACATCTCCCACAAAATCATTTTCAGACAGCATCACCTTTTTAATAATAAAGACCTCCTCCAAACGAGCAAAATCCACAAAAGGCTTGATTAAAGCCGTTTTCATCAACCCGTTCGGCTCAAGAATGACCTCAGCAACCGTTCCGACCCGTATCCCTTTCGGATAATACTCTCCCAAGCCGGAAGTCACGACCGTCTGGCCTAAACCGATTTCTACATCGTGGGGCAGGTTGATCATCCTTAAGTAATCGCTTCGACCCGTTCCTTCTACAACACCCGGTGTAACCCGGGTTTCAAAGATTCTACTTCCCACAGCCGCCTCACTGTCAAGCAGCATCAATATTTCAGCGGTATTCTTACTTACTCCCGTTACAATTCCTACCAGACCGTCATGATTAACAACAGGCATATTTATTGCGATTCCATCGACAGTACCCTTGTTTACCAACAGCGTTTTATACCAGTTGCCCGGGTCACGGGCGATCACTCCGGCCAGTACGAGTTCGTAATTTTCCTCCTTTTGCTCCTTGTACGCCAATAATTCCTTGAGTCGTTCATTCTCCTGAGCCTCGGCCTGTAGCCTGTATACCTCTTCTTGCAGTGCTGCCAGCCTTTGAGCCATCTCGTTGTTTTCCTCACGTA
This sequence comes from Clostridia bacterium, assembly GCA_018432615.1. Lineage (GTDB taxonomy): Bacteria > Bacillota > Peptococcia > DRI-13 > SM3-B62 > SM3-B62. Next base: position 222,176 of record JAHDSQ010000002.1, read on the forward strand.
AAACCTTGTTATCGGTAAAATAAGCAAAAAAATCGTTCACCCCGCTGCTGATATTTGTGACAACTGCCTGAGCAGGGGCAATTACTTCCCGAACAACGCGTGAAACAGGAAAAAGGGCGGTATTATCCCACCTTGTCAGGCTCATAACCTTTAACGTTATTAAAATAAACAAAACAAACGACACAGCAATAATGACCCTTTTCTTTTTGGTCATTGGCACCCACCTAACTAATCCTTCTATTAACTACCATTAACCTCTTCAATGTATTAATATTCTCTAAAGCTTTCCCTGAACCACAAGCCACCGATGTAAGGGGTTGGTCGGCCATATGGACGGGCATGCCCGTTTCCCTGCTCACCAGCATGTCCATCCCCTGCAACAGGGAACCTCCACCTGTCATCATAATGCCGCGGTCCATAATATCGGCCGCCAGTTCCGGCGGTGTTTTTTCCAAACATACCTTGATAGCCTCAATAATCGACATCACCGGCTCTGAAAGCGCAGCGCAAATTTCCTTGACACCAACCTCGAGTACTTTTGGCAGACCTGAGACCAAATCACGACCTTTGACCTTGTATTTCCTTTCTTCAGTCTGCTCAAGCGCCGAGCCTATTTCAATTTTGATGTCCTCTGCCGTTCTTTCGCCAATCAGTAAATTGTAGGTACGCTTAATATGATTTACGATGGCTTCATCCATCTCATCGCCGCCGATTCTGATACTTTTGTTGGTAACGATACCCCCTAAAGAAATAACCGCTACATCCGTCGTTCCTCCTCCGATATCAACGATCATATTACCGGTAGGCTCATGTATCGGCAGTCCTGCCCCAATGGCGGCGGCCATCGGTTCCTCTATCAAATAAGCTTCCTTAGCACCGGATTGGATTGCCGCTTCTTTCACAGCACGCTCCTCAACAGTGGTGACTCCTGCCGGAACGCACACCACGACACGAGGACGATTAAAATAATTTATATTCTTATTCAAAGCCTTGCGAATAAAATAGCGCAACATGGTATGTGTCACATCAAAATCAGCGATAACACCGTCCCTCATCGGACGAATAGCTGTGATATTGCCGGGAGTCCTGCCAATCATCTTTTTTGCTTCATCGCCTACAGCCAAAACAGTTCCAACATCCTTTTGAATTGCTACAACAGAAGGTTCTGTCAATATTACGCCTTTTCCTTTAATGTAGACGAGGGTATTTGCCGTACCCAGGTCTATTCCTAAATCTCTACTAAAAAACATGGTGTTCTGTTTCCCCTTCCTGATTATGGAATTACGCTATTAGTTTTTCCTACATATAGCCTTTTTCTTTCATACTTAAGAATTTATTTTGACCGATAATGATATGATCTACAATCTCGATGCCAAGAAGGTTCCCGGCTTCGTACAGCCGCCAAGTGACTTTAATATCCTCTTGACTGGGTTTTGTATCGCCACTGGGGTGATTGTGCACGAGAATCAAACTCGCAGCACTCCTTTTCAAAGACGGCTTGAACACCTCGCGAGGATGAACCAATGACGCATTGAGACTTCCCACTGAAATCGTATCAATGGCCATAACCTGATTCTTGGTGTTTAAATTGATAGCCCTGAAGTGTTCTCGGTCTAAATATGCCATTTCACCCATAACCAGCTTTGCAACATCTTTAGGATCTTTAATTATAGGCAGCAACCCCAAACTCTGCCTGGCTAAACGCCGGCTCAATTCCACAGCTGCCTTCAATTGGGCTGCTTTCGCCAGACCCATCCCCTTCTTGCATTTAAGCTCTTCAACACTGATTTGGGTGAGGTTTTTTAAACCTCCGTCTTGTAAAACGTCATTTGCCAGCTCCAGAGCAGATTTCTCCTTCGTACCGGTCCGCAGCAGTATTGCCAGCAATTCCTGATCCGACAAGCTCTCCGCTCCATAGTACAGGATTTTTTCCCTGGGCCTTATTTCTTCTGGGTAATCCTTAATGGAAATATGACCACCACCCTTTTCACTCATTTCCCACCGGCCCCCAGTACGTTTATTCCACAGCGTCGCAAAAGCAGCATCGTTTTCACCAGAGGAAGCCCTACCACATTGTAATAACAACCCTCAATCTTTTCAACCAACAACGCGCCCAAACCTTGAATCCCATAGGCCCCGGCCTTGTCAAAGGGTTCGCCGCTTGCAACATAGGTGGTTAGTTCCTGCTCAGTCAAATCGCGAAAATGAACACGGGTAATCTCAACATCCCGATACATCGCAACACCTTTCTTGTCTGTACGCAACCCATTGATTGTACATACCCCGGTCATCACCTCGTGAACACTGCCTGCCAGCATTCTCAGCATTTCAAGGGCTTCTTCACTGTCGACAGGCTTTCCCAGTGCTCGCCCCTTGCAGACAACAACGGTATCAGCCGCGAGGGTTACCTCGTCCTTTCCGGTAGAAACAGCCAAAGCTTTGTTCTCTGCCAAAGTCTTGACCCATTCCGACCACGGAGCAACCGGTTCCCCTTCTTCAATCTCAGCAGGGGATACTCGAAAGGAAAGCCCGATTTTTTTTAAAAGTTCGGCCCTACGAGGCGAAGAGGAAGCCAAAACAACTTTCATGCCGGCACCTCCTAATCCGTTACCGCTATTATTATAGCCTGAAATAAACAAATAAAGCCACTAAAAAACCCACAATACCGGCCACGTTCAAACTCAGCTGCAAGCCAAACGTCAGCTTAATGACCACAAGGTCAAGTGCCGTCGGAGCCAGACCAATAGTCGGGAACCCTTGTCGCAGAATGGGCAGATGCTCTCCAAAGGCCGATCCCAGCAGGCTTCCGATTAAGCCCCCAATAACCAACAATACCAATAGCAGCCAGAGACTTTTCTTTGCACTATATGCTTTCAATGTCCATGCCCCCTTTGAAGCAAGTTCAAAATCCAACGACAATTCGTCATACTTCATCTTACCACCCGGGTGCAAAGCAGACAAGCAGGTTATGATGTTAATTGCTGGCAGGTAATTGCTGATGTTACTAATTTCCCAACTGCAATTGGTTTTCCCTTTCCGAAAGATAATCTTTTAACCAAGAAAGCACTTCCGGATGGTCAAGAGAAGCATCCTCTAAGACATCCCTTATTTCTTTTGTGCTGAAAGCAAAATCTTTCTTGTCCACACTATGACTATATAAAAAATCCACTTCCGGATACCCGGCTACAAGAGCAATGAGAGTAGCGACCATATCCCCCAACGGAACCCTGTCAATATGACTATGTTGAAACACTGCCTTTACGACTGTGCCCTTGTTGGGAACGGAATCAATCGTCAGTTCACCGCCACATGCTTCAGCATTGGCTTGCAGCATAGACAACCCTAACCCCACTTTTCGCGTAGTTCTTGTCGTGTAAAAGGGATCAAGAACCTTTTTCAGTTTTTCTTCATCCATACCGCAACCGTTATCCTCAATTATCAGTTCCAGAATATCCTCATTTAAATCTTCTTTTATGGAAATAACTACATTCGCGGCACCTGCGGCCAATGAGTTTTGAACAATATCAAGAATGTGAAGTGATATTTCCCGCATAGCTCTCCCCCATGGTCCTAACCCAGATTTTTTAATAAACGTCCTTCTATTCCCCGCAACGCCATTGCTATTTCCTCCAAAGAGCATTTCTCCATGCGGGCTGACGTAGATGGTCGGCGCATATCATGCAAATAATGGGCGTCCGAGGATATCAAATAAGGTAATGCTATCTCTTCTAAACGCTTCAACTGTTCAGGCTTTCTGGGTAAATGCGGCGTTAGTTCTGCCGCATCAAGACCAAGCCCTTCAGGAATGGTCCCAAGATGGCCCCAGAGGCTAAAGGCCTGTCGGTCAATATGGGCGGCAATGCATAGCCCGCCCAATTCGTGGACTCCTTTTACGGCTTTTTCCAAGGTAATGTCAGCACCTATCAGCAACATGCGGTCAATTTCACCTATAAATTCTCCCTCTTTATCGACAATTATCTGATCTCCAAAGCTTTCTCGTTTATTTTTAAGCCCCGGTAGCTTGCCGTAGACATATTCCTGCCAAGCCGCAGCCTCTTCGGATGTAGAAAAAATACAAACCAAATGAACATCCTCAATGGTCTGCAGCTCCATTCCCGGAAAAACGCGAACCCCTAACTCTTTACCCTTTTTTATAAACGGGATAACGTTTTCCGAGGTATTATGATCGGTTATGGCCAGGGCATCGATTCCTAATTCAAGTGCTCGTTTTAAAACCCGCGGAGGAGTCATCGCATAATCGCCGCAAGGCGATAGTACAGTATGAATGTGCAAATCCAAGGTCCATTCCTTCATTACTCTGCCCTGCCCAAACCAAGTGAGTACAGAACACACGCCACCTCATAAGCGCTCTTTTTTGTGGCAAGCAAAGCAATTCCCTCCTCCTGGGCCTTTTCAATCGTCTCCGGATGGGGGACATGCCCCTCCACGACAACAATACCAGACATATTTAAAAGATGAGCCACCGCAACAACATTACGATGGGTTTGTACCGTCAGCCAAATATCCCCTTCCTTTGCTTTGGCCATAACATTGCTCAGCAAATCACCGATATAACAGCCCTTAACGTTAGACTCACCGGCAGTTACCAAGGGCTGCAATTTTACCTCAGCTATAATCTTTGCTAATTCCATCAGCATCACCGGCCTTATTTTTCTTCTCAATCTGGGGAATCAATCGCAAATATCTCCGTCGACTCCCGAAGCATACAGCAAACCACAAGATTTGAACATGGGATAGGATGTAGACAAGATGGGAATTTCTTTCTTTTCAGCCAGCTCGATCATTTCCGGGGAAGGCACCTTTCCCCTCACAAACACAATTCCGGCCAAATCCAGCATTTCTGCAGTACGAATTACCTGCGGATGCACCAGGCCTGTCAACAGCAACACCTGTTCTTTAGTAAAGGCCAGTACATCACTAAGCAAATCAGCGCCGCAAGCCGCCTTTACTTCACAGTTCGAAAGGTCGCACTCGGTATACGAATCAGCCCTCAACAATTCCTTAACCTCTAATAATGTCATTCCTATCCACTCCAGTCATTATTCTATGTTCACTAATACGCAATCACAAAACTACCTGGCGGAATTTCCTTTCAATATCTGTTATTTATTAAGGCACATGTTGAACGTTAATATCTCCATGTTCACGGCCAAATCAACGTTCCTTATTTCCACATGTTCAGGGACGGAAAGCGCCCGGGGAGCAAAATTCAAGATAGCCTTGACCCCGGCATCAACCACTCCGGCAACTACCTCTTGAGCATAGTGGGCCGGCACAGCGATTACACAGATGCGTACTGTGTTGATCTCCACAAATTCTTTTATCTGTGAAATCGGGTATACTTCTATTTCACCGATCCTTCGTCCGATTTTCTCCGGATCATTATCAAACATTCCTAACACCCGAAAACCTCTTTCTTGAAACCCTTTATATTGTGAAAGGGCAGAGCCTAGGTTCCCGGCACCTACTATAACAACGTTCCAGTTGGTATTAAGACCTAATATTTTCATTATATGGGAGTTTAGTTCCTTAACATTATAACCTACACCACGCATCCCGAATTCCCCGAAATATGCCAAATCCTTTCTCACCTGTGCGGAAGAACCGTTAACACCTCTAGCGATGTCCACAGAAGAAATGGTTGTAATATTGTTTATTTCCAGCTGCTTCAGATAACGAGAGTACACTGAAAGCCTAATTATTGTTGCTTCTGGTATTTTGTGAGATTTCAAGAGTAACCCCCCTTAGTGAAAATTATAACATATCCTGGTAACACAGTACAGAATATCTTACTTAATCCAAAAATATCTCAATTTGTGTCAGAAAGAAAACGTTTATATTCCTCCGCAAGAGCAAGGGCCCGCTGTTGGCTCAACAGCAAACTTCCGTCACTCCATCCGTTGTTTAATTCCTGTAAGCTTTGAGCCCATTCTTCGCAATACCCCGCAAGCCTATTGATAGCTTCCCTGCGCATGTCCCCACTTGCTAACCCACTACCGATGGCACGCCCTTTTGCCGTCATAGCACTGAGTTCCTGCGCCAACACAGCAAACTTGGGTTTAAAGTCCGCCAGGCCCTCTTCCTTCACAGAAGTCCCGTTATATAGCAACAATCCCTTGTGCAAGCTCACACTCAGTTTTGCAAGAAAAGGGGCAATCTCTTCCGCTGCTTTCTTATCGCTGGCATCAAATTTGAAAAATACATCATTAACTCCGACTCTGATCACCGAAGCTTCACAGCCGAGAGCTCTGATTTTTCCCGCCAGCAGAGCCAAGTTTTCCTCGTTGTTTAAAAACCCAACCATTACACACCAGGGAGGCTTCCCTGCAACAACAGCAGGTATTCCCTCCCGGGCAAGAGCATTGCCCAATTCCAAGGATTTTTCATAGTCCTCGCATCCTACCTTGACCGTATAATAACAAAACTGTTCCAGCCTCAGAACCTTCCTCCCCGCTGTCTGCCTTCCGGTCACCTCAGTTTCAGCCGGGTTTTTGTTTCCTGCACCCACCATCTTGTTCAAGAGGTATCTACCCAAAACCTGTCCACAGCATAAAGAGACAAACAGCATCACAGCTATCAACGCGATTACCGTTACTGTTCTTTTTTTCCTCTGATAGATTATTCTCAAAAAGAACACCCCGCTTTCACTCTACAGCTTATGCAGAATAAAGCGGGATTTAGAACCATCATCTTTGGAGGGTACTTAACAGAAAACTCCTGGCCTCACCGATCAAATACAGGGAACCGGTCACAAGTACCATATCCCCCGATTCGGCCTCCTGACAAGCGTCCTTCAACGCAAAGGACAGCTCTTCAACCACCTTGACCTTATCCTTTTCTCCACTGAAAAACCCTGCTAATTCCCGCCACTCACCTGCCCTCGGCGAAAGCGGCTTTGTTATGTAAACACTGTCTACCAACGGATCAAGCGAAGATGCAGCCTTACTCCTATCCTTATCCGCCAACATACCGATCACCAGAATAACCTTCCCAACACCCTTTCGCCTTCTCTTGAGCCATTTAGCCAGCATTGCCATACCGGCAGGATTATGGGCACCGTCAATTATCACCACAGGGTCGATAGAAATGAGCTCAAGACGACCTGGCCAAACGACCTCAACCAAACCTTTTCTGATTTGCTCCCTGCTTACCCAAAATCCCTTTTCTGTCAGGATCTCCAGGGATAGTATAGCCGTAGCGGCATTAACGATCTGATGCTCACCCCATAAGGAAAGGCTTAATTCACCGTAACCGCACTTCTGAGTAGAGGCCGAAAACACCTGTCCCCTGTCCGTCTCGGCAATTGCCCGCCAAGAGACTTCTCTAGATACCTCATAAAGGGGTGCCTTTAATTTCCGTGCCCTTTCCCTCAGCACACCCAAGACCCTTTCCTCTGCACTGGCTGTCACTACAGGACATTCTTTTTTAATAATACCGCTTTTCTTTGCCGCAATTTCTTCAAGGGTCGAACCTAGATAATCCTCGTGTTCCATGCTTACATTGGTAATCACAGACAACAATGGTTTCTTGACAACATTAGTCGAATCTATATCTCCCCCCAGGCCCACCTCTAAAAGAAGGATATCCACCTTTTGGCGATAGAAATACAAGAATGCCAATGCGGTAAGCACCTCAAACTGAGTAGGTGCCTCCCCTGACTTTCTTTTTACCTCTGCAAAGACAGCAATAAGTTCTTCCACCAAGTCCGCAAAATCCTCTGGGGATATCTTCTTCCCGTTTATCACATACCTTTCGGTATAAGAAACAAGGTGCGGGGACGTATAAGTCCCCACACGATAACCGGCCTCACGCAAAACTGCGGCCAGCATAGCCGCTGTCGAGCCCTTGCCATTGGTCCCGCCAATATGCACAACCTGAAGTTTGTCCTGGGGATTATCCAGCAAATCAAGCATTGCCGTTATCCTGGTCAAACCCAGATTGATACCAAACCTCGTCAATTCCTCTACGACCTCTAAGGCCTGATCATAATCCATACCGTTTCACCTCAATGCCGGCCCGAAAGTATGTTCTTCAGCCCGGTCAATCATCCTAAAGAGGCAATCCTCTCCTCTACCGCCTCTTTTTTCATGCGATAGTCACCGAGTTTGGCCTTTTCCTTCTCCACTACCTCTTGAGGCGCCTTGGCGATAAAGCCCTGGTTATTCAGCTTTCCTTCCAGGCGCTTGATTTCTTTATTCAGATTATCCAATTCTTTCTTAAGCCTGCCTGTTTCCTTCTCAATATCGACAAGCCCTTTGAGCAGTAAATAAACTTCAACGCCGCTGACGATTGCGGCCACAGCCTGCTCTGGTTTCCCATTTGCCGTTGTTAGCATGGTCGGTTCGGAAACCGCAGCCAGATTACAAATATATTCCTTACCGCTTCGCAGTGTTTCCATAACCTTTTCGTTCTGCGCCATGAGGACCACTTCTGCCTTTTTCCCGGGGGGAACCTGCATCTCGCTTCTCAGATTACGGATACCCCTGATCACATCCATAATAACGGTCATTTGCTCCTCAACCGTATCATCCGCCTCTTTTTCGTTTCCCTGAGGCCATGTAGCCAACATCACCGTTTCACCCTGATGAGGCAATTTCTGCCATATTTCCTCGGTGATAAAAGGCATAAAGGGATGTAGGAGCTCCATGGCAGTCCTTAATGCGCAGGCCAGATAGTATTGAGCCGTCTTCTTGCTTTCTATGCTTTCCTTACCATATAAACGCGGCTTAACGATTTCTATATACCAGTCACACAATTCATTCCAGATGAACTCATAAAGCAATCGCCCGGCTTCACCTAAATCATAACGTTCCATGTTGCGTGTTACCTCTTGGGCCGTCCGGTTTAAACGACTACTTATCCAGCGATCGGCCAATTCCGGCTCTTGAGGCGCATATTCCTCATCATAATCCTCCAGATTCATCAACGCAAAACGCGAAGCGTTCCAAATCTTATTAGCGAAGTTCCGGGTAGCCTCCAGCCGCTCCATTTGAAAGCGCTGGTCGTTCCCCGGTGTATTGCCGGTAATCAGCATAAAACGCAGCGTATCCGCTCCATACTTATCAATGACCTCAATCGGATCGATGCCATTGCCCAAGGATTTGCTCATCTTGCGGCCTTGAGCATCCAGAATCAGCCCATGAATAAAGACCTCTCTGAAAGGAACATCCTGCGTACATTCCAAAGCGGAAAAAATCATGCGCGCCACCCAGAAGAAAATGATGTCACGCCCGGTGACCAAAACCGAGGTCGGATAATATCGCCTCAAGTCGTCTGTATCCTCAGGCCAGCCAAGAGTAGAAAACGGCCACAGCCCTGAACTAAACCAGGTATCAAGCACATCCGGATCCTGCTTAAGGTTTTTGCTGCCGCACTTCGGACATACCTGCGGCGTTTCTTTTGAACATATTATCTCGTCGCAATCCTGACAATACCACACCGGAATCCGGTGCCCCCACCAGAGCTGACGGCTAATGCACCAATCACGAATATTCTCCATCCAGCTAAGGTAAATCTTAGTGAAGCGCTCCGGTACAAATCTGATCCTGCCATCCACCACTGCCTTGATGGCCGGTTCTGCCAACGGCTTCATTTTAACAAACCACTGCTTGGAAATCATCGGCTCAATAACCGTGTCACAGCGGTAGCACTGACCGACGGCATGCTCGTGTTCTTCTGTTTTTAAGAGCAACCCCAGTGCCGTAAGGTCTTGGACTATTCTTTCCCTGGCTTCATAACGATCCATGCCCTGATAATTGCCGGCATTCTCATTCATCTTGCCGTCGCGATCCAGTACCGTAATCTGCTCCAAATCATGCCTCAAACCCATTTCAAAGTCGTTAGGATCATGAGCCGGCGTTATTTTCACCGCCCCACTGCCGAACTCCCTCTCAACATACTCATCGGTAATGATCGGTATGGCTCTGTCCATCAACGGCAGATTTACCATCTTACCGACCAAATGAGTGTAACGCTCATCCTCAGGATGAACAGCCACCGCCGTATCTCCCAGCATCGTTTCCGGCCGCGTCGTAGCCACAACAATGTATTCTTCACTGTCAATCACCGGATATTTAATATGCCAAAGTTTGCCTGCCTGATCTTCATGTTCGACCTCGATATCGGAAATCGTCGTCCGACACTTGGGGCACCAGTTGACAATGTAATCACCTTGGTAAATGAGTCCTTTCTCATATAAACTGACAAAAACCTCCTGCACCGCCCGGGAACAACCTTCATCCAGTGTAAAGCGTTCCCTGTTCCAATCACAGGACGTACCCAGTTTGCGAAGCTGTTGAGTGATATGGCTCCCATATTGATGCTTCCAATCCCAGACTCGCTCAATAAACCTTTGGCGGCCCAGATCATATTTTGTTATCCCTCCCTTGGCCAGATTTTCCTCTACCCTGGCCTGGGTGGCAATACCGGCATGGTCCGTTCCCGGTAGCCACAGCGTATTGTAGCCCTGCATCCTCCGCCAACGGGTCAGGATATCCTGGAGAGTATTGTCCAGGGCGTGTCCCAAATGAAGGGAACCGGTCACATTCGGAGGCGGCATAACAACGGAAAAATGCTCAGCCTCATAGTTTACGTCGGCATGAAAAAAGGCGTTTTCTTCCCAAAACTCATACCATTTTTCTTCGACATCTTTCGGATCATAGACAGTGGATAAATTTTTCTCGGTCATGTTCTTTACCCCTCTTTCCATATAAAAATCCTTCCAATCCCAAAGGACGGAAGGATGCTTTTCCGTGGTACCACCTTAATTCCCCGGAACCGATATTACCAGGCTCACAGGGCACTCATTAGCTATAACGGGCCTTCCCGACGGTATCTACTACGCTTTTCAATACCATACCTCCAGGGCGACTGAGAACAGGACTTGCCTTAGCAGCCCTTACAGCCGGGGGACTGCCTCTCTGAAAGGGTCACATGTTCCTCTTCCCTCTCTTCGGTTTTGGAATCATTCGATGCTTTAAACATTACATTTACTAGGCTATCTTAATCCATTTTTCGTTCATTTGTCAAGCACCGAAGCAAGCCGGTTTATTATTTTGGCACGACCGGGTTCCTCTTGATTTCCGCAATTTTCTCGTGCAGGTCTGAACCAAGATAATATTTCTCTTTTTTCAATACCTCTCCTTTTTCCCGTGCCTTCAAACCGGCCAGCACTTTCTCCGGCGTTGCGGGAAATTCCCTGATCCTGACCCCACAAGCATTGTAAATGGCATTTATCACCGCCACATGAGGGCTGGTCTGGAACAGCTCTCCGCAGCCGGAAGAACCTTGCGGTCCTCTGCTTCTTGGCGTTTCAAGGAAATCAACCTCCAGCTCATCCGGAATGTCATTGATATAAGGGAAGCCGCAAGCCATCAGATTCGTATGCTTTTGAATATCATCATAGTTCTCTCCCAAAGCCATGCCTATCCCCTGGGAAATACCTCCAAAGGCTTGTCCTTCCACCACTTGCCTACTACCGATAACCCCTATATCGGCTTCAGCAGTCATTTTCAGGATTTTCGTCTTCCCGGTCTTTGTATCCACCTCTACCTCAGCCATGAAAATGCCGTAAGTATAGTCAGGGCTGAGATTGCCCTGCCCGGTATTGATATCCAGCTCACTGGTATGGTCAGAGATATCATATACCCCCAGATACTTGATGGGCAACCCCTCTTTGATCATTTCTTCGTAACTCCGATATGTTCCGTCCGATTTACGCATGCTCTGCATTAAATTATTAGCCGCATCAATGATAGCATTTCCTATCATGTAATGACTGCGGCTACCGACGGCTCCTCCGGAATTGGGACAAAGCGCCGAATCGTTCATGACCAGCTTAATCTGTTCGGGTTTGATCCCCAGAGGCCTCAAAGCCTCATGGGTATGTACAATACTGCCGACATCGGCACCCTGTCCCAGATCAGCCCAGGTGTTGTAAAGTGTTACCGTTCCGTCCGGATTAAGCTCCAGGGCCACCTCAGAGTGATCGTTGCTATGTAAGGTCACCGAATACACGCCACAGGCCAGACCGACCCCTCGCAATTTTGAGGGCGTTGACTCTTTTTTAGCCTTTTCTAAAGCCTTTTTATATTTGGGACGCAGTCTTTCAATAAGTTTGGGCATGGGATAAACGTCCATGGTGTGCCCATTGATGGTTTTATCACCGGGCCTGTAAACATTAAGATAACGCAGTTCCAACGGGTCCAGGCCCATCTTTTCCGCCAGCTCGTCCATCAACTGTTCACTGGCCCCGAAAGCCTGGGGAGTCCCATAAGCCCGGAAGGACACGGAAAAACAATGATTAGTGGTTATCGCCTTGCTAAGGCCTTGGGCGTTAGGAATGGTATAGGGTGAACCTATAAAGCGGAGCCCTTTGGTGACAACACGCGCCACTTCGGAATAAGCCCCTTTATCGTAGGCAATCTCAAATTCCATAGCCTGCAGTTTACCTTTCTCATCAGCAGCCATTTTCAGATTGCTAAAAGAAGGTGCACGCTTACCCGTAAAATGCATGTGTTCTTCATAATTAAACCTCAAACAACACGGCCTGCCTGTTGCTAAAACCGCGACAGCAATCAAAGCAGGAGCCCCCGGGGAAACGGTGTAGCCAAAGCTGCCGCCTGTAGGATTACCAATTACCCTGATTTTATCTTTGGGAAGACCGATACCCCCCGCTATGGTGTTTATTGTTATATGCAGACCCAGGGTTTTGCAATGAATAGTAAGACGTCCTTCTTCATCAAGATAACCCATCAATACGTCCGGTTCGATCACCAAATGGGGCTGCCGCTGTGTATAAAAGCTGTCTTCCACCACATAGGGTGCTTTTTCCATGATAGGGGCCGTATCCTGCCCGTAAATCAACGGGAACTCCAGATAGAGATTGGGCACGCCGGGATGTATTTCTATGGCATCTTCGGCCAAGGCCTCCGGTATGCTCAGATATTCCGGCAACTGCTCATAATTAACTTTGACCATTTTTGCCGCCGCCCGGGCGTTTTTCTCATTATCGGCCGCAACCAAAGCACAGACATCCCCGTATCTGAATATCTTTTCTTCCATCAGAATAGGCCGTTCCGAACCATTAAGCTTTGAAATGGCATATCCCACAGGCATATTGACACGGTTTGTCCCCTTAACGTCCTGATGGGTTATGACCTTAAAAACGCCGGGCATTTTTTCAGCTTCCGAAGTATCGATAGAAATGATTTTTGCATGGGACACTCCTGCCTGAACAAGGGCCAGATGAAGAGCGTTCTCCGGCAATTTCATATTGATATCGGCACCAAAATCACAAGCCCCCGTCACTTTGGCCAGAGCTGTCGGCCTGGGGTATGATGTCCCGTAGATTCGGCCATCCTCCGGGATCTTGTAAGCAAGGTCTTCTTTTGTCATCTCGCCGCGCATAACCTTGGCGGCAGCCATGACCGCATCGACCAACTGTACATACCCGGTACAGCGGCAAGCGTTTTTATGTTTTTGGAACCAGTCCCGGACCTCCTGCCTGGTAGGATTGATGTTTTTGTCCAATAGACCTTTGGCCGAGACGATAAACCCGGGTGTACAAAAGCCGCATTGCACCCCGCCACAGGCAATCCAGGCCAACTGCAGCGGATGCAGATTATCGGGAGTCCCAATCCCTTCAATGGTCACAATTTTACTGTATTCAGGGACCGACTTCATTTTTGTAATGCAGGAACGGACCACTTCGCCTTCCAAAAGGACCGAACAAGCCCCGCATTGCCCTGTCTCGCAGCCGACCTTGGTCCCCGTGAGGCCAATCCTCCTAAGAACATCCGCTAAGGAGTCGTTTTCCGGGTCACACACGATTATACGCTCCGCTCCATTGATATTGAGAAACATTTTTTTGTAAATCATAAGATCCCCTCCGCATCGCAATCTCCACATTTCTACTCGTTTCGACATATTTTTTAATATTATATATTTTTTCGACATTTTTCCTCATACTGCCGTTCTCTCCGGCAATATTATACCATCTTTTCACTTATTTGCATAATGATATCGTTTAACCTTATTAGTTCGCCACCATAAATACGGCACCTCCGAATCATTATTAATAGCGATAATGGTTTTAACAAAATGAAAGGACCTTAGTAAAAAAGGTCCTTTCATTTATTCCCTCTTTATTTAACTCAGACTATTCGCACGCCTGTATCGACAATTTCGCGAATAAAAGGATTCATCGTATTAAAACTGTCACTTTTTATAGGATGAGGTTCAATTCTGTAGTCTATTTTTCTTCTTATTTTACGTAATTTAAGAGAATCCTCGAACCTATCGCCGGTGAAATCATGAGCAACAACGGCAACATCAATATCGCTATTATCGTCATACGTTCCTTTGGCGTAAGAACCAAACATATATACCTGTTCTAAAGCAACTTCTTTTTTCAATAACTCTACATATTCCTTAACGATTCTTTCTACTTCTAATCTATCATGGTTAGCAGCCATTCTCTCAACTCCTTTATTTTTGTCACATAAGGAGCAGTAAATTCCAATGTGCATTTTTTTCTAAAATCATTTTTATAATCTGGATATCTGCACTCTAAGTTAAACTGTGTGATGGCCTCAAGTAAATCTTTTTGTTCTTCTGAGGTTGAAAGTGAAGCTTGGTTTGCCAATCTCATTAAATCATGTATTCTTGGAGGATATTTGTTTGTTTTCTTGATATATAAAGCTTTTAGTAGTTTTTCTATTACCAAATGTCCAATAAATAGACTCCAACTGTAATCCTTGTAATTGAAATTGCGTTGCATAGTTTGATAATCATCGTTCGAGCTTTCAACCCAATATCTGATATGATTGTTTGTATCCATTTTACTAACCCCAACCTATCTCTCTTTTTACTATTATAGCACAATTTTGCTTACAATAATCTCATCATTCTGGTAAACATACCTCCCCTATAGCACTCTTGTTTTTATCTTTTGCATCTTTTGCACAACCTTATCTAATGACACATAAATAACCGGGAACACTATCATCGTAAGGAAAGTGGACACCAGCAAACCGCTCATCAAAGCCACCGCCAACGGGCTGAACAATTCACTGCCGGAAAAGGCCAAAGGTACAAGCCCCATCAGGGTAGTAACGGTTGTAAGCATAATCGGTCTGAACCGCATGCTTACGGCATTCAGACAAGCCTCTTCACCCGCATATCCTTGTTTCTCAGCGGACTTGATATAATCAAGCAAAAGGATGGCATTATTCACAACAATGCCCATCAGGCTGACGACGCCCAAAAGGGCCGTAAAAGAGAGGGGCTTTTTAAAGATCAACAAGCCCAGCATTGACCCGATCAAAGATAAGGGCACCGTAGTAAGGATGATGATCGGTTCGAGAAACGACCGAAACTCCACAAGCAGAATGATATAAAGCAATAGTAGGATAAAGATTCCTAAAACACCCAGGTTGGAAAAACTGTTGTCGATTTGTTCCCGTTCCCCTTCAAAAACCAGTTCTACCCCGGCAAGATTGATTCCGGGCAAGTATTTTTCTTCAACGATGTTCTCTATATCCACCGGGCTGTATCCGGTCTTTACATCACAAGAAACCAGGATGCTTCGTTCCTTTTCGTATCTCTTGATGCTATCGATCTGAGGTTTTGGCTTGATAACGGCTATTTGTTTTAAAAGTGCTTTTTTACCTGTCAGGCTTGACTTTACAGCCAAGTTTTCCAGTTCATGCACACCGTCGATATCGCTTTTTACTTTGATTTCGTATTCCCGGCCTTCCTCTCTGTATACCGCCTCTTTGCTGCCAAACAAAGCCGTTTGGATCTCCGTTTGGATATCCGTGTTCACTATCCCTAAGAGGGCTGCTTTCTCCTGATCCACTTCCACCGCATATTCATAGCTGCTCTCGCTGGCATCGCTATTAATATTGATCGTTCCCGCACAATCCTGCAGAACCTTCTCCATTTGCAAAGAAACCTCCCTCAGACGGTTCAGATCTTCTCCATACAGCCTGATGCCCACCGCAGCATTACCCGGGTCGGCCAGTTCCAGCAGTTTAAGATTAATCACGGCACCACTGATCCTTGCGTCAAGCTTCTCCTGCAAATAAGCGGCAAGCTCATTTTTGGTCTTAAAGCGATTGGACTTTTTTAAATCAAACCTTACCACAGACCTACTGACATTCTCCTGGTCGGAAAAAGGGATCATGGTAAGAAAAACCTTAGGCATAGAAGTCCCAATCCCGGATGTAACGCTGAGTATTTCAGGTTCTTCCAGCACTGACCTGCTGATTCGATCGACAACCTCTGCGGTGTATTTAAGATTACCCACCTTTTCTACATCAGCATCTATGTACAGCAGGTTTCTATCAGCCTTTGGAAAAAAAGTCACCTTCAGTTGCGGGATAACTACAATCACGGTAAGTACCAGCAAAGCAGCCGCAATCCCCAGGGTAACCGCTTTGCGCTGCAAGGCCGGCTTCAGCAAACTCATAAAAAACCCTTTTATTTTTAAGATACCTTCCTTTTCTTTTCCTTCCTCTTCCTTCTCCTCCTCTTTCCTTTTTATTACCAAGGAGAGCAGGGCCGGGACCACAAAGACAGCCGAGATAAAGGAAGCGATCAGGGCATAGATCACCGTCTTGGGCAGGCTTGCGATGAACTGACCGACATCGCCCGGTATAAACAAAAGCGGAACAAAAGCGGCCACTGTTGTCAGGGTGGAGCTAAAAACGGGAGCTGCTACGGCACTTGCAGCATTCACGGCCGCGGCTTCTTTGCTTTCACCGACGGCATATCTGACTTCGATAGCATCATTGATAACAACGGCATTATCCACGATCATACCCAAAGCAATGATAAGTCCGGCCAGGGAGACGATTTCAAGCCTCACACCTGTAATATTCATCAGGATAAAGGTAATCGCAATGGTCAGCGGCAAGCTGCAAGAAACGACCAGCGCATTTCTTAAACCCATGCCGATAAAGATGACAATAACCACTAAAATGATGCCTATAATCAGATTCGTTGTAAAATCGCCGGTGCTTTTCCTAACATCATCCGGCTGAAAGTTGACCTCTGTAAGCTTTAAATCCGAAGGAAAGCTTTTTGCCACATCATCCAAGGCCTTCCGCACCTTTTTCCCTATGGGGATAATGTTTTCATCATCCTTAAAATACCCTGCAACTACTACCGCCTTTTGCTCCCCCTCTTTGCATCTTACACTGTCTTCATCCAATTCCATCTCCACGGAGGCTACATCTTTCAACCTGACCATGGCACCGGTTTCCTTTGATACCTCGATAATGACATTACGGATGTCATCCAAGGATTGATACAAGGCTTCCGTTTGGACAAATATCTTGCCTGTACTGTTTTCAATAGCCCCATTGGGAATCTCCAGATTTTGCGAATATATTAACCGGCTCAGTTCAGCCAAGGACAGTCCATATTGATTTAGACGATCCGCCTCGACATTCACCGCTACCTGCTTTTCGACCTCTCCAATCAATTCCGTTTTGTAAATGCCACATACCTCGGCTATCGCTTCCCGCACCCTTTGGGCGTAGTAAGACAACTGTTCATAACTGTAACTCTCTCCGGATAAGCTTATCATCACTCCGGCTACTTCCGTCATATCAGTGTTTATTTCCGGTTCATGGCAGTCCTTGGGCAAGTCCGCCTTGATTCCGTCAATCCTATCCCGCAACTCCCTGTTCGCTTGATCGAAATCAGCGTCATTATTATAGACGACTATAACGACAGAAACGCTTTTTGCGGATGTAGAATACACATAATCACTATCCGTCACTTCCGATGCAGCATCTTCAATCTTTTTTGTTACAAGCTGCTCCATATCCTGAGGAGTTGCTCCGGGATAGACAGTAGTGATCATGGCAGCATTCACCTTGATTTCGGGGGTTTCCTGCTTGGGAATCACGAAATAGTTGTACAACCCGAATGCCGCTACGATCAAAGCGATAAAAAGTACAATCTTTCTTTCGGCCACAACCGTTTTTATAATCCTCTTCATCCATAGACCCCCTACTCGCCGCCGACCGAGCCATTATCAATCACAGCTATCTCGTATCCGTCTTTGACACTTTTAAACCCTTCCGTTATCAACTGGTCCCCGTCTTCCAATCCTTTGACACAGACCATATCATCCAGCATCCCGGTTATCTCCACATTCTTCCGCCTGGCCTTTTTTTCTTGTGCCACAAAGACATAATCCTCTCCGTCGTTTAAGATGTAGGTGACAGGAAGCCAGATTCCCCTTGCAAGACCTGTTGTGATAGTTACCTTGATAAGTGCTCCGATCTTTTCTTCCAGGGTCTTATCCAAGGTTATGTCCATCGTATAGGTCCTGCTTTCCGGATCGGGGATTTTGCCGACCGTAATGATTTCCCCTTTGGTTTCGGTGTTATCGAGCCAAACAGCCACCTCATCCCCCGCCTTTACTTGGGCGGCATCCTCGCGGATCAAACCGATCCTTCCCTTGCCTTCCTTGCTGCCCGCAACCACGACAGGTACACCTGCCGCCGTCACTTCATTTTTTCTGCCGGGTACACTAATCACATAACCGTCACTATCGGCTGTAATCAAAGCGTTTTTTCGGCTCAGTTCCAAGGTTTTTTGGGCCTGTTCCAAACTGTATTCCGCCTGCTCCATCTTTAACTCGGCCTCTTGCAGTTCCAGTTGTGAAAGGCCCCCCGACTCATATAATTTCTTAGCTTTCTCATAGTAATCCTTAACGAAATCATAATTAGCCCCGGCTTTCTCCATCTCCAGTTCAGTCAACCGGATCTCTTCCAGTTCGAGCAAGGCCAACTTATCGCCTTCCTTAACGGCCTGACCTTCCTCCACAAAAACCTCGGCGATCCGGCCTGAGCTCTTAAAAGAATACTCCTTTATTTCCTTTGCCACGATGGTCCCTGTATAATGAAGCAGCAGAGGCCGGGATTCTTCTTTCAATTCCAGCACAGCCACTGTTTTTACTTCATCCTCTCCTCCTCTTTCCGTTTGGTTCTTTACATATCCGACAATAACGAGCAATATGACAATTGTCGCAATACCGAATATCCGGTACTTTTTCATCGTTCGTCCCTTCCTCCTTAATAACTACCAAGCGGTCGTTATTGTTTTAAAAAAATAGACTTAAGCATGGGTCAGAAAATAACAATGACTGCTGACATGATAGTTTACAAAAAGTTGAATATTATTTCTGATCCAGGAGTCGCTCTTATTGTGCCTGATGATCTCCAGCAACCCCTCTACCATACTGGTAGCAACATAGTGAGCAAAAAAATAATCATCATTGGCATCTAAAATTTTGAATTCCGTTAATTCCATAATTATATGTTCCTGCACCCGGCTGATAAATTCCTCTTTAGCGTCTTTATACCTAGTCCCCAAAGAACAGTCTACAATCAGTATTATCTCTTCCCTGTATTGGGTCAAAAGCCTGCCCAACTCCCGGGAAGCTAACGCCGCATATTCTTCCGCATCAATATTATCATCCGGTTTATGACTGAATAAGTTATCAAGGACACCTTCAATAGCCGTATATGCGCTTTCCGTTAAATAGTAATATATATTCTCCTTCGAAGAAAAATAGTTATATAAATTGCTTTTGCTGACCCCTGCCCTTCGGGCTATCATGTTTACGGAAGTCGCTTCAAAACCCTTTTGCAAAAACAATTCCTTTGCCGCACGGACAATACCCTGTCTGATTTCGTCTTTTAAAACCTGCATAAACGACCGTCCATTCTTTTTTCTTTTCATTCTACATCTTTTCTCAGTATTTGTAAAGTGTAAATCTTATCGCCTGTGAAAATGCGACTTATACTTGTATGTGCCTTATATGTAAACGGCAGTCCTCAAAGGTCTTATTGACTTGTCTTCGCTCCTATGCCAATATGTTTTTATAAGGGAAATGTTTTACAATATTTTGGAGGTGAGATGATGGCCGTATACAGCTTCAAATGCAACGATTGCCAAAACCAATTCACTGTCAACTGCCCTATAGCGGAAAAGGATAAAGTTGTCTGTCCCCAATGCGGTTCAAAGAACCTAAACCGGATTTATAAGCCTATCGGCTCAATCGGTGCCGGCAACACAGGCAAATCCTCCCCAAGCAACAGTGGCTTTACCTGAGGCTCTTCACGCTAAGGAACCGGCGGTTCCTACAATTTTCTCCATATATCGTCTATGAATTATCATCTTCACGGCAAACTTCTGCCACATACATCATATGTTTGTTTAAAGCATCCATAACAATCACCCTCCCCAAAAATAAGAAAGGCTGACGGATGAACCATCCAGCCAGACATATGCAAGTCTCTTCTTAAAGTATTAATCTTTTATCTTACTCTTTAATAAAACCTCTGTTAAAGCCTCCATGACATCATTCCATGAAATATCCGCCGCATAATCAAACTGCTTTTGATATCTTTTCCACAAATCTTGCATAGGCTCGCTTTTTTTAACTTCAGATACAATCTGATTGTTCCGGGACAGTATTTCTGTTGTCCCTCTTCTCTCTGTTGTGGCAGTCAGAGCCTTCTCAAGCAATGCGTAATCTATATCATCCTTCTGCATTTTCGAAAGTATAAATATATCATAATAATCTCTCATCCTAGTATTTAATGTGCTGCGCGAAACAACTGTCTCCAGCTTCTCAGCCAGTACCGTTTCAAGGTTATAAGCCATCACCTCTATACTTCTTGATTCAAACATTAATTTAAAGCTATAAAGAATAGCTGTTGGAGTAATGGTATCACCCGTAGTTATATCAACCTTCAGCGACTGTTTAATCCCGTCAAAAATAGCGTCCAACGATATTCGCAGTCCAGTATAATCTGACTCATCACGAATATCCTCAATGTTTTTTATACTCATTACCACACCATCATCAATAGTAACAGCCAATATTTTCTCGAACATAGCTTGTACAGCCTCTCTTGTAACTGCGATGCCCTTTATTGTAGCATCCATATCCATTGTCGATCGTGTATCCAAGCCTACTATGGCTGCAACAAGCATACCACCCTTCAGAATAAAGCTATGTTTGTATTCAGATAGCGAAATACGCTCAAGCAATCTCTCCAGTATGTAGTTTCTCATTAAAATCTGCGCATTAATATTCTTTTCCTTCGATAGATTGCGAATAAGCGCTTTCAATTGCGTTGCATTTTTCACAACAACACCTCCATGTAACTCCTCAAAATCTTAACAACCCTAAAACTTTCCGCATACCTCATAAGTAGAGGTAAATCTTTATCCTTCCTTTTTGTGTAACGCTTTAAAGAATCAGTTAAAATGGAAATATCGATTTGATTGCGGCTTCTCAAGATATCGCAAATCGTACGTTCCGGATTATATGTCTTGATTTCTCGGCCAAACGGCGTTTTGGATGTGCATAATCCCAATTTATATAATTCATTTTTGATGGAATAAACCTTAACACCACTATCCTTGATATTTTTAGCATTATAGCCTGCTGGAACTGTAACCGCATAATGTAATGGATCTCTGTCGGTCATATCGTGAAGAAACAATGCGGTACAATGCGAAAAGATTGCCGATGGATATTTTGCGTGCAAACGATACATCGTATCATCCATACCATCTTTGGTAATATACACGCCTCTCTCCAGCTTTTCTAAAATACCGAGCTCAATAAAATCATTAATATACACTCTCGGAATTCCGGTTGCAGTGACATCCTTGGTTAAAAGCAGTCCTTTATTTTTTTTAATCAAGGTTTCAAGCTGTTTTTTATAGTTCATTTGTTTCACCTCGTTTTACAATTACGCTATTATTATAAACAATAACTGCGTATTTGTAAACGTTAGTATAACGATCCAGTTAAAATCAGGGATATAATCTATCACTCATTTTCATCTTCCTCATATTATGCGTGTTTGCGGGTTGTTCATCAGCCCCTACTTAAATAGGGGCTGATGAATAACCCGCAAAACCGCATGAAATAAGAATTTTCCCCTGAAAAATGATATAATTAAGTGCAAAGGAAATGAACAATATGGCTAAAAAAGCTTGCACATAACAACATCGTCAGGGGTGGTTAAAATGTACCGGAAACAACCAAAGAATCAAATTACCATGTTTGAAGAAGCCACAGATTTCAGCGGAGTAAAACTTAATACAAAAAACCGTTGGATACAAATGAGTGCCATCATTCCCTGGGATCTATTCGAAGAGAAATACAGCAAGCACTTTGAAAAATCAAAAACAGGAAA
>JAHDSQ010000008.1 GCA_018432615.1 Clostridia bacterium
CCACATAGGGGTGATTTAAAAAGTCGGTGTCTTTTTAAATCACCTTTGCCAAGGGCGGCAAGCTTCTTTGGAGCAAGATGTTTCCCATTTTTGATTTCTACAAGGATTCTCGTATAGGGCAAGTTAATTCAAGGCACTTTTAATGAAGTTCGCCTTGCTTCCAGGTTAAGCAGAAACGGCTATATGAAAAATGTGTCTGCCGCTTTGTATTTGGTAAGTATGAAAAGTTGAATAGTAATATCAAAGACAATCTATAAATCAAAGTTGTGTGGAGCAACGAGTAAAGCTATGGGATTTTTAACCTTTCAATCTACAGAGAAGGTAACCCATAGCTTTACGGTTTCGTGATCGTACTTTTCATACTTACCCCGCAGATGACGGCAGACATCATTGTATGTTCAGCCGTTTCTGCTACTTCTGAGTTATAGGCAAACGCTTGAAGGGCTTGCCATTTTTTATCTATATATCTAGCCTTAGTTTTGGTATGCCGCCGGGACTCCGTTGATTAAAAATCTTTTAATCAACGGGCAAAGAGCGGCAATACCAAAACGGCTCTGTAGCTTTTTTTCGTAGAAATGGCAAGCATCTTCAAGCTTCATATAAATTGTATGTCCCACAGCTTAGGTACTTTAATGGAAGTTAAGGCGAAATATTCTTCTAATATGAGAGTAAAATCAATAGCCCTTGCAAGTTATCAATAAATGACATCGGGCAAGCTAACAAATTTACTTTTATGTAGCTAACCGCCCCTGGTTTTTGGGGTCAGTAACATAAGTGCAGCTCATTCCATAAGGCAGTATGATGTATCGTATTTTGAATGTACCTCATTTCGTTCCCTTTATACCCACACCAGCTTTCTTTAGATGAGGACATGCCATACAAAAAAAATCATTGACAGACCTTCAACACGGCGGTAATCTTTTGAATTTCAAGCATATGCAGATTATGCCGCAGTCAGGCGGTTTCTGCAGAGCGGGGAAAAATGAAAAGGCCGCCGTGACCTCCGAGTGCGGTAACACTTGGAGGCTCATGCAGGTAAGCAAGCTACCTACACGTACAGCATAAAGCTGTCA
>JAHDSQ010000034.1 GCA_018432615.1 Clostridia bacterium
GCGATGTGCCCGTAACCCAATCATTGCCAAAGCCATCTCTGCCGAGAGACTTAAGAAGGCTGGATATTTTGATTTTCTCGATTACTACGAGTCTGTTCGTGTGTAAACTTGGGAGGAGCCGTATACCGAACGGTACGTGCGATTCTGTGGGAGGTCGGCTACTCAAGTAATGGGTAGCCTCCTACCCGATTTTCCCGCTGCTGGAACAAGGAAAGGAGGGAGATTTATGAAGGTGCAAAGACTTACCGCTTCGGCTCTTCTTGTAGCGATAGGCACGTTATCTAGTCATTTGATTTACATACCGGTGGGTGTGGCTAAGTGTTACCCGGTACAGCACGCAATCAATGTGTTATCAGCCGTATTATTAGGGCCTCTTTACGCATTATTGAATGCATTTTGTATTTCTTTACTGCGCAATATTCTCGGGACAGGTTCGCTGTTGGCTTTCCCGGGTAGTATGTTCGGTGCTCTGTTGGCCGCATGGTTATACAGAGCCAAGGGGTCGACAGCATATGCGATAGGTGGTGAGGTTTTCGGAACAGGGATATTGGGAGGTATAGCTGCTTATCCGATCGCTAAATATGTTATCGGGCAAGAGATTGCAGTCTTCTTTTTTGTCGTACCGTTTTTAGTCAGTACGATTGGCGGCAGTGCTATCGGCTACCTGTTGTTAAAGTATTTTGACAGGCGGAAGTTCAATGATATTGCGAAGGGGTGAAAAAGGATGATGAGAAAGGTTTTAACAATTGCCGGTTCGGACAGCTGCGGAGGGGCCGGGATCCAAGCTGACTTGAAAACCTTTGCAGCCCTCGGGGTTTATGGCATGAGTGTTGTTACTGCGGTCACGGCACAGAATACCCAGGGGGTAAAAGACTATGAGGATGTGTCTCCTGAACTTATCAAAAAGCAAATCGAAGCCGTTTTTGAAGACATAACAGTGGATGCCGTGAAAATTGGGATGGTTTCAAGGAGGGAAGCGATCGAGGTCATTAGGGAATGCCTACTCAAATATAAGGCTGAGAATGTGGTCTTGGATCCGGTCATGTACTCCACTACCGGACACGAGCTTTCCAGGCAGGGAGCAAAGGAGGCTCTGGTTGAGGGGTTGTTGCCGTTGGCGAAGGTGGTGACGCCGAATATTTTCGAAGCCCAAGCCATGGCGGACATTAAAATCAGCACCGGGGAAGATATGGAAAAGGCAGCCAGGATTATTCATGGCAGGGGAGCCGGCAATGTCCTGGTCAAGGGAGGGCATCTTCAGGGGGATGAGGCACTGGATGTTTTCTTCGACGGCAACGACATTAGCTATCTTTCTTTCAGGAGAATCAAGACCCAAAACACACACGGTACAGGCTGCACGCTTTCTTCGGCCATAGCCTCTTATCTGGCTAAGGGTTTTGCGGTACATGAGGCGGTTGCTTCCGCCAAGCAATACGTATCGGCGGCCATAGAGCGTTCTTTTGCGATAGGGAAAGGGGCCGGGCCGGTAAATCATATGTATATGTTTAACAGTGAAAAAAGCTGAATGAGAAAGGAAGGTAAAAATGGTTATAAAAGACGCCGGATATTTGCTAAAGATAGCTGCAATATTCCAGGATATTAAAGAAAAAAGACCACTTATTCATAATATCACGAACAATGTGACGATAAATGATTGTGCTAATGCCCTGCTGGCAATAGGTGCTTCGCCTGTTATGGCCGATGAGCTCAGTGAGGTAGAGGAAATGATAAGCCAATCCCAAGCCCTGGTATTAAACCTGGGAACACCGTATCCCGATATTATTGCCGCCATGGTCAGGGCGGGGGAAAAGGCTAATGCTTTAGGGATACCTGTTGTTCTTGATCCTGTGGGAATAGGGGCGCTTTTGATTAGGTTGGGTACATTTCATAGGCTGCTTGAAAGAGTGAAAATATCCGTTATTAAAGGCAACATGTCGGAGATAAAGACAGCGGCCGGTTACGCCGCTAATAGTAAGGGCGTTGATTCCTGTGAGGATATGACCGACGGCTGGAAAATAGCGCAGGAGTTGGCTTTTAAACATGACTGTATAGTTGCGGTTACAGGAGCCAAGGATATTGTTGCGGATAAAGATAGGGTCTTGCTTATTAAGAACGGACATCAGATGCTCTCTGAGGTGACGGGAACGGGATGTATGGTTGGGGCTCTGATTGGGGCTTCTTGCGGTGTGACAAAAAACACTTTCTTGGCAGCCGCAGCTGGTATTCTTCTCATGGATATAGCGGGGGAGAAGGCATATCGACTGTTACAGGAAAATGATGGTATCGGGACTTTCAAGATGAGATTGTTTGACTGTCTATATAATTTAACGGCCGATAACCTACAGAAAGGGGCGGTGTTAGATGTTGAATAAGCATGACGTTGATTACGGGATTTATCTGGTTACCGACAGAAAGATTCTTGGCCGGCGTGGGCTTGTCCAATCCATTATTGAGGCGGCGCAGGGCGGCGCCACGGTTGTACAGCTACGAGAAAAAGAGCTATTAACCGGCGAATTCTATAGTGTAGCCAAAAGAGTCAAAGAGGTCACGGATGAGTTGGGAATACCCTTGATTATCAATGACCGGCTGGATATTGCCCTGGCCGTTGATGCAGCAGGCTTACATATCGGGCAGGAGGATATGCCGGCAAAGATTGCCAGAAAACTACTCGGGCCTCACAAAATATTAGGTGTTTCTGCGTCGTCGGTAGAAGAGGCAGTTTTGGCACAGCAGGAAGGTGCCGACTATGTAGGGGCAGGTGCGGTGTTTGCAACAGGAACCAAAGAAGATATCAGCTTTATCGGCTTGGAGGGTTTGCGAAAGATTAAGCAAAGTGTTGCTGTTCCCGTAGTAGCAATCGGCGGTATAAATGAAGAGAACCTGAAAGCTGTGTTTGAAAATGGAGCAGACGGAGCTGCCTGTGTTTCAGGGATATTAGGTGCAAGTGATATAAAGAAAGCAGTCGAAAAATTGAAAAACATCAAAAGGAGCGTGAAGTAAGAAATGACACAATTAGATCTTGCGAAAAAAGGAATCGTTACAAAAGAGATGCAGGAGGCGGCCAAGCTGGAAGAGGTCAGCGCCGAGGAATTAAGGGAAAAAATCGCTTGGGGTGAGGTCGTGTTGCCTTGTAACATCAATCATAAAGGGATTATTCCCATTGCGGTAGGCAAGGGCTTGACTACCAAAGTCAACGCCAATATCGGAACATCTGATGCCTATCCCGAAAAGGAAAAAGAGCTGGAGAAAGCGAGGATTGCCGTGGAGGCAGGAGCCCATGCCGTGATGGATCTGAGTACCGGCGGAGACATCGATGCGGTCAGGCGCAGTATTATTGAAGAATGCCCGGTAATGGTGGGAACGGTTCCACTTTACCAGGTCTTGGTGGAGAATCGGGGGAAGAAGGATGTTATGGTACAAATAACAGCTGATGATATTTTTGCCGGAATTGAAAAGCATTGTAAAGACGGTGTTGATTTTATCACTGTACACTGCGGCGTCACGATGGAAGTAATCCAGGAACTTAAAGAGCGCGGCAGAACACTGGATATAGTCTCTAGGGGAGGCTCCTTCATAACCGGCTGGATGCTTTATCACAACAAGCAAAATCCTTTGTATGAGCAGTTTGACAGGTTGTTGGAGATTGCCGGCAGGTATGACGCGACTTTAAGTTTAGGCGATGGCTTGCGTCCCGGCTGTATTGCTGATGCAACGGATTCTCCGCAGATAAAGGAATTGATTGTGTTGGGAGGTTTGGTCAAAAGGGCCAGAGAAGCGGGAGTACAGGTGATGGTCGAAGGCCCCGGGCATGTGCCTTTAAATCAGATCAAAACGAATATGCAGCTTGAGAAGACTATCTGCCATAACGCACCCTTTTATGTCTTGGGTCCTTTAGTAACCGATATAGCTCCGGGATATGACCATATTACGTCAGCCATAGGCGGCGCAATCGCGGCTTCCGCCGGTGCGGATTTTCTCTGTTATGTCACTCCCGCCGAACACCTGGGACTGCCTACCGCCGAAGATGTAAAAGACGGGGTGATTGCCTCAAGAATAGCCGCACATAGTGCTGATTTGGTCAATGGGATTAATGCGGCGTGGGAATGGGACCTTGCCATGTCTCAGGCCAGAAAAAATCTAGATTGGAACAAGCAGATCAGCTTGGCGATCGATCCTAAAAAGGCTGCGGAAATCAGAAAAAACAAGAATAAAGAGGGTCAGAAATATTGTACGATGTGCGGAGACGTTTGTGCCTACAGGATTGCGGGAGAGTATTTAAATCGATAGCAGATTATGCGAATAATACCTGAATCTGGCTTAGAATGCTCTTAAAGTATGTAGGTAGTAAATGGACGTAATTTGACGCTATTATATGCAACAAATGAATAATATGCGGCGAGTGGGCTGCTTCGCAGATATTGACAGCATTAGGACCTAAACATCAATTGTGTTTTAGTTTTAAGGGACTATAATTTAGTTGTGTATACAGTATACAGTATACACAACTAAGTACATATAGAGATGGAGGGTATGACAACAATGTCCAAGGAGAAATGTAACCCTTATGAGAACATGCTGGCTATGTTGGACAAAGCTGCGGAGAAACTAGGATTAGAGTACGATGATTATGTCGGACTCAGGTATCCGGAAAGAGAATTGACCGTGTCCGTACCTGTAGAAATGGATAACGGCAAAAAAGTTATTTTCCAAGGATACAGAATCCAGCACAGCAGTACCAGAGGACCCTGTAAAGGGGGTGTCCGCTATCATCCCAGCGTTGATTTGGAGGAGGTAAAAGCCCTGGCCGCTTGGATGACCTGGAAATGTGCCGTCGTTAACATTCCCTATGGCGGGGCCAAGGGCGGTGTTAAGTGTGAGCCGGAGAAAATGAGCGAAAATGAATTGAGAAGGCTTACCAGGAGATATACCGCAATGATACTGCCAATTATCGGGCCTGAAAAGGACATTCCGGCGCCTGATGTTAATACAAACGCACAGGTAATGGCCTGGATGATGGATACTTTCAGCATGCTCAAGGGCTATGCCGTGCCTGGTGTTGTTACGGGAAAACCAGTGGATATAGGGGGGTCCTTAGGAAGAGCGGAAGCTACGGGAAGAGGAGTAATGTTCACGGTGCTCAATATCATTGATAAGCTTAAGCTTGAAGCTAATGGTATGAGCATTGCTGTTCAGGGATTCGGGAATGTCGGCGGTGTGGCAGCCATGCTGCTTGCTGAACAAGGCTTTAAAATAGTAGGAATAAGTGATGCTTCCTGTGCCCTCTATAAAAAAGAAGGAATTGACGTTAAAAGCGCTTTTGAATTTGCCAAGAACAATAATAGGCTTCTTAAAGGCTATGAAGAACCGGAAATGGTGGAAATATGCAATAACGAACTCCTTTGTCTTGATGTGGATATCCTGATTCCGGCAGCCTTAGAAAACCAGATAACTAAGAAAAATGCCCATGACATACGTGCCAAAATAATTGTTGAGGCTGCCAACGGACCAACCACCAATGAGGCGGATGAAATTCTGGATAAGAAGAATATACTCATGGTTCCGGATATTTTGGCAAATGCAGGCGGAGTTGTTGTCTCGTATTTTGAATGGGTGCAGAACGAACAGTATTTTATGTGGGACGAAGATTATATTAATAATAAGTTGAAGAATGTTATGGATAAAGCATTTGAAGATGTCTGGAAAATCCATCAGGAGAATAATGTTTCACTGAGGATGGCTGCTTACATGGTGGCACTCGACAGAGTGGCCAGAGCCAAGAAGATAAGAGGCATTTTTCCATAAAAAATATATATACACAATAAAGGGCAGGAGAGCGATCATCTCCTGTCCTTTATTTTTTGGGATGGCTGTGTTAGAGTTAGTTGGGAGAAAATAATACCTATAATAAAAAAATCAAAGAACAATGGAGTGGAAGAGGCATGAAAGAAATATTAAGGATCATTCTACTTGTGGCTGTAATGGCATTTATTCTGGCAATTACCCCTTTTCTCATGGAAACAGTAAACAGCATGGCAGTCAGTTATTCTCTCAGGATCATCTTGATCATACTTGTGGTTTATATTCTTCTTGAAGTAATGAAGCTCATTTCTAATATCTTCAAATGCAGGCGCTGAATACGGGGGAAAGAGAAGGAGATAACGGTGGCTGGATACAGAAACATGAAATTTATAAAATACATTTTACTCTTTGCTATCCTCGTGATTGCATCATATGCGCTTATTTATTATTCTTTCTTGTTTAGAACAAACGTAGCTGTCTATGTACCGATTGATGAAAGACCGGTTAACTTGAATTATGTCATTGATACTATGGATGCAGTCAAGCTGGATCTCTTGACTCCTCCCGCAAAACACCTACCGCAAAAAACACAACCGGCGGATAGCGACAAGATATGGCAGTGGTTAGATGATAACTGCAAAAAAGCCAACTATCTGGTGTTAAGTTCAGATACATTAGTATACGGAGGCTTAACGCAATCCCGGCTTCATGATCTCGATACATCGTACTTGGAGCAGAGCTTAAAAAGAATTGAGGGTATCAAGGAGCGTTATCCCCGTAAAAAGATATACATCTTCAGCACGATTATGAGGACTCCGCGCTACGGCGGCACACAAGAACCTGCGTACTACAGCAAGTACGGAAATGAAATATTCACCCTTACCGCACTGATTGACAAAGAAGAGCTCGGCTACATAACAAACGACGAGAAAAAGCTTATTTCCGAAATCAAACAAAGTATCCCTGAAGAAGTGATGTCCGACTGGTATGCTCGCAGGGAAAAGAATATGAACGTTAATAAGAAATTAATTGATTATGCACGAAACGGTGTCATCGATTATCTGGTAATCTGTCGTGATGACAGTGCACCTTTTAGCCAAAGTCATATGGAGTATCGCGAACTGGCGGAATATGCCGGAGAATTGGGAAGGGATAAATTTGTTTCTTTCCCGGGAGCCGATGAAACAGGGCTAATATTGCTGACCAGAGCCTATAACGACTACTACCATACCACCCCTCAGGTATTCATCAGATATACAAAGGGAGAAGGAGAAAAGACAGTTCCCGGTTATGAGGATCAGGAAATAGGGAAGAGTGTAACAGAGCATATTCTTGCCGCAGGCGGATCACTTGCGGAAAGAATCGAGGATGCTGACTTAGTGTTGGCAATCAACACACCCATTGATGGGATAACAGAAGAAGCATCTTCCCCCAAAAACAAGATTTCCGAGAAGGAATACTTGAATGCTTTCGCTGCTCAATTGGAAGAAGATATCAAAGACGGTAACAGAGTAGCCCTTGCTGACATTTCTTTTTCAAACGGTGCCGATAATACCTTGATGGAGGAATTAAAAAAGAAGGGCCTATTACCGGAATTAACAGGATATGGCGCATGGAATACAGCAAGCAATTCATTGGGCTATGCCCTTTGTCAGGGTATTTTGGCCTCCGAAATGGCAAAAGAAGATCAGGAAGATATCCTCATAACAAGGTATCTCGATGATTGGGCTTATCAAAGCAATATCAGAGAAGAAGTCGTTGAAGATGTTCTGCAGCCCCGGGGTATAGAAAAGGACGAGCTTGGCGAGGATACCGATCTTGTGTCCGCTGAGATAAAAGAAAGACTTCTGAGGTTTTGCGATAATGAGCTAAAGGAATTTCAAATCAATGATATAAAGATAGAAATACCTTGGCAGCGCTTGTTTGAGATTGATGTAAAGGAGATACAGAGGGGATTATAAAAAAAACGACACGAGTCGATTTTTGGAGAGAAATGTAGTATAATTACCATATTATTTGAATTTTTATATTGTATTGAGCTAATACTGCTAAATGGTATATATACGCAACAGATTCGTAATAACTACCGTATTTCGCAGTATATACGCAATACGGGTAAACACATTCTGTGGGAGATATCGCGAAACAGTGCGGGAAAAAGACGTTATGACGACATGCTTAAAGAAAGAGGTGTATGCAAACGAATTCGAATAAACGTAAAGAAAATTCACCAGTTTACCAATACCAATATAGAGCTGCTAGAATGCTAAAGAAAATATATAATATGGCTCCGATTGAAATTGAATGGTCTTCAATGACTGACGAATATAATCTATATTGCCCTAGGGTCGATATTGCTGTTGGCCCTTTTGCGACAAATACTCAATACATAGCTGAATATAATACCATGATGGATAGTTCTCGAGAATTTATTGAGAAATTAGTAAACTGTCATGAAGAAAATGTTAGAAAATATGAAAGAAATTATATAAGTCCTCGGTTTGAACAATTAAAAACGAGAAATATTAATGCACGATGTTTTATTGTGGTTGAAATTGAGAATAGGGTTTCAAGAAAACATCTTATGGGTGGGGCAGTAAATGCAGCGGCCCTTGGAAGAATAGGATTAGCAATTGCTTGGAGTGATGATAAATTAAAAGCTTTTGTTAAACTGAAGAGATATTTAGATTTCCTTGGCAGTGTTGGGAAAAACACTTTCGATACAACAAATTTATTAATTTTAAATCAGGAACAGTTTGAGCAAATATTAGTTGACACAACTACTCCCAATATATCTGCTAATACTGTTTGCGGGTAGTAAGTTCGTTCTCACAGGCAGGCGTCGGGAATCCGGATAAAATTTAAAGGAATGATTTTTATGACTTATTCTAATGCAATAATTCTTATATTGGTGCCAATTTTGACAGGAATCGTAAGCTCATATGTTACATATTACTTTACTCTTAGGTCAAAAAGAAAAGAGACTATATTGAAATTTAAAGAAGAGAAATATACGCAATTATTAGTATTGCTCCAGGGATTTGTTGGACAAACAACATCAGGGAAACTGAAAAGGGCATTCTTTGAAGAACAATATAAATCATGGTTGTATTGTTCTGATGAAGTTGTGAAATCGATTAATAATATGGTCGAATTAGTAATAAATTCAAGAGGAGCAACTCCTGATCCAATTGAAGGGAAAAAAGCAATTGGAAATATTGTAATGGCAATGAGAAAAGACTTACTAGGCAATACAAATCTTAACTATAAAGATTTTATATATACGGACGTTATAGATTGATTTTAGCTGCACGTCGGCTAACACTATTTTTCCGCGAGGGCGCGGACGCAGTGTAAGAAGGCATTGCGGACTTCTTGAAACCGCGCCACATCCCCCGCCCCAAGACCGGCAGGACCCGGTTCGCCCTCGTCAAGAACTGACAAGCAGTTCTAGGACTCGGTCATCGCCTTAGGGGCGGGGAACGTCGGAAAAACGGGTACGTTAGTGCGCCAAGCAAGCTTGGCGCTTCTTATAGAGTGAAAGTCTCTATTGGGCAAGGTCTAACCAGCCACCCATATCAATTGTTGCGTCGAAGCTGGTAACAGCAAGACGAAGCGTACACAGAGAACCATATAGGCCATAGGGAGGACCGTAACTCCTGAAGCATATTCAGCCCCGTTAACCGTATGAATGCAGATGACGACGTTTTTAACGGCACGGAAGTCAACACAAAGGAATCGTTACTGGTGAGATTCTGGAGGGTCTGTCGGGGTCAGAGCACATGGCATGTATGGAAAGAAGCGTTAGGAACTTGGGAGACCCTGTAAGCTCCTGCATGAAAATGACAGGTAAGCCTATCCAATCGATAAAGAGGACGGCTGATGGCTTATAGGGAGTCGGATTAACCCATATTACTCTGAGGCTGGGAAAGCCAGCCACATGGGGAAGGGGTTAACAGAGATACGTTAGTGCAAAGGAAACATCTACCGGACATGCAGGACTGGATAAATGATGCAAACCTCACTGCGACGATTACCAAGAAAACTATGCACTTAAAGTGTATAGCAGATTACGGATGGGAGTATCTCTGAGGAGCCCGGTGCGGTAGTTCCGCACGCCGGGATTCTGTGCGGGGGCTGACGAGTAATCGTCAGTTCTACCGTGACTATGAAATCGCGCGCATTAGACCGCCGCGTCCTGCGGCGGTATTTGGGAGACATAAATATCTGACGAAGTAAACAACCGTATAAATTAAAAGAGGTGGAGAAATGAGATTAGTAAAGGCCAGAATCCAGGGGTATCGAAGTATTAAAGATACTGGTTATTTTGAAGTAGAAGACTTAAAGACCATTTTGGTGGGCCCGAACGAAGCAGGAAAAACAGCAATACTTCAAGCATTACAGAAGCTAAACCCTCCAGAGGGTATACCTTTATTCAATCCTCTTAGGGATTATCCACGTTCTAGGCATGATGAGGATATCGTATCTGGAAGGATTGATTCTGCATCTTTCACAGTAGTAGAAGGACACTTTTCTTTAAGTCCTGAAGATAACGAAGTAATGCCTGAAGGATTTAAAGACATCATATTTGTATATGGTCGATACTTGAATAACAAAACATGGTACAAGATTGACGGAGGATTGAAAAAGCCAACTTACAAAGATATTCACAAAGATTTAACAAGGTTATGTGCTCATATTGATAAGAACTACGAGAAAGAAATTGCAGAAAGTGCTACAGAGCAAGCTGGTCAAAAGCCAAGTGATGGTCTTAAAACAATCACTGAGAAATACTTGGATGATACTATATTAAATGAAGCGGAGTCCAAGCCATTATTAGAATGGCTACAAAAGATATATTCGTATATTGATGAAAATAATCAAACAGAAGAAGAAAGATTTGACAAGTTGAAATCAATGTTGTCGATTTCAAAAATTAGAAACCAAGCTTTAAGTAAATGTAATGAACTCTTGCCTAAATTTGTTCTATTTAATAACTATTTTAGAGTAAAACCTTCTATACATCTGGAGCTTTTGGCACAACGAACAGAACAAAAGGTTCTGGATGATGAGAACTATGATTATGGAAACAATTGTCTTTTAAAGTTACTAGGATTTACTGCGAGAGAATTATCAAATGCAGGAAAGGCAACTGTTTCAGATATTAATAACCCAAAGCAAATGCAAGCATATAAAGACCAGCTTGATAATAGAAGTTATAGATTAAATGCTGCTAGTGTAAGATTAACAAATGAGATAAAAAAAGTTTGGAATCCTAATCCCCAAAAACCAGAAGCAAGTAAACTAATAATTAAAGCTGATAACCAATATCTTAAAGTAGTTGTTGAAGATGAGCTGGGAGTTGAGGTTGAATTAGACCAAAGATCAGAAGGTTTCCAATGGCTTGTATCTTTTTTTGTTGTATTTTTTGCTGAAGCAGAGGACAAGCATAAAAATGCTATTCTTTTGTTAGATGAACCAGGTTTAAGCCTACATGGATTAAAGCAAACAGAATTTAGACAAACTATTACACGTTTGAGTGAAAAAAATCAAACAATATTTACCACCCACTCTCCTTTTTTAGTAGGAGCTGATGAGTTGGACTTAGTAAGAGTTGTTGAAATGAATAATAGAGAAGAAGGGACAATTATACATACAACAATAGCTGCTAAAGATGCTGCTGCTATGTTACCTTTGCAAGAAGCGTTGGGATATGATCTTGCCCAAAATCTATTTATTCACCAGAAAAACTTAGTTCTCGAAGGATTAACTGATTATTGGTATTTAGAAGCCATTTCTAGTTTATTACAAGATGGAAACAAGTCATATATTGACAATAATATTGCTCTCATACCAGCATCATCGGCAAGTAAAGTTGTTTATTTCGCAACAATCCTACATACACAGAATCTAAAAGTAGCTGCCTTGCTTGATTCAGATGTTTCGGGAGATCAAGCAGCTAAACAGGATACATTAGTTAGTACACTTGGGAATAAAAGAATAATTAGAACAAAAGATTGTTATAAAGGAATTGTGGCTAAGCCGGAAATTGAAGATTTGCTCAGAGATACTTTGGTGGTTATTGGTAAAGATATTCTTTCTTGGGATGTAAAATCCAAAGCCTTAAGCCAAACTTCAAGACCTATTGTTGACATATTCGTTGATGAAGTGGGTACAAATTTTTCTAAATTCAAACTAGCAAAAGCTTTCTTGAGATGGTCACGGGATCATGTTCTAACAGATCTAGCTCCGTTAGAAATTGAACAATGCGAGTTACTTATCGACAAAATTAATAAGTCACTGAAATAAAATAATTCTCGGGCCGACGTCCTGTCGGCTCTGGCTTCGTAAGGCGCGCGACTCCACATAACAATGCACTCACGCAAGGGCGCGGTAAGCAAGACAGCGAAGAGGCTTTTTGGGCAAGGCTGAAGCATGCGCGCCACATCTCCCGACCTAACCGCGGCAGCGGCCGGCTCGGACAAACCTAACATAGGAGTTATGTAAGGTTTGTCCGAGCCTTAAGGTCGGAAGACGTCGTGAGTGCGGGAACGATAAGCGGACATCGCTCGCCGCGCGAGCTCGTCCGATTATCGCGGCGCGGGCATTGCCTGGAGATTGGCTCGCTCGCGCAAGCGCTCGCGACACCGCCTATCTCCAGGTTTACAAAATCCTTTCGTCAAGAGTTGCAAGCAACTCTAAGACTCAAGCACTTCGTAAACCCGCGCCGCGTTATGCGCCATTACCATATAAGGAGAAAAGTTTATGAACGTGAATATGAAGCGATTTGAGGTAATTATATTTGTTTTAACTGCTATCGTACTTGCATTTCTTGTCGGACTTCTATCAAACGCGGTTTTCCAGACATATTACGAGAGAAATGAAAGGCTATTTACAAATGTTGTCATTATAATTTCTATTGTACTGATTCTGATTTTGATAGCTATGATGTTATCAAAATCAGAGGTTAAGTCGAGTAAAACTACCTGTGTATGTACATATTGTGTTGATGAAATGAAATTTATTAAAATACCTCATTGTATTCCTAGTGTACATGCAAAACTTACTTATGAAGATTTACCCCAAGAATTAAGAAAAGAATTTTCAGAGAGTAATGAACAAAAACTTGCAATGTCTCCAGGTTCTCTTACTTTTGTTAATATTCTAGTTGATAAGTTAATATTAGAATTTATTATTAATAGTCGCAAAAAAGAGAAAGTAATCACTATTGAAGACCTTCCAGAGAAAATAAGAGAGAGGGTTAAATTAGGAGATCAAAGAACCTTTAAATTGCATGTACCAAATTGGGTTACAATAGAAAGTTGGGGAAATGAATTTATACGAGTGAAAACAAAATTCGGAGTTATCAAATTCTACTGGAATCTATCCATACATTCAGAAGGCTATTATTCTGAGCCTTATTTAAAGATAATTGATTTAAAACATTGTAAGAAGTATAGAGACTACTGTATCACAATTCATATGAAGTATTATTATAACTTATGGAAAATGTTTTCCAAAGAAATGGACGAATTTATTTTATGGGTTAACGGTTTAGAGGAGAAAATGGAGAAATTGGATTGGGAAAGGACTGAAAAATATCTGCCAATACTATTACTACAGACTATTGTTGAAGAAATAAATAAAAACGGAGGAGAAGGTAACGGCGCATAAACCAGCTAAACATAGTCAAGAGGGCGACAAAAATAAATATTTAACAGGACAAAAAGGATATAGCAAAGCTAGCCTACTAGATGTACGCTTAAAAAAATGAATGTCGTGTCAGAAAATTACACAGTAAAAGGTTGCTGACTATTCCAAATCCCGTAGATAATCCGAAGGAGCTTGCTTGAAGTTGCCACAATAGCTACCTTTGAAGGCTTTCCTTCACTGAGTTTTTTAGAGTAATACTCATACAAAACCGGGTTTAAGATACCGGTGGTTCGTTTGCTGATACCCACCACAGTGGCTTGGTAAAGTGCCTTGCGAATATAAGAAGAACCACGTTTAGATATTCTGTTGTTTGTTGATTTAAACTTTCCCGACTCAAAAACAGATGGATCGAGCCCTGCGAAAGCCACTACCTGCTTCGATGTTGGGAATCTGGAAATGTCGCCAATCTCACCCAGAATGGTGGCGGCTGTCAGTTCCCCTACGCCTGGTATTGACAGGAGAAGAGAGAAAATAGGAGAGAGACTTGCCTGCTCAATAATTTGAGCCCGAATATCGGTCAAAATTCTTTGTAGGCTTAAAAGAACTTCTATGTAATTCTTTAGGACACGAGTATTTGACTGCTGAGCCTGATTAGCAGGCAGGCTTTCTCTAGCAGCCAAAACAAGCTGATCAACTTTCATATCACACCAGGAGGTAGAACGTCTTGAAACCTTAAGAACTGCCAAAATATCCTCGCGAGGTGCAGATAAAACAGACTCCGGAGTAGGAAAATGAAAAATAACCTTTAGTGAAGAAACGCAGTTTAAATGAGAAAAAACCTTATCATAATTGGGGAAAACCAGATCAAGGATATTACGCAGATGGAGTTGAGTTTCAGTATAGAGGACATTAAACCCTTCATACTGGCGGCAAAGGTTGCGAATATCGGATATAAAAGGATCCATCATGTAAACAGGTTTAAAATTATTTTGGTAGTAGACTTGGGCAATACGGTTGGCATCAACGGGATCGGTTTTAACTTTACGAATAGCCTTTTTCTTTTGTTGATGTGTTTCTAAAGGATTAAGGACAATGACTTGATAGTTAGCTTGTTGAAAGAAACTTACAATTGGCTTAGAGTAGTTGCCGGTTGCTTCCAGAACAACTTGGGGTTTTTCACCGGTTTCCTTCTCAAGTTTGATTAAGCAACTGACTAGAGATGACAATCCTTCCGGTGTGTGAGGAAACGGGGTTGGTCTTTGATACTGTTGGCCTTGTGATAAAAAAGCAGCCGCATAGCTTTTGGATTTAGAAACATCGATACTCAATATAGGACGATTCATAGAAAACCTTCTCTTATCTCTGGGTTCCTCGGCTAAGCACCCTCCCCAGGTTCGCACGGTGATACGGGCTTAAAGCCCAACCAGCTCAATCGAGGTATGAATACCCGCCAGGGCTTGAACACTTTATGCGACGGGATCAAAGTCCCAACACTTTGGACGTTCTAAACCCAGGTTCTGACTTTATTATCGCAGAGAAAAGACAAAGGTTCATATCCAGATTGAGCTGGTTATGAACCAAGTATACGAACACTTTGGATTGGTTGCGCAGTTGCCCAGAAAAGCCCGCATCCCAATAAAGAATGAAGGCTTGATAAAAGCAGGTAAAATGAACTGACACGAAGGCAATTGCGCAAATCCGGGTTGAACGAAGCCGCTTGAAATAGACTGATAGCTATGGGGATCGTATGTATTTTCCATTCCCCGATTTAGCACAATAACTAGAAATCAGCCACCTAAACCAGAAGGGATGAGGCTTTTTCACCAGTAGAAAGGCATAATTCCCCCCTCCCCCAAATAGGTCTTGTTCCAAAAAGTATATAGTTACACTCATATTACCCTGTTGCCGGGAAAAGAGATAGAACCTGACACCAGTTACCCCCACAATGGGGACAAATAGAAATATCCACCCCCGAAACTTTCAAAATAAGCTCCTTAAAAGTCAGCTTCACCCTTGGCTTCACAGGAGTACCAGTAAGCAAAAAACATTTTCGCAGCATAATATTTCTATTCCTGTTACACAAAAAACCGTAATAGCGGATCTTCTGAAAACCCGAAGGAAGAACATGTAAAAGGAACCTTCGAATAAACTCCATAGCATCAAGAGACATCAACTTAACCTTATTATGATCCTTGTAATCTCGATACCGGAAAGTAACAGAAGAATCATCCATAGAAACCAAACGGTTATTGTAAATAGCAGTTTTATGAGTATAACGGCTTAAATACTCAATAACACGATGGGATTCCTTAAAAGGCTTCTTGCAATACACTACCCAAGAAATATCATAAAGGGAATCAATCAAAGACTGGAAACTAGAATCGTCCGCATACTGCAAAGACATTCCGGAGAACCTTAACTTGTTTTTCTGGAAAAGCTTTTTCAAATAGAAAAGGAACTTACCCCGAAAGACCTTAGACAAAACCCTAACAGGAACAAAAAACTTATTCCTAGAACGAACAAAAGAACAACCTGCAGGAGAAAGCCCACCACCTGGAACAATACAATGCACATGAGGATGGAAAGAAAGATTTTGACCCCAAGAATGAAGAACCATAGTAACACCTATTTGAGCACCCAAATATTTCTTATCCAGAGCAAGCGTAGAGAGAGTTTTTGCTGCTGACTTAAAAAGCAGCGAGTACAACAGCTTTTGATTACAAAGGAACAAAGAATTAAGATGATGAGGAACAGTAAAGACCGTATGAAAATACGGGACAGGCAAAAGCTCAGAAGTACGATCCAAAATCCACTGCTCCTTATGCAAATTACCGCACTTAGGACAATTCCTATTGCGACAAGAATTATAAGAGATCCTAGAATGACCACAAGAATCGCAAACATCCACATGACCACCCAAAGACGAAGTACGGCAACTCGTAATCGCATTAATAGCCTTCAAGCCCTCATAATCAACCAAATGAGATTCAACATAACTATCAGCGAAACGAGAAAAAACATCCTGTAACTCAAACATCAAAATCACCCCCATCCAAAGGACTTTTCAGACCAAGAACCTGAGCGTGGGTGAGATGGAGGTATCTAGAAGTAGACTGGATATCAGAATGACCCAAGAGCTCCATAATTTGAAGGATACCAGCACCATTATTTAAAAGATGAGTAGCAAAACAATGACGCAAAGTATGAACAGAAGCCTTCTTAGAAATACCGGTAGCCATAAAAGCATCTTGAAAAACAAACTGAATTGTCCGAGAGGAAATAGGCTTAGAATCAGGAATACCCGGAAAGAGCCAAAAATTAGGGCGATACAAATTCCAATACTCACGAAGAAGAACAAGAATATTCTCAGATAAAATAGAATAGCGATCCTTATTACCCTTAGCCTGACGAACAAAAATACGCATATTATTACTATCAATATCCGAAACCTTTAAATGAGCAGCTTCACTGACCCGAAGACCAGCAGAATAAATCGTAGAAAGAATCGCCTTATGTTTAAGATTATGAGTAGAATTAATGACCCGTAGAACCTCCTGAGGAGAAAGAATAACCGGCAGAGAAGACTTCTTTTTCACGCGAGGAACATGGAGCATATTCCATTCCCGGCAAAGAGCCGATTGAAAAAAGAATTTCAAGGCCCCATAGGCA
>JAHDSQ010000041.1 GCA_018432615.1 Clostridia bacterium
TCCAAACAAATGAAAAAAATTTTTAAAACGACCAAAAGGTGTTAATACATTGCGCACTTTTTTAATAACAATAAAAGCCTGTAACCTAATCATGTTAAGGGTTATCAGGCTTTTTATTCTTTGCAAGTGTCAAAGACAGGATATTAACTATTTGTCAAATTTTTGTTTTAATAATTATTCCAATTATTTTTCTAATTTTTTTCTAAACATCCCGCCCAAAAACAATGTTTCCTTCCTTGTCTATAATGGTTTCAAACCCAGCCACCACTCCAGGTTGTTAATCATAACTACAGCCTGTCTTGGATCGCCCTGATTATTTGCGGTATCGTTCAATCAGTTTAATAATACGTTCAATGGCTTGTACGGCTGCTTGATGATCCTGTGAAAAATTAAGGCGAAAGCTATCGGTAAATTGCGGGCCAAATTCCGTCCCGGGCGTAACCGTAACACCTGCTTGCAGACGCAGAATCTTGATAAAATCCTGCAGGTTGACAGTCAATTCAGGCATCCGCGGGAAAAGATAACTGCCTGCCTCTGTTGTCCTCGCTTCCATGCCCTTCACCAAACGGATTTTCGTAAGAAGGTCATCCCGAATATCCTGATGTTTATTAATCCTTTCCTGCAACCAGCCCTCCGGTTCCGCAAACCATAATTTCAACACGGCCTGACTATAACCACCGGCACGTAACGACACGATGGCCTGTAATTTCTCCATCCGCGCAATGATCTGGGCCGAACCGAAGGCAACGCCCAGACGGTAGCCGCTCAAGGACTCCGTTTTGGAAGGTCCAACGATTGTAATTAAGTTTTCCGGTGCAATATTTTCCGCACACAAATGAGTATATGTTCTGCCATCGAATATCTGTCTGGAGTACAATTCATCTACGATAACAGTAACATCGTATTTTTTGGCCATTTCTGCTACCAGGCGGATTTCCTCAGGCGAATAAATGACGCCGGTCGGATTGTTGGGATTAGAAAAAAGAAAAACTCTGACGCCGGAT
Source organism: Clostridia bacterium (assembly GCA_018432615.1). GTDB lineage: Bacteria > Bacillota > Peptococcia > DRI-13 > SM3-B62 > SM3-B62. The sequence continues at coordinate 1,005 of JAHDSQ010000041.1, forward strand.
TTGAAGGCATCTTCCAACCGGTTAAGATCCAGACCCGCACGCCCGCTTATTCCCAGATAATCAAGCTTCACAGGTACGATTTCACCGTCAAAAAACTGAACCAGCTTACGATTAGCAAAATAATCGGGTTCAACGATGGCAACCTTATCTCCCCTGGCAATAGTCGAGCCCATGGCCAAAAAAAGTGCCCCTTGTGTTCCGGGCGTTATAATAAGCCCCTCATCGGCCGAAACCGCAGCACCGGTAAAGTCCGCAAGTTTTCGGGCCAGGTCCTCACGAATGCTGCTTTTCCCGCGATACTCCGTATAAGCCTGTTTGCCGCCAAGTTCAACGCCGGCGATAAAGGTATCCAGCGTACCTGGGATTGGCACGAATGCATCTACATCACCATGAGAAAAGTCAACAGGTTTCCCAGGTATGGCATCTCCCTTTATTTGAATTCCGGCCGTTTTTTGACGAATTTCCTGTCCGGGAGAGTTATCAACACCAAGCTTCGTGAATTTTTCCCTTAATAAATCCATGTTTCAGCCTTCTTTCTTTTGTTATCTTCTTAACCGACCAAAGGCCCCCACTGATGGTGCTCACTTCATTTATGGCCGCTAGGCTAAGGGAGCAGATGTGTGTGTATCACATCTTTAAGAAGCGCCGCAGCGGCTCCCAGAGGAGAACTCTTCCCACCTAAAACGGTAACCTGACCCATGGTATCGGTCGTATAGGTGATTCCTTTTTCAGAGAAATTGATTGAAGCTAAAGGATGTGTTTTATCAAGGCGTTTGGGACTTACCTCCAGTGACACTTCCCTTTTCCTTATCTCGGCTGTTGCCACTAGCTTGAGTACTTTCTCTTCTTTTATCGCCTTTTTAATATCTTCATAGGTTATTTCTGTAATGCCTTTTACAGGCACATCGTTTATTCCTATCTTTGCGTCAAATAGTGTGTTGGCAATCAACACTATTTTGTTTCTGGAATCGTAACCTTCTACATCCAAGGACGGTTCTGTTTCAGCTATACCCATGATTTGAGCCTCTTTTAAAGCATCCGCATATGAACTTTTTTCCAGATTCATCTTAGTTAAAATAAAATTGGTTGTTCCGTTTAGTATCCCCTCTATTGAGGTGATGGTAGAGCCCGCGGTACTAAACCTTCCTATATCCATTGTTGGCAAGGCTGCCCCGGTAGCCGCGCTGATAAATATCCGGCTTCGGCTGACATCCGCCATTTTTTTAAGCTTATCATAGTATAAAACAAAAGGTCCCTTGTCTGCGGAAACAATATCCATCCCTTTTTCCAAAGCTACTGTTACGGCACTATAAGCCGGTTCACCATTCCTGAGATTTGTTGGTGTCGTTTCAATTAAAATGTCAAAATCGTACTTTCTTATCGCCTCCACAATGCTCAGGCCTTTTTGTCCATAGCCGGGAAACCTTTCCGGTTGCCCACCGTTTTTTACGAACGCCATAAAATCAGTCATAGGAAGTACTCCTTTTTCAGCGATTGCAGCGCCTCCTAAATCGACAACACAGCTTATTTCAATACTCAAGCCGTACTTTTGACGCACATCTTCGGCCCTTTCTGCCACAAGCTTTAAAAATGTCTTCCCGACATTACCCAACCCACATAGAATTATTCTTTTAGTTTTCACTTCTATTTGTAACTCCTTGTGATTAAATTTTTATACACCGCTCCGTCAACACAAGCCTCGATGATTGCCGGGCCGCGTGTTGAAAGGACTTTAGGCAAGGATTCCTTCAATTCATTGGCGTTTTCTACCCTGAAGATGGGTACACCTAAAAACCTATCGGCAGCAAAGTATTCCCCCTCGTATAAGCTTGTCCCGTATTTCTCAATGTTTTCCCATTTTTGTTTGACTTTTATCAAGCTTAACTCCCTATCCCTCATTACCACGATGACTACATTTATGCCCAACCTGCGTGCGGTAAGAAGTTCGCCGCAGTTCATTAAAAACCCTCCGTCACCTGTAACACAAACGACAGTCTTATCCGGATTGCATATTTTTGCGGCAATGGCGGAAGGAATGCCAAAGCCCATGCTCGACCAACCGTTTGTCATGATAATTTGGTTAGGTTCTTCCTGCCTCCACAATTGTCCTATTAAATGAAGATGCGCACCCACATCCGTAGTTATGATTCCCGTTGTTGGCATTATTTCTTGCAAGGCGACCAAAAAATCGGACGGCGTAAAGGTGTTTGTCCGGGGAAGCAGTGCTTCGTACATTCTGTGCTTATTGGCCTTGATTTTTTCGGGATCCCAGTCGTATTCCGGTAGAATCAAGGAATTTAAAAACGCCACTGAAACACCCAGACTCCCGGTTACTTCACATGCAACATCATATTCCGGCAGTATATCAGCTTCTTCGGTGTCAATATGAATCAACGGCACCTCAGGCATCCACGACTCATAATTAAACTCGATAGGGTCGTACCCTAGGCCAATTACTAAATCCGCACTTCTGTAAACATTTGCTACAATTTCGCTTTGGCAATGGAAAAGCACACCCGCATAACAGGGATGTTGGTCAGGTATAATTCCTTTGGCCATGGGTGTTACGACAACAGGTATATTGTTGTTATCTACAAACTCACGAATCGCTTGTTGCAAACCAAGTCTTACAGCCGTAAGACCTATGGCTAAAATCGGCTTTTTTGCGTTTTTTATTATTTTGGAGGCTGCTTTCAGGAAAAGAGGATTTGGTGATTGCATAGGCACTTTTGCAAAGGTATCGACAAAGGTATCAGAGTCCAAGGACTCGGCAGCAATATCAGAAGGCAACCCTATATGTACTGGCCCGGACACTTCTGAGACCGCAATCCTAACAGCTTTTTCTAGCGTCTCTTGAAAGTTTTCCCTAGATAGTCTGGTAGTCCATTTCGTAATAGGCTGATATAGTGCCTGATGGTCAATATTCATTTGAACTTTTCTGCCCTTATCCCTTGCTTTTACTTCGGTAGTAAAAGCAAGGAGGGGAGACCTGTCCAAAAAAGCTCCCGCCACCCCTGTTGACAAATTTGTTGCACCGGGCCCGTAGGTGGCGTGGCAGACTCCGGGAATCCCCGTTAAACGGGCGCAAACGTCCGCCATGATCCCAGCGCTTTGTTCATTTGAAACTAAAACAAATTCAATACCATGACTCCTCATTGCCTCTATGTATGGAATAGAAGGACCCCCGGGTATGCCAAACACTCTTTCCACTCCCAAAGCCTGAAGGGATTTAACAAGCTGCACCGCTAATTCTGTCATGATAAACTCCTTTTTTTTGAAAGCGGCACATAACTTATTAAAACCAGTTATGTGCCGACTTCGCCATCTTTTATTCTGCATATTATCCTTCTTTTATCTCAAACAAACTGGAGGCAAAGTTAATATCAGAAAGCACTTCAACTCCCTCGGGGCGAACCACCAAACAATCCTCTATATGATAACCTCCTACCCCGGGAACTAAGAATACCGGTTCAATACACATAACCATGTTCGGCTTGATTTCCTCTTCACTACTCACATTGAAATAGGGAGGCTCATGACAGGTAATGCCTAAACCATGACCCAGGAAATTCAAACTACCGCTGACTTTCATGATTTTTACCATATCCTCATTAAATTTGAGATATATTTCTTTGGTAGAGGCGCCGGGTTTAATCCGGTCTATACTGCGTCTGTGCACCTCATAGAGGCGGGCCCAAGTGTCGTTTTGCTCCTTGCTGGCCTTACCCACCGTGGCTGTTCTCGCTATGTCAAGGTTGAAATTCCCATAAGTCCCTAGCACATCGAAACGGACCAGTTCTCCCACTTGCAACTTTTTAGTGCTGGGCTTCACATTCACATCTGCACCACGAGAACCGGAACCCAGCGCCATCCGCGGGAACTCCACACCCCGTCGGGCCATCTCCTTCAAGCACATTCCGTACAGATCCATCTCCGTCATAGAACTGCGGGCTTCATCCCGTAGCATATTATATACTGCGCCGGTTATCTTACAGCACTCGCGGATAGTTTCTATCTCTTCTTCTTCCTTGATGCTACGCAGCTTGAGTATGATATCCTCAGCCTCAACAATTGTCGTATTAGGCAGGTATTTTAACAACTTGACATAGTCCGTGGCAAATAAATAGGATAATTCCACCGCGATTCTCTGGGTAGCACCTTTGGACTTTAGAAAATCGCACACCATTTGCACCGGATCATCGGTGAACTCATTATACGCGACTACCGGCTGGATATACGAATTAGCTCGAGTGATATTCTCTTCCACGGTAACACAAATCAACTGTGCTTCACCATCGGCCGTAATGATCGTGAAAACCCTTCTGTGCCGGTTTCTGTTGTGACTGGGAACCATGAAACCCGAGCAATAGGTGGCATTATCCGGGGAACAACAAACAATAGCCTCTAAATCTCTTCGTTTGATTTCAGCCGCAATCTTCTTGATTGAATTAAACATTGACTCACTCCTAACTCTAGTATTTAATTCTCTTTTGTATGAACAAGATTATATTTCCAGATATTTTGAATAGCCCGGCCTGGCAAAATCTTTGATCCCTTCTAAGCCAATCTGCAGCATAACTGCCATCTCCACTACCCTTCGTCCCATATTAAAGCTTCCCATCATAGCCGCTTCGTCATCAACGATAGTACCCTTTTCCCATGATGAAGCCCGACCGACAACCCCAACCTTAGCGTATGGAGCTTCCCCGGCCACCGGTACGCAACGCATCAGTAATATATGCTCTACCACATGGGTCACAGAAAAATCTTGTCCGCCATGAACGCTCCCACCCTGGGTAATAACTCCGGCCGCCTTGAGAAAGCGGGGTGGTGTTTTCTTATATGCGGCTAAAACCGAATGACCCAGACGGTCTATTGCTGCCTTCATCTGGGATGTCATCCCCCTGTGGTATACGGGATAGGCATAAACGATTCCATCGGCGGCTTTCCATTTCTCCGCAAACTCCTGAAAATCATCCTTGATTACACAATATTTTTTAGTGGAGCATTGGAGGCATCCAATGCAGGGACTAACTTTTTTACCGGCAAAATCATACTGCATTATTTCCAGATCCACATGCTCCGACAATTCCCGTGCACCCTTAATAGCCTCGTTTACGAGAATTGAAGTATTGCCGTTCTTGCGGGGACTGCCGTTGACAAACAATAATTTAATTTTTGCCTTTTTAATACCCATGACAATGCTCCTTTCTTTTATCTCATTCATTCGCCAATTGACGGCATATATTCCCATTGCTCCAGCATTTCCCGGAGCAAGGCGGCTGCCATATCCTGCTTATACTCGATAGAACCTCTCAAAGAATTGCGTCGCTTACCGGATAGAGAATCAACCTCCTGCCATACTGCAGCACAAATAGTATCTATATCATATCCTTTTGCCAACAAATCCTGAGCACGTCCGGCTCTTATCGGAGTGGGTGCCAGGGCACCAAAAGAGACATACCAAACCTCACCGTTTCCCGTATCATAGCAGCTTAACCCCAAAGCCGTAATCGCTAAGGCTAAGGCGCGTCGCAAAGCCAGTTTGCGGTATTGGGAACGCCGGGGCAGTTTGATTTCCGCACTAACAATTATCTCATCCTCTGCCGCTGCATTCTTTTGTGGCCCAACAAAGAAATCCTCAACTGATACTTTTCTGGTGCCTCCGGCAGAAGCCAAAACAACTTGCGTATCCAAACCCATCAAAACCACGTTAATATCACCGCCGGGCGACGATGTACCTAAATTGCCCCCTACCGTGGCGATGTTTCGTATCTGCGGAGAGCCTACTTCCAAGGCGGCCATTTTGAGGCCATCCAGGCAAGACGGAATTAAAGGTGATCTGCCTATTTCGGCAAAGGTAACTGCAGCCCCTAACAATAAGGCATCATCGACTACCTCTATTTTCCTCATTTCCTCTACCTGGGAAACATCTAAAATCACTTTTCCTGTCATATCTTCATCGGCTTTTTTTATAACCAGATCCGTACCTCCGGCTACGATGAGGCATTTGCCACGTTTTTCTTTTAAAACTTTGGTGGCTTCGCTTAATCGATTTGGGATAATATATTGCGGCATATTATTCGCCCCCTTTTCCGCTTTGTGCCTTTTTCATGGCAAAATATACTCTTTCCGCAGTGATGGGCAACTCCTTCAGCCGTACGCCTACTGCTTTATTAACGGCATTGACAATTGCGGACGCTGTTGCAACCAGGGCCGGCTCACCAACCCCTTTTGCACCATAAGGACCACTGGCAGCAGGATCTTCGATAATTATACTAATCATTTCCGGCACATCTACAGCTGTTGGGATTATATATTCATGAAATGAAACTGTACGCGCTTCCAGATAATTCTCACTAAGGGCATAGCCCGCACCCATGCAAATACCACCTTCAATTTGGCCCTTAACCATCTGCTTGTTGATAGCTCGTCCTACATCATGAGCGGCTACTACCCGCAGAAGTCTCACTTCACCCGTTAGTTTATTAACCTCCACGTCGGCTAGTTGGACAGCAAAAGCATATTCCGGATAGGGCGAACCATAATTGGTATCCTTTTCAAGAGGCGGCTTGTCCGGAATAAAAGTATGTTCTACCATATAGGTTCTGTCCGGGTTAAAGTCGGCTGAGGAAAGCTGTTTCTTCAGTTTTTGGCATCCTTCCTCCAAGGCACGTCCTGCGGTATAGGTAATGCGACTGGCGGAGGTAATACCCGCATCCGGGCAGGTATCGCTATCAGCCCAGACCAGGGTAATATCTTTCAAAGGCATGTTCATGGCATGAGCGGCAATTTGCAGCATGGCTTGACAACATCCCTGACCAATCTCTGTAACACTGCTGAATACTGTTAATTTACCATTATTATATTCCAGCCGGACCGTGGCCGGGTCGACACGACCGGTCTTGCCAATTCCGAAATACATACAGGCGAGTCCCCGCCCTCGAGAATATCCGACCGGCGCTTCATCTAACGGGTTATTTTTACGCCACTCATCGAGAGCGTCCAAACAAGACGATAATCCTACACTGCTATCTAAAAGTTGCCCGGTAATAGTACGGCTACCAACCTTAAGACAATTCTTGCGCCGCAACTCCAAGGGATCGATTTTCAATGCCTCTGCCACCTGATCCAGTTGGCTTTCCAGGGCAAAATTTATTTGCGGAGTCCCATAACCGCGCATGGCTGAGGTTGGTGTATTATTGGTATAAACCAGTTTCAGCTCGATATCCACGTTGTCCACAACATAGCAACCGGCACCATGGACGACCATTCTCTTGCAGATAGCCGGAGCGGAAAAACTGTAAGCTCCGTTATCACAAAGGATATTGGCCTTGACGCCCAGGATGGTGCCATCTTTCCGGACTGCAGTGGTGTAAACAATATCGGCAGGCTGTCTCTTATATGTAATAAGAAACACTTCCCGACGGGTTAAGCGCATTAATGCCGGGCGTCCGTAGAGATACGTAGCCAAAGCCACAAACGGCTCAAAGTAATAGTCTGTTTTTCCACCGAAGGCACCTCCCACGTTCGGATGCCTCACACAGATGCGCTCCTGAGGAAGCCCTAAATGACTGCTTAAAGAGTTAATCAGATAATACGTATCCTGAATCTCACTATAGACAATAATTCTATCGCCTTCCATTGCGGCATAGCACGCATCCGGTTCCATATAAGAATGCTCTATCCTTGGAGTGCGATAGCGATTTTCCACAATCAAATCAGCCTCGGCAGCGGCCCTTTCAAAGTCCCCCCTCCGCAGCTTCATCACATCGACCAGGTTATCACTATCGGGATGTACTCGGGGAGCGTTCTTCGCCAAAGCCTCCTCTACACTGAGCACAGGAGGCAATTCTTCATAGTCGAGTACAACAGCGGCTACACCGGCCTCAGCAGCTTGCCTGCTTTCGGCTACTACCACAGCTACCATCTCACCTTTATAGTTGAGCCGCTCGGTAGGAAGAATCATGTTATCCTTTATCTGCGCCCCTCGCTTGTGCTCGCCGGGAAAATCCGAACCCGTTATGACGCCCACAACTCCCGGGATACTCAAAGCGGTACTTTTATCAATACCTAACAAATTCGCCCTAGCTACAGGAGATAAAACAGGGCGCAACCACAAGGTATCTTTCGGAACTGTATCCCCACCGTATTTGGCGATTCCTTGCGACTTGTCAAAGGCGTCTATGCGCTTTGCATTCTCCCCAATCATAGTGACACCTCCCGATGCTCTTTAAAATACTCGGCTGCCTTTTTAACAGCTTCGATAATGACGTTGTATCCGGTACAACGACAAAGGTTACCGGAAATCGCAGTACGTATCTCCTTTTCGTCCGGATCCGGGTTTTCTTTGAGCAAAGCATAGACGGCCATAATCATTCCCGGAGTGCAATAGCCGCATTGAATCGCTCCGGCCTCAATAAAACATTCTTGAATAGGATGCAAGGCAGTAAGGCTACCTAAACCCTCAATCGTCACAATATTGGCGTCCTGAAGTTTCCCGGCCCAAATCAGACAAGAATTAACGATTTTACCGTTGAACCAAACAGAGCAAGCCCCACAGTCGCCTTGGCCACATCCCTCCTTAGTTCCCGTCAGGTACAACTTTTCTCGCAAAATGTGTACTAATGTTTCCGTGGGCGAAACCTCTAACCGCTCCGTTTTACCATTTACCGTAAACTCGACGATCATTTCCTTATCCTCCTCTGTTGCATGAATCCTTCAACCCTCCAAGTTTAAACTTCATACCAATATTTGTTTACCTTCTCCTCATCCAAGGTAATACCGAGTCCGGGACGGTCAGGCACAAACAGTTCACCGTTTTCATATTCATATGCGTCTACAACGATATCATCCAAATAACTGCGATTACCAACCTTGGTTTGGCGTTTCTCGGCGGGGGCTGTCAGCGGTATTACCGCACCGATTTCCGCACCTTTATTGGCAGCGATAGTATGAACGCTCGCGGCATTGCCCACACCAAGTTCGCCGGAACCATTCAGATTGAAAGGCAATCCGGCTCCTGCTGCAACAGCGGCAACCTTCATAGCACCACTGATTCCGCCCGCCTTAGCCACATATATGGAGAGGCAGTCCGCTGCTCGCAGCTGGCTGATTTCGATCACATCCCGTGGTGTCCAGCAGCTTTCATCCGCCATGACGGGAATATTCACCCGCCGGGTAACTTCTGCCATTTCTCCTAGCCCTTCCACAGGTTGTTCAGCTATGGCAATATCGTATTTTTCGAGTTCATTCAATGCTATAATGGCGGTTTTAGCCAAACGGTATCCTTGATTAGCATCCAGAGTAATCTGTAAGGCCTTGCCTACCCTAGCGCGTATCGCCTCTACGGTTTTGACATCATTTTCTAAGTCAAGACCCACCTTGACTTTTATATCCTTAATGCCGTCCTCGGCCACTGCATAGGCTTCTGCGGCGGCATCTTCCGGCTTCATAATTCCAATACTATGCATCAAACGAATACGCGGACGTACCAATCCGCCCAGCAATTCATATGCCGGAATATTGAGGACTTTGCCTTTGATATCGTGCAGTGCCATATTAATCGCGGCCTTGGCATAGGAATAACCTTTGATAATATCGTCCATTTGAGCTGTAAGACGTTCGATAGCGAAGGGATTCTCACCTATTAGAGAAGGTGCTAAATACTTTCTGATTACTTGGGCTACTAATTCCGGTGTTTCCCCGTAATAGCGGTTATAATCACCGCCCCAATTTTGCATTACCCTAGCCTCACCAATACCCTTAATCCCCTTATCTGTTTCAATAACCACGATATTAGAGATGCTGAGCGACTCGCCGGCAAAAGCCATTTTATGGAATCTACGTCGCGGTATAGCTACTGCAAATACCTTGATTTCAGTTATTTTTATTTTATTTGTACCCATCTTTATTCACCTCTATTTTTTCTTTAACTGTTCCTTACACTGCTCCTCAATATCTTCATCACTGATTATCTCCACATATTCCTCTTTCCGTCCCATATCAATGACCATGACCAGCGCAAAAACAAAGATAATACCAATCTTGATCAAGAAATGGAGATTCCAGATGCGCATATAAAAAATCGTTGTTCCGGCCAATACCAAAAACACCCATGAAGCCCACTCATTAACAAAACGAAGCAACCCATTATTCTTTTTGTCGTCAATTGCCTGGTCTCTCATATTATCTCCCCCTTGTATTATAGAGTAGTAGTTATTAGAGCCCCTCTCCAAGGGCTTGTGCTAAACTGTAAGGGATGCTGTGGATTGGTTCACTCCTCCTACCACCAGATGGTTCACGAAAGGCTCCAACCACAGCCCTTTGCAGATTTGTTAATCAGTTAGATACCGCCAGACGGTTTATTTGGAACAAGGTTACAAGAGCAAAGTGTACTGTGGATGCAGCATCAAATAATATCGCTGGAGGTTTTACTATGATTTGCGTAGGAATTGATGTAGCTAAAGACAAACATGACTGCTCCATTATCAGTTCGGAGGGCGAAGTCCTTGCGGGCGTATTTACCATCCCGAACGATATGACCGGTTTCAACTGCCTGTTGCAGAGGATCCAGGCTTGCTCTGCCGGACAGGACAAAATTAAAGTAGGACTTGAGGCAACCGGACACTACAGCTACAACATTCTCGGGTTTCTGCTTGACAACGGCCTGGACAGCTTTGTCATTAACCCCTTGCACACCAACCTTTACCGGAAAAGTCTCAGTCTCAGAAAGACGAAGACCGACCGTGTCGATGCGCGAACGATTGCAATGATGCTCATGTCTGATGTGGGCCTCAAGCCCTACACAGACATAGCTTACCACAACGAAGAGGTAAAATCACTTACCAGATACCGTTTCGGCAAAGTAAAAGAACGAGCCCAGCTCAAGCAGTCGGTGACCAGACTGGTGTGCATCCTGTTCCCAGAGCTGGAAAAGCTGGTGCCAACACTCCATATGGCCTCTGTCTATGCTTTGCTTGAAGAGCTTCCGGGGGCGCACCAGATTGCGGCAGCACATCTAACACACTTAAAAACTGTTCTCCATGACGCTTCAAAAGGCCGCTACAGCCGGGGCAAGGCCATTGAGATACGTGAGGCTGCTAAATCATCCATTGGTTCCAGGATGCCGGCGAAGTCATTGGAACTTCGGCACACCATCCCCCTCATTCGGGAACTGGACGCTGAGATTGAAGAGATTGAGTCCGCCCATCCAAAACATTATGGATGAAATTCATTCTCCTATTACAACCATCCCCGGCATTGGGTTTCGCATGAGAGCTATGATTCTTGCCAAGACGGGCGATTTCTCCCGCTTCGATTCCCCGGATAAAGTGCTGGCTTATGCCGGTCTGTCGCCTTCTACATACCAATCCGGGCAGCTTGTTAACGGTTATGCCCATATGGAGAAGCGCGGCTCCAAATACCTGCGGTTTGCCATCTTCAACGCTGCCAAGTATGTTTGCCACTGGGACCCAACCTTTGCTGCTTATCTCGCTAAGAAACGGGCCGAGGGCAAGCACTACAACGTTGCCATTTCCCACGCTGCCAAAAAACTGGTGCGGCTCATATATGCCTTGGAGAGAACCAGAGAACCTTACCGTCAGGTAGCTTGATTTACTTAAATAACCTGCACGTCGTCTTAACAGACGTCTGCTTTGCTATACCCTTTGCTGAATCATCGATTTTTGGCATCCCTCCTCATTTTGAGGCTTGACTTTTAATAGTTAGTCTTTCGCCATTACGCATTAGTATTTGAAGGATAGATGTCTTGGTTTTTTTTCTTAAAAATTGTAAAGTGAAGAACCACATAAAGCGCCATGATGGAAAAGCCGATTATATCGGTAGTCAAACCACCTGCTATCAGAAACATTCCGCCACTGAAGATAAGAATACGCCATAGCCAGCCCATACTGTGTATAAACCAGCCCTCGTTTGCCGCCGTAACCAGAAGCACCCCACAGATGGCGGTAAAACAAGTTTGAATTATTTTCAAGACTGAACCGCTCATAAGTAGGCTCGGAGAATATACAAACATAAAGGGCACGATAAAAGAGGGTAAGGCGATTCGCCAAGCTGTCCAGCCCACCTGCATACCCTTGGCACCTGCTAAGGAGGCTGCTGCAAACGAAGCCACACAAACAGGTGGTGTGATGAAGCTTAAGATTCCGAAATAGAAACAGAACAAATGAGCTGCCATCTGGGGAACTCCCATTTGGATTAGGGAGGGGATAACCAGGGCAGAAAGTGTTACATAAACACCTACCGCCGGCATTCCCATGCCCAGGATCAAAGATACCAATGCGGTAAGCATCAGACCGATCAGCATATTCCCACCGGAAAGGCTGACCAGTTCCCGAGAAAAACGGGCGCCAAGACCGGACTGATCAAGACATCCGATAACAATGCCCGCGGCTGCGCAGGCAATTACTACAATAAAGCTGGCCTCGATGGACTTACAAAGCGACATAAAATATTGCTTACTGCTCATCCTTGATTTGGGATTAACCTGAACCATAACAACTAGTAAAACAATGCCTACAATAGCGGATTTGGTTGTGGAATACCCCTTTACCAGCATAAAAGTAAGAACAATCAGTGGCACAAGATACTGTATACCATCCACTAAAACCTTCAATATTTGAGGTTTTTCTTTCATCATAGGCTTTAACCCCCGCCTTCTGGCACGAAAATCCACGGCCATAAAAACAGCGAGATAATAAAGAAGTGCGGGAATAACAGCTGCCTTGATAACCTCCACATAGGGCACCTTTAAAAACTCTGCGATGAGGAAGGCCGCAGCTCCCATAATAGGAGGCATAATCTGACCGCCGGTAGAGGCAACAGCTTCTACCGCAGCGGCAAAGCGAGGTTTGTACCCATATTCCTTCATCAAGGGTATGGTAACCGTACCGGTAGTAACCACATTGGCAACGGCAGCACCGGAAACTGTTCCGAATATGCTGCTGGCTACAACAGCGGCTTTAGCCGGTCCGGCCACCAAGCGCCCGGTAAACACCTGGGCCAGCCGAAGAAAATACGATCCTGCCCCTGACACTGCCAGTAGACCGCCAAAAATGAGAAACACCATAATATATCCTGTTACCGCGCCAATGGCGGTACCAAATATCCCTAATTGTTGCACAAATATACTGTCTGCAATAGCTCTTGGGCTAACAGAAGGACCGAAAAATATTCCCGGAAGATATCTGGCAAAGCAGGCGTGAAAGAAAAAGAATCCGGAAATAATTACAAGCGGCCAACCCATGACCCTCCTGGTTGCTTCCAAAACAATAATAATATAGATAAAGGCAATTACAATATCCTTTTGCTCCATGGTACGCCACATAAAGTCTTTGATATCAAGCATTGAATAGAAAATGGTATAGAGTAAGAACAAGACAACTGCTGCATCAATAACTGTAAAGATATTTGGCTTATCGGTCCACTTTTTACGTCCCAAAGGCCTGAGAATAAAAATCAAAACCATAATAATCGTAACATTGAAGCCTCTATCCAACCTGGCAATGGGCATGCCGAAGAAAGCTGTCAATAAATGATAGCAACCCAGACAAAGCGCCAAAGCAGCCACAAACATGGCAATAGTTCTATATATAGTATTTTCCTCTTTACTGCCAATCAGACGAAATACTTCATTCACTAAAGGACACCTCCTATAATGTTGATCAGACAGGGCACCTATTTCGTTCGAAAATACCTTCCCAAACCAAGTTGAAAAAACTGTATAAACAGCCCTGAGGAGACCCGGAAGGAATATGCAATATTTTCCGGGTCCTCTCAGGTTTAAAAATTAGTCTTTAAAAATCAAACTTTCCTGCCTTCCAGTCATCATAAAACTGCTGCGCAGCGGGATGAATCGGCATATTAACAACACCATCAAACATGGAATCCGGGGTCAATGAGGCAATGCGTTGTTCTGTGGCAGCAACTGCATCGAGGTTGGAATAGAAAGCCACACACAGATTATAAACTACATCATCAGGAATATCGTCACGGCAAAAAACGTTCTGTACCGAACCCACTGCCAATACCTGATCTTCGGCAGTAAAGTCATAGATACCTACATCAGGCACCATGGCGGAAACAACACCGGGGCCACTGTCTTTGATCTTTGCCACAACCTCTTCACTGATAGGTACCAGCTTGACACCGGTGGAAGCCTCAAGAGTCAAAGCATTGCTGTTGGGATGATTAGCAAACAAACACGATGCATCGGCGTTTTTATCCTTAACCATAGTGGTGCCATCACCATAAGAAGCATTAGTAATAACCCCGCCGGCATCTTTAATATCATCATAGGTGTATCCGTGAGCATTTAAAACCATGCGGAAAAAGTTTTCGGCGATAGAGTTAACATCCCCTACCACAACATGCTTGTCCAGAAGGTCCTCAAAGCTTTCAATGTCACTGTTGGGAGTTGTCATAATAGTTAGGTACAGAGGAGTCATTGTTAATACATGACGGATATTTTTGAGGGGTTTACCTTCATAATCCCCGGTGCCCACATAAGCGGCCTCTTGGCTGTTAGTGTAGGTAAAGCCGATATCTGCTTCCCCCGTGGAAACATTGTTCATATTACCAATAACCGTTCCCGGGCTGACAGAGGTACGCACATTATCCATGGTCTCTTCGAGAGACATTGCCAAGGCAGACATTTCCGAATACCATGCACCCCCTGTTGAACCTGCCGCCATTCTCAAAAGGATTGGTTCTCTCGCTTCTCCTCCTCCCTCTGCCGTCTCCCCATTATTTTGATTACAACCAACAAATACCACCATAGAAATAAGTAGAATCATAAATACAGACAAGATACTCATCGGGTTCCAGCTAGTTGCTTTTTTCATTATGGCCACCCTTTCTTTATTCGTTTTTTTACCTCAAGTGAGAATTGGAGACTCGTAAACAGCTAACACCTGACTCAGAAATCCGCTTGATTCATAAATACCATTTATCACCCCCGACCTAATTACGCATAATCCTGATATATTGTGCTAATTTTCACATTCACTTTAAGGTGTCTTTATGTTTCTATCTTAATGCAAGATTGTTGCGATTATTTTGTGTCGATACCTGCGCCGATTTTACGTGCTTCCTCAAGGCTGCATCCGGTTAAACCCATTTTTTCCAGGTTCATTCCTATCTCATGATAATCAACCTTGCTGATAATTGAAGCTAGCTGAATCAGGGAATCAATAACAGGGGTTTTGACTCCACTAAGTTTTCCTAAGGAACTAAACGCCACCAAACCATTGGAAACATCCTCTACAAGATAGCGGTCCCGGAGACTCTTGGGGCATTTAATCCTGCTGTTAGGTTTAGAGTTTTGCAAAGCCCCATATATGGTTCCACTGGCATACCCAACCTCGTCGGTATACCCCCCTTGATAAAACTGTTCGACCAAAGATACATTAGCAATCCCGAAAGCTTCAGCTACAGCCCTTCTTTCCGCATCTGCAGCCTCCATTACATCGCACACGGCAGGACTGGAGGCCTCCAAATAATAGAGACAATCGCAGTCGTTTTCAATCCAGCCCGCATTCATGATCATACCCGCCGGATGAATGATAGGATTCATATTAAAAAGAATACTATGGATTACTCCGGACATTTTATGGAAGGAAAACATGCCATTAAGAATCCCCCAGATACGCGAACCCTCGTAACCGGTGAGGGAAACTGCGCCTATGGTTTGCCTCACTTGATAAATATTGACCAGATCCGGTCTCTCCAGTCGGGTGGAATAGGTTAACGTACATGTCTCCATCAAATCCAGCCGATATTTGGACATTTCTTCACACCAGATATTACGAAACAAAAGTGATGTGCCGGAGCCGGGGATAATTGCAATTCCCAATCCTTCACGGAGATATGGTTTTAGAAGTTTGGCATAATATTCATGTGTATTACGGGGAACAACGACAATTACATGTTCTACGTCCCCCATCGTGCGTGCTAAGTCACTGCCAACATAGGCAAAATTCACAAAACCAGAGCCAAAAACCCCTTCATAATTTATACCCCCCAAAGCCTGGATAGGTTCCAATCTTGTCCCGGGACGGTTGTAAAGGTTAACCTCATGCCCCTCCAGTGTAAAGTGTACCGCAATAGAGCAGCCACCGTTACCCGCTCCTATAACCGCAATTTTTGCCACATTCACTCCTCCTTGTTATCACCTTTCAGCATGGCGATATCCGCAAATACATTTTTCGTATTGGTAATATGGTCTTCCATAGCTTTAAGCGCTTTTTCCAAATCACCTCTCTTTAAAGCATTAACGATATTATAATGCTCCTCAGCGGATTTAGTCAGCCTTCCCTCACGGCTTAAAACTGCCCGTCTATCGATACTGATCAAATCGGCGACCATAGCCGTCAAACTACCCAGGAGCTTATTGCCACTCAACTCAGCCAATAAAACATGAAAGCGCATATCCAGCTTGGTAGCCAGTGAAATATTACTTGGATTTGTCTGGGCACACTCCCTCATATTTTCAACTATTCCTTCTATTTCGCTAAAATCCACCTCTGTGTGTCTACTACAGACTAGGCCGACGATTTTAGCTTCAAGGGCGGAACGCACTTCTAAAATCTCCATAACCTCCGTGCTGTTGACATGGGCCCATTTATTCCACACATTGAAGCGACTTTCAGCACCATTTGAATCAAGTACAAACGCTCCTTTGCCACGTTCCACCCGCACAACGCCCATCAACTCCAAAGCGCGCAAAGCCTCGCGGACACAAGGCTGGCTTACACCAAATTCCATAGCCAAAATACGCTCGGAATCCAGCTTGTCTCCGTCTTTTAAAGTGCCCTCTTCAATCCTGGCCATTATTTGTTCCATCACATTTTCTGATGACCGTTTATGCCTTACCCTGGAAAACATTTTATTGTCTGTTACTTTGTCTACCATTAAGCATCCTCCGTTTAGATTTATTATCAACAACCAATCAAACCTATGTATGCCTAAAATCACACTGATAGTGAACTCTCATCGCTATCCTAATTATAATTCATACAGTAAACACAACGTATAATAGTAACCTAGTTACTAAGTTACCATGTTCAATAATCGTTGTCAATAAAAAGTTGTGTGCTTGACTATTCTGTTATTTTGTTTTCTTATTAGATTCTCGCTATTACACAAGTACTTTTTTATTATCAAAAAAGCCTCCAACTGTTGATTACCAATCGTTGCAGGCTTTTTTATCGCGTTTCGCTCTATGAAAGTATTATATTTTCACCGTTGCTTAATAGGAGAAAAGCAATGAATTTTCTACTCCCACTCGATTGTCCCGGGTGGCTTGGAGGTTATATCGTAAACCACTCGGTTGATTTGCTCAACCTCATTTACTATGCGATTGGCAATGATCTCTAATAGCTCATAGGGCAGGCGAACCCAGTCGGCTGTCATTGCGTCTTCACTGGATACGGCTCTTAAAACAATAGGATAAGCATATGTGCGCTCATCACCCATCACACCCACTGTCTTGATGCTGGGAAGTACCGCAAAGGTCTGCCATAATTTCTCGTAAAGACCGGCCTTTTTCATCTCCTCAATGATTATGGCATCCGCTTCCCGCAGGGTATCGAGTTTTTCCTCAGTAATATCTCCGATGATACGCACGGCCAAACCAGGGCCAGGAAACGGTTGACGGCTTACTATATCTTCCGGTAACCCTAGTTCTCTTCCCACTATGCGTACTTCATCCTTAAACAATAGGCGGAGCGGCTCTATCAGCTCAAACTCCATATCTTCCGGCAAGCCTCCCACATTATGATGGGATTTGATGGTAGCTGCTGTACCTGTGCCGCTTTCAATAACATCGGAATAAAGGGTTCCTTGAACAAGATAATCGATTTTCCCAAGCTTTTTTGCCTCGTCCTCAAAGACACGAATGAATTCATTACCGATAATCTTACGCTTTGTTTCCGGATCACTTACGCTTGCTATTTTACTCATAAACCTTTCCCTTGCATCAACAAAATCTAAATTGATCCCAAATTTTCCGCTGAATGTCCCCCTAACCTGCTCGGATTCACCTTTTCTCATGAAGCCATGATCGACGTAAACACATGTCAAGCTGTCACCGACTGCCTTGTGTACAAGTAAAGCAGCGACTGAGGAATCAACCCCGCCGCTTAATGCGCACAAAACCTTTTTTGCGCCTACACGGTTTCGGATCTCCTCCACCTGCTCTTCGATAAACGAACCCATCGACCACTCGCCGCTGCAACCGCAGATGTTGAATAAAAAGTTGGACAGCACCTTCATCCCGTTTATAGTGTGTTTAACCTCGGGATGGAACTGTACTCCATACACTTTCCTCTCCTCATTGGCAACAGCCGCAAAGGGGGTATCCTCAGTATAACCGCAGGATATAAAGCCCTCGGGGACGGATGAAACATAATCCCCATGGCTCATCCAACACTGTTCTTTATCTTCAAGACCTGAAAACAAAGAATGGGACGCAGAAAAATTCACCATCGCTTTTCCGTATTCCCTTTTATCGGCCCTGATCACTTCACCGCCTAACATGTAAATAAGGAGCTGTAATCCATAGCAGATTCCAAAGATGGGGATTCCCATTTCTAATATTCTTTTGTCTATTGCCGGAGCGTTTTTCGCGTACACACTGGCAGGCCCTCCAGAAAAAATTATTCCTTTTGGTTTTAGGGCGGCAATTTTTTCTATAGAGGTGTTATAGGGTAACATCTCGGAATAAACGTGCAATTCTCTCACGCGACGAGCAATCAACTGGCTGTATTGTCCGCCAAAATCAAGTACTAATACTAATTCATGTTCTTGAACCATGGAGTTCCCCTTTCTCATTCCTCTTTTTCAGGCACTGGCCCTTGTATTTACTACCCCTATATAAGGAAGGTTTCTAAAATTTTGGTTGTAATCCAGACCATATCCCACCACAAATTCATCAGGGATTTCATACCCGTTGTAATCGGGTATTAGCTGTACCTTTCTGCGGTCGGGCTTGTCCAGCATCGTACACACTTTCAAACTGGCAGGCTCCCGCGACAGCAGATTCTCCTTCAAATAACTAAGGGTGAGACCCGTATCGATAATATCCTCAATAATCAAAACATCCTTATTGTTTATATCGGTATCCAAGTCTTTCATTATACGCACCACCCCTGATGTATGAGTGGTTGCGCCATAACTTGAAACAGCCATGAAATCAATCTCCAGCGGCAATGATATTTCCCTAATCAGATCGGCTAAAAATACTACCGATCCCTTTAAGATACCGATAACAAAAAGGTCTTTATTTTGATAGTCATATGTAATCCTTTTTCCCAGTTCTTTTACCTTCTGCCTGATTTCCTCTTCCTTAATCAAAACCCTGCTAATCTCAGCTACCATAATACCCTCCCTCCTCAGTCCCAAACACCCTCAATAGCTTGTCCGGCTACCGTTGGCTACAATCCGTAATGATTATATCAACGGTACAAGGCAGTGTCAATCTGCGGAAGGGTCAACCGCGGAAGGATCAACCGGCGGAGTTATTTCAAATTCTTCATTGTAATCCCAGAAAAGCACACTTACTTTCAATAGGTATTGAGAATTGTCCCTGTGTTCAGCAACTATTTCAGATTTTCTAATCGCTCCACTCTTTTTGTCTAGCCATAATTTGTATCTGAAATCCTGCCAGTACAACTCCATAAATTTATTGACTTCTCTGCCCATTATCTCATAAACACGACAGACCTTTCCCCCGGCTTTTTCTTTACCGGCGTATTTAACATCCAGCTCCCCGGAAAAATCAAAAACAGCCAAAGGATTCAACTCAGCAATCAAATTTTCTACGGCAGGATAAGACCTTTCCGGTATGATGAGCCAATCTGCAGTAAATGAATCCCGCCGGTACATGACATCCTCATATTTATAGATCTCAACTTCTGAATTTATCAGGGGAATTTCCCCTTTCAAATGAACACTCTTGCCGTACTTTTCCCCTTGTATATCTGAAATAACCGCTTCCTCCCCCATAAGCGTACTCGTGGCGAGCGAGCTATAGCGATAACTCTGGGCGTTGACCGTTTTCAGCAGCCCCTGCCGTACTGCCTCGCAAGGAGGCAACCGTGTCAGTTTTTCATATAAAAACAGATTAGCAAGCAGCAAAAGTACAATTAAACAGAAGACTGCAGTCCATTGATAAGTCTTTTTCATCTAATCAACTCCAGTTTTGGTCTTTCCGAGATTATTCTTGAACTATTTCTTAATTTCTACTATGAACATAAGAAAATTATGCCTGGTGCTAACCTGTATTTACTATTTTTTTCTGTACTTTTAGAAAAATTAATGTCATAATAATTACAAGATTTTCGACAATACATCTGTTTTTGGTTTTTTCGACAACTTCTGAAAGGATGGTCAAATATGGAATTCAGGAAAAAAGCATCACTCAACATCGGAACCCGGATTACCGTATATATCACTTTGTTAAGCCTGATAGTCTGTAGTACTATGGCCTTCGTCTCCTATCAGAATGCTAAAAGCATTTTGAGCAATCGTATCCAGTTATCTTTAGAAACACAAGTATTCGACAATGCCCGTATTATGTCAAAAGACATCAACTCCAAAATGATTAACCTCGAGACAATTGCTGCTCAACAGCAAATAGCAAGTATGGTCTGGGAAGAACAGGTACCTATTCTCATCACCGAAACAAGGCGTCTTGAACTTATCTCCCTTGGGGTAGCAAACATGGACGGTGAGGTAACATACTGCAACGGAGCTACCGGAAATATTGCAAATGAATCATATTTTCAAAAGGTATTAACGGGGGAAAGCAATTTTTCCGAACCCCATTACAACAGTTTACTGGATGCCTTCCAAATCATTATTGCCGTTCCTATCAGGGACGAGTACTACCATGTCAACGGGGCCTTAACGGCCTGTATGGACGCCCGAGCACTCAGTGATCTGGCGGCTGAAATCTCCATCGGGGAAACCGGTTACGGCTTTCTACTGGATAGAAACGGTACTGTAATCGCTCATCCTGATTATGACACGGTCAGCGCACAGACCAACCTGATAATAAATGAAGCAGAAAACCCTCATTATACAAACCGAATTGAAATAGAGAAAAAAATGATTTCGGGAGATGTCGGTACCGGTTCCTTTGTATTCGACGGAGTAGAAAACCTCCTCAGTTATGTTCCGGTCCCCGACACTAATTGGTTCCTTGGCATTATTGTCCCAAAAGTCGAGTTGTTCCATGAAGTCGATGCACTTTTAATAAAACTTATCTCCGTAACCCTCATAGTTATCTTGCTTGGGATAGTACTCGGTGTCTTTATCTCCAGATTAATTAAAAAGCCTACCCTCAACGTTCTGGAATTCTGCAAACGCTTAGCCGGCGGTAACCTCACCTACAGAATAAGTTCCACACGCAACGATGAATTCGGACAGATAAGCGAATCCTTGAATGTTGCGGCAAGCAATCTGGAGGACACTATTAACACCATCCAGCAAAACAGCAATACCTCCGTCAATCAACTACATACCACCAACCAGCTACTTGAGGAAATAAAGACGGATACTTTTCAGATATCACAATCCACAGAGCAAATTTCTGCCGGCATGGAGGAATCCTCAGCAGGTATGGAGCAAATTTCCGCAAACATTAAAACGGTGGAGGATGCCATCAACAACGTAGTCAGCAAAGCAAACGAAGGACTGCAATTATCGGAAAGCATCAAGGAAAGAGCAGAAAAATTGCGTAGTGACAGCATAACGGCACAGGAAAACACAGATAATATTTACCAAAAAACTAAAGCCGACCTGGAAAAAACAATTGAGGATGCAGCAACAGTGAAGGGTATCTCAGAAATGGCCGACACTATCCTTGATATAGCTAGACAAACAAATCTCATCGCTTTAAACGCTGCAATCGAGGCAGCACGTGCAGGTGAGTACGGTCATAGCTTTGCCGTAGTAGCCGAGGAAGTAAGGAAGCTTGCCGACGAATCCTCTCAAGCGGCATCAAAAATTCAAGATTCAGTTTCATCTGTCATAACCTTTATCGAACAATTCATCCAATCAGCTCGTGAAATCATGAATTTCTTGGAAACAGACGTAGTACAAACTTACAGCAACTTAGTAAGTGTTGCGGAAAAATACGAGCTTGATTCGGAGACTGTTGCAACTATGATGAAAGACTTCACACAGCATTCGGAAGAAAGCGCAGAATCTATCAGCGAAATCTCCAGAGCCACCGAGGAAATAATCCTTTCCATCACCGAGGGAGCAGAAGCCTCCGGGGAAATAGCCGCAGGCTCCAATCAAGTCTTGACAAGGATCGAAAATATTACCGAAAGATACGCTCTGGTGGCTAACAGCTTCATGATAATGCTGGACAAAATCAATGAGTTGGTAACCTCGGGGAGTGAAGTAACAAAACAACTTGAGAACGAAACAATTATAGAAAAAGAAACCATTGATGAAGAAACCACTCCTCAGGAGCAAGGTGAATTTGAAAACACAGATATAGAAGCAACAGAACCGGAAGTATTACCTGAAGACATAGTTGAAGAAATAGATGAAGAAGATAATGATTTATCTAGGTACTAGTTACCACAAAAGCATGGACACACCCATACAACAATACCCCCTGTTCGCAACGAACAGGGGGTATTGTTGCATACATGCTACATGCTTGGCTGGCTTGGTGTGGAAATCTGACCAAGGGCTTCCTCTGTTGCCCTATCATACCTAGTATTTACAGCCACATCCCCTAATGACACGAAACCTGCCAGTCTGCCGTTTTCCACTACCGGCAGCCTCCTAACCTGCAGATCCCCCATTAAGTCGATTGCCTCTTCCACATCCATTTCTGTTTTCCCTACTGCCAAACTATCAGTCATAATGTCTTGGCACCTCACGTTGTGCGCATCTTTGTCGTCACACACAACTCGCAGCACGATATCACGGTCTGTTACAATCCCTTCCACATTCATATCATCGGTACATATCGGTACTGAACCCACATTCCGATCCCTCATGATACAGGCAGCATCATAGACCGATGTGTCCAGGGATACCGCCGTTACATCCTTTGTCATAATGTCCCCTAGCTTCATTATTTTTCATACCTCCTGCTATTTTTCATTATCCGTATTATGATACCTCATCTTTTTTTATTTATTCATCGCGAAAATGAATGATATTAATTGATATGCAAAGCTTTTTTATTCTATTTTTTCCTAATCAACTTTATCTGACCATTACTGACCATATAGTATCCAGAGCAACTTTGACTATCTCTGACCTTAATATTAAACTATCAGTAAAGGAAATAATATTGATAAAAAACAAAGGAGGTCGATCGTATGTATGGTTTGATTCCAAAAAGGATGTTCTCCCCCTTGGGATCCCTGGACAAGGACTTCTTTAAGTTTCCCTGGTCTGACTTTAAGAGCTTAACTGCCGCAGATTTTAAGATCGATATTCAGGAAAAAGATGACAGTTATCTTCTTAATGCAGAACTCCCAGGTTGCGACAAAAACAATATCGACGTCAAAGCGGAAAACGGAGTGATTACTATCACAGCCAGCCGTCATGAGGAGGTTAACGAAGAAAAAAATAATTATATCCACAAGGAAACCTTTTCCGGAAGCATCAGCCGTCAGATTTTTCTAGAGAATATCGACGAGGATCAAATAGCGGCAAAATATGAAAATGGTGTGCTCTCCCTGAGAGTTCCCAAGAAGCAAACCAACAAAGAAAAAAGAATTCTCATCGAATAGACAAAGCCCCTCAGAGTTCAAACTCTGAGGGGCTTTGTCTATTCCACTACTCGGTAGCATAATTGTCAAAATAACCTTGTATCAGCACTATTGGCGTTCCCTTATCGCCGCTGCCGCTGGTTAAATCACAGAGGCTGCCCAGCAAGTCCGTCAATTGACGAGGTGTAGTACCCTGAGAAGCTAGTTCTCCGACAAGGTTATTATCTTTTCTTCTTATTTGAGATTTCATAGCTTCTGTCAACTCATTACCACACAAGTCTTTCAAATGATGATCGGCAAAATATTTTATCTTCAGCTCATTAGGTGTACCGGAAAGCCCTGTAGTATAAGCAGGAGAAACAACAGGATCAGCCAGCTCCCATAT
This sequence comes from Clostridia bacterium, assembly GCA_018432615.1. Lineage (GTDB taxonomy): Bacteria > Bacillota > Peptococcia > DRI-13 > SM3-B62 > SM3-B62. Next base: position 25,155 of record JAHDSQ010000041.1, read on the forward strand.
CTTGCCGACCGGATCTTTAAACGCGCCGTCGCCATAAATCATGACTTCGACCTTTCTGCCTGTTAACTCCCCTAATTTCGCTTGAATTTTTTCTACGTATATTTGTCCGTCACGTGGGAACAGCTTCAGTTGTTCATCATTGGCCATATTCGAACCTAACAAGCCGAATTCAGGATTATATCCTTTGCCTTCATGAGGCGCGTTACAAATATCAGCCAAAGTGTAGACTAATTCGGCGCCCGCCTGTGCTAGTAGTTTCTTCGTCCTTCTTCTCGTATGGACATCGGCTGTCAGTATCTTTTTAGTGAATTTTAGAATGACCCGCGGGTCGTTAGCCAAATGGATAGAGATATTATCATCCACTGCTAAGTCTTTATACATTTGGACATAGTCAATACCGGTAAAGGGATGCCGAAAGGTTCCAAACATCTTGCGGTATTCCTCTTCGGACAAAACATCCTGAAAGGGTATTACCCCTAAATCGTCCATTCTTTCAACATCCATGAGATGATTTCCAACCTCATCGGAAGGATAACTTAATAACAGGTGGATTTTTTTTGCCCCCCGCGCTATTCCTTTCAAAATCATTGAAAATCTGTTCCGGCTGAGGATAGGGAAAACAACCCCGATCTCAGCATCGCCAAACTTACTCTTGATATCTGCGGCAACCTCATCCACTGTTACATAATTTCCTTGAGCCCTAGCCACCAGGGATTCGGTTATTCCGATTACATCCCCCTCATTTAGTTGATACCCTTCTGTTTTTAGGGAAGTCATGATCGAATTAACGACCGTCCCGACTAAATCGTCCCCTTCTCTAACGATTGGTGCCCTAATTCCACGTACTTGTGTTCCTGTTGTTCTGGACAAAAATCCTCACCCCTAATCAAAGAACCATTTTTAACAATTATAGAGTTCTGCTAAAACCCAATAAATCCTTTAAATATATAATCATAATGATATTTTTACAAGCGCTTCTTATATTTTTGATTTTTTCTTTTAAGTTTATCAGAAATTGTCATCTCTATTAACCGGGAATTCAGAGCGGTCATTAAATAAGTTTTTTTGTTGTATTTATTTACATCACAGTATTTTGTTGTATAATTTACATAGGGGAGTTGATCTTAATGAGTAATGAAGAAAAAATCCTTTCCTTATTGGATAAGATGTATGTAGACATTAATAAGAGATTTGATAATTTGGAAACACGGTTCGGAGGTCTTGAAACACAGGTCGGAGGTCTTGAAACACAGGTCGGAATCATTGAAAAAGAATTGGCTAGTGTTAAATCCACTGTTATTAAAATCGAAAACAATCACGGTGAAAAACTGAGTTCTCTCTTTGACGGCTATAAGCAGCATACGGATCAGCTTGAACGTATAGAAAAAGAGGTATCGAAACACGAGGAAGTTATTTTAAGAAGAATAAGATAAAAAGTTGGCAGGATACCCATTTAAACGAGCCCAAAAGAAAAACCCCTGAAATTTCAGGGGTTTTATAGTTGTCTTACATCATACCGCCCATGCCGCCCATGCCGCCCATACCTGCAGGCATTCCGCCACCGCCGGCGTTTTCTTCCGGCTTATCGGCCACAAGGCACTCGGTTGTGAGCATCATAGCTGCGATTGAAGACGCATTCTGCAGAGCAGAACGTGTAACCTTGGCGGGATCAACAATCCCTGCCTTATGCATGTCTTCGTACTGGCCTGTTAAAGCATTAAAGCCAATACCGCTTCCGCTTTCTTTAACCTTTTCAACAACTACCGACCCTTCAAGACCAGCATTGTAAGCTATCTGTCTTACCGGCTCTTCCAGGGCTCTCTTAACGATGTTGATACCTGTCATCTCATCTGCATCATCAGAACTAACACCTTCCAAGGCTTTGAGGATATCAATAAGGGCGGTACCACCACCAGAAACTATACCCTCTTCAACGGCAGCACGGGTTGCCGCCAATGCATCTTCAATACGATGTTTCTTTTCTTTCAATTCGGTTTCTGTAGCAGCACCAACCTGAATCACAGCAACTCCTCCGGCCAGCTTAGCCAAACGTTCCTGTAGCTTTTCTCTGTCAAACTCGGAAGTAGTATCTTCAAGTTGCTTGCGAATCTGGGATACACGTCCGTCTATTTGTGATTTTTCACCACGTCCTTCAACGATGGTGGTTTCTTCCTTGCTAACTTTAACTTTTGCCGCACTTCCCAGCATGTCAAGGGTAGCATTTTCCAGTTTTAAACCTAAATCCTCAGTAATAACTTGCCCACCTGTCAGGGTAGCTATGTCTTCCAGCATAGCCTTACGACGGTCACCAAAGCCAGGAGCCTTGACTCCGACACAAGTAAATGTTCCGCGAAGCTTGTTGACAACCAAGGTAGCAAGGGCTTCCCCTTCAATGTCTTCTGCAATAATTACAAGCTGTTTCCCGCCCTGTACCACTTTCTCCAGAATAGGCAAGATATCTTGAACAGCGGCAATCTTTTTATCTGTAATTAGGATATATGGATCCGACAATTCCGCTTCCATTTTGTCGGTATCAGTAATCATGTAAGGGGATATGTATCCACGGTCAAACTGCATCCCCTCAACAACTTCCAGGGTAGTTCCCATGCTCTGAGATTCCTCAACCGTGATGACACCATCATTTCCGACAGTTTCCATTGCTTCGGCAATAAGGTTACCTATTTCGCTGTCGGCTGCAGAAATAGAGGCAACCTGGGAAATAGCTCCTTTGGATTCAATTGGCTTGGATACCTTTTTGATTTCTTCAACAGCAACATTCACTGCCTTTTCAATACCTTTTTTCACCATCATAGGATTAGCACCGGCGGCCACGTTCTTAAGGCCTTCACGGATTATTGCCTGTGCCAGTACAGTAGCAGTAGTAGTACCATCACCCGCGATATCATTAGTCTTTGTCGCCACTTCTTTAACCAGCTGCGCACCCATATTTTCGAAAGGATCTTCCAGTTCGATTTCCCGGGCAATCGTAACACCATCGTTTGTGATTGTGGGTGAGCCAAACTTTTTATCGAGAACTACATTACGGCCCTTGGGGCCTAAAGTGATTTTTACCGCTTCAGCCAGAGAGTTAACTCCTTTTTCTAAGGACCTTCTAGCTTCTTCGCCAAAGATAATCTGCTTTGCCATTTTTTTCCCTCCTAAAATTAGATAATTACAAAGTTTCCCTTGTTAGGTGTTTTGTCACCCATTAAATTACGGCGTGTATATCGCGTTCACTTAAAATAAGAACTTCCTCGCCATCGATTTTGATTTCTGTTCCTGCATACTTGGAATAAATGACCTTGTCCCCTACTTTAACCTCCATAGGCACCTTTTGTCCGTTTTCCAGGATTCTTCCTGAACCAACAGCCAATACTTCGCCTTGTTGCGGCTTTTCCTTTGCGGTATCAGGTAGAACGATACCACTTTTGGTCTTCTCTTCCTGAGCCAATGGTTTTACAATTACTTTTTCGCCGAGGGGCCTAATATTCATTCTGACAAACCTCCTTAATAATTTAGATTTATTGTTAGCACTCAACTATATCGAGTGCTAATATTCATTAATAATAATAGTTGAGGCCTTGCAAGTTAGCAACACCCGTATTACCTTTTCATCTTGATATATTATCCATTTTCTTCGTTTTTATCTTTATTTCGCTTCTTTTCTTCCAGATGCGTTTAAATACTCATAACACCCGCTCCCCGTAGCATTTTACACATACTAAGAATATCCCCACCTCGTAATTTTTTATACATAATATACCATCTACTGTTCTTGCTTTTTTATCCCACTCCGATTATTATGAAATGAGTCTCATCAATGGGAGTACCAGAGCTGGTTAATGAGATTAATTCCAAAGGAGGAAGTAGCAATGTCGAAAACAGAAAAGAGTTTTTTACGACAACAAATGTTAAAAAAAAGAGGTACCCTCAACTGGCTGGAGGTACAGGGCAAAAGTCACGAAATGACGCAGTACCTTTTTTTGCTTCCTCAATTTGTACAAGCCAACACCGTACTTGTTTATTTACCCATTAAGAATGAAATTGATACTTTTCCTATTATTAAAACAATATGGCAACAGAATAAGCAAGTTGTCATTCCGATTTGTCAACCGGATAATAAATTGCTTCTATCGCGTTTTAAAGATGTTAATGACTTGGCAGAAGGAACTTTCGGCATTATGGAAATAAAAGAGAATTGCCTTGACCCTGTTCCAAGCAGCGCAGTGGAGATAGTATTGGTACCCGGTCTTGCTTTTGACAAAGACGGACATCGCCTCGGATACGGCAAGGGATATTACGATCGCTTTTTAAAAACCCTGCCTCCCAAAACCCCTAAAGTTGCTTTAGCCTTTGACTTTCAATTACTTGAAAAACTGCCCACCGAAGAACACGATGTGCCGCTGGACATTATTGTAACCAACCAAGGCATCCATTATGTGAATAATAATAAATAAAAACGCTGTGGCGCTGCCACAGCGTTTTTAGTTTGTATTTCACCTTAAACCTTAACTTTTACAATTAATTCAACCTCACAGGTCGAATCCAAAGGCAATTCATTAACACCGACAGCGCTGCGGGCATGAGCACCCTTTTCTCCAAATAGTTCAGCAAACAGTTCCGACGCCCCGTTTGCCACCTTCGGCTGCATGTTGAAACCAGGGGCGCTGTTGACAAACACTACTACCTTGATTATTTGTTCGACTTTATCTAAATCACCCACAAGCCCTTTGACAACTCCCAGGCAGTTTAAGGCACACGCCTTGGCAGCCTCATAACCTTCTTCAATCGACATTTCTGCCCCTAACTTGCCCTTGTACTTTAACTCACCACCAACTAAAGGGATTTGCCCGGCAGTATATATCACATCGCCTGTTAAGACACCTGGGACATAAGCAGCAACCGGACTTGGTGCCTGGGGAATACTCAATCCCATTTCCGAAGCTTTTTTTTCAATCTTTGACATAATGCTCCCTCCTATTACCATAACAAATTTTTATAACCATTCTATCATATAAATTGTTACTTCGTACTATTTAGCAACGTTCGCTGAAGTTTTCGCCTTATCTTTGCTCGCAAAGATGCCTGTTAAGCCCATTTTCTCTACTCTGTCCCTTATTTCGTCTATATTTGTTGTATAAAGACCCTTTTCCTTCATCCGGTCAAAATAGACCGACCCGGAAAAGGTATATTTATACCGCAAGCCTTCCTCGGTCTTCATTTGTGCACCAACGTACGCAATGGCATCACCAATAGCTAACTCATCCGGCAGCGTTAACAATTCACTTCCCATTGCGTAACGAGCGGCATTATGCCCGGCTAATGTCCCCGTCACAATAGCTTCAGTATGACCAACCAAAAGTCCGGTCTTTTCTCCCCCGCAGAAAAGGTTGTCCACCCCATCTACCTTCAATTGATTGCTGCGCGGCGAAATCGCAAAATAGCGCATAGAATTGCCTATACCACCTGCATAGGGATCTTCGTAACGCGCATTTTCAAACCCGGGGATCTGTCTTAGACTTTCCAAAGGATAAAACGGGGTCATCAATTTGGCATGACCGGTATCCAATAGAATCACGTTTTCGCTGAACTCCTTCAAGGCGTACTGCTGACATGCTTTTTTCTCCAAGACACCCTTTTTCTGCAGATATTCCGGAATCGGAACAACACAAACACCGGTACTGTCCAATTTCTCAACAATCTCAGGGGAAAGAGAATCCTTGTTAAGCTTACACGAACCGCTCATTGCACCAATTGAATCATCTGCTTTTCTGCCGACCATTTCCTTTACTCCCGCTTTGCCCGCCAGACTTACACGCGGACCAAAAGTCGGGCAACGGAGAATACACATGGCACAACCGTTTCCATATTTTGTACAGTTCCCCTGTGGCCCAAATGTACCCGTCGTATCAAGAAAAACGTCTCCTTCCAACACTTGACCGTCCGCTGTTTTTACTGCCTTGATCTTTGTGCCCTCCATTACTGCCTCGGTCACTCTTGCCTGCAACTTTATCTCTATACCGGCATTTTTCAAGACCTTCTTTATTGCCGGCTCAATTTTGCTGACATCATACAGCCAAGCATGTTTATGACCCGGAAACTCAATATTTTTGTGGCGCGCGTTTTCATCTATTGTTGTAAATATTTCCGGTGCCCCTAAAGCAATGCATTCCTCAGTGGCCGTGAAGCGTCCGTTGTTCTTCATTATTCCTCCAACAAGTCCGGTTCCTAAAAGCATATCGGCTCTTTCTAATAATACTACTTCGGCCCCTAATTTCACTGCGGATACGGCAGCTGCCGTGCCTGCCCATCCTCCGCCAACAATAATAACTTTCATCGCCTTCATTCCTCCTGTCTTTTAAACCTATTATACTATTTTATTAACACAATTTCCTCCAGTTCAAGCCCCAACTCAACACCCGTCCTTCTCTTTTCTGACTTAATCACAATGTTGAGGTGATTAGACATATGTGTCTCATCAAATCCCGCAATCTTGCCTACGGTAAGCTTTCCGATTTTTATTTCATCCCCCGTTACAATAACGGTACCCTGCAGCACTTCAAAAAACCCCACATAGGCAATTGCATTAACCTCCCTTCCCGGTCCCGCCGTATCCTCGTCCGTAACTATCAGCTCGTGAATATCTCCCACTGCCAGGGCTCGCGATATCGGTGTTATCAATTGCAACCCTCTGTCTGCAATTTTGCCGTCTAAGACCACCACCAATTTCCCCAGACAATCCCTTTTTGCCGCATAAGGGTTTTGCTTAAACATTCCTTTTTCATACGGATCAACCACCTTTACCCTCCTCCCTCATCAAAGATGAGTAGTTCGTACATTTATTTATTCTCTACTTTGCTGCAAAACTCCTGCTGCTTGCAAATATTTTTGTTCTACAATTACATTTAACTTCATAACATGTAAAAAGAAATTTTACTTCGGGTTTTGCGATTGGGAACATACGCTCGCTATCCACATAATCCACATACTTATCCACAGGTTCGGAACAATTACTTCCGTAAAATCCGCTTCGTTTTCCACATTACACACAAAAAATGTCGATTTTCTGTTATTTTTTTATCAACAACAAGAAAATCTTGGACCCCTTTAAAAATCTGTTGTCCACATAACTGTCCACATTATCCACAATCCCCTCATTACTGGAAGCATGAATAGAATAAATTCCTATGATTAAAGCCTGCCTTAATTTCATAAGGCAGGCTTTTTTAAACGCAACTTCGCGATGCGGTGGCCCTCCATCAACTGGACAACCAATTCAACTCCGTTCACACGTAAACTGTCACCAACCACGGGAACACGTCCCAACTCCGCAAATACCAGTCCACCGATTGTATCGGCTTCCTTGCACTCCAGGTTCAGTCCTAACATTTCGTTTAGTTCATCAATTCTGAGACCCGCATCGATCTCATCCGTTTGTGTATCTATTCTTATTAAAGGTGGTTCTTCAACATCATGCTCGTCCTGAATATCTCCCAGGATTTCCTCGATTAAATCCTCCATAGTAACCAATCCGGCGGTGCTGCCATACTCATCAAGAACTACAGCCAAATGTATTTTTTCCTTTTTCATTTCCTTAAACAATTCATTGACCTTTTTTGTTTCAGGGACAAAAAACGTTTGGCGCAAATAATCGCCGGCCTTAAAGCCATTCTGTTTTTCACTATCTATTGCTATCAAATCCTTAATATGGACAATTCCTAATATGTTATCAATATTTCCCTCATAAACGGGAATGCGGGAGAACTTTTTCGCATTGATTATCTTCATGGTTTCCGTGTAAGAAACATCATTTGCGACGGCTACAATGTCGAGACGCGGCACCATTAAATCCCTAACAACCCTATCGGAAAAATCAAATACGCTGCGAATCATCGTTTCTTCTTCTTGATGAATCACTCCTTCTTCCTGTCCGGCCGCCACCAACCCAATTATTTCTTCCTCGGCAGGATCTCCTACGGTCGGTGTTTCTTTAGCGCCTACCAGCTTGGCAACAATCACAGCTACCAGTCTATTTATTTTTACTAGTGGGGACAAAACACATACCAGCGCTCGTGCTGTTTTAACCACAACATAGCTTACATGTTCCGGGTTTCTGGAAACTAATACCTGGGGGATTGTTTTGGCGAAAATCACAACAACACCTGTCATAATCAATATTGCCAACAATGCTGACATTCTGCTTTGATTACTGTTTATTATCAGCGAAGATCCCAGCACAATAACAGACGTTAACACCAAGGTACTCCCAATCATCAACGCATCATAAAGCTTAACGGGTTCCTCTAAAAGCATACAAAGCTGTCTTGCTTTTGGATCCGACCCGGCTGCCAAGTGTCTTAAACGATACCTGTTCAACGACAACAACGCTGCCTCCACACCCGCAATTAACACAGATATGAGTAACAAAATAATAAAAAACAGCATTCGATAACAACCATCAGGGTCCAATCTAAAACCAACTCCTCTTTTTCTAATCTACACTTTCATTGTATATGTTTTTAGATTATACCACAATATTAATTTATTTGGTTTGTGTTCATTTTAAGTATGTGTTTATTTTAAGTACGTCACGATTTCTTTGATAATACTTCGGGTAGATAGGTGATCAATTCCGGAATAAATGTTATCAGCACCAAGATGACTAGACCTACAACAAAGAAAGGTAAAGCTGCTATAACAGTTCTCTCCATTTTTTCCTTGGCGATATCGTTTCCTATTAGAATACTTGCCCCAACTGGAGGGGTTAGAAGTCCCAAACAGAGATTAAAAGTCATCACAACTCCAAATTGTAGAGGTGTCATGCCTATTTTCATTACTAGAGGAATGAGTACCGGAGTTAAAATTACAATAGCAGCGTTTGCTTCCATTAAACAACCAACAACAAGGAGAATCAAGTTTACTAATAACAGGATCCCTACTTTGCTAGTTGTATAGCTTAAAATACCACTAGTAATAATTTCAGGCAGGTGTGAAGTAACCACAATCCAACTGGAGACTTTTGAAGTTGCTAAAATAATCATGATAACTGCAGTTCCGATAGCCGAATCAATTATTACCCCATATAAATTTGATATTTTTAAATCTTTATAGATCAAGAATCCAACAAGCAAAGAATATACCACAGCAATAACCGATGCTTCTGTAGGTGTAAAAATACCCCCAAATATACCACCTAAAATAACCAAGGGCATGACTAAAGCCCAAATTCCGTCCTTGCCCGTTTTTAAGATTTGCGGGAGAGAAGCCTTGCCATGCTTAGGAAAATTATTTTTTTTGGAGATAACATAAGCAGTTGCACACATCACAACCCCTAAAATTAGTCCGGGGATTAGCGCTCCGATAAATAAATCACTAATGGACATCCCCAAAGCCGCACCATAAACAATTAAGGGAATACTGGGTGGTATGATGGGGCCACATACTGCAGCCGAGGATGCCAGTGCCCCGGCAAAGGGCGCACTATAACCTTCTTTTTTCATCGATGGAATAGTAAGTCCTCCTACAGCTGAAACCGTGGCAACAGCCGAGCCGGAAATAGCTGCGAAAAACATTGAAGCAACAACAGTTACCATAGCCAGACTTCCCGTAATCCACCCTACAATTGAATTAGCAAAATCAATAATTTTTTTATTTAAACCGCCAACGGTCATCAGGTTACCTGCGAGGATAAAAAAGGGGATGGCCAAGATGGGAAAAGAATCAATTCCCGTGAAAATTTTCTGAGGAATAACCAGTAATGGTAAATTACCATTATATAACATGGCAAACATAGATGAAATTCCTAATACAAATCCAATGGGAACTCCTAAAAGCGTCAAAACGAGTATTCCTATAATCAAAACTAATGCCATTTCTTACTCATCCTCCTTTAACACTACCCTATTGCCCTTTAAGTCTGTAATGAAAGTTTCAAATAAAAATATTAGCATTAGGATACCACCAACCGGAATAGATGCATACGCATACGACATTGGTAAACTTAGACCGGTAGAAAGCTGTCTATGAGCTAATAAAACCAGTTGAACGCCATAATAAGTCAGAACAATAAGGAATAATACCAAACTGAAATTTAACATTGTTTCAATGACTCTTTTCACTCGCGGAGGAAATAAATTTATAAAAAAGTCTATTCTCATATGTCTGCCTCGTCTAACTGCTACAGCTGCTCCAAGTAATACTAACCAAACAAACGAATATCTCGCTAGCTCTTCAGCCCAAGAATTACCCATGTTAAAAACGTACCTAAGAACTACCTGCAAAAAAATCGAAAATACCATTACTGAAAACAGTATAATTATTACTACTAAGGAATATTTCTCAATCATGTCTAATATTTTTTTCATAATAACCTCCCTACAAAATCAAGTTATAATAATGGGATGCTATAAAAGCATCCCATTATTATAACTTGTTAAATTATTAACTACTGGATAGCTTGTATTTTAGCTACTAAGTCTTTAAGTTCAGGAAAATCATTAATAAACCCTTCTAATTTTGCTGTAAATGTATCGATATCAGGTTCGATCACTGTTACGTTTTTATCTTCAAACATTTTAATATATTCGGCTTCTTTCTCAATGATATAATTTGTTCTCCACTCCGCCGCTTCATTGGCTGCTTCCGAAACGGCATTTTTAATATCATCAGGCAAATTAGCAAAGTATGTTCTGTCAAAAATGAATACATCAAGGCTATAGACGTGTTTTGTTTTAATTAAATATGGGCAAACTTCATAAAATGCCGATGAATAGGAGAGCGTAAGTGGGTTTTCTTGCGCCTCAACAGTACCCTGCTGCAAACCTGTATAAACTTCGGTAAAAGCCATAGGAGTTGCTGTAGCGCCTAGTTTTTCCCATGTTTTCATATAAATCTTAATATTTGGAACTCTAATTTTTAGTCCATTTACATCATCAGCGGTTTCTATTTTCTTTTTACTTGTTACATACCGGGCACCTCTGTGCATAGGCCCCATTAGTTCAAATTGGCCTTGAGCGCCTACGTCATTCAACAATTGTTTACCTAAGTCACCATACCAAACTTTTTTAAAATGGTCTTCGTCCCGATACATAAAAGGTACCGCATCAATTGCCGCTAAACTAGTATAGGGTTCCAGTGTACCAACACTTTCCAATACTACTTGTACAATACCTGGTTTTAGTCCCTCAATTGTTTCTCTCCAGTCACCAAGAGTTCCTCCAGAAAAAACATCGACCTGTACCTTCCCATTTGTTTTCTTTTCTACTGCTTCAGCAAATTTCGTGGCAGCCATATCTCTGGGATCACCAACAGGAGAAACGTTAGCCAGTTTTAAAACAATAACTTTATCTCCTTCTTTATCAACCGTTTTCTGCCCACAACCTACTACAATACCAAATATAAATACCAAAATTAAACCTAACACAATTGGTTTTTTCATTCTCAAAATCCCCCTTCATCATTTTATTAAAGCCTTCCTCACAAATAATCACAGAATCATTAATCCATCATTAAACCACCGTCTACGTCCATAATCTCGCCTGTCATGTAATCAGACCAGCTTGAGGCTAAGAAACAAACAGCTTGGGCAACGTCTTCTGGACGTCCAGTACGACCTAGAGGAACTAACTTAATAATTGTTTCTTTTTTCTCCAAATCAATGTCCTTGGTCATGTCTGTTTCAGTAAAAGCGGGCGCGATAGCATTAACATTAATACCGTGTTTTCCTCCCTCACGGGCAATACCTTTGGTAAAAGCAATTACACCGCCTTTTGAAGCAGCATAAGCTGAATTTCCCAGGAGTCCTCCACCTCTTTTGCCTGCTACAGAAGCAATATTAATAATTTTTCCGGATTTTTGGTCCATCATAAAAGGAAATACTGCTTTACAACACAGGAAAACACCTTTTAAATTTACTGCCATTACCAAATCCCATTCCTTGGGTGTAATTTCTTTTAAGGATTTGGTATGAACAATTCCTGCATTATTCACGATAATATCAACTTTCCCAAAAGTATCCATACATGTTTTAACCATATTATTTACTTCTTCTTCATTCGTCACGTCTGCTTTGACAAAGAGTGCTTGTATACCCATCTTTTTAACTTCATTCACTGTTTTTAATGCAGGCTCCATATTTATGTCATTAATAACTATATTTGCTCCTTGTTCCGCCAAGGCAATAGCAATAGCCTTTCCTATTCCTCTACCCGAACCTGTTACAATAGCCACCTTGCCAGTTAACATAATCCCCCCCCTTTTTTTGTGTTTTGGTATGGTATTAATTGTATATTTTAGTATTGGGGAAAATATGATGCACTTGTATTTTCGTTGTTATTTTTACTTTTTGTGATATATTTTGTGATTATTGTTATTTATGGTCTGCTGGGAAACCAAAGAACGGGCCGCTACCCCTTATTTATCAAGGAGTTGCGGCCCGTTCTTTGATGGATTTTTTCTTGATGGGTTTTTAGTTAACACGAGTTATTTGATTTTGAACTTATTAACCTCTTGGTTTAATACCTTCGCGCTTTCATCAATGTTTTTGCACATCTCAACAACTTCCTCTGTTTTTTCCATGATCGTTACAATGCTTTCGCTGATGTTATTGGCTCCTGACGCTCCTTCGCTGACAGCAATGGCAATTTCACCAATCGCCTTGGTTACCTGATCTACGGTGGCAGTCAATAACTCAGCGGTATTACTAAAATCATTCATTGTCTTATTAAACATCTTCGCATCGTCATCATACTGAATTATCGTTTCAGTAAAGGTTTTGTAGTCTTTTTTAACATCGTTATCGACAAAAGTCAGGAAGTTTTTCGAGCTGTTGACCAGATTGTCTACTGAGGTAATGACGTTGCCGATGATATTGTATATGTTGGAGGCCGTTTGAGCAGACTGCTCGGCCAGTTTCCTTACTTCCTCGGCTACCACGGCAAAGCCTCTACCCTCTTCGCCGGCCCTTGCCGCCTCTATTGCTGCGTTTAAGGCCAACAGGTTTGTTTGTTCGGCAATGTCCATAATACTTCCTGTCATTACTTCAATTTCCTTAACAACCTTGGATTCCTCCATAGCTTTTTCCAATTCTGCTTTAGTATTGTTAAGTATACTCTCTGTATTTTCTATAGATTCGTTAGCGCCTTTTCTCAGATTCTCCGCTCTCTCTTGTATCAATGCCGCGTTTTTAGCTCCGTCCTCTGCCTTGTGTGCCATGACCTCTATCGAAGAGCTAATCTCCTGAGAAGACGCATTAACCTCTTCAACCGCAGAAGAACTCTGCTCCATCCCCGCCGATAGTTCCTCTACTGTGGCTGAAATATTCTCTACAGTGGTACGCAGCTGTTCAACTGAAGATACCGATGCTTGAGCCGCCTCTCCTGTCCGACCGCTTTCTCCCATTACGTTATCTACAATATTCTTTAAATTATTCAGCATAACACCGAACTGTTTACTGAGCTGCCCAATCTCATCATTACTATTAACAACAGTAACAGAAGAAGTCAAATCTCCCGCAGCCATACTCTTTGCAGCCTCCGTAACATGCTGCAGCGGCTTAAGACTTCTGCCGATTACCACCACCATAGCAATAATGCTTAAGACTACAAATATTGCGATCAAGAGCAAACTGAAGGTGCGAATATTATTTACCTTAGCATTTAGTGTATCCGTATACTCGGTCATGACTACCGTCCACCCCGTAGAACTAATAGGCGAAAAGGCTATGAACTTTTCTTCCCCTTCATAAACCCACGTGCCTGATCCCTTTTCTCCAGTCAGCATTCTTTCCGCCATCTGAACAGTTTCAGGAATTGGCTGGTCTAAGATGTTCTGTTCCATTACTATTTCCTGGTTGGGATGAGCTATCATCAAACCTTCTTTGCTCAGCATAAAGCCATAACCGGTATCTCCCAGTTTTTCTTCATTGATTATCGCCGAAACCTTCTCAAGTTCCACAGCGCCTGCAATTACCCCGACGATTTCTCCTCCATCGTTTTTGATCGGTGTGGCTATGTATATATTAGCTTTCCCGGTAGATTTTGAAATAACAGGATCAGGAATACTTGTTCTACCTTTCATCGCTTCGATAAAATATTCTCTGGTGGATACATTGCCGGAAGCCCCGAGATTTGTGTTGTAATTGCCATCCACTTCCGCCACCAATACCAAGCTAAACTCATGATATAATGCTTTGTTTTTCTGGAAGTATTGATCGATTTGATTCCAATCCATCGTCTTCATTACATCACTGGCAGCTGTGATTTCAACTATTTCAGCCCATCTTGCAAGTTGATCCTCGATATATACCTGCAACTTGTCCGTTTTGGCCTCCGCGATAATTGCAATATCTTCTTCTAAATCTGCAACATACATATTCTGTGTGTAAATAAACACTCCCAATGCTGCCACAATCATTATAATTATCGGTATTAATATTTTTGTTTTTAATGATTTCACTATTCTACTTCCTTTCATGTTTTTTATGTTAGTATGTTAAATTCAATATATAATTAAAATTACCTGCTATTGGTCCCTATTTTTTATGCAATTAAATCTATCATACAAGGATATCTCTTAGTGTTTTAATCGAATCCACCAGATACGTCGGCATGGCCTTTTTTAATTCTTCGGACGAACCGTATCCGTATAACACACCTATCGAATCGATCCCCTCTTCTTTTGCCCCAATAATATCGTACTTTCTATCCCCCACCATTACTATTCTTTTATCAGATGACATCTTCACTTTATTAAGAACGTATTCTATAACTTCGCTTTTCACTACTCTACTGCCGTCAAGATTGCTTCCTACAACCGATTTAAAATATTTTAGTATTTGAAAATGATTCAATATCTTTTCCGCATATACTGTCGGTTTTGAGGTTGCGACAAACAACGTTTTCCCTCTTTCAGACAACTCGGCAAGAAGTTCGGCTATAGCCGGATAAAGCTTATTTTCAAAGAGACCCTTTTCAGCAAAGTATTCTCTGTATTTTTTTATCGCCACTGCAGCAGCATCATCATTAAAACCATAGTACTCCCGAAATGAATCCTTCAAGGGCGGTCCTATAAACTTAATGAGACTATTTAAATCGGTTTCGTCGATACCGAATGAGGCCAGCGCATATTGTACCGCCTTGGTTATACCCTCTTTGGGATCGGTGAGAGTACCGTCCAAATCAAACAGGATGACATCATATATCCTTTTTCCTTTGGCACAAAACATCTTGGCCATTCTGTTGTAACACAAAACCTGCCTTTTCTGTGTAATGATCCTTTCATATTTTATCGGCTCGTAGCCCCTTTTCAAATACATGCTGTACGCAGGAAAAGAAGAGTCAAGCACCGTTGTGGCATAACCCGCCTTTTCCGCCCGCTGTTCCAACCTATCCAGCAACAAACTGCCGCAACCGCTGTTTTGGTAGTCCGGCAGAACAAAAACCCTTTTGATTTCATTTTTAAAAAGCGAACCTGTTCCAATAGTCTTTTCTCCAAGTTTGGCCAACAGCACGTATTCCCTGCAGACAGCCTTCTCAATGCTATCCAGAGAGTGGTAGTTTAAAAAGAAATTCACCACATCCTCGGGGTAATAATCAGGATACACTTCTGTAATAGTCACCCGAACAATATCCTGTATTGTTTGTACATCCCGCTCTGTTGCTTTAAATAGCTTCAACTCTCATACCTCCGTTTTTTCATCCCCCAAAATCAGAGACTCTCGCTACCATCAACGGCAGATTTGATATATCCAATCAACTCTTCGAGCTCTTCTTTCCTTGTGAAATCCACAGGATTCTCGTAAGCAGCAAGCATACCTCTATCATCTGCTGTTAATTCCTTTTTCCTTTTTAAATATATTTTTAAAACTACCATCATCATCTTATCTTTAAGATTTAGTTTGCTGTAGTCAAAACCACCCCGTAAGTAGAAGAAGGGAATTTGCTCTTGTTGTTCCACATAAAAATTTCTGTTCCTTATTTCTTCAATCACTTCTTTTCTGACCGGAGACGCCCCGGTCGCAAAGACAATAATCTTCTTACCCTGAAGCTTATCAAGGTCTCGGGTTATCATCTTCACACCGTTGATTCCACCGCCGTATAAACCTCCACCGTAGATTATCATGTCATAGTCGGTTAACTTTTCAACAGAGCACCTTGAGGCCTCAAAAACATCGGCGGACAGTTCCGGCGCCAACCATTCGGCATACTTTTTTGTAAAGCCGGTTTTTGAACGATACACTACTGCAATTCTCATTTTGCATCTCTTCCTTCCGCTATCATACTTACAACTTTTCTAATTATACTATTCAACAAATCCTCAAAATTTCCTTGCCTTTCAAGGTAGGAATCATACTTGTCTCACTTGTTGTTAGGTTGTCCGTATAATATAAAAGAAAATGCACAAAAAATATAGGTGTCAAAACAATGTCTATGGAGGGGATTTTCTTGTACGAACACGGATACGAAACCGCAAGCGCAAACGAGTATGAACCCATATTTCTAAAATGGAGAGAAAGAAGCACCATTCCGGATCTCCGAGAAGAGCTGACTGCTATCGAACAAAACCCTGACGAAATCAGCGACCGTTTTTACAAAAGCCTGGAGTTTGGCACCGGCGGCATGAGAGGAGTTATCGGGGCAGGCCTTAACCGTATGAATATTTACACCGTCCGTAAAGCCACACAAGGACTGGCTAATTATATTAATAAGACAGCAGCGCCTACCGAAAGGCAAGTCGTAATAGCCTATGATTCACGACATAAATCAAAGGATTTCGCCCTAGAGGCCGCTTTGGTATTGGTGAATAACAGCATTAAAGCCTTCCTGTTTGAAGATATCACCCCTACTCCCCTTTTATCTTTTGCCGTCAGAGAGCTTAAGACTTTTTTCGGTATCGTCGTAACCGCCAGCCATAACCCCAAAGAATACAACGGTTACAAGGTCTATTGCAGTCACGGCGGCCAAATCACAGACGAACTTGCAACACTTCTGACCACGGAGATTGAAAGGATCACCGATGTATTTGATATTGGAACTGCAAAGATGGACAAAGCCTTAAATGACGGGATGCTGATCTGGCTCAAAGACGAGATCCTTAATAAGTATGTACACATCACCCAAAAGCTCACTCTCAACAAAAAACTCATCACCCAAAATTCTTCCAACTTGAAAATAGTTTATTCACCCCTGCACGGCACCGGTCTCGTTCCTTTAACCAAGCTTTTTGCAGCCTGCGGCTTTAATAACTTGCATCCGGTTGCGGAACAAGCCAAAGCCGACCCTGATTTTCCGACAGTTATCTCTCCCAACCCAGAGGAAGACGCAGCCGCCGCCCTCTCTCTCCAAACCGCTGAAAAAATCGATGCGGATCTCATTATGCTCACCGATCCGGACGCCGATCGCCTGGGCGTTATTGTCAAGGATGAAAAGGGAAGTTACATCCGGCTGACCGGGAACCAAATCGGTGCTTTGCTTATCGATTATCTGCTGCAGACACGTTTGCGTCTCAACACACTCCCCGCCAACGGGGTCATTATCAAAACTATCGTTACTTCCGACCTGGGAGTCGAAATTGCTGCCGATTACGGAATAAAGCATTTGGAAGTATTGACCGGCTTCAAATACATTGGCGAACAGATCGCCGGTTTCGATAAACATGCAGAGCACGTCTTCTTGTTTGGCTACGAGGAAAGCTACGGCTTTCTTATCGGCGATTTTGTACGAGATAAGGATGCCATACAAACCGCACTGTGCATAGCTGAGGCCGCACTCCATCATAAGACGAACGGCTCCGGTCTCTATCAACGCCTGCAGGAGCTCTTCGCAAAATATGGCTATTACCTGGAAGACCAAGAAAGCATTCACCTGACAGGAATCGCAGGACAGAAAACAATAAAAAATATTATGGAAACCCTTAGGCAGACTATTCCCCAACCGCTGCAGCGTTTAGGAATAGTCTCTGTTAAGGACTATCAAAGTGGAGTGGAAACACCTATCAATCTACCGCTTTCCGATGTGCTCTATTACCGACTGCAACAGAACAGTTGGTGCTGCATAAGACCATCAGGCACGGAACCAAAACTGAAAATGTATTTTGGTGTCAGGGAACAAAACCGCGAAGCTGCGGTAAAACGTCTCGCGCAACTCAAGGAAGCCTTTTTGACAGCACTGCAACCCTGGCTTTAATGGAAACCCTGCCTGCCATGCTTTACCGTCAATGCCGCTAGTCTTTCCGTAAATTCTGCCGTTAGGCATTCTCTGCCAAATCGCCATGCCCAGTTACCGCCCGCTGTTCCCGGAGTGTTCATTCTGGCACTGCTGTCGAGACCTAAATGATCTTGTAGTGGCACAATCGCCATCCTGGCATTACTCCGAAAAACGCTTTCGATTAGGCCTTGGCAAATATCCTGGATTTCTTGCTGTTCCAAGGGTCTTTTAAGGTTGTCCGACACCGTTTTCGTATACCATCCCAGCAAGGTATCGTTGTCGTGGGTACCTGTGTAATACACATAATTCTCTGTCTCAGGTCCTTTTGCGACCTGTTCTTTGTCAGTAAACTGCAGAACCTTCATTCCCGTATAATGAAAGGCATCCCTGAGCTCGTAAACCTCCGGCGTAATATACCCTAAATCCTCGGCCACGACGGGTAATTCTCCCAGATATTTCTCTAATACAGCAAAAAATTTCTCGCCCGGTCCCTTGACCCACTTCCCGTTGACAGCGGTCTCAGCTCCGCCTTCTACCTCCCAGTAAGCCTCAAAACCCCTAAAATGGTCTATCCGCACAATATCAACCAATTCCAACAGCAGTTTAAACCTTTCTCTCCACCAGTAATAATCATCCTCTGCCATTACCCTCCATTTATAATGGGGATTTCCCCATAACTGCCCGGTATGACTGAAGCAATCCGGCGGGACGCCGGCCAGCTTGGCAGGATAACCTTTTTCATCGAGTTCGAATAGCCGGGGATTTACCCAGGCATCACTGCTGTCATAACAGATAAACAGCGGCAAATCACCCATGATTGCTACCCCGTTTTTTACTGCATATTCCTTCAATGACTTCCACTGATCGAAAAACTTGTATTGTAAAAAAAGATGATACTGCACATTTTCAGCCAGCAGGTTTTCAAAATACCCTCTGGCTTTCTTTTCTCTCCAGGCTATAGCTTGATCCCATTCGTTCCAAGGCCTATTATCATAGTATTCCTTTAAGGCCATAAACAGGGCAAAATCATGCAGCCAATAGCAGTTTTTTTCTAAAAACGCAAAGAATCCCTGATTAACCGCACGCTGTCTAAACCGACTATAGGCTTTTTTCAACAATCCGTGTTTGTACTCTTTAACCTCCTGATAAGCAATCCTGTTTTCCGGAAAAACCGGGGTTTCTTGTATCTCTTCACTTGTTAACAGTCCCTCGTGCCGAAGGCAGTCAATACTGATTAACAGAGGGTTGCCCGCAAAGGCCGAGTACGATTGATACGGAGATTCGCCATAACCAGCCGGATGCAGAGGCAACACCTGCCAGATCGTTTGCTTGCTGTCTTTGAGAAAATCAACAAATCGGTAGGCTTCTGCACCAAGCTCCCCTATGCCATACCGCGAAGGAAGCGAAATGGGATGCAGCAAAATACCGCTGCTTTTTCTTGTCTGTTCCAAACACCGCATCACATCTTGGTTCAACCCTTTTCATCTCCCACTTGTTCTTCTTGGTGTAAAAACACTCTGCCTTCCAGCGGAGAAAGCACAAATTCTTCCGCCTCCTCTTGTATTTGCAAGGGACCCTTTGGCCGTTCGGTCAACAATTCTTGCCATAAGCCCTTACCCCAAAGCCCCAATTTAAGAGTAATAACATGTGCGCTCACCGCGTTTCTGTTAATAACAACCGCAACCGTTTCTTTTCCATATCGCCTGATAAAACCGTAGACATCCCCGTCTGCATATAAAAGCCTCCAAATACCTTTTTTAAAAGCCTCACTGCTGTTACGCAACATAATGGTCCTGCCATACCAACTCAACAACTCTACTTCTTCCCTAGCCCAGGGATACGGCCCCCTGTTGAAGGGATCCGCATACCCTTCCATTCCTGCCTCATCCCCATAGTAAACACACGGAACTCCCGGGAAAGTCATTTGCCACAACACAGCCAACTTTAAACGGGCGATTCCCAACTCGCGTTGTTCCTGAGATAATCTCATTTTTTCCTGTTCGGCTTCGTTTAGGGCATCCTGGGGTACGCCCTCCCCCAACAAGGTGAGAATACGGGGCACATCATGACTTCCCAGCAAATTCATACAGGCATAAAAACAAGGGGCGGGATAATTTTCATAGAGGTTCATCAATTTCCTGTGGGTCAGGAGCGCATCATTTTCCCCCAGGAGAAACTCCAACAAGATCTTGCGAAAGGGGTAGTTCATCACCGAGTCAAGTTCTTCTCCCCAGACAAAAGCCCTGTTCTGACCATAACTCACCTTGTTTGAAGCGTCCTCCCATACCTCGCCGATCAGCACAGAATGGTGATCCTGCTCCTTCATCACCTGGCGCAGTTCCCTGATAAATTCATCGGGCAGCTCATCGGCAACATCCAAACGCCATCCTGCGGCCCCCAGCTTCATCCAGTATCTAACAACGCTGTTCTCATCATACATGATAAAATTTCGATAGGAGGGCTCCATTTCCTCAACGTTTGGCATTGTCCCGATACCCCACCAGGCTTCATAGGCATCGGGATAATGGCTGAACCTAAACCATTTATAGTAGGGCGATTCCGGGGACTGGTAAGCGCCAACCTCAGAGTAATTGCCCTCCTTGTTGAAGTAAACGCTGTCACTCCCCGTATGGCTGAATACTCCATCCAGAATGACCCTCATGCCCAGCTTGGCCGCTTCCTTACAGAGCCGCTCAAATGTTTCGTTCCTGCCGTACATCGGATCGATTTTGAGATAATCGCCGGTATCATATTTATGATTGCTGGGTGATTCAAAAATCGGATTTAAATAAATAACCCCTATTCCTAATTCCTTTAAATAGGGAAGTTTTTTTATCACGCCCCATAAATTACCGCCGAAGAAATTCCAACGCAGAATACCGTTTGTCTGAGGTTCCCTGATATATACTGGGGTATCGTGCCACTGTCCGTGAATAAGTGAGCCTTTCTTGGGATTGTGAACCTTCTCATCTTCCAGTCCGTTGTAAAAACGATCAACAAATATCTGATACATCACCGTTTCACTGAACCAGGGGGGCACGACAAAGTTGCCATTGTACACCGTAACCTGATAAGAAGGAGGTACCTGTTCTTGCAGCAGACCCAATCCGCCCAGTCTCTGAGGGTTGTTGCCGTAGTAATAAACGTTTCCTTCCCTGATGACAAAAAAGTAGTACCACATCAACCCCGGGTCGGAGGGAGCGGTCAATACCGCCTCATAAATCCTGCCCTCTACCGCAGCCATCTCGACATTCTGCTCTTTTCCCTTCTTCCAGACACGCAAATGAACGGAATCGACAGCTTCCTCGGCTAATACCTTCAACCGCAAAATGACTTCGGTATTACAAGCAACCGCACCAAAGGGGTTGCGATAAAAACTGTCCTGGGAATCATGAACGAGCCAACTCAAGGCGTTCCCCCCTGCCCTTGCAATTTCCGATACAGCATGCGATAGACACGTGCGGAATTCTCCCAACTGCAATCGGTACGCAGTGCATTCCCCACAATCTTAGCCCAGACTTCTTCTTTCCGATGTAAACTCAAAGCCCTTCTGATGGTAAAGAAAAAGTCATCCGCATTATAATTTGTAAAGCTAAACCCGTTCCCTTCACCGGTCACCTCGTTATAAGACAGCACTGTATCCTTTAACCCTCCCGTTTCCCGTACTATAGGCAGGGACCCATAACGCAGGGCTATCATTTGACTCAGCCCGCAGGGTTCAAAAAGCGAAGGCATCAGGTAGATATCGGAGGAGGCATAAATCCTCCGAGCCAAGCCCTCATCGAATGAAAGCTTGACCCTCACCCCGCCCGGATGTCTCCCGGCCGCATCGGCAAGAATCCCTTCATACTTCTCTTCTCCGGTCCCAAGTATCACCAGCTGCAACTCCAAAGAAAGCAGCTCTTCAAGTATGTGGACTAGCAAATCCAGACCTTTTTGCACCGTTAATCTGCTGACAATACCCAACAGAGGAACCCTTTCATTTATCGGCAGTCCAAGCTCTTTTTGAAGCCGTACTTTGTTTTTTTTCTTCTGCTCCACCGCCACGAGAGGATTATCGGTCTCATAGTTTACGGCTATGTAGGGATCTGTTTGAGGATTGTATACTTCATAATCCAAGCCGTTTAATATACCGACCAACTTGCTTTCCTTTTCTCTTACCAGACCGTCGAGTCCCTCACCAAAGAAAGGATATTTTATTTCTTCGGCATAAGAGGTGCTAACGGTACTCAGCACGTCACTATGAACAATCCCGGCCTTCATCAGGTTAACTTCTCCGTGGTATTCCAACTCGTCTTTGCTAAAGAATTCATCGCCCAGACCCAGGATGTTATGCAGGATCCAGTGGGTGAAAATACCCTGATATTTGAGATTATGAATGGTAAAAATTGTTTTTATCCTACGTTTATCCGGGTCTTCCCGGTAGCATGCCCGCAAAAGGAGCGGCACAAGCCCGCTTTGCCAGTCATGGCAATGCAATATCTCAGGTTCAAAGCCTAAATAGGGCAACCCTTCCAAAACAGCCCGGCAAAAATAAACAAAACGTTCCGCTTCATCGTAATATCCATAAACCCCATCCCTTTTAAAGTAAAACTCATTATCAACAAAATAGAAGGGTACCCCTTTGTAGTCCAACCTGAAAATACCGCAATACTGGTTACGCCAAGCCACCGCTGTAGTATATGTTTTAAGCAATCTCATTTCTTCTTGTAAAGAAGGGTCGATTGACCCGTATTTAGGCATTATTACCCTGACGTCTACGCCTTGTTTTCTTAAGGCCACGGGCAGGCTACCTGCCACCTCGCCCAGCCCTCCCGTTTTGGCGAAGGGCACTGCCTCTGAAGATACAAATAGTACTTTATCCATCACTAAATAAAAGCTCCCTCTTGAAAATAAGTTGCTCCTCTTTCCACCACAACCGGCTGCCCCTTTGGGGCTTTTAAATGTACACCTTTCCCTACGGCGACACCCTTGTCAAGAATGACTCCATCCAGATAAGCCTCCGCCTGCACCTTCACCTTCGGCATTATAATACTGTTTCGCACGATAGCCCCTTCTTCGATCTTGACCTTGCGGAAAACCACGCTGTTTTCCACAACACCTGCAATTTGACAACCGTTGGCAATTAAAGAGTTACTGACCCGACAGGTCCGATAATACTTGCTTGGCGGTCCGTCTTTCCACTTAGTGCATATCGGTCCATTGGCAAAAAATAATTCCTGCAGCACTTGCGGCGACAAAAGCTCCATCTGACAGCGATAATAACTTGCCAGAGAGTTGATTACAGCAAAATAACCGTCGTAAAAAAAGGCCCGGATATCTAGATCTTCAACTCTTTTAGCCAGCACATCTCGAATCAAATCCCACCTGTTGCTGTCGGCACACTCTCGTAGAATATCCACCAACAACTCTTTCTTTAGCAAGTACATATCCAAGGAAACCACCGGCTGGGTATCCGGCTTTTTGTTTTTGCCGATTATCAAGCGGTGAATCCTGCCCCCTTCATCTGCATCTAAAAATACCTGACCTTCCTTTTCCCCCCCGGAGCACACCACCGTAATGTCAGCCCCCGTGTCTAAATGACCTTGAAATACCTTGTGATAATCAATATTGCAAACCACATTGCTGCCGGAAATAATTAGTTCTTCTTCCTCCCGGTTTTCAAGAAAGTCGAGATTGTGGTAAAAATCCCGCAGATCAACAATCCTCCTTCGCCCTGTTTTGCGTCCGTTTGCTGACGGAAGAAAAACCAATCCCCCATGTTTTTTATCAAGACCCCATCCCCGGCCGCCTCCCAAATGGTCCATGATAGAACGAGACCCAGCAGGAGTGACCAGTCCAATATTGTCGATACCCGCATTAACCATATTGGATAAGACAAAATCCACCAGCCTGTACTTGCCGCCAAAGGGTACGGCGGCCATACAGCGATGATGGGTTATGCTTTTTAGTAGCCCTTCATTTTTCATCTGATGCACTAAACCTAAAACCTTCTTCATATCGACCTCCAACCTGCTGCAGGTTCTTTACACACCGGAAATCCCGCTCAGCTGTTCCTCATCCTTCTTGACCATTACCAAAACACCTATATGGCTGTATGGCGCGATATCACTATTATTCTCGATAACCGTAATATTATGTTCCCTGCTTCCCCTTACTTTTGCGTATTCTTTGCTGTATTCCCCTCCCACAACAGCACCTTCGCCGACGGTTACTTCTTCACCGATAATGGCCTTATCTATAACTACTCCTGCAGAGATTTTCACATTTGCCATGATAATAGAGTCCTTAACCCTCGCCCCCGGTTCCACTTTCACACCTGAAAAGAGAAGAGAGTTCTCTATCTCCCCAGATATCCGACAGCCCTCGGCAACCATGGAATTTTTCACATAAGACCCGGTAGCAAAGTACGCGGGAGGAAAGGACGTACTTTCCGAATACACACACCAATCGTTATCAAACATCTTAAGCTTAGCATCATCATCCAATATTTCCATACTGGCCAGCCAGTAGCTTTCTACTGTTCCCACATCCCGCCAATACCCTTGATAGGGAAAGGCATAGATGCTGCAACCCTCCCTTAGCATACGGGGGATAACATTCTTACCGAAGTCGTTGTTTGAGGTGCTGTCTAAGGCATCCTTTTTCAAATATGTTTTCAATACCTCAGTTTTAAAAATATAAATACCCATGGAGGCCAAATTGTTTTTCGGTTTTCTCGGCTTTTCTTCAAATTCGGTGATTCTCATATCTCCGTCGGCATTCATAATGCCAAATCTGCCGGCTTCCTCCCAGGGTACCTCAATCACAGATATCGTTAAATCGGCATCTTTTCTACGATGGTAGACAAGCATTTCCTCATAATTCATTTTATAAATGTGGTCTCCCGAGAGTATTAAGACGTGTTCAGGTTCAAAGCTATCAATGTAATCAATGTTTTGATATACCGAATGAGCCGTGCCCTGATACCAGCAGCCGCCTCTGTCACCCACATAAGGTGGCAGTATCGTTACCCCTCCCCCATTGCCATGCAAATCCCAATTGACGCCCATACCAATATACTTGTTCAGCAACTGAGGCTTATATTGAGTTAACACACCCACCGTATCTATCCCTGAATTGGCACAGTTGCTTAAACTAAAGTCTATGATGCGGTATTGTCCTCCAAAGGGAACCGCCGGTTTGGCTATATTCCTAGTCAGCCCCCGCAGGCGGCTCCCCTGACCGCCGGCAAGTAGCATAGCGATGCACTCTTTTTTTTGCATTTTTTATTCTCCTATCTCAGATTCGTCAATAGGTCTGATTTTCCATATTTCCTCTGCATACTTACTTATTGTCCTATCACTGGAAAAATCCCCGGCATGAGCTATGTTGTGGATACACATCCTTCTCCATGCAGATTGTTCCCTGTACTTTTTCCCTAAGCGCTCTTGGACTGCCGCATAATCATTAAAATCATGCAAGACAAAGAAAGTATCGTTATGAAAAAGCAAATGCTCATAAATGGCTTTGAATTCTTTGTTTTGCCCGAAAAACCCGCGCAACAACTGTTCACAGACGGTTTTAATTCTTTCGTTCCGGTTGCAAATGGTCAAAGGACAATACCCTCCATAACGGCAGAAGTCGTCAGTCTCCTTTGCCGTAGCGCCGAAGACAAAGATGTTGCCCTCGCCAACCTTTTCCCTAATTTCTATATTGGCACCGTCCCTCGTTCCGATTGTAATGGCTCCGTTCATCATGAATTTCATGTTCCCCGTTCCTGAAGCCTCTTTACCCGCCGTGGATATCTGCTCACTCACATCGGCAGCCGGATAGGCTTTCTCGGCTAACGACACATTATAGTTTTCTAAAAACACAACCTTAAGCTTATCGTTTGTCCCCGCATCATTGTTAACGACTTCGGCAACACTGTTGATCAATTTGATTACCTGTTTGGCCAGGTAATAGGCAGGAGCTGCTTTTCCCCCAAACAAAAATGTTCTGGGGAAGAATTCTGCCGTCGGACATTCACGCAAGCGATTGTAGATACTCATAACGTGTAAAATATTTAGCAATTGACGCTTATAGCCGTGAATCCTTTTAATGTGTATATCAAATATAGATTCCGGCTCCACAATAACACCCTGACTCTTTTTGAGATATGCAGCAAGATTTTTTTTGTTTTCCAGTTTTATTGAAGCAATTTCAGCCTGGAAGGAGGCGTCGTCGGCGTAGTCCTTTAGCTGTATCAGTTGAGTAGGTCTTGTAATCCATTCCCGCCCTATAGCCTCAATTATCAGGCTGCTCAAACGCGGATTTGCCAGCAGCAACCACCTTCTATGGGTAATCCCGTTTGTTTTGTTCGTAAATTTACCCGGGTAATATTCATGGAAACTCTTCATTACACTTTGTTTTAAAATCTGAGTATGAAGCTTAGCTACCCCATTGACAGTGTGACTGCCAATAACGGCAAGGTTCCCCATTCTGATAAAGCCATCCCAGATTATGGCCATCTCTTTTAATTGCTCAGTACCATACGGATACTTACCGATTACCTCCCGGCAGAACCTTTCATTAATCTCCTCAATAATCATATAGACTCGGGGCAAAAGCTCGCGGAAAAAATCCATCGGCCATTTTTCCAAAGCCTCAGGCAGTGTTGTGTGGTTCGTGTAGGAAATAGTATTCTTAGTGATTTTCCAGGCTTCATCCCAAGACATACCGTTATCATCAAGTAAAATCCTCATCAATTCCCCCACTGCCACGGCGGGGTGGGTATCATTGATGTGCACGGCCACCTGCTCGGAAAGGAAATTAAGGTCCTTGTATTCCTCTTTATATTTACGAATGATGCCCTGCAGACTCGCCGAAACAAAAAAGTACTCCTGCTTCAGCCTTAGTAATTGTCCTTCATAGGTTGTATCATCAGGATACAAAACCTGTGAAACAGCTTCCACAAAACACTTATGTTTTAAAGCACCCGTGTAATTTCCACGGCAAAAGGTGTGAAAGTCAAAATCAACCTGGGCGGTTTCCGCGCTCCAAAGCCTCATGTAATTGACCATCCCATTTTGGTAGCCGACAATAGGTATATCATAAGGAACGGCACGCACCGTTTCATAATCTCTATGTTCAAAGCTCAGACTACCCTCCTTCCCGCTGATGATCACAAAACCGCCATACCTTACTTGTTCGGCTTCTTCAGGTTTCCTGTATTCCCAAATGTTTCCGTCTTTCAACCAGTCATCCGGAATCTCGACCTGTTCACCATTGATTATTTTTTGTTCAAATAACCCATATTTATAGCGGATACCACAGCCATATCCCTGAAACCCGAGAGAAGCAAGAGAATCAAGAAAACCCGAGGCCAGTCTCCCTAAACCGCCGTTGCCTAATCCGGGGTCTTCTTCCTGCTCTGCTAAATCATAAAGGTCAAGCCCCATTTCTGCCAAACCTTTCTCAACCATATCCTTTATCCCCAAGTTAAGCAGGTTGTTCAGCAAAAAACACCCAGGCAAAAACTCTATCGACAAGTAATAGATCTTTTTTCTTTTTTGCGCTGAACAGTTTTGCACTGAAGCATCCCATGCCCTACTTATTTCGTTCCTTACCAATGTCGCCAAAACAGTGTACTTTTCCCGCCTAGTTCCGGCCTCAATGTTTTTCCCGT
The DNA here is from genome assembly GCA_018432615.1 of Clostridia bacterium. Taxonomy (GTDB): domain Bacteria; phylum Bacillota; class Peptococcia; order DRI-13; family SM3-B62; genus SM3-B62. The sequence continues at coordinate 53,007 of JAHDSQ010000041.1, forward strand.
ATAGCTCAATGAACTTTTCCTTTATTTTTTCTTTAAATACTTCTTTATCCTGCAACATTTAAAACCCCCGCTCAATGTTGGGTGCTAGTTCTTAAGTTTCCCCCAGGAGCCTTTTTTTATTTCCCCGCTTTTTGCTTCAACACCACAAATGCTAAAGGAGGAATAATCATTTCAAGAGAATAAGGTTGATTGTGCCATGGTATTTTCTCCGTCTCAAGAATACCTTCGTTTTTCTTGTCCGATCCTCCATAAATTTCTAAGTCGCTGTTAAAAATTTCTTCATAACTTCCTTCTTGCGGTGTCCCTATCCGAAATTCGGCAAAATATTGGGGAGTAAAGTTACAAAGAATAAGGAGCCAATTCTGTTTCTCCTTGCTTTTCCTGACAAAAACAATGATGCTTTGCCGATTGTTATGACAATCGATCCACTCAAAACCTTCCCAACCATGGTCAAGCTCCCATAAGGCTTTCTCCTCAAGATAAAAGTGATTCAAGTCTCTCACATAATTATGAAAAGCGGTATGCATAGGGAAATCCAAAAGTTTCCACTCAAGTCCTTCGTAATAGCGCCACTCAATAAACTGCGCAAATTCCCCTCCCATAAACAAGAGCTTCTTCCCCGGGTGAGACATCATGTACCCCAAAAACACCCGTAAATTTGCAAATTTTTGCCAGTAATCCCCCGGCATTTTCTCGATCAGCGACCTCTTGCCATGTACCACCTCGTCATGGGACATGGGAAGTATGAAATTCTCCGAAAAGGCGTAAAGGAAGGAGAAGGTCAGCAAATTATGATGCCATGACCTGAACAAAGAATCGGTTTCCATGTACCGCAGTACATCATTCATCCAACCCATATTCCACTTGTAATTGAAGCCTAATCCTCCCATATCCGTAGGTCTTGTTACCAGCGGCCATTCCGTCGATTCCTCAGCAATCATCAAGGCATGGGGGAAATATGAAAATACCACCTCGTTCATTTGCTTGATCAGGGAAATCGCCTCCAGATTCCCATTCCCCCCGTACTTGTTCGGGAACCATTCCCCGGCTTTTTTACCGTAATCGAGATAGAGCATACTGGCAACAGCGTCCATTCTCAAGCCGTCGATATGATAAATGTCAAACCAAAACACCGCGTTGGAAATTAAAAAGCTTTTGACCTCCGGTCTCCCGTAGTCAAATCTCATCGTTCCCCAACCGTAGAGTTCTTCGGCCTCATACAATTTGCTTCCGTCAAAAGAGGCTAAACCATGTCCATCCTTGCAAAAATGGGCGGGCACCCAATCGAGGATGACCCCGATCCCACGCCGGTGACAGCAATCCACAAAATACATGAAATCGTGGGGTGTCCCATATCTGCTGGTCACAGCGAAATATCCGGTGACCTGATAACCCCAGGAACCGTCGTAAGGATGCTCCGTCACAGGCAGCAGCTGCAAATGGGTATAGCCCATCTCGGCGGCATATTCGACCAACTCTTCAGCCAGTTCCCTGTACGTATAAAGGCTCCCATCCTCTTTTCCTTTCCAGGAGCCAAGGTGCACCTCATAAATGTTCAGCGGCTTCTCATAAACAGTCTCCTTAGCCCTTTTTTCCATCCAATCCGCATCTTGCCATTCATATCCTTCTAGCTCAAATACCCTGGAAGCCGACTTCGGTCGACATTCCGCATAAAATGCAAAAGGATCCGCCTTGGTCAGTTCATAACCGTCTGGAGTGAGAACCATGAATTTATAGAGATCGCCGTTTTCCACTCCCGGCACAAAAAGCGTCCATAAGCCGGAATTTTCTACCCTCTGCAAGGAATGGCTCTCTTTGTTCCAGACGTTAAAATCGCCAACTACACTGACATCCTTTGCCCGAGGTGCCCATACGGTAAAACGCACCCCTTTGCTGCCGTCTTCTTCACACAAATGAGCACCCAAAACACGATAGCTTTTGTATAGAGTGCCCTGGTGAAAGAGATAAACATCATCTGAACCGGGAAAGCTTGAACCCATATTTTCCAGTACCGTCCTTTTTTAATTTAACTACCTTATAACCATGCCCATATATTTTGCCATTTATCAGCTTTGATTAAACAAAAAAAAGACCCCAACAGGGCCTTCACATTAGAAACGTCTCCTAACTAATGGCATTATAAATATCCAATTTCAGTTCCTCATCGATTTCATATGTACCATCCATAATGGCAGTCATAATACGATGCAGTAAACTTTTATCGATTTTACCGGCTGCTACTTGATAACTGATGTTCTCTGTGATTTCAAAAAATCGTTTAGCTACTGCCATATAACCGTTTAGTAGCAGAAAATAGGCAGAAAGTGTGATTGCCAAGCGTTTATTACCGTCTTCAAAACAATGAAATTCGCAGGTGCAGAAAAACAGATGCGTTACCTTATCTACAAATGTAGGATAGTAATCATCATTTTGAATGTTTTGCAAAACACTGTCTAATCTTCCTAAATCATAGTGCCATATCACGACTTGCCATTTTAATGCGCCCACGATGAATCAGAGGCTTCCATAATGCCATATTTTCAAAGTTTTCAAGTAATACTTCAACTTCACGGCAAGAAAGCAAATGTCCACATTTCTCATATTCTTCCTTGATAGCATCAGCCAATCCGCATTCATAAGCTACTATAATGTCTAGAATTTCACTAAAAAAAGTGTCCCGCACTTTGTCGCTGGCTTTCAAATCAAGTATTTTTTTATATTCCTTGGCTTTCTCCTTGAATATACTGACGTAAATCAAATCGGTGAAATGAGCGTACTTATAGCGATCATCCACCACATAAAACTTCAAAGCATCGGTGAATTGACGGCGATAATTATCTTCCTGCAATGAAGCGGAAATAAAATCTTTGTCACGCTGATTAATATATTTAGTAGCTCCGCCTGTTTTTTTATTAATTAAGTCGATGACGATGTCCAGCATCATTTGGCGCAAGGTTTTTGCTCGCTCACTTTCAGAAAGAAGCATGGCAAGGTTTAGAAATGCGCGAAAATCAAACACACCAATAACTGTTATTTTGGTACCGACATTAATGTCGGTACCAAAACTTTGGCGGTAACATTGAATGAAGTCTTTAAGTTCTTTCCCTCTAAGTATTTCATAGCCGTTTTGTGACAGTTCTTCTGAAAAAGCACTGATATATCGTTCAATTGTTCGAGAGTCAACTTCGAAAAAATTCGATACCATTTCTTTTGTAAAAAGAAGTTTGTCTTTGAAAAACACACCATTAAAATTGGACTTTTTCTGAATTTCAGCAATAGCGAGGTCATTATTTAAAATGTTTTGTCTATCTATGTGAGAAGTCGTTAAATCTTTAGCCATTCGTTCATCTCTCCTTTTAACTGGATACTTCCTACTTCAATCAACTCCATTGTTTCGCTAATTGCGTTTTTTCCCCTCTATTTTGATTTCCATGATATCGCATATATCGCACTCTAGAGCGATACAGATTTTCTGCAACATCTCTGTACTTACATTCTTGTTTTTTCCAAGCTTAGTGATGGAAGCAGAACTAATTCCTGCAAGCCTTTGCAGGTCTTTCTTTTTCATATCTCTATCAATGAGTAGCTTCCATAGTTTTTTATAGCTAATTGCCATCCTATCCACCTCTGTATCATAATAGCTATCATAATAGTTATTATATAACGCAATCTATAAATAACAAAGATATTCTTTACGTTTGCAAGATTATTGCTCCAATATTGAGGTTAAATATGCGGAGTTGTTGAGATTCCAAGCAGGCATAAAAAAACAGCATAGCCACTAATCAGAACTATGCCGAATTTTTGGGTTAAAAATCGCTTTTTGCCTAGGTGTTCCGGTTCAAACTCACCGAAATAGCGGTTCAAAAAGGCCCACTATGAATATGAGCCATAGGGGTCTTTTGCCTTTCTTTGATTATTTTAACACGTCTTGAGAAAAATCATTAATCCAATAAATCTTATCCGCATATGATTGCAAGTCCGGCGAAACACCGTACCTAAAAACACACAATTCAATCCTCTTATTTAGGTACTCTCTGACATGTGATAAGGCATCCTCCAGGTCGCCGTCACCTGAGGATAGAATAAGGTTTTCATAATTCTCCTGATAGGCCAGTTTCACAATCAGTGTGGCAATACCTACATCAACACCTTTTTGCATCTGCTCGCCAATGACTTTAGCGCAATATGGACACCTGAATTCCTGTTCCTTCAATTTGTATAACTTTACAATAAATTGAGGTCCGTCAGGCCAAGCTGTCTTTAGCCAAGTATTAAACGCATTCTGCGCATCCGAGGGCGGGTTCTTGGTTGAATTCAGATAATACCCTCTGCTTATTGGCCCATCCTTTTCAAGCTCCTTTCTAAGCTTAAGATAGTCAAAATTATACCCGTTGTTAACCGAACGCTGAGCGTTGAACAAATAGGCTGCATCTATCAGCCACACGGTTTTCCCTGTTCTCAAGGACCCAACCACCTCCTGTTGTTAGTTGCCTTTTCTTCTCTCTCCTTTCTTTTTGTTGCTGTTTTTATTATTAAACACCTAACATTTGTGTATATTACCAATTCTAGACTGTACCATAATATTCCTGCTTGGTTTTCTATATTTTAATAATAATTTAAAATAGTACAAGAAATCTCCCGCCTCAAAGCTATATACCGCCATAGCTAGGTTAAAAACGAGAGATGAATTACATCATTTGTTTATTTGATTTCCTGGAGCCATGCTAAAACCTTTTGCTGGTTAGTCTCTTTGTCTTCTTCTTTCGTACGAAAACTCATTTCACCTACAATTTGATTCCCAGTCAATTCTTTCTTCATTGCTTCTAAGGTCGAACCCTCACCACCCCTATTAGTGCAAAACAGAGCTACTTTTTTACCCGTTATTTTTTCCTTAGTGAAAAATGTCCTGATTGCCGGCGTATAAGTCCACGCCCAAACCGGAGTTCCAATGATAATTAAATCATAATCGTTAAAATTAACATCATATGCCTGCAATTCGGGGGTAATCTTTCTAACCACTTGACCCCCTCCGGTCATATACTTCAACGCCCCGGGAGAAATGTCTTTTAAGGGTTTTAGTTCCAGTATCTCCGCAGAAATCTCTTTCGCCATAATTTCGGCTATCTCCTTGGTGTGTCCTTCTAATGAATAATAAACAATAAGTGTTTTACTCATTCTTATTCTCACCCCACAACTCTTTTTTTGCGCTTCTCGTCAACTGTTTTATCCCGTATTCTCTTTTCATCGCCTCCCTCTTATCATCATACTCCTCAAAGTACTTCAGCTTTACAGGGTTTCTGGTCCGTGTATATTTGGCGCCCTGTCCCTGGTTATGCTTATTGATTCTTTCCTCAAGATTTACCGTCCACCCAGTATAGTAAGTACCGTCACTGCATTCTAATATATATACGTAATACATTCAACGATCCTATCTCCTTTTGCCGATTATATTCATTTCAATTCAAAAATATTATAGCTCTGCTCCGGCAAAAAATCATAACTGTTAACAAGAATATAACCTGTATTTTCCATCGTTTCAAGGATAGCTTTTTCCTCCACATAATGTCCCCACAGGGAAATGAAATTGAGAGCACTCCGTCTTTTATATTCAATTATTGCAACTTTCCCTTTGGGTCTCAAATATCTTTTCATATTTTCAAAATACCATGTTCTATCTTCTATATGATGGAGAACATTTCTCAAAAATATCAAATCGCAGCTTTGATCCGGTAAATTTAATCCGACACCGTCGACTTTAACAAGCTCGATATTTGTTATTTGCTTTTTATGAATATATTCTCCCACATAAGCCAAATATTTTTCATTAATATCCACCGCATACACTTTTCCGTCTTGACCAACCATCTCGGCAAAACGTATCGTAAAACAGCCCCCACCACACCCAATATCCGCAATAACTGCTCCTTGTGAAATTGGAAGTTTCTTAAACATTTCATCAATCTTAAATTTCTGTTGATTTGCCCTGCGATTTAACATTTTTGCTCTGTTAAAAATCATTAACAGTCACTCGCCTTTTTCTGGATTATTGCCTCGCACACCTTTTATTTTAGCATAACTCCGCCTGACATTATTAATTTCCATTACAATAATGCCCATTATTATCATCAGTCCGCCAAAGTACTGCACAATTTCCATTTGCTCATCTAAGAATATTTTTGCCATGATGGCGCCCATCACGGGTTCGGTTGTACAAATAATACCGGTACGACTGGGTTCAATGTATTTGTAGGAAAGAATGATCAAACTATACCCCAGTAGTGTGGGAAAAATGGCTAGGGCCAAAATTCCTGCAAAAGAATACCGGCTCAAGGAAACTGTCATAATAGCTACCGGGTCCTTTAAAAACAAAAACAACGCTCCGATTCCAAAACCATAAAACACAACCGCCAGCGAATTATACTTGTTTGTTAAAATTTTACTCATAACAATGTAAATGGCTGCCGTCAGACCGGCCGATAGACCCCAACAGATACCAATAGCATTATATTTAACGAAGGAGGTATTGTATATTTGGATCACCAGCAACAGTCCCAAAAAGGTAAGGACCAAAGCGGAGATTTTGTTCAATGTGACTTTCTCTTTAAATATAAACGCCGATAAGATAACCACCAAAGCCGGATACGTGTATAGCAAAACAACAGTGATCGTCCCACTGGTCCATTTAAGGGCATATATATAGCTTGCATATTTAATGGCGACAATCAATCCATAAAACAAGAAAAAGCAAAGATCCCTTGCCTTGATGATTAACAATGACCTGTCATAAACGAGTAAAAAGCAACCCATTATAACAAAAGCAATCAAAGCCCTAAAAAAAACAATAACTATGGGGTCTATTCCCTCATTTAAGATCAATTTGCCTAATATTATGACGGAAGCCAGTAAGAAAGCCGCTAATGTTGCATAGAGATGTCCTCTATATTTCACCTGCTATTCCTCCAACCCTTTTTCGTACCCACTTAGACCATTATAACAAAGATTCTTCTACCCTGTTATAAATTCTATCTGCTAAGGGTACCGCCTCAAGCAATATTGCTTCCCCCCTTGCCTTATACTCTGCAACAAAAGAGTCATCCTTAATACTGCCCAGGTTGATCAAGACATTCAACCAAGCACCCTGCAAGGAACTTTTTAAAATCAAAGCGCCGACACCCAAATCACTAACGGCATTAGAGTTTGATCTACCAAGAGATTTCTCCAAGAGCCTCAAAGCCTCAACTGATTTTTCCATCATGGAAAACGGCACCTTTGTAGCAAATTTCAAAGCCTCCTGCAAGGCCTCCTTTCTCAAAGCCTTCTCTTCTTCGCTTGTCTTGGGCAGGGCAAACACAGCTGCTACCCTGTTAAAAGCCTCGGTATCGCGATCAATCAATTCCGTGAATTCATTAGCTATTACCGCAGACTCTTCAAGGATTTCTTTCATTAACTCTTCGTGTTCCTGGTACTTTTCCTTGCCCACAGTAAGATTAGCGACCATACAGCCTAGGGCAGTGCCCACAGCCCCGCACAAGGCGGCGGCTGAGCCTCCTCCTGGGGCTGGTTTTTTTGAAGCCATTATTTCAATAAATTTATCAACCTGAATTTGCCTTAGCATTTTTTATTCCTCCTAAAAAAGACCGGTTATGATCCCTTCTTCATTTACGTCTATTTTTTCGGCGGCGGGAACTTTGGGCAAACCGGGCAATGTCATAATGTTTCCGGTAATAGCTACAACAAATCCTGCCCCTGCCGATAACCTGACCTGCCTGACAGTAAGTTCAAACCCTTTTGGTGCTCCCAGTAATTTAGCATCGTCAGAAAAAGAGTATTGTGTCTTAGCCAGACAAACCGGTAATTCCTTGTAACCTAAGGCTTCGTATTCCGCGATGGCTTTTTCAGCCTCTTTGGTAAAAGCAACAGAAGCTGCCCCGTATACATCCCGGGCTATCATACCAATCTTTTCCTTGATACTCAATGACAACGGATAGACGTATTTGAAATCGTTTTTCTGTTCCGTCAGCTTAAGGACATTCTCCGCTAACATCAGTCCGCCTTCTCCTCCTTGGGTAAAGACCTCGGAAATTGCGACCGGTGCCTTCATTTTCTCACAGCTATTGAAAACAAGTTCCAATTCCTTCTTTGTATCGGTAGGAAAACGATTAATAGCCACGGCTACGGGCAATCCATACACCTTGGTAATATTATAAAGATGTTTTTCAAGATTTTCCTTTCCTTTTTCCAAAGAAGCTAAGTCTTCCCTTCCCAAATCCTCTTTGGCACATCCCCCATGGTGCTTCAAGGCCCGTATGCTAGCCACCAGCACTACGGCAGCAGGCTTGATCCCTGCCAACCTGCATTTAATGTCTATGAATTTCTCAGCACCTAAATCAGCGCCAAAACCTGCTTCCGTCACTACATAGTCGGCAAGCTTCATAGCCAGCTTAGTGGCAATAACACTATTACAACCATGAGCAATGTTAGCAAAGGGACCGCCATGAATGAAGGCCGGCGTTTGCTCCAAGGTTTGTACCAGGTTAGGGTTAAAGGCTTCCTTCAAAAGTGCGGTAATCGCTCCCTGAGCATTGAGCTCCCCAGCCGTCACCGGTTTTCCTTGATAAGTATAGGCCACTACCACCCTGGCCAGGCGTTCTTTTAAGTCCTTTAGATCCTGAGCCAGACAAAACACCGCCATGATTTCAGAAGCTACGGTGATATCAAATCCATCTTCCCTAGGCACTCCATTTGTTTTGCCTCCCAATCCGTCCACTACGGCCCTCAGCTGCCTGTCGTTCATATCCAAAGCCCGACGCCAAGTAATTCTCCTGGGGTCGATATTCAGCACATTACCCTGGTAAATGTGGTTATCCAGCATAGCAGCCAAAAGGTTATTGGCAGCGCCGACGGCATGTAAATCACCGGTAAAATGAAGGTTTATATCCTCCATGGGCACTACTTGGGCATATCCCCCACCTGCCGCTCCCCCTTTAATACCAAAAACGGGCCCTAATGAGGGCTCTCTTAAAGTAATAATCGTTTTCTTCCCCAGACGGTTCAATGCATCTCCCAAACCCACTGTGGTGGTTGTTTTTCCCTCTCCCGCGGGAGTGGGAGTGATAGCCGTAACCAAAATGACCTTAGCATCTTTTTTATCCTGTCTTTCCTTATACAACCTGTGGTCTATTTTAGCCTTGTATTTACCATAATACTCTACATCTTTCTCTTGGATCCCCAACCTTGCGGCTACTTTCCCAATAGGTATCTTTTTTGCCTCTTGAGCTATTTGAATATCACTTTTCATAATCTCTCTCCTAGCGTATTTAGGTTTTTTTTACCCTGCTTTAATTGGAAACAACGACCTTCCCCTTTTTGATAACGGTTTTCACCTGATTAATGCCGTAATGATAAAAAATATAGTCTAGCTCCGGAGCATCCCACATGATGATATCAGCTTGTTTTTCGCTTTCAATACTGCCAATAAACCAGCTCCTGTTAAGTGCCGCTGCCGCGTTTAAGGTAACTGCTGTTAATACCTCCTCCGGCGTCATGCGATATTTCAAGCATGCCAGATTCATGGGCAACTGTAAGGAAAGATTAGGACTGGACCCCGGGTTAAAATCGCTTGCCACAGCGACGGGGACACCCAGCTCAATCATCTTTTTTGCCCGGGCGTAGCTCTCGTTAAGGTAGAAGGAAGTAGCCGGCAGCAACACCGCTATCGTACCTGCCTGAGCCATGGCCTCTAAACCTTCGTCCGTTGTCTTGATTAAATGGTCCGCCGATATAGCCTGTACTTCCGCCGCTAAGGCTGCTCCTCCCAGAGGAGTAATTTCATCGGCATGTATTTTGGGAACAAGGCCATATTTTTTCCCTTCTTCCAGGATCGCACGTGATTCCTCTAAATCAAAAACACTGTCTTCGCAAAAGACATCACAGAATTCTGCCAGTTTGTACTCCTTTACCTGCGGTAGCATCTCTTCGCAAACAAGCTTTATGTATTCCTTTTTGTTGCCTTTATACTCTTCAGGCACGGCATGAGCCCCTAGAAAAGTACTTACCAGATCAACAGGATGTCTTTTTAATTGCAATTCCCTTACTGCTTTCATCTGCTTTATTTCACTGTCTGTATCCAGCCCATAGCCGCTTTTTGCCTCGCAAGTGGTTGTTCCATGCCTAAGCATCTTGTTGAGAATCCCTTCGGCCTTTTTTACCAAATCTTCATAGGAAGCAAGGCGAGTACTTCGCACCGTACTCAAAATCCCCCCGCCCTGGCGCAGTATTTCCAGATAGCTTACCCCTCTTAGCTTTTGAGCTAATTCCTTTTGCCTCCAGCCCCCAAAAACAAGGTGAGTATGGGCGTCCACCAAACCGGGGGTAACAAGTCTGCCCTCGGCATCTATTATCTCTGTTTTTTCGTCCGTTGCAACATTAGCAAGCTCATTTTTTGTACCCACCTCGCTTATTATACCGTCTGTTACGGCTATAAAAGCATCATATAAAACGGTCGGCCTTCCCTGTTCTTCACCTTTTTTTGCCTGGTTACCTATGGGAGTGACCAGCATTCCAATGTTTTTGATTATCAGGTCCGCTGTTTTTTGCATTTTCTTCACCTCGCTGCTGACTCAATTCTCTTTGCAAACGGCTATCCCTGCAACAGATATTTTTCCAGCACCTGCTTTTCATTATCAAAGCCTTCTATTTGCAGGTAGTATTTAGCCGTATCAACCAAAGCATCCACCGGTGTTAGCCCTATGATCTCACTGCCGAGTACACCTACTCCGTACCTTTGAGCCTCTATTTTAACGAGTTCAAAGACCCGGTAAAGAGGTGTCTTTTGATAGTTGGTCATGTTTATGGAAACCTGAGCAATATTCTTATCCTCCAGCATTACCCCGATTGACTTGACAAAACTTAATCCCCCGCCCGATTCCCTGATGATTTTAGCAATGTTATTAGCTATTGTAATGTCCGAGGTATCGAGGTTAATGTTATAGGCAACGAGAGGCATCCGGGCGCCTATTGCTATGACACCGGCAGTCGGATGTATTTTTGTTCCGCCAAAATCCGGTTCCCAACCGGGCGTCTTAAGCTTCTCGGGCATACCTTCGAATTGACCCCTACGCACTGCTGCCAGATTTTTTCTTTCCGGTTTAGTTGCTGATTCCTCATAAAGATATGCCGGTATTTCTAGCTCTTTACTTATTCTCTCTGCCACTTCTTTGGATAGTTCTATACATTCTTCCATTGTCACTCCCTTGACAGGGACAAAGGGAATAACATCCGTCGCACCCATCCGGGGGTGCTCACCCTGATGTTTAGTCATATCAATGGTTTCTTTAGCTTTCTTAGCCGAAAGAAAGGCCGCTTCTTTGACCCCCTCAGGTGTGCCGACGAAGGTAAAGACACTTCTGTTGTGACTTTTATCGGAGGAATAGTCCAGGAGGATGACCCCAGGCACCCCTTCAATAACCTCTTTTAGTCCCTCGATTACTTCTTTTCTTTGTCCTTCACTAAAATTAGGAATACATTCTACCAATTTTGACATTATTCCATTTCACCTCTTAGTAATATTTGTAAGGATTAAGCAAGATACGGCAGGCAATCGCCTCCCCTGGGAAGTACACCTACCCTTCCATTAGGGACCTGTTCTAAAACTTCATCGAGCGCACCTTGTAACGTTTCCGATTTTGCAAATCCAAGTATCTCTATTTCCTCCCGGGTAAGACCGTCGGTGATGATTAATACCTTTTTCACTTTCTCCCTCACCCTTATCCCCTGTATAGCAATATCGGCTGCTACCAAATCCGCCTCTTCATCATTAAAAGGTGTTTTCTCTGCTAAAGCCAAAGCCTCAGTCAAAGATAGTCTGGCCCAATCCCTGAGTTTAGGGTGATTATGTTCCATTCCCTCATAACAGGGTGCAGCAAAGATTATATATCCACCTTTCTTTCATTAATAAGTTACCGGAGTATACTTTCTGTCAATCTATAGTACAATCAATGTACCACCCCCCATCTAAACAGTCTTATGACAAAACCCAAAGCCTCTTATTAATTTTATTATCTTTCAAAAGTCTCTTTTACCAATTTATCGACCATCTCCTCATCCGGTATAAACGGAAGAGTTATATGCCCCGCTCCCCGGGATTCCTTATTCCATTCAATACCCGTTTCAATGGAATGCTCATTTCTCGCCCAGGAACGTCTAGCTACTCCGCCCATTACATCCCACAGCAACGCCGATTTGATAGTGTTATCTACCCTCTCGCTGCCATCCAGTACAAGCCCGAAACCTCCGTTAATGGCTTTACTGATGCCGACACCTCCGCCGTTATGAAGGACCGCCATACTCATTCCCCGAGCGGCATTCCCGGCAAAACACTGTATAGCCATATCTGCCATGACATTGCTGCCATCTTTAATGTTGGCTGTTTCCCTGAAGGGGGAATCTGTACCGCTTACGTCATGGTGATCCCTACCCATCATAATCGGGCCTATTTCTCCCTTTCTGATCATTTCGTTAAACTTGAGGGCAATTTTGATTCGTCCCTGTGCATCTTGATAAAGTATTCTGGCTTGTGTTCCCACGACAAGATTATTCTTTTCGGCATCCCTGACCCAGATATAGTTGTCACGATCCTGCCCGCGCCTGTCGGGATCGATACATTCCATGGCGGCACGGTCGGTCTTGACCAAATCTTCGTGTTTACCGCTTAAGCATACCCACCTGAAAGGTCCGTAACCATAGTCAAATAGTTCCGGTCCCATAATATCTTCTACGTAAGATGGGAAGATAAAGCCGTCTTTGGCATCAACGCCGTTTTTGGCTATTTCCTTAACACCCGCATCATAAATGGCTTTCATAAAGGAGTTCCCATAATCAAAGAAGTATGTCCCTCTTTCCGTTAAGGTTTTAACCAGTTCATAGTGTCTTTTTAGACTGATGTCCACCAGCCTTTTAAATTTAGCCCGATCCTCGGTAAGCATCCTTGTTCTTTCTTCAAAGCTAAGTCCCTGCGGACAGTAACCTCCGTCGTAAGGAGCATGGCAAGAGGTCTGATCAGACAGCAAGTCGACTTTGATGTTGTTTTTCACGATGTATTCCAATAAATCAACTATATTTCCGTGGTAGGCGATAGAGATTTTTTCTTTCTTTTGCAAATATTCATTTGCTGTTTTAAACACTTCTTGCAGGTCATCAAAGGACTTTGAGACCCACCCCTGCTTGAGCCTTGTCTCGATTCTCGAGGCATCTATCTCGGCAATGACCCCTACCCCATTGGCTATTTCCACAGATTTCGCCTGTGCGCCGCTCATACCGCCCAAGCCTGAAGAAACGAAAAGATGTCCCCGGAAATCCCCTTCTTGGGGAACACCAAGCTTCATACGAGCCGCATTTAGGATGGTGTTAAAGGTCCCATGCACAATTCCCTGAGGTCCAATGTACATCCAACCGCCCGCGGTCATTTGCCCGTAACTCGCCACACCCATTTGCGCAGCTGTCTCCCAGTCCTCCTGATTGTCAAACATGCCAACCATCAATCCGTTTGTGATGATAACACGAGGTGCTTCGGGCTTCGACGGGAACAGGCCTACAGGATGTCCTGACTGCATCACTAAGGTCTGGTGATCTGTCATGATTTCCAGGTATTTTTTAATCAATCTATACTGCATCCAGTTTTGACACACGCTCCCCGTTTCCCCATAGGTAACCAGCTCATAAGGATACAGCGCGACTTCAAAATCGAGGTTATTCTCGATCATCACTTGAAAGGCTTTGGCTTCAATGCAGTTCCCCTTGTATTCCTCTATAGGCTTTCCATAAATCCTGCCTTCCGGGCGATAACGATACGCATATATCCTGCCTCTTGTTCGCAATTCGTTCATGAATTCAGGAAGCAACTTTTTATGAAATTTTTCGGGCACATAACGCAGTGCGTTTTTCAAGGCCAGTTTTGTCTGAGCCGGCGAAAGTTTAAAACCCCTGTCAGGCGCCCTCCTGATACCCTCAATAAATGCAGGCATCTCCGGTAGTTCTTCATCCAGCTTAATGGTCATAGCGTTATAAATTTCCTTGTTACTTTTCATATTAATCAGACTCCTTTGTATTGGCTCTGTGAACACCTGTCTCTTAAATTATCCCACAACCTCATCTTCAATGTATACCGTTTCGACTAGTATTATATTGCTTTATTGGTCAAAATGTTTTATATATTGTTGCATTTGAGATATAATTTATATATGTACTTTATCGTTCGGAAGGAGAAGCAACCATGCCGCATAACAATGACAAAATCCGCTGCAAAAGCTGGCAACAGGAAGGTATTCTGAGATTGCTTGAAAACTGTCTTGATCCGGATATAGCAAAATCACCCGAGGAACTGATCGTCTACGGGGGAACCGGCAAAGTTGCCAGAGACCACGTCTCCCTTGAAAAAATCAAAGAACACCTGGTGACATTAAACAACGACGACACGTTGCTTATTCAATCGGGAAAACCGGTCGCGGTATTTAAAACCTCCATCCTGGCTCCCAGGGTACTGATGTCCGGCACCATGCTCGTTCCGAAATGGTGCAACATGAAAACCTTTTCCGAACTAAAGAAAAAAAACTTAACCACCTACGGCCAATCCACCGCAGGCTCCTGGTCATATATCGGCGCTCAGGGAATATTACAGGGAACCTGGGAAACCTTTAGGCAGGTGGCCAAAGAACACTTTAACGGAAGTTTAGCGGGCAAGTTGATTTTAACCTCAGGCCTCGGACAGATGGGAAGCGCCCAGCCTGTTGCCGTCACAGGCAACGGCGGAGTAGTAATAGTTGTTGATGTGAATAAAAATATTATTAAAAAAAGACTTTTGACAAATGCAATTGACGTCATGGCCGGCTCCTTAGATGAAGCCCTTGAATACGTGAAAGAATATTTAGCAAAAAAAGAGCCGCTGTCCATCGGCCTAGTTGGCAATGCGGCTGAGGTATACGAATCCTTTATCACCCAGGACATCGTTCCTGACATCGTGACTGATCAGACCCCGGCACACGACCTTTTCAACAGTTATATACCTATCGGCATCAAACCCGAAGAAGCCAAAAATATCAGAGAAAGCGATCCAAGCTATTATGGTCAAATCGTTAACATCAGTATCATCAAACACATTAAAGCCATGCAATCTCTTAAAAAGAAGGGAGCAATAGTCTTCGATTACGGAAACAATATCCGGGGAGCGGCAAAAATGGCGGGTGCAAAGAATCCCTTCAGTTTTCCGAACTTTATCTCCAGGTATCTGCGCCCGCTTTTTTGCGAAGGCCGGGGGCCCTTCCGCTGGATAGCCCTTTCCGGTGATCCCGAGGATATTTATAAAACGGATGATTTGGTCTTATCCCTTTTCCCCCATGATGCAAACCTTAAAGACTGGATCGATTTTGTCCAACATCGCTTTGCCTTTCATGGACTACCGGCTAGAGGGTGCTGGTTGAATTTTGAGGAAAGACCTCTTTTTGGGGAAGTGATCAATAATATGGTTAAAAAAGGCGAATTAAGCGGTCCTATCGCCATTACCCGCGACCATATGGATGCGGCCTCGGTAGCCTCTCCTTATCGGGAAACGGAAAGAATGAAGGACGGCAGTGACGCTATTGCAGACTGGCCGGTTTTAAACGCGCTGTTAAATACCAGCTGTGGAGCAACCCTGGTGGGACTGTATCAGGGAGGTGGGGTCGGTATCGGCTATTCCATTCATTCAGGAATGACCATCATAGCCGACGGAAGTGAATTGACCGGCGAAAAAATCAAAATGGTTTTGAAGTACGACCCCGGACTCGGTGTGATCAGATATGCCGATGCCGACTACCAGGCGGCAAAAGACATCGTCCTTAGTAAAAATTTAGGGCAAGCTGCGTTCGAACCTGTAATTGAGGGAAAAAACGATGGATAAATTACTTTTGAAATACGCACGTGAAAGCTTTTTAAAAAACCTTCTCTTTAACAATATTAAAAGCGCTAAAGAGGTCATTTACCTCAAAAAACTCTTAAATATCGAGCTAAACCTAAATACCGTCTTTGTTTTGACTATCGATAATTATTTTTCCCTTACCCTCAATAAAAGCGAACTAAAGAAACAGGAACTGAGGCTCATGGTTTTCAGAGCGCTGGAGGAAATAACGGAACATATGGGTATGTACGTTATTAATACTTCTGAATCTGATTACGCTATCCTACTTAGAACCGAGCAGTTCAACAAGCTGGATATGAGGAAAAGCATTAAAACCGGAACCCTAATCGTGCAAAAAGTACACAGTTCTACCGGAATTTCGGTATCAATAGGCCTGGGAAGACCATATCACGATATTCAAAATCTGCACTTATCCTATAAAGAGGCCCTCATGGCCTGCTCGCAAAAATTCTTTTTAGGAGGCAGTCAAGTAATACACACCTCACAGGTTGCTCCCTATTCAGAAGACCTGTGTATTTTTTCAAGTGAAATTGAATCAGAACTGATTATTACAATGTTGGGATGCAACGAAGAAGAAGCCCACCGTTTGATAGTGGACTTATTGGCCAGAAGCCTCAATGTATGTCATTTAAACCCCCTTGTCCTCAAGACACGTCTCATTGATATAACGACCATGCTGGTCAAGGTGGCCTTTGAGACAGGTGCCAACGAGAAAAGGCTTGGCGAAATAAGCGCCAATACTGTCAATATGCTGCTACAAGCCGATATTATCAGCGATTTGGATAAAACTATGAAAAAGATGGTTGGAGATATCATCAAAGAAATATTTCACACCAGAAAGAGAAAAAACCTCACTGCTTTTGAAAAGTCTCTCAAATATATTCAAAAAAACTATCACCGCGCTATCAGCTTGGAAGATGTCGCAAATTATGTGAATTTAAACGCGTATTATTTCAGTCACAGTTTTAAAAGCTTCACGGGGATGAGCTTCATTGATTACCTGACAAAGATACGTATTGAAGAGGCCAAAAAGCTGCTTTTGCTTGGAAACAATAACATCACAGCAATCGCTAAAGAGGTTGGCTATGACAACGCAAACTATTTCAGCAGGGTTTTTAAAAACACGGTAGGCGTTCCTCCCACCAAATACAGGATCCACTTTGAACAGCAGGAATAACTTCTTCCTGCTGTTTTTTGTTTGAATAATTAGGGGCTGATGAATAACCCGCAAAACCGCATGAAATAAGACTTTTCCCCTGAAAAATGATATAATTAAGTGCAAAGGAAATGTACGATATGGCTAAAAAAGCTTGCACATAACAACATCGTCAGGGGTGGTTAAA
>JAHDSQ010000033.1 GCA_018432615.1 Clostridia bacterium
AGCTAAATCAACAATTCCGGGATTGAGGGGGCAGATACTTCTCAATTCCGGATTATGCGATACTTGTATGGCCAGGGTTTCCGTCTGTTAAGCGGCACTTGAAGCCGTCAATTTGCGGACATAGCGAGGTGGCAGTAACAACTAATCATTTTAGTAATTATGTCTATTAGCGGAAGCTGAATATGAAGGTAAATTTAAGGTAAGGAGATTATGAATGTCCCTTTCAAGCACTTCGCTACCTAAACCAAAGAATTGGCAAGATTTTGAACACATAATACGCGAGCTATTTGCGTGCGTATTAAATGATCCAAACACTCAAAAAAATGGACGATCAGGGCAGTCACAAAATGGCGTTGATGTTTATGGGTATAGAAATGGGAATTTTGAATGTATTGTAGGTGTTCAGTGTAAACAGAAATTTGAAAATAGGGTTACCGATAAAGAGCTTCGTATTGAAGTTGAAAAAGCAAAAAACTTCAAGCCAAAATTAAATGAATTTATTCTGACGACTACTGCACCACGTGATCAAAAAATACAAGAAACTGCACGAATTATAACCAAGGAACTTGCCCCAACAGATCATCCCATTCGTGTGTATGTTTGGGGGTGGGATGATATTGAAGAACATGCTTCAAAGTATCCTGAAGCTTTGAAGGCAATTGATCCAACTTGGAATCCATTTGCCGAAAAGGGATTCGCAAAAGTAGATATGGGAATCCAAAAATTTACACAAAAATTAGAGACATTTATGCAAGGAATAACGCAATCACCTTATTCAGTAGAGGGAGCGATCCTAAGTGGAAATGATGAGAACACCCCGTTGCATGGGGAAATAACTGCATTTCAGCACTTAATAAATGAAGGCCATGCTAAGCTAGCACTGAAACAATTTCAGAAGATTAAGCGTGATAAATGGGCTAACGCTAATAGATCCGAACGTTACAGAATTTTGATTGGAATAGCATCTGCAAAACTAAAATTGGGTAAGCAACCTGAGGCAGCAAACCTACTTATTGATGCTTATAGTGAATGTCCAGAATATAAAAATGCGAAAAAAAACCTCGCTACTGGCCACCTAATAAATAATAGTTTTGCTGAAGCAGCAAAGCTTGCTCGTGAAATGTTAGATGAGGACAATAATAATGATAAGGCCGCTGGCGTTCTGATACAAGCTCTTATAAATGACACAACATGTGAAGATCCTTTGATCTATGTACCTGAGACTATATATGACACAGAAGAAGTATTGATTTCTTATGTACATTTTCTAAGATGCAGAGGAAATACCCTTTGGAACAAAATTGCACGGTCAAGCGCTCAGAAGCATCCAGACAGTCGAATACTGAAGATTTTTTCTGCTGAGGCCTTGTTGGATGAACTACTCAGAACTGATCGTGATGTTATAATAGGGGGCATACCTAGGAACATAGATTTTGAGGAATTCAAAAATGCTGTTGAGATCCTTTATCTTGAAGCACGAGATGCTATAGAAAAAGAATATGCCTTACTTCCATCAGTTGGACACAATGCAGTATTAGGGCTTAGAACTTTTGATGACAACTTGAGGGCAAAAGAAATTCTTGCTGGTATCTTAAAACAATATCCTAATGATGAAAACCTACGTCTTCAACAGGCACTTATATTGTTATCAGAAAAAAATGAACCGGCAAGGGTTTTAGAAACGTTGCCTGATAATTCATCAAATCCCGAGGTGATAGGATTAAAAGCCAGTGCGCTTGTTTCAATTGGTGAAGCAGACGATGCAATTTCTTTGATTGAAAGCATAGATGAGACTAAATTACCAGAAAACATGAAAATAGCTTATTTTGCTACTCGTATTAATGCATATATGATTCCACTGCAGAAAGCAGTAAAGCGGTCCTTTTAACCACTTATTAAGTGGAAAATCAAGGAATGGATTCTCTCAAAATCTCATCTAGTGAATACTTAAGTTTATACTTAGCTGTACAATGCATATTACTCACC
>JAHDSQ010000005.1 GCA_018432615.1 Clostridia bacterium
ACATCTGCTGACACCCCGTATATTCAATTTATCTCTTTATATCTTTTACTTGCTTCTTGTTATTTAATAATTCGGCATAAAGAAGCAAATCTCCTCCTGAAAATGAGGATTTATAGGGGTTTTTGCAGTGGAATCATATATTAAACTTGGTAAAAAACCACTGGCGCTTAATACTGTTGCTCATCACATTACTGAAGAACCTGGGAATATAGCATTAAGGGTATTAAAAGTGCGTACATATCTAAAAATAGGAGATGATAAGGCAGCCAATGATAGCTTTAATGAAGCTCTTATGTTAGTTGATGATCAAACGAATCTTTTCTCCAGATTGGAGTTAAGCTTTTTAGCACGGAAGTTGAGTCGTGATGATGCCATTATTGATTTACTTAGAGGTAGAATAGCAACAGATCGTGAAAGTGAAGGGCTAAAAGTTCTAATTTTGACTTCAATTAACTCAGGTTATTGGGCAACAGCTCGTGAAACGCTTAATTCTATCTCGTCGAATCTCCGTGATAAAAAGTGGTATAAGAGGGCGGAAGCAGTTCTCTCAATTAATACAGGGGATAGTTTAGCAGATAGTAAGATTGCCCAGTATCTAAAACTTTGTCCAAATGACCTCGAAATGATAGTAACACGGATCGAATTTTGGCAGAGTAAAGGAAGAGATAGTAATATTCGTAGCTTTTTACAGCACCTTAATCTTGCAGACATCAACGGTTGCCCCGAAATTCGTATTAAACTTGCGTCGCTGATTTGTCGTTATGAAGATATATCTAAAGGGCTTCAATATGCGTACTCTGTTCTTATGGATAATTGGGATACGCCTCAAACGCACCTTGCCTATCAAGGTCTCATATTTTTCGGTGATCATATTGAGGAGGCAATACATTCAGCGGAGTTTGTCGCGGAGAATACTGTGGTCTGTCTTCTCACCGAAGATGGTGAACGAAGGTATAGAATAGAAACACAAAAACATGTATTTTTTGAAGATGAACGTTTAAGCAAAGAGGATGACCTTGCCGTTCTACTCATTGGTAAACGAGTAGGTGAAAAGTTCAAAATTCAAGATATTACTAACTCAAATCCTGTTGAAGTAATCTGGATTAAATCTATATATCTTGATGCTTTTCATAGATCTTTAGAACAATTTAATAAAAGGTTTCCACGTGCAGTTGGGTTACAGCGGTTTAATTTTGACACTGATTCAACAGACCCAATTGAGGATATACGAGAAATTGTCAAAGTTCGTGCCGAAGCTGGTCAACACATTTTAGATGAATATCAAAAAAATAACATTCCTTTTTCATTTATTGCCACATTTTTTGGGGAAGGCCTGATAAATGCATATATCGGGCTTCCTACTGTCGATGTTAAATTTAAAGCTTGTTACGGCTTTTTTAAAGAACGTGAGAATGCACTTCAAACAATTCAGAAACATGAAAAGAAAGGCTGCGTGCTAGATGCAATTACATTATCGGTTGTTCGTCGCTTAGGAGTTGAAAAAACTGTTGTGGCTATATGTGGGCCAATTTATACGTCAAAATCTGTCATTGATTTTTTGGTTTCTAGGGCCATGGAAGCAAGACAAAACATTAGGAAAAAGCAAGGCTTTATCTCATGGCACAATGACCGATTAGTTTTCGAGGGATATAAGGAAGAAACTTTAAAAAATATAGCTGATGAGCTAGAGCGGGAAGTAGAATGGGCGAGGAGTGTAGCTATAGTAGCTCCAGCTATGCCTAAGTGTGATTTTAAAAAAGAAGTTAATATAATAATCGACAAAGTTGGGCGTGTGGCTTGTGATCCTGCCATTGTGGCTGAGGGAAATGATCTTTTATTATTATCAGAAGACTTGGGGTTCAGAACATGGTCAAAAGAAGCATTCAATATTCCAATTACCTGGTTGCAACCAGTATTGATGGTTGCGCGGGAAAAGGGATATTTTGAACAAAATGAATATTGCGAAGCAATAAACTTACTTGTCTTGAGTGGACATACATATGTTTCCCTTGATCCTAACTGTTTGATGCATCAGGCCCGAAAGGATAAATTTATATTAACAAACGAATTAATCTGTCTTCTTAAAATGGTAGGGGGGCCATCAGCTGACCTCAATACTAACACGGGCGTTTTAGCAAACTTTATTGATATGCTTTGGCAAGAATGCCCTAATGATTTTAAGATTAAGATAATTGCAAGTGAATCATTCAATACTTTTGTAAGTGGGCGTCAAGAGGACCAATACCTGTCCACTGCAAAAATATAATCAGCACACTGCGAATGGTAATATATGCTATGCGACCTCGAAATTAATCTTAATTTGCCTGGTAACATTATAAGAATTTAATCAATCGGGTAGGAGGCTACCCATTACTTGAGTAGCCGACCTCCCACAGAACCGCACGTACCGTTCGGTATACGGCTCCTCCCAAGTTTACACACGAACAGACTCGTAGTAATCGAGAAAATCAAAATATCCAGCCTTCTTAAGTCTCTCGGCAGAGATGGCTTTGGCAATGATTGGGTTACGGGCACATCGC
>JAHDSQ010000040.1 GCA_018432615.1 Clostridia bacterium
CTCGCACAGGCCGGATACTACAGTATCCTTGACCGGTACGAGTCACTGCACTCATGCGCTTGAACCGCCGTGTACCGAACGGTATGCACGGTGGTGTGAGAGGTCGGTCACTCAACAATGGGTGACCTCCTACTCGATTGCGCCCGGTGAGCGCACGTTCTCATGTTATATGATATAGTTTATCCTCTGTCCTGTTGCTGGTATTTCGTGTGCAGCAAATCATGAGATTTGTGGCCAAGGGGCTTTATGAGGAATTCCTCATAAAGAGTAGTAATGGCCGGATTCTTATGAGACATTCTCAATTCGGAGTTTTTATCGATACTGTATGTGGCAGCAAGACGCTTTTGCAAAACCTCAGACGTTGTGCCGAAGGGTTGTCCCCCGCCGCCGATGCAACCACCGGGACAAGCCATGATTTCAATGAAGTGGTAACAGCAGGTGCCGTTTTTAATCATTTCCATCAATACCTTGGCCTTACTGAGGCTGCTGGCTACGGCGATTTTGAGTTTGTTTCCGGCCAGTTCGACTTCAGCTTCTTTGATTCCTTCAAGACCTCTGACCGGTGTAAAATCAAGGTTGGCTAAGCTTTCACCTGTGACGAGTTCATGTGCCGTCCGCAAAGCCGCTTCCATGACGCCGCCGGAGGCCCCAAAGATTACGGCAGCTCCGGTAGAAATACCAAAGGGTGCGTCGTAGTCTTCGTTTTCCAGCTTTTCATAGTTAATGCCGGCCAGTTTGATCATTTTGCCCAGTTCACGGGTGGTTAGGACGGTATCAACATCTTGATAGCCGCTGCTTCTCATTTCAGGGCGGGTACACTCATATTTTTTGGCGGTACACGGCATCACGGAGACAACATAGATCTTTTCTGCCGGAATACCGCTCTTTTCTGCGTAATATGTTTTGGCTAAGGCTCCAAACATTTGTTGCGGTGATTTGCAAGAAGAGACATGGGGAATCAACTCGGGATAGAAAACCTCGAGATAATTGATCCAGCCGGGGCTGCAGGAGGTTAGCATGGGGAGCTTTCCGCCATTTTCAATACGGTTCAGGAGTTCATTGCCTTCTTCGACGATGGTTAAATCGGCCGTAAAGTTCGTATCGAAGACCTTATCAAAACCGAGACGACGAAGGGCGGAAACCATTTTTCCGGTCTCGATACTGCCGGGGGCAAGGCCGAACTCTTCGCCTAGTGCTACTCTTACGGCCGGGGCTGTTTGGACTACTACGTGCATATCCGGATTGGAAAGAGCTGCCCAGACTTTCCCGGTATCGTCTTTTTCATAGAGGGCACCGACCGGACATACGGCAATACATTGACCGCAGTAGACACAGGTTGAGGCGGAAAGCGGTTTGTTGAATGCGGTGGTAACACCATATTCCGTTGAACGGCAAGAGGTGTTGATGGCTGCTACTTCCTGTACCACCTGACAAGCCTCGACGCAACGACCGCATTTGATGCATTTGGTCATATCCCGAACAATGGCCGGGTTATCTTCTTCAATAGGAAGCCTTTGATAGGTAGAGGCAAAAGGTACTTCCAGGACGTTGTATTGCTTTGCCAGATCCTGAAGTTCACAGTTGCCGTTTCTTTCGCATTTGAGACAGTCCTGAGGGTGGTTGGAAAGGATTAATTCGAGGACTGTTTTTCTGGCTTCCCTGATTTCCGGGGTGTTGGTGTTAACAACATCACCGTCACAGAGAACGGTGTTACAGGAGGTCTTAAACCTTCTTTGACCCTTCACCGCGACTAAACAAATTCTGCAAACTGCTCTGACACCAAGATCAGGATGGTGACAGAGTGTGGGTATTTTTATCCCCGCCTTCTTTGCTGCTTCCAAGATGGTGGTGCCTTCAGGGACACTGACGGTAAGGCCATCTATGGTTGCAGTAATGGTTTTATTGGGGTCGAATGTATGATGCATATTTATTCACCACTTTCCTTTTTAGTGAAACAAACACCTGCCGGACATTGTTTGTTTAGGTGCGCTTCGAATTCCGAGCTGAAATGTTTCAGACAAGAGTCGAGGGCCGTAGAGGCTGCTTGGCCTAATCCGCAGAACGAACTCTTGGCCATAACCCTGCTGAGGCGTTTCATTAAGGCGAGGTCATTCTCTGTTGCTTCGCCCTTTGATAACTTATCAAGAATCAGGTAAAGCTGTTTGTTTCCTTCGCGGCAGGGTACACATTTACCGCAGGATTCATGAATAAAGAACTCTGTAACCTTTTTGAGGTAATCGATGATACAGACGGATTCGTCTAAAACGACGACAGCTCCGGAACCTACACTTAAGCCCGCGTTACGCATAGCCCTACAGCAGTATACGGTATCAAGCTGCTCCGGCGAACTGCATGGTCCCGATTGCCCGCCCAGGTGGAAGAACTTCAGTTTTTTTCCTTCTGCCATACCGCCGCCAAGCTCCGGGTCATAGATGATATCACGCAGGGTCACGCCAAAGGGTACTTCAAAAACACCACGGTTTTTGATATGACCGGAAAGACAGATGAGCTTAGTGCCACCGCTGTCTGCAGTGCCGTAGCTCAAATACTTTTCTCCACCCTCAGTGACGATAGTAGGTATGTTGGCGAAGGATTCGACGTTATTAACAAGAGTCGGCTTAAGGAAGAGACCGACTTCGGCCAGATGAGGCGGCTTGATTCTCGGACGTCCGGCTTTGCCTTCGATGGAATTCAAAAGAGCGGAGTTCTCTCCGCAGACATAAGCGCCTGCACCGGTCATGATGTGGATATTGTAGGAGAAGCCGGTGTTGAGGATATTTTCGCCTAAGAATCCTTCTTTCTTGGCGTTATCTATGGCCGCTTGGAAGACTTTTTGCAGGTCTCGGTATTCACCACGGATATAGATATAGCCGTCGTGGGAATTGAAGACATAACCTGCGATGGTCATTCCTTCTATAACTCGTAAGGGGTCCTGCTCCATCAGGAGCTTGTCCTTAAAGGTGCCGGGTTCGCCTTCATCCGCGTTGCAGACGATATATTTAGGAGACTCTTCTATTTCATATAATTGCTCCCACTTGGAACCGGCAGGATAGGCCGCACCGCCGCGACCCAAAAGTTTGGCCTTTTTAACTTCTTCTATGATTTGCATGGGTTCCATGTTGAACGCCTTTTTTAGAGCAGCATAGCCCCCGAAATTAAGGTAATCTTCAACTGAATCAGGGCGTATCTTGCCGCAGTTGGCAGATATCAGCTTAACTATTTTTGACATGACACGACCTCCCGATATTCATTTATAATGCCGGTGATTTTTTCTTTATTTAAAAATCCGTAGACTTTATCGCCTATTTTAGCAACAGGGCCTTGATCGCAAGCACCTATACAAGAGGTATAAAGCAGGGTGAAGAGACCATCGGGGGTCGTTTCTCCCATTTTAATACCCAGGATATCCTGGAAGATTTTAGCCACTTCTTCCGATTTGGAAACGTAGCACGGGGCGCTGTTACAGATTTCAATCACATACTTGCCACGGGGCTTTATTGAAAACATGGCGTAAAAGGTTAAAACATCAAATACTTTGGAAAGAGGGAGGTCAAGCTCTTTTGCCACAAGCTGAGCCCATTCTTCCGTTACGCAGTTACTCCCTGATACTTCCTGGATATCAAGCAGTATAGCGAGAAGCTGTTCTTTAGCTTTGCCATACTTGGCGATTATTCCCAGGATCTGTTCTTTAGTCGGTTTCTCGTTCATGCAGCTTATCACCTTTCTTTCTTAAGGAATATTTCAACATTAATTATTGCGCACTATAAAAATACGCATATAGTGATGCATATAAAGATATTATATTACTTTGGGGAAAGGATTGTAAATAGAAAACAGGGGATTTGTGAAAATATGTACTTAATTTAGGGTTGTCTTTTTTTTTGCATAAAAAAAGGATAAGGACAATATATTGTATTGTCAAGCAATAAACATTCTATCATATCTGCAATAAGTCAGGAGGCTTTCGATGGCAGAGGTTACCTATAGCTGGCAAGACTACCTTGTTCCCGAACTGCGGGGTTTAATGAAAAGAGGGATGTCAAAACATTTGGCAGAGATTGAGGAAATACGTTTGAGGCTGGGACGCCCCTTAGTCCTGCGGTTGGCAAATAGGGAGGTAACACTGGATGAAAGCGGGATGGCATGTGAGAGATTGCAGAAAGGGATCGTTGTCGGCAGGGATTTGATTGAAAGGAGTATACAAGTTTTAAGTCAAGGTTCCCTGTATGCCTGGGAGGAGGAAATCAGAAACGGGTACATCACTATTACGGGTGGTCACCGCGTCGGGCTCATGGGTAGGGGCGTTTTGGAGAAGGGAGAGATAAAAACACTTAAGGAAATCTCCGGGGTCAATTACCGAATCGGTCGTCAGATTTTAGGGTGTGCAGATGGTATCTTGCCGTATCTGGTGGGTGAAAACGGAACTGTTTGCCATACCTTGGTGGTATCGCCGCCTCAATGTGGCAAAACAACGCTTTTAAGGGATATTGTTAGACAAATAAGTGATGGGGTTGGGAGTTTGCGTTTTAAGGGAGTAAATGTAGGGCTTGTGGACGAACGTTCGGAAGTGGCCGGGGTTTACCGGGGAATGCCGCAATTTGAAATAGGGATGCGAACCGATGTGTTGGATGCTTGTCCCAAAGCCCAGGGGATGATAATGATGATACGTTCCATGTCGCCTGCGGTGATTGCCACGGATGAAATAGGAAAAAGGGAGGATGTGGAAGCCCTTCACCAGGCCTTGCAAGCAGGGGTATCTGTGCTGGCTACCGTTCATGGCGGGAGCCTTGCGGAGGTAAAGGAGCGTCCGGTAATTGGGGAACTGCTGTCCTTTAAATTCTTTGAGCGGCTGGTGCTTTTGAACAGAGGGCAGGGTCCGGGGACAGTTGAGGCTATTTATGGCGGCAGGAATTGGGAAAGGATGAAATAGGATGCTGAGATGTACCGGGGCGTTATGCATCATTTGCGGTTGCGGCTATGCCGGACTGAAGGCGGCAGGCACTTATAGTTGTCGGGTTGAGGTTTTACGAAACCTGCAAAATGGCTTTTCCTTATTGGAAACGGAGATAAGCTATAGCTCGACACCGTTGCCGGTGGCCTTGCGCAGAGCAGGCGAGAAACTTGATAAAAGAACCGGGAGTGTTTTTGGCAAGGCCGCTGCTCTTTTGGAAATGAACCAAGGTTATACAGCCGGCGAGGCGTGGGAGGAAGCCGTTTCTATCCTTGCGGGAGAGTCGTTTGTACGAAGAGAGGAAATGAGCGTTTTGCTCATGTTTGGGCATGGTTTGGGAAATTCCGCCAGGGAGGAGCAATTAAAGAACATTGCCCTGACCAGGGAACAGCTGCGCATTATTGAAAAAAAAGCCCTGGAAAACAGGGATAAGAATACAAAAATGTGGCAGTATATGGGGTTTTGTCTGGGAGTCATCATTGTTCTCGTTCTTATTTAGGATCAGTGGGGGTTAGATTAAATGAATATTGAATTGATTTTTCAGATAGCAGGTATCGGTATTCTTACATCGATTTTTCATACCATTTTGAAACAGGCGGGTAAAGAAGAATACGCTTTTATTGCCACATTAGCCGGTGTTTCAATCGCTTTGATCATGGTGGTCCAACTGTTGGCGGATTTATTGAACAAGGTTAAAAGTGTATTTTTTTTATCCTAGAGGTGAGATATGGAGATTTTCCAGGTTGTTGGCATTGGCTTGATAGGTACCGTTTTAGCTGTATTTGTTAAGGAAAGAAACAAGGAAGTTGCTTTGCTGGTCAGCCTTTGTACCGGGTTAATTATCTTTTCCTTTGCCATCGCAAAGGTGGGGGTGGTAATTGAGGTAATGGGAAAGATGGCCGGCAGTGCCGGGGTTAATTTTTACTATCTGGAAACGATGCTGAAGATAATTGGGATTTCCTATGTTGCCGAGTTTGGGGCTCAGGTATGTCGTGATGCGGGAGAAGGAGCAACGGCAACAAAGGTAGAATTTGCGGCCAAGGTATTGGTAATGGTCGTCGCTTTGCCTATTTTCGTAGCAGTACTGGAGTCTATTCTCAGATTAATACCATAGGGTGTGTGTGTATGCGTAGCAAAGTGATAACGGTAGTGCTGCTCTCTTGTTTTTTAGTCTTTGGCGGGTATAGCGCTGTTTGGGGATATGAAAAGGAGGGGGAAGAAAAGGGTACGTTTTCGGCCCTTCATGCCCTGGAAAAACAACAGGATGCCCTGGAATTGCGAGGGCTGGAAGAATTCATCAGGGAGGTCGACGATGAAACCAGTTCTTTTCTTCCTGACATTTCTTTACAGGGCATTATCAACGCCTTCAAAAACGGGGAAGCTCTGTTTGCACCTCGTGAGGTGATGAAAGGTATTGCGGAATATTTTTTGTACGAGATAAGGGTTAATTTGGTATTGCTTGGGAAGTTGATGGTCATTGCTGTTGTTTGTGCTGTTTTGCAGAGTTTGCAGAATTCATTTGCGGAGGGGACCGTAGCAAAATTAGCGTATTTTGTTTGTTTACTAGCCTTGATTACTATTACCCTGGGTTCATTCCAGGTGGCGGTTACGGCGGGCTTGCAGTCCGTGGATAAAATGGTGGCCTTTATGAAATTACTGCTGCCTGTGCTGTTGGTGCTGTTGACAGCTATGGGTGGGATTACTTCCGCAGCTATCTTGCAGCCCTTTTTAATGCTTTTTTTAAGCTTTATGGCCATGTTTGTGCAGACCGTAATATTTCCCCTGATTTATCTGAATGTGGTGATAGCTGTTGCTAACAACATTTCCGAAAGGTTTAAGGTCTCGCGTCTGGCCGGGTTGGTGAAGCAGTTGACAAAGGTGGGGATAGGGCTGGTGCTGACGCTGTTTACGGGTATTATCAGCGTTCAGGGTGTGGCCGGAGCAGTGGTGGATGGCGTGACTTTGCGAACTGCAAAGTACATGACGGGGGCTTTTGTTCCTGTGGCCGGCAGTATGTTTGCGGATGCTTTAGATGCAGTAGTCGGAGGTTCATTAGTTCTAAAGAATGCTCTTGGGGTAGCCGGCGTTGTGGTTTTAGGGATGATTGTGCTGTTTCCTGTTATTAAGATACTGACGATTGCTGTCATCTACCGCTTGGCAGGCGCTATACTTCAGCCGCTGGGGGATACTTTAATTGCAGATACGCTGGATGATCTGGCCGGCTGTTTATTCCTGGTTTTTGCCGCGGTAGCGAGTGTGGCCATTATGTTTTTTTTGACTATTACCATCATTGTCGGAGCGGCCAGCTTTACTGTAATGCTGAGGTAGGTGGATGGTATGCAGGTTTTGGGGGATTTGCTGAAGAGTGTTGTGACAATAATCGTTGTAACGACTTTTTTGGATATGCTTTTGCCTTCCGGTGCTTTACGTTCTTTTGTCAAGGCAATTGCAGGATTGTTTGTCATTCTGGCGGTGTTAAATCCTCTTATGGGCTTTGTCTTTAAAAGCGAGGGGTTCGAGACCTTCGTCAGGCAACAGGAAAAAGAGATGGTTGCTTTTGACGATATTTCCGCAGAAAGTGAGGGTATTAATGTACTAAACGAAAAACTTGTGCTGGATAATTATCGCATGAGGCTCGAGACGCAAATCGAGGAGTTAGCCAAAACGGTCGAGGGGGTCAAAGATGCAGGGGTGCAGGTTGTCCTTGAGAAGGAAAAAGGTAGTACCCTGCCGGTAATAAGGGGGGTTAAGGTAAAGGTGGTCGAGTCGGAGACCGGGAAAGAGGAGAATGAAACTGTCATTAGGGAGGCAAGTGCCGTTAACGAAATCCAACCGATAAAGATAAGCCTTGAGGGCGTAAAGGTCGAAAATGTTCGGGAACAAACCGTTGATAGCGATGAAGAGCCTGCAAAAAAGGGGAAGAAAGCCGGGGCAAGCGAGGAAAAAAGGATAGAAAAAGAGATTGCCACTGCCTTGTACCGGTATTTTGAGTTAAAAACGGAGCAAATACAGGTGGTGTTCTAACAAGAGGGAGGGGGCAATTATGAGAGATATCTATCAGGCCTTGAAGAACTATCAAGGTAGGTTCGGCATTTGGGGTGTAGCGGGGATAGTAGTAGTGGGAATTCTTTTGATGGTGCTTCCCGGAATGTGGACTAATAAGCAGGAATATAATAAACTGCCGGAATCCACGGCAGGTATTGCGGAGAAATTATCGACTTCTTATAACTCCTCACTTACTGCTTTAGAGGAGCTTTTGAACGCGGAAGTGAGTGAGGTGCTGAGTCAGGTTGCGGGTGCGGGGAAGGTCGCGGTAACGGTGAGGTTAGAAGGAAGCACGAAAAAGGAATATGTTTTAAATACCGCTGATGATAAATCTACCGTTGAGGAGAGGGATAGTGACGGAGGGATAAGAATAGTGACGGAGGAAAGCTGTAAAAAAGAGGTTGCTTTTGCTCAAAAAGATGGAGAACCCCTTGTTTTTAAGGAGGTCAGTCCCAGAATTGAAGGAGTCTTGATTGTGGCTGACGGTGCCGGGGATGGCGAGGTAAAAGAAAATTTAGGGAAGGCAGTCCAGGCCATGCTTGGCGTTCCCGCTCATCGAATAATAGTACTGCCGAGGGAAAGAAGGTGAAGGATGAATGCAGGCTTTTTTCATTAGTACGAAAAAGCTGATGGTGTACGGAATTTTGTTTGTGCTGATTCTTGTTACTGTTTGGGGTGGAATGAAGACTTGGGGAAATGAGAAGGACGAGGTTGTTTCCCCGGATTCTGAGGTTTCCGATGTTTTGGTAGCCCAGGAAAATACTGAGTCAGGGGATGATTTTTTCAGTGAATACCGCATCGAGAGAAACAGGGCTCGTAGCGAACGTGCAGAGCTTCTAAGGGAGATAGTAAACAATCCTGCCTCGTTGGCGCAGACAAGACAGGAGGCGCAAGTTAAGCTGATAGAGTTAAGCGATGAGCTTGAGAAGGAGAACAAAATAGAAAGCGCTCTGCTGGCCAAGGGCTTTCATGATGCGGTTGCGGTTATCCAAGCCCAGGCTGTGATGGTCATCGTTCCTTCCGACGAGCTTTTGCCGGAAGAGGCTTTCAAGGTGGCTGATATTGTTGCCAAAACGGTGGATTGTGCTTGGGAGGATGTTATAATTGTGCCCCGGGGATGAGAAATTTCGTTATTGTCAATGTTTGTAAGCCAAGCGTTAATCTGATATAATTAATGTGTTATGAGATAAGGGGAGGTGCAGGAGATTGGTAGAAAAGAAAGTTCAAGTAAACGAGAATTTGGATAGTGGTAACAGTATCACCAGTATTAATGAAGCCGGTTCGATTAAAATAGCTGATGATGTGGTGGCGATTATTGCAGGTTTAGCAGCAACGGAGGTCAACGGGGTAGCCGGGATGAGCGGTGGACTTGTGGGTGGTATTGCTGAATTTGTGGGGAAGAAAAACCCCTCTAAGGGAGTAAAGGTGGAGGTTGGCGAAAAAGAGGCTGCCGTCGATCTTTTCGTTATTGTCGAGTTTGGTGTAAGGATTCCGGAGGTTGCTAATGAAATACAGCGTGGCGTAAAAAAGGCTATTGAAGGCATGACAGGATTAACGGTGGTTGAGGTTAATGTTCATGTGCAAGGAGTCGCCTTTAAGGGTGAGGAAAAAGAAGAGGATTCGCCTCGTGTAAAATAAAATACAAAAGATGCCGGTATCGCAGAGGAGACCGGCATTTTACCGAGAGGAGGGTTTTAATGGTACGGACATCGGATAGAGTAGTCATTGGGGTTATGTCTTTGGGCTATCTTGGTCTTTCTGTGTTAATGGTTTCTTTAGCTTTGGGGTGGACAAACAGTCTGACCTACATGGAGGGTTATCTTGCCTTTGCAACCAACCGCTGGATCTTGGGAGCAACTGGGTTTTTGGTTTTCATCATATCGTTGACATTGTTTCTTGGCAGTTTCAGGGTAAAACCTGCCAAGGAAACCACAGTGCATGAGACGGGACTGGGACAGGTCAAGATAACTATGCCTGCTTTGGAGCATTTAATCAGCAAAGCCGCGGTCAATGTGCAGGGTGTTCGCGATGTAAAACCCATGTTAAGGCTTGCGGGAGAAACATTAAAAGTCGCCTTGAAGGTGCAGGTTTCACCTGATGTGAATATCCCCCAGGTTTCTGAGGAACTGCAAAAGAAGGTATTGGAGCACTTGCAGAATACAGCCGGCATCACGTTGAAGGAAATAAAGGTGCATGTCAACAGGGTAAGCTGGGATGCTAAGGGCCGGGTGGAATAGGGGGGATAGCTGTCATGTGGGGAGAACTCTTGTCCGAACTCTTACATAATCATCGTGGTAAGATGCTGGGGATACTTATTGGTTTGACTTTCAGCCTGCTTGTGATTTTTCTTGGCTTTTTTCAGACCGTTTTTGTTGCGTGCTGCATTTATATCGGGTATATAATAGGCAGAAGGTCCGACGATAATGACGGTCTGAGAGAATTAATTATACGTTTTTTTAATGATAGGTAAAAAACGGGCGGAAAAGAAAGGAGAAAATTCTTTTGCGGAATAGGCATGAGGCGAGGGAACTGGCATTGAAAGCACTTTTTGCATTTGATATAGGTAAAAGCGATCCGGAAGACATGTTGGAGCGTCTGTCCGCAGAGGAAGGTCCGAGAGATGCCGTGTTAAAATACAGCAAGCAACTTATTGAAGGAGTTGCAAGCAACAAAGCGGCTATTGATTCGCTGATTGACAGTAATGCTATTGAATGGAAACTGAACAGGATGGCGGCAGTCGATCGCAACATTATGCGTGTTGCGCTCTATGAGATATTATTTGCCCCTGATGTTCCCCAAGCAGTGGCAGTCAATGAAGCTATTGAAATTGCCAAGGTTTATGGAGCGAATGATTCACCCCGCTTTATCAATGGTATCTTAGGCAATATTATTAAGAATATGGAAGAGGTTTGACTTGTGTTTTTGGGAATCGATACAAGTTGTTATACCACTTCCCTTGCTTTGGTGGATGAGGGCAGGGAGATGATGGTCGACAAAAGGATTGTCCTACCGGTTCCGGTTGGGAAGCAGGGGCTGCAGCAATCTACAGCCCTGTTTTATCATTTGCGGAATTTGCCGGAGATGTTGGAGGAGGTACTTAAGGTTCATAAGGGCAGGAAAATCCGAGGGGTGGCGGCAAGTTTCAGACCGTGTCCCCGGGAGGATTCATATTTGCCGGTATTTACGGCGGGTTCGGCTCTAGCCAGAAATATTGCTGTTTTGCTTGGTATCCCTCTGGTAGCAACATCTCATCAGGAAGGGCATCTTGTGGCAGGCTTGTGGTCGGCTCAGGCTGATACTTTGCAGGAATTTTTGATGCTGCATTTGTCAGGCGGTACCACGGAGCTTCTTCAGGTAAAAAGGATTGTCAAAAATCCGTTACAATACGATATTCGTGTCTTGGGGCGTTCTGCGGATATACATGCGGGACAGCTGGTGGATAGGGTTGGCGTGGCTCTGGGCCTGCCTTTTCCTTGCGGCAAGCATCTTGAAAAACTGGCCGAGGGATACGATAAAGTGGCAATCCCATCTTCCCGGAAAGGATATATGATGAGTTTTTCCGGTGCCGAAACCCTGGCGAAAAAATATATAAGAGATGGAGCGGCTCCGGGAGCTGTTGCGAGGGCGGTAGAGCATTGTATTGCCATGACGGTAGAAAAGGTGATACGTCAAGCGGTGGAAAGTACAGGACTAAAGGATGTCTTGGTTGTAGGCGGAGTGGCGGCAAACGGTTACATTCGGCAGCGGCTTAAAAAACGCCTGGAGCATCCTGCGGTAGGGGCTAAGCTTCTTTTCCCGGCGAGGGAATACTGCAGTGACAGTGCAGTAGGTACTGGTTTAATTGCCCACAGTATGATATATTAAAGCAGGATTTTGTACCATATTTTATATATTTGATCAGGTAAATGGGGGCCTCGAGCAATGCCATGTCAAATTATTAGCGGGAAAAAAGTCGCCGACCAGGTGAAGGATGAAGTAAAAAAAAGAGTGAAGGAATTACAAGCTTGCGGAAAAACGCCTGGTTTAGCGGTGATTATTGTCGGTGATGATCCGGCTTCGCAGATATATGTGGGTAATAAAGAAAGAGCGTGTCAGGAAGTAGGAATACACTCTGAAGTTGTGAGAATGACAGCTACAACGACTGAAGCGCAATTATTGGAAGTTATTGATGATTTGAACAAGAGGACAGCTGTACATGGGATATTGGTACAGTTACCTTTGCCTCGGCATATAAATGAGGAGAAGGTAATAGAAGCAATCCATCCCGAGAAGGATGTTGATGGGTTGCATCCTGCCAACATGGGTCAATTGTTACTGGGAAAGCCGCGCTTCATTCCTTGTACGCCTTACGGTTGTTTAAAAATGATAGAATCGACGGGGTATGAGATCGAAGGAAAACATGCGGTTATTGTCGGTCGCAGCAAACTAATAGGTAAGCCTATGTCTGCTTTGCTGCTTTCGGGGAACGCGACTGTTACCATCTGTCATTCCCGGACAAAGGGGTTAGCGGAATATACGAGGAAGGCGGATATTCTGGTGGTCGGGGTTGGCAAGCCCAATCTTATTACCGGTGATATGGTCAAACCGGGTGCTTTTGTGCTGGATGGGGGGATAAATCGTCTGCCGGACGGGAAAATAACAGGCGATGTGGACTTTCCTTCTGTTGCGGATATTGCCGGCATAGCAACTACGGTGCCTGGGGGACTGGGTTTAACAACTGTTGCCATGCTACTTAAAAACACTGTTGAGGCTGTGAAATATGGAGGATAAGAAGGTATTATCGGTCAGCGATTTGACTGCCATTGTGCAAAAAGCTATTGCCAATCGCCCCGAACTGGCCGGACTTTGGGTGCGGGGCGAGATATCTAATTTTAAGAAGCATACGAGCGGTCATTTCTATTTTTCTTTAAAGGATGAAAAAAGCTCGATTCGTGCTGTCATGTTCAGAGGCCGCGCTCAAACGGTAGGTTTTTTGCCCGAAAACGGTATGGATTGTCTTGTGCGGGGTTATGTTTCCTTATACCCTCGCGATACAATGGTGCAGTTGTACGCAGAGGAGATAATTCCCGCCGGAACAGGTTTGCAGCAGATTATGTTGGAGGAACTGAAGAAAAAACTGCAACAGAAAGGCTATTTTGCTGCGGAACGCAAGCGTGCCCTACCACTTTTACCTATGGGTGTTGGTGTGGTTACTTCTCCGACAGGGGCGGCAATCAGGGATATACATAATGTCATTTCCCGCAGGTATCCGGGGATGCCTATTCTGCTTTATCCTGCCCTGGTACAAGGGGAAAAAGCCGCACAGGTCTTAGCTCAGGGCATTGAGCACCTGGGGCAAAGAGATGAGATTGAGGTAGTGGTACTGGCACGGGGTGGCGGATCGGCAGAGGATTTGAACGCATTTAACGCCGAAATAGTGGCAGATGCGGTGTTTAATTGTCCTAAACCGGTGATATCGGCTGTGGGACATGAGATAGATTATACAATAGCTGATTTGGTTGCGGATGTGAGGGCGGCGACGCCTTCGGCTGCAGGTGAACTTGCGGTTCCCGTCAAATTTGAGCTGCTGGAACAATTAGAAAAATACAGGGAAAGAATGCGCAACGCCCAGGCAGGAAGACTGCAACGTGAGAGTATGAAACTTGAATTGCTCGAAAGTTCCGGGGTCATGAAGAAGCCGGAACGCTGGTTGGCCGTATTGCAGGAGGATGTTGCCCGCAAGGAAAATGATTTGTTCGAATTGATGGCAAAATTGTATGTGAAGAAAAGGGAAAAGATGAAGCTTATGGCGGCAAGATTGCAAGCGTTAAGTCCATTGGCAACGTTAGCTAGAGGCTATAGTATATGTATGGGTGATAATGGTAAAGTGATTGTCGACGTCGCAAGTGTTGCTGTTGATGAAAAAGTCAGCGTGAAGCTGTATAAAGGAAAATTGGATTGTTTAATTCTCGGCAAGGAGGATGAGGATGAAAAAACAGGCTCAATCTTATGAAGACAATATAAAAAGGCTCGAGGAAATCGTGCGTAAGCTGGAACGCGGGGAAATATCCCTGCAGGAAGGATTAGAATCCTATGAAGAGGGTATTGCTCTGATTAGGGTCTGCCAGGAACAGTTGGAACGGGCGACGGAGAGAATAAAGGTTTTAAGTCCGAAGGGGGACTTGGAAGTCTTGCAGGATAGCGAGGGAGAGGATTGAACAAGGATGCGACTTAAGCAGTATTTACAGGAGAGAGCGCTTCTGGTGGACGAGCATCTGTCGACACTCTTGCCAAGAGAAACCGAGTATCCGCAGATTATTCACGAAGCAATGCAATACAGCATTTTTGCGGGAGGCAAAAGGCTGCGGCCTATCATGTGCCTGGCCGGTGTTGAAGCCTTGGGTAAGGAATATGAGCCGTACCTGCCGGTTGCTTGTGCCTTAGAAATGATACATACCTATTCACTTATTCATGATGATTTACCGGCCATGGATAATGACGATTACCGCAGAGGTAAGCTTACCAGTCATAAGGTCTACGGTGAAGACATAGCCATTCTGGCCGGAGATGCGTTATTGACCCATGCTTTTGAAGTATTGGCAACGGCGGCTGAAGGGTTGCCGGGGGAGAAGAGGATGCTGCGGGTTATCCGGGAGGTGGCAATGGCGTCCGGCACCAGGGGTATGATCGGTGGACAGGTAGTTGATGTTCAATCGGAAGGGAAGGCAATTACCCCCTTGACTCTGGACTATATCCATACTCATAAAACGGGAGCCTTGTTCAGAGCGGCTGTCAGGTCGGGGGCGTTACTGACCGGGGCTAGTGAAAATGAGTTGTCCGCCTTGACTGAATACGCGGAGTGTTTTGGCCTGGTTTTTCAGATAACGGATGATTTGTTGGATATACTAGGTGATGAGAAGATTTTAGGCAAACCGGTAGGCAGTGATGAAAAGAATCAGAAAGGCACTTATCCTTCCCTTTATGGGATCGAGAAATCTAAAGAGCTGGCAAGGGAGGCAGTCGATAAAGCCGTAAAGAGTCTGGAACCTTTGCGGGGAAACACAGAACCTCTAATATTGTTGGCTCGTTATTTGATAG
Source organism: Clostridia bacterium (assembly GCA_018432615.1). Classification (GTDB taxonomy): domain Bacteria; phylum Bacillota; class Peptococcia; order DRI-13; family SM3-B62; genus SM3-B62. Next base: position 15,074 of record JAHDSQ010000040.1, read on the forward strand.
AGAGAAAATCGTAAGCAAAGAGAACCATAGTGAGCTTAGTGGAGTTGATTAATTAAATGCATGAGTTCTTTGGCGGGGTTTCAGATAACCATGTCTTGTTTATAGCCTTTGTTGCGTGGACAGTTTCCCAGGTATTGAAGGTCGTTTTTAATATCATGAAATACGGCAGGTTCGATTTGACGAGGCTTATTGGTTCGGGTGGTATGCCTAGTTCGCATACGGCCGTGGTTATTGCTTTAGCTGTAAGTATTGGTCGAGAGATTGGCTGGGATTCAACAGTTTTTGCCTTTTCTGTTGTGATGGCGTTCGTTGTCATGTATGACGCGGCTGGAGTGAGGCGTGCGGCGGGGAAACAAGCAGAAGTTATCAACCAGATGATACAGGACGTGTATCAGGGAACTCATATTTCCCAAGAGAGATTGAAAGAATTGATTGGGCATACACCGGTGGAGGTTCTGGCCGGTGCCTTGTTAGGTGTTTTGGTGGGGAGCCTATTATAATAGAAAAGATAGAAGCAGAAAAAGCGGGTGGTACTGTGAGCATACTGGAAAAAATCAAGGGACCGGATGATTTAAAGAAAATTGATCTTGATAATTTTGACTTATTGAGTAAGGAGATAAGGGAGTTCCTTATTGAAACTGCTGCAAAAACGGGGGGGCATCTGGCTCCAAGCTTGGGAGTCGTGGAGCTGACGCTGGCTTTACATTATGTCTTTACTTCCGGGAAGGACAAGATAATTTGGGATGTGGGGCATCAGGCCTATGTTCATAAAATACTTACCGGCAGGAAGGAAGCTTTTGGCAGTCTCCGCCAGTACCAAGGGATTTCAGGATTCCCGAAAAGGGAAGAAAGCATTCACGATGTCTTTGATACGGGGCACAGCAGTACTTCTATTTCTGCTGCTCTGGGTTATACCTTGGCCAGAAACGTCCTGCAAGAGGATTTTGATGTTATAGCGGTTATCGGCGACGGAGCACTGACAGGGGGGCAGGCTTTTGAGGGCCTCAATCATGCGGGGCATCAGGGAGTCGATATGCTGGTGGTGCTTAATGATAATGAGATGTCAATTGCCCAGAATGTAGGGGCCATGTCTTCATATTTGAGTCGATTAAGATCTGACCCGTTTTATACTAAGCGTAAAAAGGATATCGAGCTTCTTTTGCGCAGGATCCCTTCAATTGGACCTAATGTGGTCAAGGCGGTTGAAAGGGTTAAGGACAGTATGAAATATCTGCTCGTACCCGGCATGCTTTTTGAGGAATTAGGATTCACCTATTTAGGACCGATTGACGGGCATAATATTCGTGATTTGGTGCAGGTATTAAATAAAACCAAGGAAATGAAAGGGCCTGTGCTGCTTCATGTTCTGACTAAAAAAGGCAAGGGTTATCCGCCGGCGGAAAAAAGGCCGGAGATTTTCCATGGTGTAGGTTCTTTCGATGCAAATACAGGTGAGGTTGCAAAAAGTTCAGGTCCGCCCAAGTATACGAAGGTATTCAGTGACGCTCTTGTTGAACTGGCAGAACGGGATAACAGGATTGTGGCCGTAACGGCAGCTATGCCGGATGGTACGGGCTTGCATGCCTTTAGCGAAAAGTTCCCTCATCGCTTTTATGATGTCGGGATTGCTGAACAAAACGCGGTCACTGTTTCCGCGGCGATGGCCCTTAAGGGCTTGCGTCCTGTCGTGGCTATTTATTCTACTTTCTTGCAGAGGGCATACGATCAGGTAATCGTAGATGTATGCTTACAGGACGCTCCGGTGGTCTTCGCTTTGGATAGAGCCGGTTTAGTGGGCGAAGACGGTCCTACCCATCACGGCAGTTTCGATTTATCATACCTGCGATGTATACCCGGAATATCCGTTATGGCCCCGAAGGATGAAGAAGAGCTTCGTCATATGTTGTTTACGGCCTTGCAATACAAGGGGCCTGTTGCCCTGCGTTACCCCCGGGGCTGTGGAGTTGGTGCGGAAATAACGACGGAATATCGCAGTTTACCTTGGGGTAAAGGGGAAATCTTAGCGGCAGGCAGTGACTTAGCAATAGCGGCTGTGGGATCGATGGTTTACCCGGCACTAGCCGTAAAGGAAATATTGGAAGAAACCGGTCTCAGCGTGTCGGTGGTCAATGCCAGATTTGTTAAGCCGTTGGATGAACAGCTTATTCTTGAAGCGGCAAAGAACCATCAGTATTTTGTTACCATGGAAGAAAATGTGCTGGCGGGCGGTTTTGGCAGCTCTGTCTTGGAACTTTTGGCCAGAGAAGGTCAAAGCGGTGCCAAGGTTTTCAATATTGGATTACCGGATAAGTTTGTGACCCACGGCAGCACCGGCGTTTTAAAGAAAGAGTTAGGACTGACACCGGAGAAAATGGCCGATAAGATAATATCTCATTTTAGTTTAAAGGCACTAAAGCATAAGAAAGTAATTCTATCATTCAGAAGATAGGCTGGTTATGATATGGCAAAAGAAAGACTGGATCAAGCGCTGGTAAGAAGAGGGCTCATCGGTAGTCGGGAGAAGGGCAAGGCCTTGATTATGGCCGGGCAAGTTCTTGTCAATCGGCAAAGGAGCGATAAGCCCGGGACAAAGGTCGGGGTTGAGGACGTTATTGAAGTAAAGGAAAAACCCTATATATATGTCAGCCGGGGAGGTCTGAAACTGGAAAAAGCCCTACGGCTCTTTGGGCTTTCTTTGGAGGAGAAGGTGATTCTGGATATTGGTGCCTCAACCGGTGGATTTACACATTGTGCCTTATTGAATGGTGCTAAAAGGGTTTATGCGGTTGATGTAGGGTACGGGCAGCTTGCTTGGCCATTGCGTCAGGATGAGCGCGTGGTGAACATGGAAAGGACAAATGCCCGCAACCTTGGACCCGGAGATATCCCCGAAACAGTGAACGTGGTCACTATCGATGTGGCCTTTATTTCTTTGGAAAAAATCCTGCCGGCGGTAATGCCGTTACTGGAAGACGGCGGGTCTATTATTGCCCTTGTTAAGCCGCAGTTTGAAGCGGGCAGGGAAAAGGTGGGCAAAAAGGGCGTAGTAAAAGACAGCAAGGTGCACTATGCTGTCTTGGAAAAGGTGATCGATTTTTGCCAAGGGAACGGTTTGATGGTGAAAGGCCTTGATTATTCACCGATCAAGGGGCCTGAAGGAAATATCGAATTTCTTTTGTTATTAGAAAAGAGTGAGATGAAGGAAGTTAATATCAAGCCTCCGGAGTTGATAAAAGAAGTCGTTGAAAAGGCTCACCGGGAATTGTAAATAACATCAGTTATGAAAGGAAAACGACATTGGAGGTATAAACATGACACCATTGGAAAGAGTTGAAAAATATTTTCAGACACTGTCCTTTTCTTTAGAGATAATTTTGTTTGATGAGAGCACTCGTACCTCGCAATTGGCGGCCCAAGCTTTAGGCGTTGAAGTGGGGCAAATCGCTAAAACGTTAGTCTTTGTTGAAAAGAAAAATGAAAAAGCGGTGATTATTGTAACCAGCGGCGATGTAAAGGTAGATACCAAGAAGCTTAAGCAGGCTGTCGGCTGCAAGATGAGGTTTGCGGATGGTGAAGAGGTCCTGTCTCTAACGGGGTACCCGCCGGGAGGGGTGTGTCCTTTCGCTTTACCGAAGGGATTGAATATTATGATCGATGAGAGCATGCGCCGTTTTCCCATTGTCTACGCGGCTGCAGGGACGGATAATTCTGCGGTTCCGGTTACTGTGGATCAATTATTGGAGTTGACCGGAGGTGAATCCTGCGATGTCTGTGTAACGGCATCTGTGAGGAAGTAATGATTGTGTAAGCCCTTTTGAAACGCAGCGAAGGCCTGAGGAGATGATTCCAGTTCATATTGCCATTTTTTATCCCGGCCATCGAACCAAGTGGCTATTTTAATGTTGGGATAATCTTGAGCAAGAAGTTGCATAGCATTTTCGATCCAAGCGGCTTTATTGCCGCCTGTTTCATTACTGCTGAATTCGGTGATCATCATGGGTTTGTCGGGATAGCGTTTTAGGTAGTCTTCGTAAATAGGGCGGTATATTTTCTCGAATTCCCGCCATACATCGCCCGGGTAGCTTGTTCCGTTGTTGTATCCGGTTAAGCCGATCCAGTCTACATATTCATCACCGGGATAATACAGGTGAGGATTGTTCCAGGTAAAATTAGGATATGAGCGGTCATGGGGATTCCAGACAAACAATACGTTATCTGCCCCCACCTCTTTGAAGATGTCGACGATATGACGCCAGGCTTTTATATAAAGGTCTGTATCTTTGCCAAAGAACCAGGCACACCAAGGATCCCAGTCCCCGTTCATTTCATTCAGCGGTCTGACGAAAACAGGCTCGTTGATACGCTTTAATCCCTCGGCCCATTCCCTGATAACGTCATCGTGCTCGCCGGCGATAAATTCCAAAACGGCAATCCATTCCAAGTCGGCGGTAAAGGGCTGCAGTGTCAACATTAACACACGCCCGTCCTGATATACTTTTCTGACGGCTGCTTCAGGGAATCCTGTATCCGACGGGAAAATGGAGTAGGTCATAATGAACTCGAATTTATGATCGAGCTTTTCTTCGCTGGACAGCATACTATTGTAACAGCTACTGTAAAAAGGAACTCCCGGATAAAATCTTCCCCAGAGAAGATTGTGGGGCGGGATGTCTAATGTCAGCTGCTTACCGGCGTAACTGATATGGGGAGATTCAGGCTCGGTGTTGTCTGCGTTGTTGTCTGCAGTAGAGGCCTTATGTAGTAAGCCTTCTCTTTTTAGGGTAGCGGCAGCACTGTCAAGGTCCTTTTTTAAGTCGGAAAGATTATCTTTGGTGGTCTTGCCCCAGAAAGTGACTACACGGTCTTTAAATATTCGATGTTGCTCGATGTAGTAGTTGAGGTCCTGCTCGAAGGTTTTTATTTCAGGGCGAAAATAGGTCAGTTCCTCAACCCCGCAGTTCTTTTCGATTTTTCTTGTGCGTTTTAGTAGTTTAAAGTTGGCCTTACCTTTGTATAACTGCTTATTGCCATAATCAATATATGACCGGACCGATAATCTTGGACCGAGTTCCTGTTGATATATGTGGATAATACTGTGAGGACCGGTAAACTGCAGAACAATATCACTTGTTGCCGGGTTTACAAGCTCATATTTTGCCGGTAGTGAAATGGAAAAGCCTGGGCCTTGAAAATCCCCGCCCATTGCCGGGGTTGCTCCTAACAGAATGAAGAAGAGTGATAACAGTATCGTTACCTTAGTTCCTTTTTTCATTTTTTCCGCTCCGTTTTCGCTTTATATCTGCATATATTTTCCCACATCTGCCCTATTATGGCAAGATGGAAGAAGGGGATTGTAGGCTTTTGTAGAAATAGAAAGACGGGAGGTAAAACATGAACGTAACAGATTATTTCATTATTGGAATGATAATTGGCGGGCTAATTATTTACTATCTCCTGAAGAAAAAAAAGAGCCTGTCAATTAAGAGGATGCTAAGAAAGGCCAGAAGAGGCGAACAAAAGGCCATACATTTATTGGAATCAAATGGTTATACTGTTACAGGGGCACAGGAAAGAAAGACCATAACGACTTGGATAAACGGGAAACCCTATGAAAACCACGTACGGGCGGACTATTTAGTGAAAAAGCGTGGTAAGACATTTGTAGCAGAGGTGAAAACAGGCAAAAATGCACCGAGGCCGACGCTGGCCGATACCAGGAGGCAGTTGATGGAGTACTATCTTGCATATGGGACAGATGGTATACTATTGATAGATATGGAAAGAAAAAAGATCAATGAAGTAGTATTTGCCGTTTCAGGAAGGGAAGAGAAGAACCGCTTTGTTCTTCTTACTGTTATTACCGGGACTATTGGACTGTTGTGCGGGCTGTTGTTGTATAAGTACTTTCTTTCATCATTCTAATGGAGAGTAGCTATTACGTTTTGGAGGAGTGGGTATGGTAAAAAAAGTAGGGCTTATTGTCAATTCTAGAAAGAAGCAGCCTGTCGTAGTGGGAGAACAGCTTATCAAGTGGTTTACGGCTAAGGGCATAGAGATATATTCTTGCGGTGTGGAGGCCCGGGCGCTTGGCTTGCTGGAGGATGAAAAGGGCTGTAGCCGAGGGAGTGATGTTGATTGTGTGATTGCTCTGGGAGGGGACGGTACCTTCTTGCGAGCGGCCAGGATGGCGGCTTTTTCCGGCATACCGATTCTCGGTGTTAATGTAGGAACCTTGGGCTTTTTGACAGAAATTGAACTTAATGAAATGGAAGAATCCTTGGAGAAGTTAGTCAACGGACAGTATCATATCGAAGAGAGAATGATGCTGGAGGCCAAAATCCTGCGCAATGGCAAAGAGGTAGAGCGATTTGTTGGTTTAAACGATGTTGTTTTAACTAAAGGACCTTTGGCTCGTCTTCAAATCTTAGACGTGTTTGTGGGGAAGGAATTTGTTACTACTTACAAGGCGGATGGCGTTATTATCTCCTCGCCGACCGGTTCGACAGCTTATTCCCTGTCTGCCGGCGGTCCCATCATTCATCCTGAGGTGGAAGTGTCGATCATAACTCCTATCTGTCCTCATACCTTACAAGCCCGTCCCGTGGTCATACCCTCTCATACCCAGGTTAAAATTATCGTTGCGGGGAGACAGTTGGATTCCATGTTGACCATCGACGGGCAGAGCGGATTTGAGATTATGGAGGGTGATGAAATAATTGTAAGCAAGGCTTCTTGCAGCACCAAGCTTATTCGGATCAAGGATTATAAATTCTTTAAAATACTGCAGGAAAAGCTTAAATCCGAAGGAAGAATTTCTTATGATTAGTGATTTGCGTGCAACAGAAGTTTCGCATTTACTACTCAGTAAGTTTCTGCGAGAGGGACAGCGTGCTGTGGACGCAACGGCAGGTAATGGATATGATACGGTATTTTTGGCTAAAAAGGTTGGAAAGCGAGGACAGGTATATGCCTTTGATATACAAACTATAGCAATTGAGCGGACCAAAGCGTTAATAGAAAAAGAAAAATGCGCGGATGTGGTAAGGTTAATAAACGATACCCATGAAAAACTGACAGAATACATCAAAGGTTCGGTGCAGGCGATAGTATATAACCTCGGTTATTTACCGGGTGGTGATAAAGCAACAATCACAAAGGCGGATGCGACATTATCATCAATCAAAGAGGCTCTAGAATTGCTTGCCCCCGGTGGCGTGATATCGATAGTTGCTTATCCCGGTCATGACGGCGGTGATTGTGAGGCAAAAAGGGTAGAGAATCTTTTGCAAGAACTGGATTCGGCCCTGTGGGATGTATTTTCTTATCAGAGATTTAATGCAATCAAACCGGCCCCGTATTTACTTTTTCTACATAAAAGAACCGGGTAGGGATGTAAAGAGGAGGATTAAACTTGAAGGCTAGCCGACAGAAAAAGATCTTGGAGATCCTTAAAAATCGAGAAATTGCCACACAGACAGAGATGGCCCGGGCGTTGAGGGCTGCAGGCTTTGATGTAACACAAGCGACTGTATCAAGAGATATTAAGGAATTACGACTGGTTAAAATACCGGTGGGGAACGATAACTACCGGTACGGATTGCCGCAAGAACAGAATTCAGCCCGAAATGAGCAGCGCTTGTGCCGGATGATGCAGGAGCTGGTAGTTGAAATTGCGGATAGCGAAAATATTGTTGTGCTGCGTACTTACCCCGGAAATGCCCATGCGATTGCAGCACTTTTGGACGGTGCGGCTTGGCCGGAAATACTCGGTACAGTTGCCGGTGATGATACTATTATGTTGGTTATTAGGACGTCGGAAGGGCAGGGAAACCGAAAAGAGGTTAAAAACGTTGTATCTAAACTGAAAAGCCTGATGGAGTAGGTGTAAATTATGTTGGAAAGACTGTATATCAAGAATTTTGCTCTGATTGAGGAAATAAATCTTGATTTTTGTGAGAAATTCAATGTTTTGACCGGCGAAACAGGAGCAGGAAAATCTATCGTTATTGATGCTGTTTCCGTGCTTTTAGGTGGTAGAGCCCAGACTGAGTATGTTAGGCATGGCTGCGATATGGCAGTAATAGAGGGCGTCTTTTTTGTTCCTCAAGGAGGGCGTGTTTTCGAGAGCCTGGTCGAATATGGTGTGGATTGTGAGGAAGGCACGCTTATTCTTTCCCGGGAGATCGCCATAAATGGCAGAAATAGCTGCCGCATTAACGGCAGAAACTTAACATTAGGACAATACCGTGTGATTGGTCAAATGTTGGTAGAAATTCACGGGCAGCATAATCACCAATACTTATTGCAACCCCACAGGCATTTGGAAATCCTTGATCGTTTCGGGAAAACGGAGCATTTCAAGCTTTTGCAAAAGGTTAAAGAGAGCTATCAGATCTGGAAAGAAGCTAAGACGGAGCTTGAAGATTTACACAACAGAGAACAGGACCGGTTGCAACGGATCGATTTTCTTTCTTTTCAGCTTGCGGAGATCAAAGGAGCCGGATTGAAGGAGAATGAGGAAGAGGAACTGCAACGGGAAGCCAATATCCTTGCTAATGCGGAAAAAATCAGCATGAACCTTAATTCAGCCTATCTTTGTATTTTCGGCGGTGAGAATGAGGCCACAGCGTATGAATTGGTGGGTAAGGCGGTAAAAAATCTCGAGTATGTCAGGGAGCTTGATGATAAGCTTGAGAAGACCTCCGCAGAGATTGAGTCCTGTCTGTATCAGCTTGAGGAAGGTGCCGCTGTCATCAGAGATTATTTGGAGAACATTGATTATTCCCCCCGGCGCTTGGAGGAAACGGAGAAGCGTCTTTATGTGGTTAAAGAATTATGTAGGAAATACGGTGGTACTGTCAAGGAAGTTTTGCTATACGGGGAAAAGGCCCAGGCCGAATTGGATCTATTAAACGGAAGTGGTGAAAGGGCTGAAGAATTAAAAGAGTTAGTGGAAAAAGCGTGGCAGGAATATTTTCAATTGTCTGCTTTGCTGTCGGAAAAACGAAGGGAGATTGGTGCCGGTCTGGATGAAGAAGTGACAAGCCAGTTGCTGGAGCTTGCGATGCCTGATGCTGTTTTTCGCACAGGGTTCAGTGCTGTCGAACCCTCGGCCCGCGGCAATGAGGAGGCTGAATTTTTGATTTCTGCCAATCCCGGAGAACCTCTTTTGCCTGTAGCTAAAATCGCTTCCGGAGGCGAGTTGTCACGTATGATGCTGGCCTTTAAGTCGATATTTGCAGGATTAGACGGGATAGATACCCTGATCTTTGACGAAATCGATTCCGGGATCGGTGGAAAAGCCGCTCAAAAGGTGGCTGAAAAGCTGGAAAAGATATCTGAAAATCAGCAGGTTATTTGTGTTACTCATTCATCCATTATTGCAGCCCTAGCTGATCGACATTTGCTTTTAGAGAAACAGGTTGAAAGGGGACGGACCCAAACATTTGTCCGCTATTTATCAAAGGATGAGAGGGTGGAAGAATTGACCCGCATGATGGGGGGAGAAAGGCAAACAGATGATTTAAAACGACATGCCTCACAAATTTTAAAAAAATAATAGGAATATTTTCGTAAACATAAATGCCGAGCAAAAGGGTTAATTTAAAAAAGCGAAGTATCTTTAGATGGAATAGGAAGGATTTGCCAAAACTAGGGGGACATAACCATGAATTCAACCAAAAGGCAAATCCTCGGATTCTTATTATGGTTTTTTGTTGCATTTTTTATTATTGCTCCTCAGGAAGAAGGCTGTTTCAGTATTCTTGAAACCCAACGCTTGGTGGCGGGGGATTTATTGCACGCAAGAGATCCCGTCGAGATGCCTGCTGTTAATCTTATACCAGGCGGACATTCCATAGGTGTCGTCTTAAGAACAGAGGGAGTTCTTGTTGTAGGCTTTTCTCCTGTCATAGATGAGGCTGGTTCTCCTCTTTTCCCGGCCAGGGATGCGGGTATCCAGATTGGGGATGTGGTGACGGAAATCAATGGAAGTGCCGTTTTGACTGATGATCAGGCTAAAAGTATGATTACAGCCCTCGGCAAGGAGGGAAGCCGGATGGAATTGACGGTCAGACGAAATGAGGAGTCACATCATAAGGTGGTGTATCCACATTATTGCAATGACACCAAATCTTACAGAATTGGGCTTTTTATACGTGATAATGCGGGTGGCGTGGGAACGCTGACATTTTATGATCCGTCCACCAAGAAATATGGAGCCCTTGGACATGTGATTACCGACTGTGAGACAAACCAACCGTTAAGAATAAGGCAGGGGAAAATCCTGCACGCTTTGGTGCAGGATATACTACAGGCCCAAAAGGGTAAGCCGGGCGAAAAAATCGGCATGTTCGTTGAAGACGGGGAGTGGGGGGATATCGAGAAAAATGATGACAGCGGCATTTATGGAAGGATAGAAGGGGATTTTGTCAATCCCTTATATCCAGAACCTGTGGCAGTAGCGTACGCCGATGAGGTTCATACCGGTAATGCCAAAATTTTGACAGTACTAAAAGGACAGGAAATTAAAGAATATAATGTTAAAATTGAACGTATGCTGTACGGGAGACAGGATGGAAAAAATATGATTATCAGGATTACCGATCCTGAATTATTGCGGCAGACGGGAGGAATCGTTCAGGGAATGAGCGGTAGTCCAATTATTCAGGATGGCAAATTGATCGGTGCTATTACTCATGTTTTTATTAATGAACCGGACAGAGGCTACGGGGTTTTCATTGAAAGGATGTTGATAGAAGCCGATATAGTAAAACAGGAGGGAGAAACCTTGGGATTAAAATCTCAAGGTTTCATATTAGGTGCGCCACGCAGCCTGATAGTACTGTCGAAAGATAAAGAATAATAAGGGATAATTGAATATTATGCTGAAATAGCGTATTATACTAGTAGATAAGAACACATTTTATTGAAAAAAGACGGAAAATATTTTGATTAATCTAGTATTAAATGGAAAAATGAAGCAGGAAATAAAAGTCAATTGTCGAAGTGGATAAATATAGAAACAAAATTGATAAGGGGAGATTAAAAGGATGTACGAAACAATCAAAGTGTTAATTGCTGACGACAACAAAGATTTTGTAGAGATATTATACGAATACTTTGAACGCCAAGAAGATTTTTGTGTTGTCGGAACAGCAAACAACGGCTTGGAAACCTTGGAGATGATTGGCACCAAAATGCCGGACGTTGTGGTTTTAGACATTATAATGCCGCATCTTGATGGGATCGGAGTTTTGGAAAGACTGGCCGAATCAGGGATTCAGGAGAAACCCAAGGTTGTCATGTTGACAGCTTTCGGTCAGGAATCGATGACCCAAAAGGCCGTAGACATGGGGGCTGACTATTTTATTCTCAAGCCGTTTGATTTAGAGACTTTGGGTAATCGGTTGCGTCAATTGTTTAAGGGGAAGATGTCGTTTGGGGGGAACACATCCTCTGTGCAGCCGGTATATCAGATGCCGCTTGTTCGACCCAGGAGTTTGGATTTGGAAGTTACTAATATAATACATCAGATGGGGGTTCCGGCGCATATCAAGGGATATCAGTACCTGCGCGATGCCATTTTGATGGTAATCGAAAAAGTGAGCTTGCTAGGAGCTATAACAAAGGAGTTATATCCGACTATTGCGGAAAAATATCGGACGACACCCAGTAGGGTCGAAAGGGCTATTCGTCATGCGATTGAACTGGCCTGGGATCGGGGTAACGTGGAGATGATGACGAAGTACTTTGGTTATACCATTAATATTCAACGAGGAAAGCCTACCAACTCCGAATTTATTGCCATGATTGCCGATAAGCTCAGAATCGGCAATAAGGTGGTTTAGCTGAGGAAGACACGATTTATTTATTCGGCATCATAAACTTACTAATTTTTGTTCATTCAAGCACCTCTATTTTTATCTAAGTTATTAGGTGAAAATAGAGGTGCTTGTTTTCCTTTTACAGAAATGTACTGGTATAATCTTTTAAGAAGAGGGAAGTAAGATAAGTATTCAGATGAGGAGGCAAATGGCTTTGGAGGAAAAGTATCTTAGGAAAATCAGTGAAGCAAAGGGTAGTTTCTTGGTTTTCAGGCAGGACGAGGTCATGTTGAGTAACGGAAGAAAAACAAAACGGGATGTAATACTGCATCCGGGAGCGGTGGCTGTATTGGCTGTGACACCAAAGGAGGAAATCATCCTGGTCAAGCAATACAGGTACCCAGTGGGCAAGGTTACATATGAAATTCCGGCCGGCAAGCTGGAAAAGGGCGAGGAACCTTTAATGACGGCTCAAAGGGAGCTGGCCGAGGAAACGGGTTATCGGGCAAAAGAGTGGAAAAAATTAACTGCCTTCTATGCTGCCCCGGGTTATGCCAACGAAGTTATTCATCTTTTTTTAGCGGAAAACCTGCAGAAATCAGCAGCGCGGCCGGACCCTGACGAGATAATTGATTATGAAAAAATGACTATTAAAGAGGCTTATAACCAAGTATTAGCAGGGGAGATAGACGACGCTAAGACTATCATGGGAATCTTATGGCTGGTTAACAGTTCCCGGTATTTGGACTTGTAGTTATATTTCCGTTTTCCGCCTCATAACATTATCTAGGGGGAATCAGGGAGGCGGAAAAGGTGAATGCTCTGAAAAGAAGGATTGAGAACCATCTGCATGCCAGTTGGTGGGTCTATTTATTAGTGTTATTTTTCTTCATTGCCGGGTTGCTTTTTGGCTCAATTGGAGTCAATGTCCTGGAAGAGAAGCAATTACTTTCTTTAGGGGACTTTTTGGAAGAGGGCTTTGCCGAGTACGATAACGGTATAAATTATGTTTTGTCAACAAAACAAGCCGCTACCAGAAATTTGCTCAATCAGGGAAAGATTCTTTTGTTGGGATTGACGGTAATAGGCTTTCCTGTGGTTTTGATCATTGTTTTTTCAAGGGGTTTTGCACTAGGGTTTACAGTGGTTTTTCTCATTAAGCAAAAAGCATTCCGGGGCTTGTTGTTGAGTCTTTTGGCCGTATTACCGCCTGCTCTTTTATCACTTCCCGCTTATATTCTGGCCGCGGTATCGGCTTTTAATTTTTCCCTTTTTTTGCTAAAAGGCACAAGCATTCAAAACGGTACTTCGGCAGGAGAATATTTTTGGGGTTATATTTCAGTGATGGTGTTAATTGCTGTTTTATTGATTTGTTCCGCTTTTATTGAAGGCTATTTATCCGCCCTTGTTATTCGTCTTTTGTCATAATAATTGACGAAGTTGAGCATAATACCAAAAGACCCGATTAGCAAAGAAAAGGGGATGTATTATGGAATACGTAAAAAATGACAGGGAAAAGGATAAAAAAAGAATGCCGACAGAGGCTGCTTGGGTTGGTACAGAACTGGGATCGGCTCGTGTCGTTGATGCGGCAGGAGGGACTAAGGAAGCGGCAACCGAATCCGCACAAAAGGGGACGGGGGCATTCGGGGCACCATGGGGAACAGAGGAAAGTATGCGGTTTGTTTGTGAAGAAATGGGTGTAGAATACGACAGCTTTGTTGAAGGTGTAAAGAATAACAAGGCCGATGAGGAAATGGCAAGTGAATTGGGTGTCGGCGAAGCTGCGGTCAAGGCCTTGAAGGAAAGATTCTTTGAAATGGAAGCTACTAATGGAAATACAGGGTTGGGCGGTTAATTTACCGCCTTTTTTTGTAAGAAAAATTCTAAGGAAGAAAGGTGTGACATATATAGTATAGAAAAAGGGGGGGAGACTATGCGTGTTATTACAGTGAAAAGATGGAGGGAGAAGCTATTTGTGTTTTTGGTTGCAGTGTTGATTATCGGCGGTTTGAGCTGGGGGTTAAGTAAATTTGTGGGTTTTGATAGTACGACCGCTACGACCCCGACTGAAAGTTTACAGGACGATGTGCTGCTGCAACCGGTGAAAGTTCAGGGAGAACAGCTTCATGATTAGTTGACAAAGATAATCGGGGCAGGAAAAAGCTGCTCTTTTGTGGAAATAGGAAATATATTTCCACAAAAGGGATGTGGCATTTGTGTACGAGCTGTTAAGCGGATTTTTAGAGTATTTAGAGGTGGAAAAAGGTTTGGCCGACAATACCCTGCAGGCTTATAAAAGGGATATAAATAAATTTATTCTGTATATAAAATCAAGAGGTATTGAAAAAATAGAGAAGACGGACAGAAATATTTTGTCTGCATATTTTCATTACCTTCATAAAGAAAAAGCATCCCCGTCGACAATAGCCAGGCAAATGGCATCGCTCAAGGGATTCTTTCGTTTTTTGTGCATGGAAAAGCTGCTTGAAGAGGATCCGGCGGTACATTTGGAGGCTCCCAAACTACCCCAAAAACTACCGAATGTTATGACGGAAGAAGAAGTAAGCAGGCTTTTGCAGTTTTCAGGGAATGATGATCCTCTGAATTTGCGGGACAAGGCCATGTTGGAACTGCTATATGCCACCGGAATGCGTGTTTCGGAGTTGGTTAATCTCGATATACAGCAGTTAGATTTGGAAATGGGCTATGTTCGCTGCTTGGGTAAGGGTGATAAGGAGCGTATTATACCCTTGGGATCTTTCGCCGCAGGTTCGCTTTCCGATTATCTTAAATACGGACGTCCCAAGCTATTGCGAGTACCTTCGATAACCGCGCTTTTTTTGAATTATCATGGTAGGCGACTGACAAGGCAGGGCTTTTGGAAGATCATTAAAGCACATGCTAAGAAAAAAGGTATAGTTAAGTCAATTACTCCGCATACTCTCAGACATTCCTTTGCGACACATCTTTTGCTTAACGGTGCCGATTTAAGGTCGGTTCAAGAATTATTAGGGCATGCCGATGTTGCAACTACGCAGATATATACCCATTTAACAAAGAGCAAGCTCAAAGAAATATATATCCGAACACATCCGCGTGCATAAGTTGCATAATGAAGGATAGGTTGTAGTTTCGAAAAGGGGGAGAAATAATGGAAAAGGTTATGTTGATAGTTCTTGACAGTGTCGGTATAGGTGCCTTGCCGGATGCCGCCTTGTATGGGGATGAAGGTTCTAATACCCTAGGCAATATTGCTGCCCAGGTAAAGGGTTTGCGGCTTCCGCATCTTTCAGCTTTAGGCATCGGCAAGCTGGTGGCGACAGAGCAGTTCACTCCTGCTGGCGTTGTGCAAGGCGCTTATGGCAAGATGGCAGAACTATCTCGGGGAAAAGATACCACCACCGGGCACTGGGAAATTGCAGGAATAATAACGAAAGATCCTCTACCTACTTTCCCCCAAGGTTTTCCGGCTGATTTTATGGAAAGCTTCGAAGAGAGAATCGGGAGGGGAACCTTGGGTAATATGGCTGCTTCAGGTACGGAAATAATTGAGGAGTTGGGAGAGGAGCATATAAAAACCGGATACCCTATAGTGTACACCTCGGCCGACAGCGTTTTTCAAATAGCGGCACATGAGGAGGTAATACCTCTGGATGAGCTGTATGAAATTTGCAAAATCGCCAGGGAGATGCTGACCGGAAAACTTGCCGTAGGTCGGGTTATAGCCAGACCTTTTGTTGGTAAACCGGGAAGCTTTGTCCGGACACCTCACAGACATGATTATTCCTTGCAGCCTCCGCAACCGACAATATTGGATTGCTTGAAGGAAAAAGGGCATGAGGTGATTGGTATTGGGAAAATAAATGATATTTTTGCTGGAAAGGGATTGACGGAAAGCCAGCCGACAAAAAGCAATGGGGAAGGAATTGAAAAAGTTAAAAAAATCTGGCCGCGGCTAAAAAGCGGAATCATTTTCGCCAATCTTGTTGAGTTCGATTCCTTGTATGGTCACCGCAATAACCCGATTGGTTATGCCGAGAAGCTTGAGGAGTTCGACAGGGAGCTTCCTGCTTTGATGAAAATGACTGAAAAAGAGGGAGTTTTGATCATCACTGCCGATCACGGTAATGATCCTACTACCCCCAGCACAGACCACAGCAGGGAGTATGTGCCGCTTTTGGTTTATGGAAAAGGCATTGCGGCAGGAACAAACCTGGGAGTGCGTAAGACCTTTGCCGATATTGCGGCTACTATTGCTGAGATATTCGCCTTGTCGTATGAATCGCCCGGCGAGAGTTTCCTCTCTTTAGCAAAAGGCGAAGTGAAAGGGTGATAGACGATGAGGACTGTAGATTTGCTGATTAAGAAAAGAAACGGGGTTGAACTGACACCGGAAGAAATAAAGCATCTGATAAACGGCTACATAAACGGAGATATCCCTGACTACCAGCTGGCTGCTTTTTGCATGGCCGTATATTTTAAAGGAATGACCGCACAGGAGACAGTGCATTTTGCCGTTGCCCTGGCCGATTCGGGTGACACCATGGATCTTTCCGCTGTACCGGGTATCAAGGTAGACAAACACAGTACCGGCGGGGTCGCTGATACCACTACGCTGGTAGTTGCTCCTCTGGTTGCGGCGGCAGGAGTTCCGGTGGCAAAAATGGCCGGGCGTGGATTAGGACATACAGGGGGAACAATTGATAAACTGGAGAGCATTCCTGGATTAAAAACTTCTTTGACTCCAAAATCTTTCATTCGACAGCTTAATACCGTCGGGTTGGCAGTCACAAGTCAAAGCGGCAGGCTTGTGCCTGCCGATAAAAAACTGTATGCCTTGCGTGATGTGACCGGCACTGTTGATTCAATTCCTTTAATAGCCGGAAGTATTATGAGTAAAAAAATTGCAGCCGGGGCTGAAGCGATAGTGCTGGATGTTAAGACAGGCAGCGGTGCCTTTATGAAAAGAAAGGAAGAAGCCCTTGAATTGGCAACGACGATGGTAAAAATCGGAGAATCCGCAGGCAGAGAGACGATTGCGGTTATTTCCGATATGAACGAACCGTTGGGAAATGCTGTGGGAAATGCTTTGGAAGTAGAGGAAGCGATTATGGTATTAAAGGGAAAGACCGGTGGGAGGCTGCGGGAACTTTCTCTTGTTTTAGGTTCCCAGATGCTTATTTTGGCAAGAAAAGCCGAGGACTTTAACGAAGCCTACCAAAAACTGGAGGAGATTTTAGATAAAGGGTTGGCACTGGAAAAGCTTACTGAAATGATAGTTGCTCAGGGTGGTAACCCGAAAGTAGTGGAGAACACCGATTTGTTGCCTAAAGCTAAATATCAAAAGGTGATAAAGTCTTGGCAGGATGGCTGGCTGATAATCAATGATGCCCAGGCTGTCGGGCGGGCAGCAATGCTTTTGGGCGCAGGCAGGAGAACAAAGGATGATGTGATTGATCCGACCGTTGGTTTAAAATTTCACGCAAAAACCGGGGATTATCTAAAAGAAGGGCAAGTCATTGTGGAGATATATTATAATAGGGAAGATAATTTGAAGGATGCTTTGGATGTTATCAAGAATGCCGTAAGCTTCAGTGAGCATTCTGTTCCCCCGCGAAAATTGCTGTACGGGGTGGTAAGAAAGGAGGGATATGAAGAGTACTAAACGTCACCGGTTTGCTGCGAGCAAAAAAGGCTCCCGGAGTATTGCCGTATAAACACTATAATCAAGGTAAATTACATAGTTCAGCTCCAATAAGGGAAAAATGTACTTAAGCTTGTTTTTATGGTGTTGATATTTATCAAGGAAATTACGGGAGGTGGCTTTTTTGGTCGGCAGGAGGAATACGGGAATAGGATGGATAACAACGGTTTTGACAATGTTTTTTTTAGTGGTATGCCCGCTGTATGCTTCAGGAGTTGAGCTTCCGCTGACGGGGGAGTCGGCTGTGCTTATCGATGCTCATTCAGGAAAAATCCTTTATGAAAAAGACCCCCATAAGTTAATGTATCCGGCTAGTATGACGAAACTGATGACCCTTGTCTTGGCGATGGAAGCCCTTGAGGAAGGGAAGGTAGAGATGTCGGACGTGGTGACTGCCAGCGAGAACGCCGCGTCATACGGGGGCTCTCAGATATTTCTGGCACCTAATGAAAAGCTTACTTTGAAAGAACTTCTCTTAGGTATTGCCTTGGCTTCAGGAAATGATGCCAGCGTGGCTGTAGCCGAATATATTGCCGGTACTCATGAAGAATTTGTCAGGATGATGAATGAGAAAGCAGCGGAGTTGGGGATGAAAAACACTCATTTTGTCAACTGCAATGGTTTACATGATCCTGATCATTACACGACGGCATACGATTTTGGAAGGCTCGGTTTATATGCCTTACGCTTTCCGGAGCTTTTGGAGTTATGCACCGTTAAGCATTATCGAATCAGGGAGGAGACAAGCAACCCTTTCCAATATGATAATAAGAATAAGCTTTTGTGGCAGTATGAGGGGACGGACGGCTTCAAGACCGGTTGGACGAGTGACGCCAAGTATTGTTTCACAGGAACTTGTGAAAGGGACGGACTTAGATTTGTCTCGGTGGTAATGGGGGTTCCGGTAAAAAGCGGACATTTTGCCGATACAAAGGTCCTGTTTAATTGGGGATATTCACAGTATGTGTTTAAGGAGTTTTACCCGGAAAATGAGCCGCTAGGAATGGTGCAGGTGGGGAAAGGTGTTAAGGAAGAGGTAAAGGCAGTACCGGAAGGAAAGGTGGGTGCGACGGTAGAAAAGGGCAATGAGAAGGCTCTGACTACTGTCGTAGAATTAGCGGAGATGATCGATGCACCCATTAAAGAGGGTGAGGTATTAGGATATGTGTCGGTTATGCGGAATGAAGAGGTTATTGAACGGACTAATCTCTTGGCCGGTGAAGAAATAGATAAGGGTTCCTGGCTTATGGAATTCAAGAAAATGCTGCGGGTAGTCGTAACGGGATAAGTTGGAACAGTATAAACGAGAAAACCGGGGAGACCCGGTTTTTTTGTACCATCGAAAATTAAATAATTACCATAATTTAGCAGGAATAATGGAAAATATCTAGAAAGATAATATAAAACAATCAAGGGAGGAAGACCGGATGACCCATATCCTGCAGAATAAGAACGACACGTTGGTGGTCAAGGTTGTAGGTGAGTTGGACATGCTTACGGCACAAGAGTTTCGTGAAACGGTGGAAAAGGCTATGTCAGGAGCCTTGGTGAGAAACATGATCATAGATTTAGATAAGGCGGGT
This sequence comes from Clostridia bacterium, assembly GCA_018432615.1. Classification (GTDB taxonomy): domain Bacteria; phylum Bacillota; class Peptococcia; order DRI-13; family SM3-B62; genus SM3-B62. The sequence continues at coordinate 34,189 of JAHDSQ010000040.1, forward strand.
TTTATCGATAGTTCCGGAATAGGGGTAATATTGGGAAGATACAGGAAAATAAAGGCTCAAAATGGTGTAATGGTGCTTTGGGGGATGAACGAGAATATCAAGAGGATCTTGGAAATGTCAGGGATACTGTCCTTTATACCTTTTTGCAGCTCGGAAAAAGAATCTTGGGAAATTATCGCTAAAAAGGCATTTAAGGGGGCATAAAAATGGATAGAATAGTTAAGAATAGGATAATACTGGAATTTGACGGTAGGCCAGAGAACGTGTCTTTATCCAGGGTAACAGTTGCAGCCTTGGCCACACAACTATCGGTGACGATCAGTGAACTTGAGGAAATTAAGGTGGCCACGTCCGAAGCCGTATCAAATGCTATTATTCATGGTTATCAAAACAATCCGGAAAAGACTGTTAGGCTGGTTTGCACCCTGTATGAGGATTGGCTTGAGGTGGAAGTGAAGGATGAGGGAGTCGGTATCAAGGACATCAAGCAAGCGCTGCAACCTGCCTTTTCTTCAGACCCGGAACGGATGGGGCTTGGTTTTGTCTTTATGCAATCTTTTATGGATGAGGTTGTAGTTGATTCAAAAGTTAATTTAGGTACAACGGTGACCCTGCGCAAGAAGATTAGCGGTAGTGGTGTAAAAAACAAAGCGGTTTCATAATGAGGGAACAAAGATGAATATAAGGTTATCTGAAATGAATTTGCCTCGTTTTCCCCTCCTGCGGGATGAGGAGATGACGGAGTTGTTGCTCAAATCCCGCGAAGGTGAAGAAGAGGCCAGGGAAAAACTTATTAATTGTAATCTTCGCTTGGTATTTAATCTTGTACAAAGATTTGCCGGCAGAGGATATGAGTTAGAGGATCTTTTCCAAATCGGTACAATAGGGTTAATTAAGGCTATTGATAAATTTGACATGTCGTATAATGTCAAGTTTTCTACTTATGCCGTGCCTATGATTATTGGAGAAATACGGCGTTTCTTGCGTGACGACAGTCCTGTTAAAGTAAGTCGTTCACTTAAGGAAAATGCTTATAAAATCAGCAAAACCCGTGAAATGATCGCAAAGGAAAAGGGCAGGGAGCCGACGATACAGGAGATCGGAGAGGCACTTAATCTAACTACGGAAGAGATCGTTTCCAGCATGGAGGCCTCGCAAATGCCGACCTCTATTCATGAAACCCTTTATCAGGACGATGGCGATCCAATCTATATAATAGATCAGTTAAGCAGTGATAAGGGGGAAGATAATGTTTGGTTTGATCGTATTGCTTTAAAGGATGTTATGCAGAAACTGCCTGAAAAAGAGCGGGAGATTATTATGATGCGCTTTTTTTATGATAAGACCCAGACTGAGGTAGCTGAGTCTGTTGGCTTATCTCAGGTACAGGTTTCCAGGATCGAAAGACAGGCTTTGAAAAGGTTTAAATATTTACTTGGCGAGGATGCTTTCCGGACCGGTTAGAAAAAATCGGCGTATAAGATGGGGATGCTTGCAGAATACTATCAGGGGACTACAACGATATCTTTTAAGGGGGATTTGCTTCTTGGCATGTAAAGTTGGGATACCCAGGGCATTATTATATTATAGGTTTTCCAGGCTTTGGCCTGTTTTTTTTGAGAAAATTGGCTGCGAGGTAAAGGTTTCGGATGAGACAAACAAAGCGACCATTGACCAGGGGGCGGCGTCGGTTGTAGATGAGGTCTGTCTACCGGTAAAAATATTTTTTGGACATCTTGACTGGTTGTCTGATTGTCATGTCGATTATCTTTTTGTACCAAGGATAGTCAGTATTGAAAAAAAGGCCTATATTTGCCCTAAGGTTATGGGCTTGCCGGATATGGCGGCTACAGCTAAAAAGGATTATCCGCCTTTTATTTCTCCGCTGATTAATAACATTAGAGGGGAGAAGGATGAGGAGTATATTCGAGAGCTTTCGCCATACTTTTCCTGCGGCAAAAAGAGATTAAAGCAGGCCTGGTTGGAAGCAAAAAAGGAACAGGCAAGGTACGACCAAAAGATCAGTAAAGAATTCTGGATAGAAGAAGGGCTGAAAGATGATGACCCAGAGTTATTAAATGTTTTAGTTTTGAGTCATTGTTATGTTGCCCATGACCGTTATTTAAACATGAATCTGCTGGAGAAGCTGAAAAAGGCAAAATGCAGGGTTGTTCTACCGGAAAATATTTCGGATGAGTTGCTGGAAAGGGCTGTGAAAGGTTTGAAAAAGAAGCCTTTTTGGACATACGGAAAACAGTTATTAGGAGCGGCTTTCTGGTTTTCTCGGATGCCGGGTAGGAAGGGGGCCATTATTTTAACGACTTTTGGTTGCGGAATTGATTCTTTTATTGGTAATATGGCGGAGAGGCATTTTAAAAAAGCCGGGATACCGTATCTTATTATTACACTGGACGAACATACGGGACAAGCCGGTTTGGAGACTAGGGTCGAAGCGTTTCTTGATATGCTGCGTTGGAGGAGAAAGCACTATGAAAATAACTTTCCCACATATGGGGAATACCTGGATACCATTGCGAGGGATGCTGGAATACATCGGGCTTACAGTTGTTGTACCTCCCATGACAAGTAAAAGAACAATTGTGTTGGGTACACAGCATGCCCCTGAGTTCGCTTGCCTTCCCTTAAAGATAAATATCGGCAACTTCATTGAGGCTAAGGAGCATGGAGCTGATACGTTTTTAATGGCCGGAGGTGTAGGACCATGCCGTTTCGGGCTCTACGGGCAACTTGAAGCGGAAATACTGGGAGACCTCGGTATTGACTACGATGCTCTGATAATCGAGCCTCCAGACAAGGGGATATGGCAATTTGTTAGAAGGGTCAGGAAAATCACCGGTTCTGCCTCTTGGCTGAGGGTCCTGCAAGGTATTCATCTGGGATACCGCAAGGCGTGCTTTGTTGATTCGTTAGAACGCGTCGTGGAGTCGGTGCGTCCGCGTGAGCGGGCTGAAGGCACGGCGGACCGTATTTTTAAGCAGGCTCTTTTCACAATTGACAGAGCGAGCAATAATACTGAATTGGAAGAGGCAGCCGGCCTTGCCAGGCAAAAACTGCAGCATATTCCCCAGGATGAAGATAAGGATGTGCTGAAGATAGGGTTGGTTGGTGAAATATATACTCTCTTAGAACCCTTTGCCAGCGGTGACGTTGAAAGAAAGCTCGGAAGGATGGGAGCCCATGTTGTCAGGTCTATTTATCTCAGCGACTGGGTGAGTGACCACCTTTTGGGAGGCTTTTTAAGACGTAAGGGACAAGAGGAATATAAGAAATACGCTAAACCGTATCTTAACCATTTTGTGGGGGGACATGGAATCGAGTCGATTGGGGCGGGGGTATTTTTTGCGAATAACGGTTTTGACGGGATTATTCATATAGCTCCGCTTACCTGCATGCCTGAAATAGTAGCGCACTGTATTTTTCCTAAGGTTAGTGAAGACCTGGATATTCCCGTAATGACAATTTACTTGGATGAACAGGCTGGTGAGGAAGGCCTGAACACCCGTTTGGAAGCGTTTGTTGATCTTTTGGCAAACACAAAAAAGACTGGTTTGCTTGACCGGTCGGCGACCATATGTTAAAATGTCAAGGAAAATATGATAATTGCCTCATCTTCTCTAAGGTGGGGTAGAGGTTGCGGAGTAGCGTGATGTGCTGAAGATATACGTGTTATGAGTAAGCCGGGGAACGTGGTAGTGATGAGCCGAGCTGAAAGGAACCTCCGCCGAAGTGTAAAAGTTGCCAAGCTTTTATGCTGGGGTCGTGCCGAATAGGTACGGAACTGTCGCCGGATGAATCCCAATTATCCGGGGGAGAACTATCTCAATCTGGGGAGAGAGAGCGTTGAACTCAGCAACAGCGGAGAAAACCTCTGGCTGTTTTTTTATCTAGTTTTGGGGATGAATCTATTTTTGAGAGGGTTGATTATAATGAAGTTGCACGGTACGATGTGTATAAACACAAAGGGACATCTTGTCATAGGCGGTTGTGATACCGTAGAACTGGCCAAAGAATTCGGGACACCGTTATATGTGATGGATGAGGAGCATTTACGGGGTGTATGTCGCGAATATTATCAAGGATTTATGGCTGATAATAACGCACAAGGCGATGTCATTTATGCCAGCAAGGCTTTTTTAAATATGGCTATGGCCAGGATAATAGCGCAGGAAAAGTTGGGTCTTGATGTAGTCTCCGGCGGGGAATTGTATACCGCATTGAAAGCGGGCTTCCCGGCTGAACGCATATATTTTCATGGCAACAATAAATCACGGGCGGAGATCAAGTATGCATTAGAAAGCAATATAGGTCGTATTGTCGTTGATAATCCTTATGAATTAGCCATCCTTGATGAAGAGGCAGGCAAATGTAAAAAAAGGATAAAAATTCTTGTCCGTATCCAACCGGGGATCGAAGCCCATACCCATGAATATATCAAGACCGGGCAAATCGATTCGAAATTTGGGATGGCGATTGCCACCGGACAGGCCATGGAAATGATAAAATTGGCCTATGCTGCGGAAAATGTTGATTTGGAAGGTATTCACTGTCATATAGGATCACAAATATTCGAAATTGAGTCCTTCCGTCACACAGCTGAGGTAATGATGAGTTTTGTTAAGCAAATCAAGGATAACTTGGGAATAAATATACTCGAGTTGAATCTTGGCGGAGGATTTGGTGTTTATTACAAGGAAGGAGATGAGCCCGTTCCTATCGAAGAGTTTGCCGGTGTTATTTTGGGGACTGTTGCCCAACAGGCGGAAGAGATGGGGCTACAAATTCCGAAAGTTATCATTGAACCGGGACGGTCAATTTCCTGTACGGCAGGGACAACTCTCTATACCGTTGGTTCCATAAAGCATATTCCTGGGATAAGGAATTATGTTGCCGTTGACGGAGGTATGGGAGATAATCCGCGTCCGGCTCTTTACCAAGCAAAGTATGAGGCCGTGGTGGCTAATAAGGCAAATTCCTTACCGGAAGAATTAGTATCAATAACCGGCAAGTGTTGTGAATCAGGCGATATGCTGATATGGGACATCGATTTACCAAAAATGGAAAGCGGCGATATTCTAGCTGTTGCGTCAACCGGTGCCTACAATTATTCAATGTCCAGCAATTACAATCGTCTGCCTCGACCGGCTGTGGTTTTAGTGTGTGATGGTAAAGCCGAGATAATAGTTGCCGGAGAAACTTATGAGGATTTGATCAGAAATGACGTTGTCCCGGAAAGGTTGTGGGATAATGACAAAAAGTTGCGAGCTGTTAACAGGTAAACAGCATAGAGAATGGGCCGGGAGAAACCCCGGCTTTTTTTATGGAACTTTAAACCGCCTCTCTGTTGTCTTTGTGATATAATTATGGAATAATTACCTCTGGGGGTAACGGTTATGTTACCGGAAAATGCTTTGATCGGCATGATGCGGGAGTTTTTTGAAAACAGGCGTGGTAGGGTATTTCTGGTCGGTGGGTCGGTTCGGGATTGCTTGTTAAACAATGAAAGAAACGACTATGATTTTATGTGTGAAGAAGATCCGACAGATTTTGCCGAACAACTGGCTGCAAGACTTGTGTGTCGCCCGTTTGTGAATAAAAAACTTTTAACTGCTTCACTACAAACGAAATGGGGAACAATCGACTTGGCTTGTGCTCGTAAGGAACTTTATGACACTCCCGGTGCGCTTCCCCGGGTTTTTCCGGCGAAGTGGCAGGAAGACCTAAAAAGGCGTGATATTTCAATCAATGCCCTGGCAGTTCCTTTGAAAAAAGATGGTTGGGGGGATATCATTGATATTGTGGAAGGACGGCAGGACCTTGCTGATGGAGTGATACGTACGCTTCATGGCAACAGTTTTCGTGATGATCCCACTCGTATTTTAAGGGTTTTACGCTTCAAAAACAGGTTAGGCTTTTTTTTAGACGAAGCAACGGCTACCTGGATGCGACGGGACTGGTCTTATTTAGAACGTGTCTCGCCGGCACGTAGAATGAAGGAATGGTTGAGTATTTGCCGGGAAAAAGAAATTACAAAAATACTTTGGGATATATACAGGGAGGGTGGTTGGCCCAGCTTTTTTAAAAGTGTTCAGTTTGAACCGGAAGCTATCACCGCTTGCGAGGAATTATTAAAAGGGTGCCTGCCGGGATACCTGCAGGTTTGGAAACTGGTATTACTGGAAATATTAGACGGCAGAACAGAATCGTTGCTTGTTTTAGCTGACTTCTGGGGTCTTGCTAAAAAAGACTTTCGTGCTTTGTACGATGCTTTGAGGATAGCCGATAAATACAGAGAGGATGTTACTAAAAGCTCTCAACGAGGATTCCTGCAGGTTATAAGCGGTTTGTCCCTTGAAGGTTTATATTATATCTACCGACATTATGGAGAAGAAGGTTTAACCTGGGAGGAATTCCGGCATAAGGCAAAGTCATACAGGATGCCCGTCGATGGCGACTCCTTAATGAAGATAGGGGTAGAAACGGGACCGAGAATGGGGAAACTCATCAGAAGGTTGGAAGAGTGTTATGAAAGAGAGATGTTTCATACCCAAGAGGAGGGTATGGCTTTAGCTAAGCTTTTTTTAGAGGAGGAAAACAATGTTTGATTTAAATATTTCCTATCTTGCGGTCTTAATACCGGCAATATTGTTTACCATATCAATACACGAATTCTCCCATGGCCTTGTGGCTCATTACTTAGGAGACCCTACACCGAGCATGCAAGGCAGGCTTACATTAAATCCTCTGGCGCATATTGATATCCTCGGCTTGATAATGATGATAATAGCCAGATTCGGTTGGGCCAAGCCGGTACAGGTAAACCCACTGAATTTCCGGGGTGACCGGAACAGAGGGATGATGCTGGTGGCCGTAGCAGGTCCCTTGTCCAACATAATTGTTGCGCTGTTGTGTGCCATATTGTACAATCTATTTAGTTCGCGTTTGGTGCCAGGAGGGTTTGTTGTAACACTGTTTAATTTGCTTATAATATATAATGTTTATCTGGCATTGTTTAATCTTATTCCTGTGCCGCCGCTGGACGGGTCTAAAATTCTCAGAGGGTTTTTACCGCGGAATATGCACCGGTATTACTATCAGTTGGAATCCTATGGACCAATAATACTGATAGTGTTGATCATGAGTGGTGCAACAAGCAGAATACTCGGCACCTTCGCCTATAAAGTGATAAACATGTTATTATCGATAGGCGGGATTATTGCGGGGAGGTTCTAGTATACAGGGGGTTTTATGGATGAAAAAAGGGGTAATTTTCAGCGGCATGCGTCCTACCGGCAGGTTGCACGTAGGGCATCTGAGCGTTCTGGAAAACTGGCTAAAACTTTCAGATGAATACGAATGTAACTTTGGCATCGTAGATTGGCATGCGCTGACCTCGAATTTTGACAACACAGAGGGTTTAAACAAGAACATCACTTTGATGTGTCTTGATTGGTTAAGCGTAGGTCTTGATCCGAACAAAAGCCCGATCTTTATTCAGTCTCACGTTAAGGAACATGTGGAGTTGCATATGATTCTTTCTATGCTTACTCCCCTTTCGTGGCTGGAGAGGGTGCCTACCTATAAAGATCAGATCCAACAGCTCGGCAGTCAGGGGAAAGACGTTTCGACGTACGGATTTTTGGGTTATCCGGTTCTGATGGCTGCGGATATTCTTGTTTATCGGGCGGATACTGTGCCTGTAGGTGAAGACCAGCTTCCTCATATAGAATTTTGCAGGGAGATTGCCCGTCGTTTTAATTATTTGTATCAGACCGATGTTTTACCTGAACCCCAGGCCAAACTTGCCAAGGTATCACTGTTGCCGGGTGTGGATGGCCGAAAAATGAGTAAAAGCTATAACAATGATATTCCACTGGATGCTACCAGGGAAGAAATTATGGCAAAGGTGCAAATGATGGTTACTGATCCCGCCAGGATTAAAAAAAGTGATCCGGGCAATCCTGATGTGTGTATTGTTCATACTTATCAGAGCATCTACAATCCCCAAGAAGTTGAGGAAATACGATCCTCCTGTCGTGGGGGTACGATTGGTTGTGTGGCCTGCAAGAAAAAATTAGCCGACGTATTGGATAAGGAACTGGCTCCGATCCGTGAAAGGCGTGAACAGTACGCAAACAATCCGAGCGTTATCAAGGAAGTATTGGCCGATGGAGCAGACAAAGCCCGTGCAAAGGCGCAAAGAACGATGGAACTGGTTCGCTCGGCTATGAAAATATAGCCGGATAAACATGAGTATGTCGGAAAAAAGGTGACGACATGAACTACGAAGTGAGGATACCTGATTTTGAAGGGCCACTTGATGTTTTATTGCATCTGATTGAGAAAAATGAAATCGATATTTACGATATTCCTATTGCCCTGATAACGGAGCAATACTTAGAGTACTTAGCTGGAGCAGGGGAACTGGACCTTGAGTTAACAAGCGAATTTTTGTTGATGGCGTGTACTCTTTTGTCGATTAAGGTTAAAATGCTGCTTCCCAAACACCAAAAGGCAGAAGAAGAGGAAATTGAAGAGGACCCGAGACAAGCCCTGGTAGAAAAACTTTTGGAGTATAAGCAATATAAGGAAAAGGCCGCCGAATTCAAAAACATGGAAACGGCGCAAGCGGTTGCCTTTTGGCGGGAGGTTGACGAGGTCAAGCTCTTGAGCGAGTTTCCATCGGCGAATCCATTAGGCTCTGTTTCTCTGCAGGATATGCTGGAAGCATATTATCATGTACTGCGCAAGGCTGAGAGGAAGAAGGAAGTTATTTCGATAGACCGTGAGGAAATAACCATCCAGGAAAAGATCCGAGAGATAGTAACAGTGCTGGAGGAGAGACCCGGTGGTGTTGTATTCTATGAATTGTTCAGTTCAGCCGGAAGGCCGGACGAGGTTGTTGTTACTTTTTTGGCCTTGCTGGAATTAGCCAGACGCGGCGTTGTGATGCTTCGTCAGTCGGGCTTGTTTGCAGATATTATTGTGTTCTTGAGAACAGAAGAAGGAGAACGGACAAGTGCCCACTTTGTTTCCTGATGATACTAAAAGTATAATTGAGGCTCTGCTCTTTGTTTCAGGTGAGCCCTTATCTCTGAAGGTTATTGCCGAAACACTGGGCAGAGACGAAAGAGATGTTCTATATTATTTAAAAGAGATTAAAGCCGATTGTGAGAAGACGGGGAAGGGCTTCATTTTGACAGAGGTGGCAGAGGGTTATTCCTTTGTGACCCGACCGGAGTTTGCCCCATATGTGGAAAAAATAGCCAGACCAAGGTTGATGTCTCTTTCGCAAGCGGCATTGGAAACTCTGGCGATCATTGCTTATCGGCAGCCGGTAACAAAAAGCGAGATTGATGAAATTCGTGGTGTTAAAAGTGAAAGTTCCTTAAATACGTTACAGGAAAGGGGCTTAATTAAAGAAGCAGGTCGACGGGATACTGCAGGACGTCCTATTCTGTACGTTACATCTAAATCCTTCTTAAAGTATTTAGGGTTAAGGTCATTGGAGGAATTGCCCAAGCTGCAGGAGGCAGAAAAAATAGAAAACGAGAGCAAGTAATCAAATGCTGCGGCAAATTGCCGCGGCATTTTTTTGGTAATACTAGTAATTGGCAGTAAAAAAGTAAAGGGTGACTTGTTTTGAGTTATATGGCCTTGGGTGTTTTTTTTCTTCTGTTGTTGATAGCGGTTTTTGTGATATATATGCCTCTTTCCTTATCGCTGAGGCTGACAAGAAAACAAAACAGGATAGAATTTAGTGCGCGAATAAAAAACCGTTTTCTTCCCGGGGGCATAGAAGTGGTTAATCCTGTAACGAAGATGATTTGGGGCCTTTCACGTAACCCTTTTGAAAAAAGGAAAAAACCACCGGAGGATCTAGCAGTAAAAGATGTACCCTGGGGTCGTGTGATGAGCAGGGTACTGCTGGTTGCAAAGTTGAACAGATATATTTCACGAGGGCTTGCGAGGGCTTTTGCGTTGAGAGGGAGGCCAAAGCTAGGCATTCTTAAGCTACGTACCGAAGTTGCACTGCAAGATGCTGCCGAAACTGCCATATCAACAGGTTTGCTATGGTCGGCTATGGGAATAACGCATGCCGGACTGGCAACGACCTTCGATATGCGCGATACCAAAGGAAAGATAGAGGTGATTCCCAGGTATGAAAAGACAAATCACTTGGATGTGGATTATTACTGTATAATTGAGTTTTACTTGAGCCATATTATTATTATCGTTTACCGGATACTTAGGAATATCGGAGAAATCAAAGAAATACTAAGGAGGTTTAAAAATGAGTAACCATCCTATTGAAGCTCTTATGAAAACGGCCATGGAGAGTATCAAAGAAATGGTAGAGGTAAATACTGTTGTCGGCGATGCAGTGGAAACACCCGACGGTACTGTGATTATTCCTGTATCTCGTGTCGGCTGCGGTTTTGCAGCGGGGGGGAGCGAGTTCAACGCTGCGACAGAAGGACGCGAGATATCTGGGCTGCCCTTTGGTGGAGGTAGCGGCGCGGGTGTTTCTGTTCAGCCCGTCGGTTTTCTTGTGGTTGGCAATGGAGAGGTGCGTTTAATGCCTGTTGACGGCAGGAATGCGGTAATGGAAAGACTGGTTGATGTTGCTCCTCAGGTAGTGGACAAGATTCAAGGTGTGGTCGATAAGTTTAAAAAAGACAATCCTGTAGTGCAAACAAACGGACAGGGCATCCAGCAGGTAAATGAATTGAGTTAAAAAGTAGCAATGAAAAAATACATTTATTTAATTGCCATTTTATTGACAAAAAAAAATACGGGTGCTATAATGTCCCTAGTGAGATGTCAGGGAAATAGAGAAGCAAGCTGCTTTAGCTTGACAGCATTGTTGAACAAAATAAATACAGTAAGTCAGCATTTGATATGTGGCGAAAAAGGGACAAATTCAGGAAGAGATAACCTGGGCGGTTCCTTTTTTTTATTTGATTTTCAAAGCTGTTGTATTATGATGGGAGGGATGTCAACGTATTGAAGGGAACAAGGTTTGTTTTGTAATACGATAAAAGGAAGGTGGAAAATTTGGGAGCAATACAATATGCGCTTTTTGCTTATGTTTTAACTGCAGTTATAGCCTTCGCCGTTGTGGGGGTAATAGTTGGAGTAAATAAATTGTTGTCCGGTGGTAAAGACAACGGGGAAGGGGAGGTTTAACAGATGCTTAATACTTTGGCACAATTATTTCCTGGTATAAGTACTCTTTTTTTGCAAGACCCTGTTATATCATTAACAAGGGTAGCGCTGATGATCTTTGGATTTATTCTAGCTTATTTGGGTTTTAAGAGGGTCTTGGAACCTTTGATTATGGTCCCCATGGGAATTGGGATGATAGCAATCAATGCCGGAGTTTTGTTTTTAGAGGCCGGAAAAATTGGCACAATATTCTTGGATCCTCTGATAGAAGATCCCAGCGCTCTTGTCGATATTATGCAGATCAACTGGTTGCAGCCGATCTATAATTATACTTTTAGCAACGGTTTGATTGCTTGTTTGGTGTTTTTTGGCATTGGTGCCATGAGCGAGATCGGTTTTATTTTGAATAGACCGTGGGCAAGTTTGGTTGTGGCCTTGTTTGCTGAAATGGGCACCTTTGTGACACTGGTTATAGCCCTCAAACTTGGTCTTGCACCGGGTGAGGCTGCCTCAATCGCGGTTATCGGCGGTGCTGACGGGCCTGTTGTTTTGGTTACATCTTTGATGTTGGCAAAAGACCTTTTCGTACCGATTTCTATCATTGCTTATCTTTACCTGAGCTTGACTTATGCAGGGTATCCTTATATCATCAAGCTTTTGATTCCTAAAAAATACAGGGGTATTGATGTGGAGGTTCCCACACCTAATGTTACTAAGAAATCTAAGTTCGTTTTTACTGTCATAGCTTGTGGCTTATTATGTCTGCTGTTACCTGTTGCCGCACCGCTTATCGTTTCCTTCTTCTTGGGGATTGCTATCAAAGAAGCGGAAATAGAGCCTTATCAGACTTTGCTGGAGACCACCGTTACTTACGGTTCAACCCTGTTCCTGGGTTTCTTGTTAGGGACATTGTGTGAAGCACAAACGATTTTAAATCCGAAGGTAGGCATTCTGGTGTTTTTAGGAATACTTGCTCTGGCAATTTCCGCTGTAGGTGGAATTATTGGAGGTTGGTTGATTTATAAATTCAGCAAAGGGAATTACAATCCTGTTATCGGTATTGCCGGCGTTTCCTGTATCCCGACAACTGCAAAAATTGCTCAACATGCCGCTATGGAAGAGAATCCCTTCTGTGTTATCATGTCCTTAGCTATGGGTGCCAATGTGAGCGGTTTGATCGTTTCGGCCATTGCGGCAGGCGTCTTTATCTCGACGATTTTCATGTTATAAAGAATGATTAGCGAGATGATGACCGGTAACGACAAGATATCGTTAATTCGATGGAATTGTTACAAAAGCGTTGACATTGTTTACAAATATAATGTATATTTAACACAACGAGGGAGAGAGGAATTGAGGGAGGGATGGTGTTAAATTGAACACGGTTAAGATGATTGATTGCTTTAGAAACGAAGCTGCCCTTACTGTTGAAACGGCCGCCATGTTACTGGCGATAACCCGAAGCTTGAACTCGGAAAAAGCAGTTAAAGCTCTTCTCGATGAAGATGGATTAAGGTATGTAGTTACAGAAATCGGAGGTATTTCCCATACCGGTTTCCAGGAGAAAACGACTAAAGCAATATTGGGTGCTTGCTTAAACACTAATCTCATCGAGAAAAAAACCCAGCAGGTACACGCTGTGTTACATGCGACAGAGGAAGCAAAGAAAGGTATTCTGGTGAATGCTTCTACCAGTACCAGTCTCGCCGTAAAAGTTGCAATAGTAAGGGATGATGTGTGGATAGCAGTAGCCATGTTCGGTCAATCAGCGATTCATCCATTGACAAATCATATGAGAGCAGGGTTGGGTGTAATGCACATCTCTTAAGGACATAATATGGATGACAGAAAGCAAAAAGAATAGGCATAAAAAAGATTTAAGCTGGAAAAAATGTTATAGTGGAAAAAGAGAGACAGAGGAAGGGTCCATGAGGGCTCCAATCTGTCCTTTTTTTTAGGAGTTGCAGTTTAAATAAATATGGTAAGAAAGGAGCGTAGTAAATGGAACGTGAAGTAAGAGTTTGGGACAATTTAAAAAGGGACACCGAAGAAAGAATGAAAAAAGTAGCGCATCTGGTTGAAGAAGGCAAGGTAGTTAAAGCCGAGAATACGGTTGCTCTATTAGAAGGAGTAATCAAGCCCGGGGACAAGGTGAACCTGGAAGGAAACAACCAGAAGCAAGCGGATTTTTTGGCGGAATGTCTCTGTGAGGTGGACCCCAAGAAGGTTTATGATCTTCACATGGTTCAGTCGGTTGTATCTTTAAAGAGCCATCTTGACGTTTTCGAAAAGGGAATCGCGAAAAAACTTGACTTTTCTTTTTCAGGACCACAAGCAGGACGCTTGGCGGATTTTGTTCGTGACGGCAAGCTGGAGTTAGGTGCTATTCATACTTATTTGGAGTTATTTGGTAGGTACTATGCGGATTTGGTACCGAAGGTAGCCTTAGTTGTTGCATTTGAAGCAGACAAGGAGGGTAACCTCTACACAGGATTTAATACGGAAGACACGCCGATAATTGTCGAAGCTACGAAGTTTAAGCAGGGCATCGTTATTGCGCAGGTCAATAAGATAGTCGACAAGGTCCCGCGGGTAGATATTCCGGCTGACTGGGTCGACTTTGTTATTCAATCACCCAAGAACTTTTATATTGAGCCCCTGTTTACAAGAGATCCCGGTTTGATTACAGACACCCAGGTTTTGATGGGTATGATGGCTCTTAAAGGAGTTTACGCAGAGTACGGTGTACAGAGCATGAACCACGGGATAGGCTTCTTCACGGCTGCAATCGAGCTCATGCTGCCGACCTATGCCGAAGAGTTAGGACTCAAAGGCAAGATTTGTTCGTATTTTGCCCTTAACCCCCATCCCACGATGATACCGGCTATTGAAAGCGGTTGGGTCAAGAATATTCACTGCTTCGGCGGGGAATTAGGGATGGAAGAATACGTTGCCGCAAGATCCGATGTCTTCTTTATCGGACCGGATGGAACCTTAAGGTCAAACAGGGCTTACAGCCAGGCAGCAGGACTTTATGCCATGGATATGTTTATCGGCGGCACACTGCAGATAGATAAGTATGGTAACAGCAGTACTGCCACGGCAAACAGAGTTGCCGGCTTCGGCGGAGCTCCCAACATGGGCAGCGATGCCAAAGGCCGTCGTCACTCGTCAGATGCATGGCTGAAGTGTGGTCTGGAGTACGGCATGCAAGACCAGCTTCTCGGTAAAATGCCTCGTGGTAAAAAGCTTGTTGTTCAGATGCAAGAAACCTTCAAAGAGAAGATGGACCCGGCATTTGTTGATGAGCTGGATGCTTGGAAACTGGCGAAGAATGCTAATCTGGATATACCTCCGGTCATGGTTTATTCTGATGACGTTACCCACTATATCACCGAGGAAGGGATTGCCTACTTCCACAAATGCGTCGATATGAAAGAAAAAATGGCTGCCATCAGAGCAATTGCCGGATATACAGAGATTGGTTTACAGGCTAAAGAAGAAGAAACGATGGATTTGCGTAAAAGAGGTATCGTAAAAACACCGGAAGATTTAGGCATTGATATAACACGCGCCAACAGGTCGATGCTTGCGGCGAAGAATATTAAGGAACTGGTCGAATGGTCCGGCGGACTCTATAACCCACCGGCAAGATTCAGAAACTGGTAAAAAGAAAGGAGGCTATACGCTGTGGCTTTGAATGAGCTGAATTTCAAGTATAAGGTTGAAAATCCGCAGTCGATTGCAAAGGAGTATTCTCATCTGGGAGTCGTTGGCTCCGGTGATTTGGAAGTCCTGATGGAGAAGAAGGATTTCGGCGGTGGTACTGAAGTAAAGGTTGTAACTCCGGTTACAGGTTTTGACAAGGTCTGGGAAATGGTAGTTACTAAGTTTGTGAAGGGTAATAACCTGGGAGATTTGTTGATTGAAATAAATGATAACAATGCGACTCCTGTGGTTGTTTCCATGAGGCTTCGCCAGGCGTTGGCAGAAGCTAATAAGAAAGAAAAAGGAGGGGAGTAGAAATAATGCTTAGTTGGGATGAACTGCAAAAAGCAAAATTTACTGAAACAAATGCCAGAGAAAGGGCTTTTGGCCTTGTTGACAAAGGAACTTTCACTGAATTTGTCTCTCCAAGGGATAGGATGCCAAGCCCTCACTTGCCGGTACTTGGTGAGGCGATTGGGTACGATGACGGTGTTGTTACCGGAATAGGGCTTATCGGAAAAAGGCCTGTTTTCGTAGTCTCCCAGGAAGGACGCTTCATCGGCGGCGCAGTTGGTGAGGTACATGGAGCAAAAATGGTACAGGCGATTAAGTTGGCTTTGAAAGCATATGAGGATGTTAAGGAGAAGTATCCTGATTCATACGAAGAAAGGCTCCCAGCAGTAGTTATTTCCTTTGAAACAGGTGGAGTTAGGCTGCATGAGTCAAACGCAGGTTTGTTGGCCCACGCGGAAGTAATGGATCAGATTCAGGATGCCCGTGGCAAGATTCCCATTATAGCGGTAATAGGGAGCAAGGTTGGTTGTTTCGGCGGTATGGGTTTTGTCGGTGCCGCAACTGATGTGGTAATAATGAGCGAACAGGGACGTTTAGGATTGACAGGCCCCGAGGTTATTGAGCAGGAAATGGGCAAGGATGAGTTTGATGCTTCGAATAAGGCACTGGTATTCAGGACAACCGGCGGCAAGCATAAATACATCATGCAGGATGCCAATTTCCTGGTAAAGGACACTGTGGGTGGATTCTACCAGCAATTACAGGAAGTTATGAAACTGCCTTTTGCTGAAATCGAGAAATTCCGTAGGATCGGTTCCAAGGAATTAGTCGAAGAACAGCTAGAGTTAGTGAAGCTGGCTGTGGAGTTAGGGGCTAAGGATTCCATGGATGTTTGGAAATACTATGGAAATGAAGACCCTGCGAAACTCGTTGATATGGGACCTGAAGAATTTTTGAAGGTCGCAAAGCGCAGGGAAAGAAAACTAGGGTAAAGGAGGTATAAATTAATGGATTACGAACAAGGTATGATTGGTAGAGGCCGGGACGCATTGGAAATGATTTTTGATGCTGATTCTATTAAGGAAAACTTGATTGACGATATTCAAATAGACTCTGAAATAGGGCCGGGAGCAGTTGTAGGCACAGGGCTTTTGGACGGAGAAAAGGCAACGTTCATAGCCAATGATGCACAAGCAATTAACCCGAGGTTTAATGTTGTTTACTTCGGCGTAATTGGGATGGAAGAAGCTTATAAGATGGCTTTAGCCGTATATAATACGATGGAAGCTGATAAGGATAAGCCTCTTGAACAAAAAAGACCTCTGGTTTTGATTGTTGATACCCCTGGTAATGGCCCTGGGAAAACTGAAGAGATATTCGGAATGAACAAGGCTACCGGTGGTTATCAGCTCGCCTTAGCCGAAGCCAGAAAGCTGGGACATCCTATTGTTGCGATGGTAATAGGAAGAGCCATCAGTGGCGCATTCCTCTGCCATGGTCTGCAGGCAGACCAAATCTTGGCGCTGGATAAGACTTTTGGCACAATGATTCACGTCATGCCTCTGACCAGTATTGCCAGAATCACCAAGATTGACATTGAACGCTTAGAAGAATTGTCGAAAGACAATCCTGTCTTTGCTGCCGGTGTCGACTTCTTCCACAAACTGGGCGGAGTAGAAGAGATAGTTAACAAGGTAGAGGATATGAAAGCCATCATTAAGAAGCATATTGCGGAAGTTCGCGAAGCTAAGAAAGCCGGACAGGCAGAAAAGTTAGGACCTTGGGGTCGCGGTGCATTAGGCGATGAGCGTGGAGGCAGAGTTGTACGTAAAAAAATCATAGAAAAAATGACCGAGGAATACAACGCCGTAGCCGATAAATATCTAAACGCTTAGGAGTGAGGAAGATGAAGGACTTCTTTGATGAGTTAAAAACAATGGTAGAAGAATTCGGCACTGCTCCGGTAATAGAGGACATGCCAAGAAGAACCCTGCAGGATAAAGGGATCAACGGCCCGACTGCAGCACACGTCATTGAAGAAGTCCATTCTCCTTTGAACTTGGCTTATCTGACATTTACGACGGGTTCTTCGGCTTTTCAAAATATTGTCGGAGTTACCCATACGGAAATGGATGACAAGGTAAAGGCTTCCCACAAAGCACTGGAAATAGCAGGGATTAAGAGGGGTGGCAAGATTCTTTTCACGTACCCGCCGTTAGTAAATGTGTTTACAAAGCGGGCTCTTGACGAACTAGAGATTGAATGGCAATTTCTGAGACGTTCCAGTAGGGATTCCTTTTTAAGTCAGTTCTACGAAATGGATCCTGATGCTGTATTAGGTGAATCCTCCTTTTTAAGAGTTGCCTTGGAGGATGCGAAGAATATGGGCATAGCCGAATATTTGCCGAAAGGCAAAGCCTTGATTGTAGCCGGTACACCTTTGGACTTGGATCTCTTGGATGTTGCAGAGAGCATCGTTTCCTCGAGAGTTCATGATTTATACGGTTGTCAAGAGTTCGGTTGGTTGACGATTGACGGGATACCTGTGAGGGACGATTTGAGTTTAATCAAATCTCCCTCTAAAGGAATCAATCTTTATGAAGTTGTTGTCGGCGGGCTGCCCATGGGTGACACCTTTGCGGTATCGGAAAGCGGACACGTGTGTAACAGTGAAGGCAAGATTATTACATATCGTCGTAAACGGACACACCCGGAATATGAAGTGATAGTGAAAGCTACTAAGCTATCATCTGCCGAAACAATAGGCAGAGTGGCCAGGACAATTTTGCGTTTAAAGAGCAGGGTTGTTAAGGTTGATCCGGAGGTTCAGCTTTCTGCTGAGAATACTGTTTTGGAATACCGGGTCGGTATTGGTAAGCAAGAGACTGATGAACCGATAATTATTGAAGGTCCTGAAAAAACCAGGCTCTTTGACAAGATGATTGAGGCGCAGATTGGTTACCAGCAAGGGAGTAAATCAGATCCGACCTGGATCAAGAGAAGGTAGCATATGGAAATAAAAAGACATTATTTGGTTGAGATTACCGATAAAGGACGCGCTTGGGCGTATGAAAACCTTGACCGGAAAGTTGAAAGTCGGGATGAAAACGAAATTAAAAGTCTGATTGTTGAGGGTTATAATGGTAAAAAAATTCCCGGTATTATGCGGCGCGACGAAGACAATGCCGCTTTGGGGGTTGTCCCGGTAGGTTTTGCCTCTCCTTGGTTACACGAGATGAGGCGGACAAGGGTTGCAGCCCATGTTCCGGAAAAGGAGATACTTAAGGTAATTACTCCCTATGAGCTGCTTAAGGCTGCTATAGGCAGAACTGCGGAAAACCCCGGCATTATGGTGAGAACGAAGTGCCTGCGGGCTTTGCGGAGGGTGGCCATATTAGCCGCAGAAATGGGAATCAAGCTTGGAGTATGGGGTTCGGCCGCGTTAGAATTAGCGACAGAACTGCCTTATACCCACGATCATTCTGATCTTGATCTGCTCATGGATTCAGCACCCGTTGAAAAAATTAATGACTTCTTAGTGAAGTCACAGAATATAGCAAATGAAGAAGGCTGTAAGCTTGATCTTGAACTTGATGTACTTAATGGTTATGGCATAAAAGCAGTTGAACTGTTTATGCAGACAGATGATGTCTTGGGTAAAAGCATTGACGAGGTGAAGCTGATACCCAAACGAGAACTGTGGTCATCCTTAGAAATTATTGAGGATAGATAATTGTTTAACGAAGGGAGGTGAAAATGAATGGAGGTTAAATCCCGTGTCCCAGGTAAAATTGTGGAATTAAAGGTTGCTGTAGGTGATAGCGTTAAAGCCAATGACATTGTTGTGGTTTTGGAGGCCATGAAAATGAAGCAGCCGGTTCCGTCTCCAGTGGACGGTGTTGTCAAAGAAATCAAGGGTAACGCCGGCGATCGTGTTAATCCGGGCAGTGTTATTATGGTAATCGAGTAATCGATTTGAAACGAGTAGTATTAGGATTTCATCATACTGATACTACTCGCCATGGAAAAAAGAGATATTTCTGACAAAGAAATACCCCAAAATAAGAGGAGGTGCCATGATTAAATGGTAATTTATGGATTACTATTATTGTCCGGTTGTATGTATGTGGGTGTCCTGATAGGCGACATTTTAGGCAAACTCACCGGAGTCAACTCAAACGTCGGTGGCGTCGGTATTGCTATGCTGATTTTAATCCTGCTTTCGGATTATCTGCTGGAAAGGGATATGTTGTCAGGAAAGGCCCAGGCAGGGATTCAATTCTGGAGCATGATGTACATCCCAGTCGTGGTGGCCATGACTGCATCTCAAAATGTTGTTTCGGCATTATCTGGTGGACCGATGGCTATTCTAGCCGGTGTGATAGCTGTTGCTGTGGCATTCGCGTTTATTCCGATGATCAGTAAGATCGGTGAACCCGGTGAACCACTTCCTGAACTAGAAAAGAAGGAGGCGTAGCTAGATGATGGATATGATTATTACGCCATTTACTAAGTACGGTCTTGTTATGGCATTTTTGATTGTCGGTGTGGTAATGTACATCTCGGGATTGGTATCAAAACTCACTAATAAGAGGATTGCCGGTTCAGCCATTGCAATAATTATCGGTTTGATCTTGGCGTATATCGGCGGTGTGGTTTCAGGAACGGGAAAAGGAGGGATAGCAAATATTCCGCTATTTTCCGGAATTAGTGTCATGGGTGGTTCGATGTTGAGGGATTACTGCATCATCTCCACAGCCTTCGGTGCAAGAATGTCGGAAATCAAAAAGGCAGGGGCTGCCGGCATTATCTCCTTGTTCGTCGGTGTTATTTCTGCTTACATTGTTGGGGTAATTATAGCTATTATGTTCGGTTACAGTGATGCTGCCAGTGCTGCCACGATTGGAGCAGGTGCGGTAACCTTTATTGTCGGACCTGTTACGGGCGCTGCAGTGGGAGCAAGTTCAGAAGTCGTAGCATTAAGTATCGCAGCCGGTGTTGTTAAGTCAATACTGGTTATGATTCTGACTCCCTTTGTCGCAAAGCCTGTTGGACTCAATAATCCCAAGAGCGCCATGGTTTATGGCGGTCTGATGGGAACAACAAGCGGAACGGCTGCCGGTTTGGCAGCTACAGATGCCAGATTGGTTCCTTACGGAGCAATGACAGCAACTTTCTATACGGGACTCGGTTGTCTGTTATGCCCCTCCGTATTGTTCTTAATCACAAAAGCAATTTTAGGATAATAAGTTAAAATAATTAAAGGCCGTAGCTTTCGGGCTATGGCCTTTAATTATTTGTTTTCTTAAAAGTCCTGTTGGGGTATGATGGTAAGGGGTGAAGAGGATGAATTGTGGTAAAGAATTTGAAAATGCAGTTTCGCAGATAGAGCCGAAGGCCTGGAAGATAGGCACAGCTTTTTTAAAGGGTGTGCTATTAGAGGTCAGTTCGCATCCTAAACCGGGTCTGGTAAGTTCGATTTCCAGCGGTTCACATCGGGATATGGATATCTTAACTTTTATGGTAAGCTCTGCGGCCATCAGTCCCGCCTTTTTTCTTTGTGCGCAAGCCGGAAGAAACCATAAGGGAGCAATAGAAGATTTGCTTCCCGGAATCAGGAGAATAGGAGTACTATACGAAAAGGAGTTGCTGAAGGCAACCGGAGGTGTTAATACTCAGAGGGGGATACTGTTTGCCGCCGGTCTTTTATGCGGGGTGGCGGGCTACCTTTCCCGGGAGAAAGAAGATCTGAAAGCCGAGGAGCTGTTCCGAAAAACGGCGGAAATGACCCGCGGAATCGTTGACAGGGAATTGGAACAGCTTACTGAGGGTGTAAATAGGAAGCTTACAGCCGGAGAACTGTTATATAAAAAGTACGGAGCAACAGGCATCAGGGGAGAAGTTGAGGCAGGGTTACCGTCGGTAGCGAAGGTTGGTTTGCCTGCGTTTAAGGAGGCTTTGCAAAACTGTTCACAACTGAACGATTGTTTGGTGCATACGTTGCTTGCGCTGATGACATCTGTTGATGATACAACTATTCTCTGGAGGAAAGACCAAGAAACCTTGATAATGGTTAAAGAAAAGGCAAAAGAGGTTTTGGAGAAAGGCAGTGTTTTCACGAAGGAAGGACTGGAGACAATCAAAAAGCTGGATGAGGAATTTGTCAGAGAGAATATCAGCCCGGGTGGCTCAGCTGATCTGGTCGCGGTTACCGCAAGCGTTTACCTCTTAGAAAAGGAGAGTTTTCCGGTTCCGATTTTATAGCAGATTTTCTAAAAAACGTTTCACTGCTAGTGAGGCTTCAGCATCCTGCAGGATATAATTGCAAGCTTCACAGGTATTCGAAAAATGATTGCAGGGTATTTGGGGGAAATATTGTTGTGCGGAGTTGAGAAGGGCTTTAGGTCCCGCGTTGGCGAGAAGATTAAGGAACAGGTTGTGTCGCATTTCTTGGAGGATGATATTTAAAGGTGTCTGATTGACGTTGCCTAGTATTATCCTTTGGTCCCCAAAGCCGCAGCAAGGGAAGACATTGCCATTTGGGTCCACAGCCGGGAAACGGATGACTGTACGGCACTTGCCGCCGGATTGCTCAGGATGAGCGCTATTTGGGGCGGGTGGTTGTCCTTTGGCACGTCCCGCTGTTACTGGTGACTGGTTGATGATTTTAATCTTGTTTTTGTCAGCCTCGAGAAAGGATTCGACAGCCGTGTAAGAGAATAACGCCCCGGGTGTCTCTATGGTTTTGACAGTAACATGATACCCCAAATCACATGCCGTTAGAACGGCATTTTTTATGTATTCCGGTTTGATGAATTCTATGTGATAATCATCCAGACTGGTAACAAAGTTTACGACTCCCAATTTCTTGAGGGAAATGAGTTTTTCCTTGGCCAGGGTAAGGTTTTCTGCCCAGAAGCTGTTTGTGACGACCTCACCGTAAAAACCTAAGGAGTTTGAGAATGAGATGATTTCTTTTAGAAGATCGAAAAAGAGGAAGGGTTCTCCACCCGTATAAGAGATTAATTTCGCACTCTCCAAGAGAGCGAGTTCAGTAATACATTTACGGGCCATTTTCATGGTTATTACCTTATTTTTGTCGGGACCGGCAGAAAAACCGCAATGACGGCAACGGGCATTGCATTTATCAGTAATGATGAGGCTTAAACCTTCTATTTCGAGCATGTTTTAACCTCCTTGCGGTCTTTGGAACTTAGGGATTTAAGGAAGGACTGCAAAGCTTTTTTCACTTCTTGATTATGATAGAGTTCCACACAGATGTCGCAATTAGTTAAATAGCGTCCTCTTGTTGTCAGGTTAGGATTATTATTTTGAAGATTTTTAAGTATAGCGTATGGCCCGCTTGTTTTTAGAATATTAAAGAGGAGATTGTTGTCCATAGCAACCAGGATGTCGCGAAGGGGGGTCATATTAGAATTACCGCAGTAACCGACCAGTTGTTCGGGCTCTTTTGCGGCGTCGCCGAAGCAACAGCAGGAATAAACATTACCGTCGGGTGCGATGGCAGGAGTGTTGATAATATAGGGGCAATTGCCGTTAAAGTGCGTTTCATCTGTAGTATCAATGTATTCATCCGGACTAAGGAACCTTTTAGCCCGGCCGATTCGTAGGGGACCAAATTCCTTGAATTCGATCCGCCCGCTTTCAATAAAATCATCGTTGATGCTAAGGAGATTTTTGGCATCACGTTTTGATATTTGAACGTTTCTGGTGACGACGGTGTTTACGGTGATCTGAAGGTTATATTTTAAGGCCGCGTCGACAACATTTTTGATTGACTCGAGACTTACAAATTCGAGATGGAAGCTATCGAGACTGACCACGATGCTTCTTAAGCCGCACTCTATCAACTCTTCTATTCTTTGTGCGGCTGTTTGCGGGCTTTTGCACCAGCCACAGTTGGTTACAACACCGGCAGACAGACCGTATTTACGGTAAGCGTAATTCATGAGATCCTTCAGCAGGGGATAGACCATGAAGGGTTCTCCGCCGGTATAACCGACGCTTGCCAAGTCTAAGACAGATACTGCCGTATCGAGATAGTTTACTGCTTTTTCGTAAGACATCACTTCCTTTCTAAAAGGACCGGCGTTACAGATGCAATGTTTGCATGAAAAGTCACAAGCGTAGGTGAGAACAAGGTTTAAATCAGATTTTGTTTTCAATTATTTTACCCCCTTACTTTGCAGTGCTATTCTGTTTAAAACTTCGCCGACGGCATTATAAAGTTCTTTGTTGGTTGCAATTTCCCCGCAAACCTCACAATTGCTAACATAGCGCTCTTTGATGACCAAATCCGGGTGTAAATCTTTGGCCAGTTTAACCAGCAGATAAGGGCCGTACAAACAGATAATGTTTAGCATGAGATTGTGTGAAACCCCTGTGAAAAGTTCCGGGAAGCTTGATTTTTCCATATTTCCGCCATAGGTAAGGGATGATGGGCCCAGACTGGTCGCATCGCCGAAGCCGCAGCAAGCATAGAAGGCGCCTTCCGGTGTAATAATGCTGTTTCTGATCACATAAGGACAGGGGTTGTAGAGTAATTCTTTTCCTCCGTAGGTGATAAGATTTCTTGGTGAAAACTCTTCTTTATTTAAACTTTCCTTAGCTCGGCCTACGATTAGGGGGCTTGATTCTCTGACCCACAATTTTTGTGCACATGCCAAATCCTTCAAATCCAGACCTAAGATACTTGACGCATTGCTTTTGCGAATTCGGCTCTTTTTTGTCGCCAGGATATTCAGACCTGTCTTAATGCCTAATTGAGAGGCTGCTTTGATGACATATGAGATGTTTTGAGCCGAGACGTATTCGGAATGGAAATCATCGAAGCTTGTTATTATTTCTCTTAAGCCGAGGTTTTTCAGTTCCTGCAGTGTTTCATAGGCGGTATTATAATCGACTGCCCAGAAACAGTTGCTGACGATACCTCCAACCAGTTTTTTTTGCCGAGCATAAGACATCAGTTCTTTAACCTCGTTATAATAAAGGAAGGGTTCGCCTCCGGAAAAAGCGAGCATTTTCAAGTCTTGGTTTTCCGTTACCGTGTCAATATGTCTTTTGGCCTCCTGAAAACTCATTTTTTCTTTTCTTGCGGGATTGCACTGAAAGCCGCAGTGAGCACAACTGAAATTACACTTCCAGGAAAGAAATAAAGTGATGGAATCGAGTTTGATCATTGTACACCTCTTTTTCTTAAGGCTTTTAAACTGTAACCGACCGCTTTTCGATAGGCATCATTAATGTCTGCGGCGGTAAGATGCTTGGTTGTTATCAGAGGTTTACCATTGATGTCTAGATTCGTAATATCGCAAGATGCCATTTTTATTCCGTATTTGTCCGCTTCCTTGAAAATTGGAGTTCCGGGCAAAGGGGTCAGGATGTGTATCCCATTTTCAACCCCTTGCAGTTTTTGAATAAGGTCGAATGTTTGGTCTAAATCCTCTTTTTCTTCAAAAGGGAGTCCAATAATATAAGAAAAATAGGGTGTTATGCCGTGCTTGAGGCACAGCCTGTACAGCGTATAGACGTCAGCGGGGGAATAGCGTCGTTTGAGCATTTTCAGTACACGGTTGCTTCCGGATTCAACACCGAAAAAAATTCCTTTACAGCCGGAGTCAGCCAAGTCTTTGATCAGACCTTCCGACATAGTTTCGATTCTTCCCGTACAACCCCAGGTACAGTCGAGATTCAGGGCGAGAATCCTTGCCGCTATTTCACGTGCTCTGTCCGGAATCAGGGTTAGGCAGTCGTCGGCAAAGGAAAAGTACTGCAATTCTTCCTGTTCATTCAGTAATTTGATTTCGTTGATAATATTGTCAATACTCCTGATACGAAAGGTTTTTTGCCAAAAGGCGGAGGAGGAACAGTAAATACAGCCGTAAGCACAACCTCTGGAGCTCAGTATTGCTCGAGGGTATTTATTTTTCAGGGGTAAGAGTTCACGGGCCGGATAGGGAAGAGAATCTAAGTCTTCGACAAGGGGTGCGGCAGGATTATGGATGATGGTACCGTCTTTGTAAAAAGAGATACCTGAAATGTTGGTTGTTTCCCTATCGGTGCTTATGGCGTTGATGAGACGTGGGAAGGAAATGTCGCTTTCACCTCGTACTACATAGTCTATAAAAGGGATACCCGCCAATTCGTCGGCAAGGAATGTGGCGGTGTTCCCCCCAATTATGCTGGTAATAGAGGGCTTAATTTGTTTGAGGGTTTTAATGATTTCCAGGGAGGTTTGGTAGGCGCCGGTGAAAATTAAGCTGACGCCAAGGACTTCGACGTCAAGCTCCTTGATAATTTTTATGGTTTCTTCTGTGGAGAGTAGGTTATTAAAGCTGTCAATCAAATATACCTCGTGGTTATTCTGCAAAGAAGCCGCAAGATAAAGAATCCCTAAAGGTTCATCAATGCTGTTAACGTAACGTTCCGCCAGGGGTGGATTGATTAAAGCGATGCGCAATTTTCTTCCCTACTTTCCAGATAAGCTGTCAAGGCGTATTCGAAACAATCCTTGACGGCTTGACAATAGTGATTCCGAAAGTTTCTTTCTTTTTCCATCAGCATGCAGCCGCCTCCACAGACGGGAAGAAGAGTACATTCCTTGCATTTTTCAATATCCAAAGGAGAGTGGTCATACAGTCTTTGGAAGGAGGTATAATCAAAAGAGAATTCAGGATAGAATTCGCCAATAATACCTCGCTCACTGTGAGCTTCTTCTGCGCAGAGGCGTATTTTGCCGTCGGGAGCGAAGACAAACTGATTTAGGTTTACATCACAGATATTGGCCTTGGGGTATGGGAAGCGTCCGGTGTTTTCTAAAACCCTAACAGGTTGATAACCGTCCCAGCCCTTCATGTCGAAGAGTTCGATTTGGGGATAGAGTCTTTTTAACTCCAACACTTTTGTAAGTAGTTTGGGTCGCTGGGTAATGAGGTCGGTTGACGCAAAGGAAGAATCCCTTAGGGGAGCAAGATAGGCGTAAAACTTCCTATTTGTATACCATCTGCGGTCAATTATTTCATCAGCCAGATCCCGGAGGGTGTTTACATTGGAAAGGTCAACATTGACCCTGAGTTTCAAGAAGGCAGCTTGATAACTGAGAATGTTTGCGATTGAATTCATAATACTTTTGTAATTGCTGCCTATTCGTCGCCTGTTATGTGCTTCTTCCGTTCCGTCCACTGTTACTTGTATTTCATCAACCTGATATTCGAGAAGCATTTCTTGAAATATCTCCAGATTAACGCCATTTGTTGTTACTTGCGAGCCATAAGAGTATTCACGGCATTTTTTAAGAACATGCTCGACCAGTTCTTTGTTTTTTGTCAGCAAAGGTTCACCGCCAAATATTTGAATAACAGGAGGGTCAGTGCTTTTCTCTTTTAAAAGATTATGTAATTTACCAATAGACTTAAAGGCCGCATCGACCATTTCAACGGAGAGGGTGGATGATTTCAGAGAGCGGGTATTGTGCTGCTGCCAGCAGTAAGAACACTTCAAATTACAGTCGAAGGTAGTAATGAGGACGCTCTTTAAGGGGGAATTTTTTCTCTGGCGGGCAAGGAGTTCGCGATAGAGGCTTTCGAGAATCAGAGGTTCATCGATCTCTTTTTCCAGTAGGTAACGTCTTGCAAAGAGAAAATCCGTTATTTTATTCTTTTGAAGTTGGGTTGCCTTAGTGAGGTAATATTCGAAGTGTGAAGGAATCACATCAATAGCGCCTGAAAAGGTATTTACCAATAGAGTTTTATTCTTTTGCCAAGGTATGGCATGGTTAAACATGCTGTTTTTCATAAAAATTTTACCTTTCTTAGAAAATGGTAGAGGTTGCCCTTTCACCCGGAAGGCGTAACCCTCTTTTTATTGGTACTACTTTATTTTAAATTTCTCAGGAAGCATCACGTTAACTTTCAAATTTTCGGCTGATAATTTTTCCCGAATACCGGTCCTTGCAGTTGATTGGATACCGGGGTCATAGCTGACGGATGAACCGACGCTGCTAAATGGTCCTGCTACTGACGAGCCGATTGAGGTATCTACGCAGCAATAGTCTCCGGCTAAAGAAACTTGACCGCCGGGATTAAGTTCAATGGTTTTCATGAGTTCTTTGACGATAGCATCGATTTGCTGCTTTGATAAAACTATGTTTAAATCAGTAACCAATTGGGAATCAAACTTGGAAACTTTTTTTTCCGGCATATATATCCTCCTTTCCAAACTTGGATTTACAAGCTTTGGATTATTTGTGTACCTCATTGCGCTTCCGGGTGAAAGACAAACCAATGATAACAATGATATGAAAATGGATGGAAAAATATAACACAAATAAAACATAAACAGCAGGAGGGCTAGAACCATTAGCAGAAAAATATGCAAAAAGTTAAAAAATATAGAAGGATAATTGAAAATAATGCAGAATTAGGAAAGTACATTTGTCATATATCGCTGTATGTGGATACAAAAAGCAATATATGCAATAAAAAGGGAGGTGAAATAACTATATATGTAACGGTTCCGGGCTATGTTTTACCTAAGTGGACAATCAAGGGTGGGAGGTTGATCTAAAATGGTTATAAGAAAGTATGACCGAGAGACCTTAATAAAGTTCTATCGGGAAATGAAAAGGGTCAGGGAATTTGAAGAAAAGGCTTGCGAACTCTTCGCTCAGGGTATGATAGAGTATAATATCCATACCTGCATTGGGCAAGAGGCTACTGCGGTTGGCGGCTGTCAGGCATTGGAAAAGAGTGATTTAATTATCTGTACTCACCGCGGACATGGTCAGTGCCTGGCAAAGGGCGGTGATCCCGGGATAATGATGGCCGAGCTGTTTGGAAGAGAAACCGGATATTGCCGAGGAAGAGGGGGATCCATGCACATTGCCAGTATTGATGTTGGTATTCTCGGTGCTAACGGGATAGTTGGTGCAGGTATACCAATTGCAGTAGGTTCGGCTTTAGCTACGAACATCCTGAAGACGACGGAAATTACTCTGGCGTTTTTTGGTGATGGCGCAAGCAATACGGGTGAGTTTCATGAAGCTTTAAACATGGCTTCAGCCTGGAACTTGCCCGTTGTCTTTTTCTGTGAAAATAATAAATATGCTGTTTCTGTTGATATTGAAAGGGTAATCAAGGTAAAAGATATTGCAGAAAGAGCAAAGGCGTACGGTATCCCAGGAGTAGTTGTCGACGGGTGTGATGTGTTGGCAGTATATGAGACGACCAAGAAGGCGGTAGAACGGGCCAGAGAGGGACAAGGGCCCACATTAATCGAAGCCAAGACTTACCGGTATCATGGTCATTTTGAAGGTGAACCGCAGGTATACAGGACAGAAGAAGAAATGTCGGAGTGGAAAAAACGCGATGCCATCAAGCGGTTGTACAAAGAAATAATTGAGGCAGGCTTTGCCTCCGCCGAAGATCTGGCAGATATTGACAGGGAAGTAAAAGAAGAGATGGAGGAAGCTGCTTTATTTGCCAAGAATTCGCCCTGGCCGACAGAAAATGAGGCCTTGATGTATGTTTATTCCAACGACAATGAAAGGAGTGTGGCCAGATGAGACAGATTAATTACAGCAAAGCAATAACTGAGGCTTTGCGGGAAGAAATGCGTCGGGATGAAAAAATGATCATTATGGGCGAAGACATGGGTGTAATGGGCAGTGTATTCGGACTAACCGTAGGATTTATGAAGGAGTTCGGCGAAAACCGTGTTATCGATACTCCCATTTCGGAAAATGGTTTTACTTCAGTTGCTATCGGTGCGGCAATGCGGGGCTTAAGGCCGGTGGTGGAGATAATGTACGTGGATTTCGCTATGGCCGGTTACGACGCAATAGCCAATCAGGCTGCCAAAGTTAGCTATATGTCAGGAGGGACTCTTTCGGTGCCGATGGTTATTAGGACTCCGGCAGGAGCGGGACGGAGGAGTGCCGGACAACATTCACAAAGTCTGGAGGCTATTTTTACGCACATTCCGGGGTTGAAGGTGGTAGCGCCCGCTACTCCCTATGATGTTAAAGGTCTGCTGAAGTCGGCCATCAGAGATAACGATCCGGTGGTATTTATTGAGCATAAATCGCTGTATTTTTATGACGCAAAATGCGATGTTCCGGAAGAAGAGTATTTGATAGAGTTGGGTAAAGCCGATATCAAGAGGGCGGGAAATGATGTGACAATAATAGCCTGGTCACAAGAGGTTATTCATGCCCTGGACGCTGCCGCGCAGCTGGCAGAAGAAGGCATCAGCGCAGAAGTAGTAGATATCAGGTCGTTGGTTCCTCTTGATTTTGATACAATCAGGAATTCGATTATCAAGACCCGTCGGGCAGTTATCGTTCATGAGGCTGTGAAAAGAGGAGGATACGGCGGAGAAATCGCTGCGCAAATTTCAGATGAATTATTTGATTACCTTGATGCCCCGGTAAAAAGAGTTGCCGGTTCAAATGTGGTAATACCTTTTAGTCCCGCCCTGGAGGATAAAATTATTCCCCAGACCGGGAATATTGTCGCAACCGTGAGGGAATTGCTGCATGGAGGGAAAAATGCCGTTTTTACGAATGCCGTTTAAACGGCATTTTTTTTTTACACCGGAAGTCTACAATAACTGAAGGACATTTCGCAAAAAAGTAGAATAGATTTAAAAATAAAACAGTTGACATTAATCATAATAAAGAGATGTATTTGGTAAATATAATAATCACAAGTTGAGGGGGTATCAGGTTTGACAAACAATCCCGATTTCAGGTGTGTAGCCAGTAAAGGTGTACGTGTCATTAGCGGCAGGCTACTGCCTGGTGTTAATGTATTTCAGGGTATTAAGGATGTATGCAGACAGTACAACGTACAATGTGCATATATTAGCTGTGGAGTGGTTTCCCTAAAGGAAGCGTCGTTTTTTTATCCGGTAATTGCGCAGATGGGGGAGTATTTATTTGAGGAAAATAGTTTCCCTGATACAGGTGAAACAGTACTGTTTTCCGGAGAGAGGGGATTTGTTGTAAGAAAGAACGATGGTGAATACCATGTATTTCTTCGGGGAAGCTTTTCGGTCGGTGAAAAGATGGTATGGGATGGACACATGCAGCCGGAAGGCAATATTGCTTTGACAGAAATGGATATTGTTATTACCGAAGTGGATAAGTATTAAGTATAGGAGGATGGTATAGAATGGTTATAAAAAAAAAGTATGACCGAAAGACCCTGTTAAGGTTCTATCGGGAAATGAAAAGGGTCAGGGAATTTGATACAAAGGCTTCAGAACTTTTCACTAAGGCTATGATCGCCGGTAATATCCATACTTGTATAGGTCAGGAGGCCACTGCGGTAGGTGGTTGTCTGGCCTTAAACCCGAGTGATTTTATAATAGCTACTCACCGCGGGCATGGGCAGTGCCTGGCCAAAGGCGGCGATTCCAGGATGATGATGGCTGAACTTTTTGGGAGAGAGACCGGTTATTGCCGCGGCAAGGGAGGGTCGATGCATATTGCAAATGTAGGTATCGGTATACTCGGCGCTAACGGGATAGTTGGGGCCGGCATCCCGATAGGAGTTGGTTCGGCTTTAGCCTCCAAGATTTTAAAGACTATGGAGGTCACTTTGGTGTTTTTTGGTGACGGAGCGAGCAATACGGGTGAATTCCATGAAGCTTTAAATATGGCTTCAGCCTGGGATCTGCCCGTCGTCTTTTTATGTGAAAATAATAAATACGCCGTTTCTGTGAATATTGAAAGGGTGACTAAGATAAAGGACATTGCAGAACGGGCCAAAGGCTACGGTATTCCCGGCGTGATTACAGACGGGTGCGATGTATTGGCTGTGCACGAGACGGTCAAGAAGGCGGTAGAAAGAGCCAGAGCGGGGCAAGGTCCGACCTTGATCGAGGCTAAGACTTATCGGTACCATGGACATTATGAAGGTGAACCCCAGATGTACAGGACAAAAGAGGAGGTCATGGAATGGAAAAATCGCGACGCTATAGAGCGGTTGCGTAAGGAGATAATAGAGGCAGGTTTTACCACGGAAGAAGAATTGGCAGGAATCGATAAAGAGGTAAAAGAGGAGATGGAAGCTGCCGTTTTATTTGCCCAGAATTCACCTTATCCTGAAAGGAAAGAGGTTATGACCGACGTTTATGCAAGTGACAACGAGAGGGGTGTGGCCAGATGAGACAACTTACGTACAGTAAGGCAATCAGCGAAGCCTTGCGGGAAGAAATGCTTCGAAATGAAGCTGTTATTGTTATGGGTGAGGATATGGGAGTGATGGGCAGTGTCTTCGGGATAACAAGGGGATTTATGGAGGAATTCGGTGCCGACCGTGTTATTGATACCCCGATATCGGAGAATGGTTTTACTTCAATTGCTGTCGGTGCTGCGATGAGGGGCTTAAGGCCGGTAGTGGAGATCATGTATGTGGACTTTACAACAGTTTGTTATGATGCGATAGCAAATCAGGCTGCCAAGATGCGCTATATGACAGGCGGGCAGCTTACGATACCGGTAGTGATTAGGGCTCCGGGAGGAGCGGGACGGAGAAATGCCGGACAGCATTCACAGAGTCTGGAGGCAATCTTCACCCATATTCCGGGATTGAAGGTAATAGCGCCTTCCACTCCTTATGATGCCAAGGGTTTGCTTAAGTCAGCCATCAGAGATGATGATCCGGTGGTGTGTGTTGAGCATAAATTATTGTATGCCGGGAAGGGCGAGGTTCCGGAAGAGGAGTATCTGATTGAATTAGGTAAGGCCGATGTCAAGCGGGCAGGAGAAGATGTGACAATAATAGCCTGGTCTAGACAGGTGTTGTCTGCCCTTGATGCTGCCGATCAGTTGGCAAAAGAGGGAATAAACGCAGAGGTGGTCGACCTCAGATCCCTGGTGCCTCTTGATTTTGAGACGATCAGTAATTCGGTTATCAAGACACATCGGGCAGTTGTTGTTCATGAGGCTGTGAAAAGAGGAGGGTATGGCGGAGAAATTGCCGCGCAGATTTCCGAAGAGTTGTTTGACTATCTTGATGCCCCGGTTAAAAGGGTTGCGGGTTTAAACGTAATCCCACCTTTCAGTCCTGCCCTGGAAGACTACATCTATCCTCATAGCAGCGATATTGTCGCGGCCGTGAAGGAATTACTGCTTTAGAATTTTGCATTCCGGACATATTTGTTCTAGCCGTTGGGTTGTTTTCATAAATATTTAATATAGCTACAGCCTAACGGAGGAGAATAATGATCAATATTGTTTGGGTGGTAATGATCGTCTCAGGTGTTGTGCTGGCGGTGGTGCAAGATAGCCCAGAGATAGTCACTCAAGCGACTTTTCAAGCCGCGCAAGCTGCTGTTAAGTACGCCCTTATGCTAGCAGGTGTTATGAGCTTTTGGCTGGGAATCATGAAGATTGCCGAAGAAGCGGGTCTGGTACGTGGGTTAGCACGTTTGTTGAGGCCCTTTACAAGATTGTTGTTCCCTTCGATTCCTTCGCAACACCCAGCCATGGGGTCAATACTGATGAACTTGAGCGCTAATATCTTAGGGATGGGGAACGCAGCCACACCTTTTGGACTAAAAGCCATGGGACAGCTGCAGGAGTTGAACGGGAACAAGGAAGAGGCAAGCGAGGCGATGTGTACTTTCCTGGCAATTAACACGGCCTGCCTCACCTTGATGCCGACGATGATTCTCGGTATCAGGATTTCGGCCGAATCGTCCGCCCCGGCGGAAATCGTTGGCCCGACCATATTTGCCACTGCTGTGGGCATGAGTATGGCCATAGCAGTTGACGGGATCTTTCGCAAAATTTATCGGCGGAGGCTTTAACGGATGATAGAAATTATTCAAAATCTATCCCGTTGGGCTGTGCCGGTATTTTTGTTGTTTGTCCCTTTATATGCCATATTGCGTGGAGTCAAAGTATATGAGTGTTTTGTTAGCGGTGCGGGTGAGGGCTTCGCGATTGCTGTACGAATCATACCGTATTTAGTAGCAATGATGGTGGCAGTAGGAATTTTTCGGCAGACTGGGATGATGGATCTGCTCAGCGGTGTTTGCGGGTCGGTATTACAGCAATGGGGAATTCCACCGGAGGTTATTCCCCTGGCGATTATGAGGCCGTTTTCAGGGGGCGGAGCTTTAGGCATTGCCGCGGAACTGATTGATGCCTTCGGTCCCGACTCGTTTATTGGCAGATTGGCTTCAACCATGCAGGGCAGCACTGATACGACATTTTTTGTTTTAACGGTATATTTTGGTTCGGTAGGGGTGCGCAGGTATCGTTATTCCTTGGCGGTAGGATTGCTGGCAGACTTGACAACGTTTTTCGCCTCGGTTTATATTGTAAACAGGGTTTTTATGTAACAGAAGGTGATTTGTGTGGAAAGACTACAAAAGTATTTAGCCCGTTCAGGGATAGCCTCAAGGCGGAAGTCGGAGGAAATTATTAAGGCAGGATTAGTCAGCGTCAACGGGATGGTCATTACCGAGATGGGTTATAAGGTTGAGGCGCTGCGGGATAAGGTTACGGTGAACGGTAAAGACGTGAGACCGGAAGAAAAAATGGTATATTTGCTTTTTCATAAGCCCTTGCGTGTGGTTACCACTTTAAGCGATCCTCAGGGCAGGCAGGTAATATCCTCTTTTGTAAAGGACCTTGAGGAAAGGGTCTATCCTGTTGGTCGCTTGGATTACCTGACAAGCGGGCTGTTGTTATTGACAAACGACGGAGAGATGGCGTATCGTTTAACACACCCCAAATTTAAAGTGGACAAGGTATATATCGTTGGGGTGGAAGGAATGGTCACAAATCGGGAATTGCAGACACTAAAACAAGGTGTCATGCTGGACGGTTCTTTTACTATGCCGGCCAAGGTCAGACGTCTTAAGTCTGAGAAGGGGCATGAGCTTTTGGAAATCATCATTAGCGAAGGAAGAAACAGGCAGGTGCGGCGAATGCTTGAGGCGGTGGGCCATAAGGTATCTTCGTTAAAGAGGGTGAGATTTGGAAATTTATCTTTAGAGAATCTTAAGTCGGGGGAATATCGGCATTTGACAAGCCTGGAAGTAGAAGGGTTAAGAAAGGCTTGTCGCTTGCCTTGCTTAACGAAAACTCAATTTGGATATGCTAAAGACAATAGTTTTGATAAAAAAGGGCATATTCGTGGAAAAACGCAAGGAAAGACGTCTAAGGAATAAAAGCATTTTAAAGAAAAGAATTAATGGACTATTGCTTTACTCAATATTGCTGCTTCTGTTAGTGCTGGTATTGGCACAGTCGGTACTTGTTATCAATCCGGAAATTGGACCTTTAATAAATACCGCCTTATGGCTGGAGGGCGAACCCCTTAACAGTGCCGACCCGGTTTCTTCAGTTGGTGGTTTCTCTGATGCGCCATGGGCCGTGGTAAGCTTTAAACTGTTAGACTGTGTAAGCATGCCGGGTGTGAAACTTTTGATTAACGGGAGAGAAGCCGGTACCTTTCTGCGAAACGAAATTACCGTCACTGTGAAGCAGGGCGATATTGC
The DNA here is from genome assembly GCA_018432615.1 of Clostridia bacterium. Classification (GTDB taxonomy): domain Bacteria; phylum Bacillota; class Peptococcia; order DRI-13; family SM3-B62; genus SM3-B62. The sequence goes on from JAHDSQ010000040.1 coordinate 68,914, forward strand.
CGCGATCCAAAACACCAATCCGGAAAATCCTGTAACGGTGATAGTCAGCAAAAAGTCACCCAATGTAGTGACTCCGCAAATAAACAGTAGTGTACATGGCAAAGGAGTGTTGTATTTCGACGGTATTATTATAAAATAGTTGAAATAACAGGCCTGGTGTAATATAATTCCATTGAGGTGTACGGACGGAGATGGTGTATGATGAAATTTGGTTCAAAAAAGATTGCCTTTGCAGCTATAGAAATGGCCTTGTCTGAGAGTAGGGACGAGGAGGTCGAGTTGAAAAAGAGGTATGCTTCGATTGGAATCAAGACCGCGGCTGTCGATGTGGGCGGTGAGTTTGTATCCTCTGTAAAAAAAATGATTGAGCGGGCGATTGTGTCGGCAAAAAGAGAAAAGGTCATTGCCGACAACCATGCCGATGAGGGGGCTGTGGCCGGGGCGACGCGGGAAGCGATTTCGCAGATTATGCCAAAGGCTATGGGGCTAAATGTCGGCGGGAAGATTGGTATTGCTCGCCAGGATGATCATATCAGTGTTGCGGTGTTTTTAGGAATTGGTTTAATTCATTTAGATGAGGTGGCTATTGGCTTGAGTCACCGGGCATCGCCTATTCGGGAGTGAGATGGGATGAGGTTATATGGAATCCGTGGCGCCACATCGGTAAGCTCAAATGACAAAGAGAGTATACTGAGGGAAACAGAACGTATGTTACGGGATATGATCGAAAAGAACGGAATAAAACAAGAAAATGTTGTCAGCATGATTTTCACGACCACAGACGATTTAAATGCTGAGTTTCCTGCTAAGGCTTGTAGGATTATGGGCTGGACTGACATAGCATTGCTTGGTGCGGTTGAAACCGCTGTACCCCATGGCGTGGAAAGGTGTATCAGGGTTTTGATTCATGCTTACTTGCAAGAGGGAAGTAAAATTAGTCCTGTCTATTTAAATGAGGCTAAGAGACTGCGGCCCGACATTTCCTAATTGTGCTCCGAATCAAACAATCTCCTGAGAGGTATTTCGGGGGATTCTTTAGTTTAACAAACATGATGTGGTTGATGAAAGGAATGAGCACCGATTCAAATAGCTATCGATGGGCCGGCAGGCGCCGGAAAAAGCACAATCGCAAAAGGTCTTGCACAGAGACTGGAATTTTTATATATTGATACAGGGGCCATGTATAGGGCACTTACATATGCCGCTTTGCAGAAAGGGGTGTCCAGCGATAATGGCGAAGGTCTTTCGATCCTGGCTGAGGAAACCAAGATAGAATTAGGCCCGATAATCAATGGAAGTCAGCAGGTGATATGCAATAAGGAGGACGTAACGGAGGCGATTAGAGAGCCGAGTGTATCACAAAGTGTTTCGGAGGTATCCAAACACAAAAGTGTGAGGAAAGCGCTTGTGAAAAAGCAGCAAGAGCTTGCAGCCGATCGTGATGTGGTCATGGATGGGCGGGATATCGGGACGGTTGTTTTGCCAAATGCTGAAATAAAGATATTTCTTACTGCTGAACTTGAGGAAAGGGCGAAAAGAAGGTATCGTGAGAATGTCGATAAGGGGTATACCGGAGAGTTTTCAGAGGTGAAAAGGGAAATAGAAAAAAGGGACTTTATAGATAAAAAGAGAGCAGTAGGGCCTTTGCGCCCAGCGCCGGATGCTGTTGTGATCGATACGACCGGTTTAAGCAGGGCGGAAGTAACGGAGGCTATTATGGGCATATATCGGAAAAAAAGAGGAGAAAAAGATGATAGTATATAAGATAGTCCGTGCTCTTGTTAAAGCATATTTAAAAGTATTCAACTCCTGGGTGATTGAAGGCAAAGAGAATATACCGCTCAGCGGCCCGGCGATTTTAACCGCAAATCACATTTCCAATTGGGATCCTCCCGCCGTGGGGTGTTCAATTGACAGAGTTGTCCATTTTATGGCGAAGGAAGAACTGTTTAAAATCCCTATGATTGGGAAAATATTTAATTATCTAGAGTGTTTTCCTGTTAAAAGGGATAGTGTTGACCGGAGCGCTTTGCGTAAGTCCTTCGCTTATTTGGAACAAGGTGAATTACTGGGCATTTTTCCTGAAGGAAGAAGGAATGATTCTCAGGAACTGTTGCCCTTTCAACAAGGGCTAGCCTTAATAGCCATTAAAGCCGGTGTGCCGATTATCCCCATTGCTCTTAGCGGGACCAGAACGACTTTTCCCGCAACGGTTCGAGGGAAATTAGTTGTTAAAATAGGTCAGCCAATGTATTATCCTGAATTATATAAGACAAAAGTAAAAGCCGAAGAACTTGAAAGAGTGACGGATGAGGTAAAAGAAGAGATTAGAAAAATGTTAAGCCCAGAAGTTATTGTATGAAGCTATTGAGTTGGTTTGCATAATGACGTTTATTTATGATACAATGGCTTGTATTTATATATATATTATTCAATAATTAGATATTGTTCATGTGCATCGTGGGGTGGGTATTTGCGAATTGTTATTGCTGATCATGCGGGATTCTGTTTTGGTGTGAAAAGGGCTATTGATATGGCCGAAAACAATGCTAGTGGTGGGAGACTTGTTACACTTGGACCTTTGATACATAACCGCCAGGAAACCAATCGTTTGGGAGCTTTAGGTATCAGGACATGCGACGGTGCCGAGTTGCCTAAGCCTAATGGGGATGAAGACACAGTTATTATTAGGTCACATGGTGTCGGCCCGCAGGTTATTAAGAGACTTAATGAAGAAAACTGGCGTATCATTGACGCTACCTGTCCTTATGTTGCAAGGGCACAATCTCTTGCGCAGAAGGCTTTTCAGGAAGAACGACAGGTGATTATTCTCGGTAATAAGGAGCATCCTGAAGTTAAGGCTATCAAAGAATGGACCGATAATACCGCAATAGTGGTGGCATCAGTAAAAGATTTGCAGGACACTAAGTTGGCAGATAGGGTTACGGTACTTGCTCAGACTACTGAGAAGGAGAAAAGGTTTGAGGAAATTGTCGCTTTCCTGCAAGAGAAAGTTCCTGAAGTAGAGGTTTTTAATACCATCTGCAAGGCTACAAAGGAAAGGCAGGAAGCTGCCGCCAAGCTTGCAGGACAGGTTGATGTGATGATCATCGTAGGGGGACGACATAGCTCTAATACAAATAAATTGTGGGAAATATGCAAAGAAAAAAACCCAAACAGTTTTTTGGTTGAAACGCCGGAGGAAATGGACCAAGTTTGGTTTAAGAATAAATATACGGTAGGAATGACAGCAGGGGCTTCTACCCCAGCATGGATAATTAAGGAGGTTGTTGAGAGAATGCAAGACTATGCCGATCTACAAAAAGAGAATACTGTACAGACTGAGGAAGTAAATGAGGAAGTAAATGAGGAAGTAAGAGAAGAAGAAACAGTAGAAGAAGACAACACAACAGAAGAGACAAATGAACAAGTGGAGGAAGAAACTGTGGACGAAACACAAAAACTGCAAGCAGAAGAAGGCAGCGAAGCAGAAAGGCAGGATATCTCCGACATTGAGGAACAATTGGACTTCCGCAATTTCCAGACTGGTGAGATTGTAAACGGCACTGTTGTTAAGGTATCGTCGGATGAGGTGTTGGTTGATATCGGAGGAAAATCAGAGGGTATTATCCCGGCAGGAGAGTTATCATACAGGAGAGTTGATCCGCAGGAGTTTGTTTCTGTCGGACAGGAAATAAGTGTTGAGATTGTAAAGGAAAGCAAAGAAGGAAACATTATTTTATCCCATAAAATGGCTATGCTGGAGGAAACACTGAACAAGCTTGAGAAGGCTTTTGAAAATAAAGAGATTATTGAAGCGTCCGTAATTGAAGTTGTTAAGGGTGGGTTATTGGTTGATGTAGGAATACGTGGTTTTATGCCTGCCTCTCAAGTGGACCGTAAATATGTCGAAGACCTGAGTCAGTTTGTAGGCCAAAATTTGAGAATGAAGGTCCTTGAACTGGATAGAGAGAAGAAAAAAGCCGTACTTTCCCAGAAGGTAGTTCTGGAAGAGGAATATCAGCAGAAGGCAGAAGAAATCTGGGATGAAATCAAAGAAGGGGAAACACGGAAAGGTATTGTGAGGCGTCTGGCTGGTTTTGGAGCTTTTGTGGATATCGGCGGGATTGACGGTCTTTTGCACATTTCTGAAATGAGTTGGCAAAGGATAGAGACTCCTTCTGAGGTCTTAAATGAAGGTGACGAGATTGAGGTTTTGATTATTAAGGTTGACCGTGAAAAGAAAAAGCTTTCCCTTAGTTTGAAGGAACTGCTAAAAAGCCCGTGGGATAATGCATTAGAGAGGTTGTCACCGGAAATGGTTGTTCCAGGGAAGGTAAAAAGATTGGCCTCCTTTGGTGCTTTTATTGAGGTTGAACCCGGAGTTGAAGGTTTGGCTCATATTTCACAGCTTTCTGTTAATCGTGTCAACAAGGTTGAAGATGTTCTTCAAGTAGGGCAAGAGGTTGACGTCAAGATACTGGACATTGATCCGGTTAAAAAACGTATTAGCTTGAGCCTGAAAGATGTAGCTACCGATAAGGAAAATGCTGCGATGAAATCTTATCTTGATCATCAGGATAATGAGGATTCAGGTGTTACAATAGGTGATATATTACGGGAAAACAACGGAGAACTATAAAGTGCCAAACAGCCGGCGATGCCGGCTGTTTTTCTACACCGGTCATGGATACTTCGTATATGGGAATATCGAGATAGGGGTGGGAAGATAATGGGTAAAAAAAGAGAGGAACGGAAGCATGAGCATATTGTTTATGCTTTGCAGGTTGAAGATGATTACAAAACGGCCGGATGGGAAGATGTATTCTTAATCCATCAGGCCTTGCCGTTGCACGATTTACAGGAAATAGAGACAAGAAGTATGTTGTTCAATAAATGCCTGGAACTTCCGCTTGTAATAAATGCACTAACCGGTGGCGCCGAAGGCTTAGAAAGCATAAACAGGTCCTTGGCTTGCGTGGCAAGGGAGACTGGGATCGGAATGGCCGTTGGGTCACAAACAGCGGGGATTCTAAACAAAAAGGTCAGTCATACCTTTGAAGTTGTCAGAAAAGAAAACCCGCAAGGGTTAGTAATGGCAAATATCAGTGCCCTGGCTGACCCACTTTTTGCTTGTGAAGCCGTGGAGATGATTGAAGCAGATGCGTTACAGCTCCATTTGAATTCAGCCCAAGAATTAATCATGCCTGAGGGTGACAGGGATTTCCGCCGGATTTGTGAGAACATTCAAGAAACCATCAGTAAAGTATCTGTACCGGTAATGTTGAAGGAGGTAGGTTTTGGTGTTTCCAGGGAAACAGCCGAATCCTTGTATAAAATGGGCGCGAGTGCAGTCGATGTAAGTGGCAGGGGAGGGACAAACTTTGCCTGTATTGAGTCGGCTCGTAACCCTGAAACAAAGCTAGGGTTTTTAAAGGAATGGGGGATCCCAACCGTTGCTTCATTATTGGAGGTACAAAGTCTTAAGCTGCCTCTTACCATTGTATCCTCCGGAGGGGTAAGTAATGCCGAGCATATCATGAAATCACTCGCCATTGGCGCTTCTGCGGCAGGAGTAGCAGGGTATTTTCTAAAAATCCTTATTTGCCAAGGCGAAAGTGCGTTGATAAAAAGAATTGAAGAGATTAAAGATGAATTAAAAGCGATGATGCTTTTAACCGGTATTAAAGAGATCAATGATTGCAGCAAGATTCCTCTCGTCATTCTTGGTACTACTGCAAAGTGGTGTGAGAGACGCGGGATAGATATGAACGTTTACGCCAGAAGATAAAGAGGTAGCAATAGGTGCGGTTAGTAAAGAAGAAAGGACAGGATATCTGTTTATAGAGATATTCAGTCCTTATTTATTATTAATGGTTAATTGGCAAGCAGAAATTAAAAATTATTAATAGATATATGATTCCACTGCAGAAAGCAGTAAAGCGGTCCTTTTAACCACTTATTAAGTGGAAAATCAAGGAATGGATTCTCTCAAAATCTCATCTAGTGAATACTTAAGTTTATACTTAGCTGTACAATGCATATTACTCACC